>JBCCIJ010000015.1:0-87392 GCA_039028295.1 Bacteroidota bacterium
TAGAAAATCTGAGAGAACCCCAGAAATTATTCTAAAACTCTCCAATCTGCTAGATTATATCTTATATCAGGTACAAAAGCCCTCGGTTTCCTTGACCGAAGAAATTGCACATTTGCAAGAGTATGTTTCCTTGGAAAGAATTCGTTTTGGAGAATCTCTGGCAGTTGAATTCGTCACGGAAGGAATCGATAAAGAAATTAGCATCCCACCCATGCTTTTTATTCCCTTAGTTGAAAACGCCTTTAAACACGGTGACATCGTGAATGGCAAACTAACAGTTGCCATTAAAATTAAGTACAATGACAACGAACTCTCATGCTCCGTTTATAATAGTATCAAGGATTATAAACCCGAACCCCGCAGCGGATTAGGCCTTTCGACTATTGAACGTAGACTGAACCTACTTTATAAGAACAATTATACCTTGCATATAGATAGTAGCGAATCCTATTTTTCGATAGTGCTTCGCATACAAAACATTGAAATTCCTCATGAAACAACGATATAAAGCCATAATTATAGATGATGAAAAGGCGGCACGCGATGTGTTGGCCGATCATTTGTCCAAAATAGAAGTTATGGAAGTGGTAGGACTATGTAAGAATGCCATCGAGGGTTTTTCTATTTTGAATACTGAAAAAATTGATGTTATTTTTCTCGACATTAATATGCCCGAAGTCTCTGGCCTGTCCTTCGCTAAGACCCTTAATAAAAATACTAAGGTGATTTTCACAACGGCCTATCGCGAATACGCCGTCGATGGCTTCGATCTGCAAGCCGTTGACTATATTCTGAAGCCTATATCGCTGGAGCGACTCATTAAAGCCGTGAACAAGTTTTTGGGAGAAAATATTCCAGAAATTAGAACTTCAGTTCAAGAAATCATATCTCCTCCATCCGAATTCATCTTTGTACGGTCCGATCGCAAAATGATCAAGGTCAACTTTACCGATATTGCCTATATCGAAAGTCTTACCGATTATATCAAAATAATCACTTCTGAAAAAAGCATCATCACCCGTGAAACCATCTCCAACATCGAAGCAAAATTACCACATGAGGGTTTCCTGCGTTGCCATCGTTCTTTTGTAGTCTCCATCGCTAAAATTACCTCTTTCACCAGCGAATACCTTGAAATTGGTAAAAAGGCCATTCCTATCAGCCGCAGCTATAAAAAGGAGGTCCTGCAACGACTGGAGGGGAATTAGCGGAGGAAAATATTTCAATCAAATGGCCAGTTTCATTGACTTTATTCAAAAAAAATACCCGTTGTTTCCAACGAGTATTTTATCGCAATTATTAAAAGATTAATTAATGTCAACACCGTTTTTCAGCTTTTCGATGTTTGCGGCTACACGCCCCTTAGCAGCTGCAGTGGGTGCATTGACATGCGCTTTTTCTAAGTTCTTCAGTGCTTTCTTATAGTCTCCTTTGGCAGAATATCCGCGCGCCAGACCATAATAAACGGGCCATGTGTTCTTATTTTTATTGGCGTTGTACTCAAAAACTTCGAGGGCCTTATCTTTCATGCCCATGGTAATTAACTGTCTTCCTAATTGATGAACTTCAAGTACGGATCCCATTTCTTTAGCCTCTTCCAAAGTGGCCATTGCTTCGTTGGCATTTCCCATTTTATTGAGAATCCCAGCCTTTATCTGAAGATTATTAAAGTTCTTTTGACTATAAAATTGTCCGGCGATGGCATTATTTATCCACCCCAAAGCTTCGTTCAGATCTCCCCCGTTATTTAAGGCAAATCCAGCTGCCTGCTCATAGGTTAGTCTGTTAAATCCGGGTTGGTCTCTCATTCCATTGCGAATGTCACTCAGAACGATCTCCGTAACTGGAACTTCAACGGTAAAGGGAAAAGCTTTCTTCTCCCAGGCAAGTGTAGCCACAGCACTAGTAGCGGTTACCTCGGGAAAACTAAACGTGAGCATTTCGGTATGCGGAACCGTGGTGGTCGTGATATCTGCCCTTAGCGCATCCTCGGCAGGGTCATAGAAAAAGCTTCCCCAAGAAGTGGAATTATTCGATAATAAAAGGGTTGCTTTATTATTTTCCTTTACTTCAATGTGCAACCCATAAGTTCCGGCCTTTATCGGCTTACCTTCTACTTTCATATCGTGCGAAAAGGAGATGGTTGTATTTTCATTGGCTCCAGCCCTCCAGGGTGCTGCTTTTGAAGTACCAAAACCAAGGTCGTTGAGACCATAAGGCACTAGTTTTCCCCAGATTTCTCTATCCCTAACACTGGGTCGCGAGTATGTAATTTCTATGGTCGATGTTCCTACAGTCTGTGAAATGGTGGTCGTTTGGCTTCCCCTTGGGGTGGTAATCTGCGCCTCTACCGATACGGTTGCCAGCATGGTAAAAGCAAAGATGCAAACAAAGTGAGTGTAAATTTTTGTCATAATGAAGGGTTTGATTGTTTTTTTTAAAGGTAATGCCAATACAAAGTAGAAGTTGTTAGCATCTTGTTAAATACCCCTCTCCTATGTTAATTAACTTTTCATTATGAAGTAAATGATGACAAGAAATTGATACCTTGGGCCTTACACTCTTTCGTTAGGTAACAATTTAAGTCTACTTTTTGAACAACCTTCTAAAACTTATTGTTTCCTTTTACTGATATTTAGTATTTCGGTAAACATTTTAACGCCTGTTGCCTATTCCATTTCTTCGGAAGACAACAGCTCCAAGAAAGTTTCAAACTCCTTCACAAACTGAGTATAGGAATCTCCCGTGGCCTTGCCATTAAAGCCTGTATGAATTTTGCGGACCGTACCTTTTTTATCAATAAAAATGGTCGTGGGATAGCTCAGCACGTGATTGAGCATCGGTAATTTGTCATTCGCTTTACCCTTATCACTGGTCCCATACTGCGCTATAAGGACAGGGTAAGGAACCTCGACGGCTTCTATCAATCGTTTCACGCTATTGATAGCCTTCTCCTTGGTTTTGGCATATTCGAAAGCCAGGGCGACGAATTGCACTTCCGAAGAAGGGTTTTCCTTTAGGTAAGAGGCGTAAAATTCTGTTTCTTCTAAACAGTTAGGGCACCAGGTCCCCATAATCTGTGCGACCACCACTTTATCCTTAAAAAGATCGTCACTCATGGAAACTATATTTCCCTCCGTATCCGGAAAAGAAAAATCGAAGCGTTCGTAGCCTTCTTTTAAAAAGGTGAGTGCATTGGCATCAGGAAGTTCATAATTCTCATTTCGGACAGCACTAAATGGCTCTTTCCAGTGATTTCCACTATAAAAGAACCCATAAAGCAGGCTATCTTTTACTTCAGCCTCAAAAAGGAAAGCGTGAGCCCCGTCAAAAGTAGAAAGCTTTAGTGTTTTTCCATCCATTATCCCTTCCAAATAACGATAATCTCCAGTAGTTGTCCTGATGGTTCCCATTACCTTTTGGTCCTCTGTTTGGGTAAAAATGCCTTTAGCGATATAACGATCTTCTTCAGAATGTGAGCTGAAAATCATTTCCCAGTTCCCACTTACATTCTCATTCGCATTCTCATTTGCTTCAAAACGAGCGGCACTTCCGTAGGACATTTTGAATGGTACAACACGGTCTAAACTGGGTTTAATGAATTCTCCAGAAATAAGATCCTCCGTAAAAATTCCTTTAAAAACACCTTCAAAAACCGGGTGTTTGATGGTAATAGAATCGTCTTTCATTTCAATATCCTTTACTAAAATACGCTCTTCGGCATTGATAATGGTGAGGGTGTTGTTGGCATTCCATTCGAAAATAAAGGGGAGTTCCTTTTCATCTTGCACCTCCAACACAGTGCGCCAAAATCCTTGTTTAGGAGGTTTTATTTCCTCTTGGCAAGAAAGGAACATTAGGGCACAACAGGGAAGTAATATCTTTTTCATGGAAATCGTTTTAGATCAAGGTGGTCGTGGATAAGTACTGCTTATTACAAAAAAAAATAGGCGTTTAATTACCAACGCCTATTTCCTCATAACTTCATGTACTCTTATTGATTAATTGTCGAATACTTATTATCGAATACTTTGGACAAGGAGTTTTTTTGTCTTGCATAGGCTTCCTTTCCTTCCTGGATAGAAGCTTCTAACTTCTCTATTCCCGCTTCGGCTCTATCAATTTTTGCTTGGTTCTTTGCGATTTGATCCTCTGTAAGATCTCCGTTAGCGATAGCCGTAGCCAGGCGTTCTTTTGCACTTGCAATTCTGGCTCTACCTCTTCTAACCAGGTCTTCTTTGGCTGTAAGGTCCTTTTCTTTTGCCGCAAGTTTTGCTTTAGCCTCATCCATTCTAGCCTTACCAAGTTCCGTTGCCTTAACTGACGCGTTATTGTTCTTAGCGTCATTCACTGAAGTCACCGAACCGTCATCATTAGACATGGCGTCCACCTTATCGTTAGCGTCGTTTTTGGCAGCATCTATCTCTGCTTGAGCATCACTCTTTGCGACGTCAACCTTAGCCTGCCCGTCTTTTTTCATGGTCTTCATTAAGTGTGCGATCTCTTCCTTGATCTTTTTCCGTTCTTCGTCCGTGCTCGCTTTTTCTAACTTTTCATTTAAAACTCTAAGTTTATCCTTATTTGCGTCCGTAAAGTTCACGGCATCTCCTTTCACCTGATCAGACTTGTCCTTCATTTTATCTTTAGCCTTGTCTTTGACCTTGACCTTGTCTTTATCAAGCTTTTGCTTTTCTTTCTTTGCTGCATCTGTCACTGCATTTCCTGTCTGGGCCACCGTGGTAAAACTCCCGACGATCAGGAACATACTTACAACTACCAATAATTGTTTTACTTTTTTCATACTCCTATGTTTTTAAATACTATCCAGTTCTTTTAAAGAGCTTTCGACTTCGCTAGCCTCTTCATTAATTTTTTCTGAAATTTCTTCCGCTTCGTTTTCAACGGCTTCTATCTTTTCTATGGCGGCTTTTTCAGCTTCCTCTTCTTTTTTGGTATCTCGACAGGAAACAACTCCTACTAAAAATAATACCATAATAATCTTCATTAAAATTTTCATGATTTGATGGTTTTTGTTCAACGAATTTTAAATGTACGAAATATGACCCGTAATTTGAATCCTAGCTTCAATATTTTATCTTTGTACGCTTAACTAACGAGGGAAATGAAAATATCTTATAACTGGCTGAAACAATTTGTGAAAGTCGATTGGGATGCGCAAAAAGCGGGAGAATTATTAACCGATCTGGGACTTGAAATTGAAGGGATAGAGCCTTTTACCTCCGTTCCTGGAGGCTTAGAAGGAGTGGTTGTAGGAAAGGTGCAATCTGCTGAGCAGCATCCAAATGCAGACCGCTTGAAAATTACGAAGGTGGATGTGGGAAACGGAGAACTACTGGACATTGTATGCGGTGCTCCCAATGTAGCAGCAGGTCAAAATGTAGCAGTGGCAAAAATTGGAACCACATTATACGATGCCGAAGGAAAACCCTGGAAGATTAAAAAAGGAAAGATAAGAGGCGAAGTAAGTATGGGAATGATCTGTGCTGAAGATGAATTAGGTTTAGGAGATGACCACAACGGCATACTTGTTTTGGATAAAGACCTGGCACCAGGTACTCCTGCAGCTGAAGTTTTTGATATTGAAAATGATGACATCTTTGAAATAGGCCTTACCCCCAACCGCGCGGATGCCATGAGTCATTGGGGCGTCGCCAGAGACCTTCGCGCTGGTCTTTTGCAACAAGAAGTGGCAATGGAATTGATCACTCCGTCAACCAGCAGCTTCCACGTAGAAAACAGAACCCTAAAGATCGATGTTTCGGTAGAAAATAATGAGCTTGCACCACGCTATTGTGGTGTTACCATTAGCGGGCTTAAAGTTGCCCCCTCTCCTATCTGGATGCAAAATAGACTGAAATCTATTGGGCTATCACCTATTAATAATATCGTGGACACCACCAATTTTGTACTTCATGAATTAGGGCAACCACTGCACGCTTTTGATGCTGTAAAAATTACAGGAAATGAAGTCCAGGTAAAAACGCTCCCCGAAGGCACTAAATTTGTGACCTTAGATGGTGTAGAAAGAGAATTACACAAAGACGATCTTATGATCTGTGATGCCGAAAACCCCATGTGCATTGCAGGCGTTTTTGGCGGTGAACATAGCGGAGTTAGTGAGAGTACCACCAGTATTTTCCTGGAAAGCGCTTATTTCGACCCTATTAGTGTTCGCAAAACGGCCAAACGTCATGGCTTAAATACGGATGCGTCTTTTCGCTTCGAAAGAGGGATCGACCCCAATATTACCGAATATGCGCTCATGCGCGCGGCCATCCTAATTATTGAGATCGCTGGCGGAGAAATTACAAGCGACATCGTAGATGTGTATCCAAAGAAAATATTGGATCATCAGGTATTTTTGCAATATGAATCGGCAACTCGGTTGATTGGTCAGGAAATTCCAAGGGAAACTATGAAGGGGATTCTCACCTCTTTGGATATAAAAATTGAAAATGTAACTGAAACGGGCATCGGAATGACCATTCCCGCCTATCGAAATGATGTTACTCGAGAAGTAGATGTGATCGAGGAAATTCTTCGGGTGTATGGCTATAACAATATTAACTTCACCTCAAAACTAAACGCCTCCATTGCCGGTAGTGAGCCTATTGAAGATTATCAAATTCAAAATAAAGTAGGAGATCAACTCACCGCTCTGGGCTTTTATGAAATGTTGTGTAATTCTTTGACCAGTCCAACCTATTCGTCGCTATCAAACTCCCTCAAAGAGGAGCATAGTGTTGTTATGCTGAATCCTTTGAGTCAAGACCTCGAAGTATTGCGACAGTCTATGCTTTTTGGAGCTTTAGAAGCCGTATCCTACAATAATAATCGAAAGACTCCCAATGTAAAGTTGTTCGAATTTGGCCGGACCTATCACAACTATCCCAAAGGTCGTGAGGAACATAAGCACCTTTCTTTGGTCATCGCAGGTGATCGTACCGAAATGAACTGGTCCTCACCTTCGGCTAAAACCGATTTTTTCTTCGGAAAAGGCGTCGTAATGGCTATCATTGAACGATTAGGAATAGAAGGAACCTCTGAAAAAGGATTAAAAAATGATCTTTATTCTGAAGGGATCTGCGTCATGAAAGGCAATCAAAAGTTGGCCGAATTGGGCATCGTTCGTAAAAAAGTGGCTAAACAATTTAGCATTGAGACCGAGGTGTTTTTTGCCGACTTCAACTGGGATGTCATTTTGAATGAAATTCCAAAGGGCAATTTAAAACTCCGTCCTGTCTCAAAATTTCCGAAGGTAAAAAGAGATTTTGCCTTATTGTTGGATGAAGGCGTCACTTTTGATAGTTTAAAAGAAACGGCACTTAAAACAGAAAATAAACTGTTGAAAGAAGTCTCTTTGTTTGATGTATATACGGGTAAAAATCTACCTAAAGGGAAAAAGAGCTACGCCTTGAGTTTCACCTTATTGGATGAGCGCAAAACACTCACAGACAAGCAAATAGACAAGATCATGGGCAAATTGCAACAACGTTTTGAAAAAGACTTTGGGGCGCAGCTTCGATAACCCCTCAGAATGTTAAAATATTGGCTGGCTGGCTTCCAGTGCTTATTTTTAATGAAAAAATAGCGCGATGCTTGCAAAAACCAATTTAGAAGAGCAGCTTGTAAAGCTTAGACGCAAACGTATTGAGCCGGGCCATATTTTAGCTGAAGTTGAACAAATTCTTTTAACCAACCAAGAGCAGCGAGACGATATTGAAAGTCGACTTCGTACAAATAATTCTGAAGACGGGTTTACTACATTCCATCTAGATTTTTTAAATTCAGAAAATATTTTTCACCGAGACGATATAAAGAAACTCTGTATTAATTATAGATTGAGGTTTTTAGATGCTCGCTTTTTTAAAGGAACCTTCCCGGAGGAAGCCATCTCCAATATTCGAGAATTGGAAACCAGGCATAAAACCTCAGTAAGGGGCTTAAAGATTGTAGCTCCAGCCAAACGCCTCAAATTGGAAAATGCAGATGATCCGTTGCTTTTTACCGCTATGGGAAATGACTACTATTACCTTATTCACAAATGGGGCAACGATTTGCATCCTTTCAGAAAAATGCTAATGTGGCCTTACAAGAACTTTGAAAACCTGGTGTTCACGATCTTCCTGATGAGCCTGGTGCTAACGGCACTTACACCGATCCGGTTTTTTACCAAAGGAGTGGTAGAAAACCAAGAGTATCTATTGTTATTCTTATTTATGTTTAAAGCGGTAGGAGGTACGGTTTTATTCTATGGCTTTGCCAAAGGGAAAAATTTCAATACAGCTATCTGGGATAGCAAATATTACAACGGTTAATCAAGAAAACTGAGGTCGTGAGGTGTATTCTCTAAGAGTACATTTTGTCACGCAACTCCTTGATCTTTTTGTCGCTCATATATTCATCGAAGGTCATATATCGATCAATCACACCTTTTGGAGTGAGCTCAATAACTCTGTTACCCACGGTTTGTGCAAATTCATGATCGTGAGTTGTTAGCAACACGGTCCCTTTGAAGTTTTTAAGCGAATTATTAAATGCTGTAATAGATTCCAGATCCAAGTGGTTAGTGGGTTCATCCAACATGACCACATTGGCCCGCATCATCATCATTCTACTCAACATGCAACGCACTTTTTCTCCACCAGAAAGTACCGTAGATTGCTTCAAAGCTTCTTCTCCACTAAAAAGCATCTTTCCAAGGAATCCCCGAATATAAACTTCTTCTCTTTCTTCTTCGGTAGTGGCCCATTGACGTAGCCAATCCACCAAAGACATCTCACTTTTAAAAAAGCTTTCATTGTCCAGAGGTAAATAACTTTGGTTGGTAGTTACCCCCCATTGATAAGCTCCGGCATCCGCCTTTAAATTGCCATTAATGATCTCATAAAAAGCTGTGGTCGCTCTCGAGTCTCTTGAAAAGATAACTACTTTATCTCCTTTAGCCAAGTTCATATCCACTTCTTTAAACAGTGTCTCTCCTTCTATGCTCGAAGCTAAACCCTCCACATTTAAAATCTGATCTCCAGCTTCCCGATCTCTTTCAAAAATGATAGCGGGGTAACGTCTGCTGGATGGTTTGATATCGGAGACGTTCAGCTTATCGATCATTTTCTTTCTACTAGTCGCCTGTTTCGATTTTGCCACGTTAGCCGAAAATCTTCGAATGAACTCTTCCAGTTCCTTTTTCTTGTCTTCAGCCTTCTTATTCTGCTGTGCTCTTTGGCGAGCCGCTAACTGACTACTTTCATACCAAAACGTATAGTTTCCGCTAAAATGGTTTATTTTCCCGAAGTCAATATCACTAATGTGGGTACAAACTGAATCTAAAAAGTGGCGATCGTGAGATACCACGATCACGCAATTATCGTAATTCGCTAAGAAATTCTCTAACCAGGAAATAGTCTCGTAATCCAGATCATTGGTAGGCTCATCCATAATAAGAACATCAGGGTTTCCAAATAAGGCCTGCGCCAACAAAACACGTACTTTTTGCTTTCCGTCCAGGTCGCTCATCATCGAATAATGGTGACTTTCTGATATTCCTAAATTGGACAGCATGGCAGCCGCATCACTTTCGGCATTCCATCCATTCATTTCTTCATATTGAACTTGAAGTTCCCCAATTTTATCGGCATTGGCGTCGGTATAATCCTCATACAGCGCATCAATTTGCGATTTGATGGCAAATAGCTCTTTATTACCTCTAACCACAGTTTCCAGAACCGGATATTCATCATAAGCGTTGTGATTTTGCTCTAAAACGGACATCCGCTTTCCAACCTCTAAATGCACATGACCCGAAGTTGGATCCTGCTTTCCGGCAATAATCTTAAGAAGTGTAGATTTTCCAGCACCATTGGCACCAATAATTCCGTAGCAGTTACCTTGGGTAAATTGCGTATTGACCTCGTCGAATAAAACGCGTTTTCCAAACTGAACCGATAAATTAGACACTGAAAGCATAACTATTTGTACTTTTTAAATTGTGCGCAAAAGTAGCTAATAAACCGCTATTGAAGAAATAGAATGTACATGAAGTGTATTATTTTATCTTTTAACTACTAATTAACAGAAAGGACGAGAGTAGTCCTATATTTTTGTCATCAGAATCTAACTATTTTGCATCTGATAAAACATATACTTCTCCTTTTTATAGGTAGCCTATGCTTTGTGTCCTGCAACCAGTCTTCCGAAAATAGTTGCGGCAGTGCCTGGATTGGAGGAGAAGTAGTCAATCCTAAAAAGGATTACGTCATAATTTGGCAGAGTCGAAAGACCATTGATACCGTTCCACTTGACGAGAACAACTTTTTTCTTTATCAATTTGAACATTTGGAACCCGGTATGTATTTTTTTAGTCACAACGAATACCAAGCGCTCTTTGTTGAACCCGGAGATAGCATTATGCTTCGTGTTAACACTATGGAATTTGATGAATCTTTGTCTTATACGGGCAAAGGTGCTTCTAAAAACAATTTTATGATGGAGTTGTTTTTACTGAATGAAAAAGAGAATGAACTGATGCCAAGTTTGCAGTTGTTGTCTCCCAAGGACTTCGAATTTAAAATGGACTCTTTCGCGGCGGGTCGACAAAGCTTATATAACGAATTTACTGCCAAGAAAAATCCTTCTGAAGGATTTAAGGTCATAGCCAACGCAGCTATCAACTACGATATTTATACGAAAAAAGAGCTCTACATCTCCACTAACCTTAGAAAGAAAGTGTACAACGAAAACGTAGAAATTCCTGAAAGTTTTTACGGTTTCAGGCAGCATATTGATCTTGGAAATACAAAATTGAGGAGCTATTACCCCTATTATCGTTACCTGAGGTATTATATGGACAACCTGGCTTATGAGGCGTATAAGGGCGAAGCAGCCTTTGAACGTAATTCGTTCGTACATAATTATCACAAGATCAAGCTTTTCGATAGCCTGGTTACCGATGAGTATTTAAAAAACAGCCTTATACGTACAAGTGCAATTGGTTATTTCCTAAATGCCGAGGACGAGGTAAATAGTGAAAAAATGTTAGCCCATTTTCTTGAGCTGAATACCAGCGCAGCAGATCGGGAAGAAGTAGCCAAATTTGCCATGGCAACCATGAAACTAATGCCTGGTCATACCATTCCGAATGTAATGCTACTAACTTCAGACAACACGGTAAAAGACCTACATAGTACCTTAAACAGACCAACCGTATTATACTTTTGGTCTAATAAGTCGATAAGCCACTATAAGAAAATTCATACCCGTGCCAACGACCTAAGAAACAAGTTTCCGGAATATGTATTTGTTGGAATCAACATTGATGGTCACTTCAAAAAATGGTTAAAGGCGGTTCAAAGTTCGGGCTATAACGAACTCAGTGAGTATCAGTTTGAAAACTTCAAGGATGCCGAACAAAAGTTAATCATTGATAGCGTAAATAAAGCAATGATCGTAGATGGCGATGGAGTTATTCTGAACGGGAACACGAATATATTCGACACTAATATCGAATCTGAACTTTTAGGTTTTCTGAACCAATAATAGTGCTAAACTAGAACTCAATAGGCACCCTGCTATTCAGCAAAAAAAATCCAAAGACCTAACATAATAGGCTTTGGATTTTGTATGAATAGGCACTTTGGAATTAGTTCCCTTTTTTATAATCTGCTAAAAATTTTGCCAATCCAATATCTGTTAATGGGTGTTTAAGCAATCCTTCGATAGATGACAGTGGCCCTGTCATTACATCAGCACCAATTTTAGCACAATCAATTACGTGCATGGTATGACGCACCGAAGCGGCAAGTATTTGGGTCTCGAAACCATAGTTGTCGTAAATATGACGGATTTCAGCAATAAGATTTAGACCATCGGTTGAAATATCATCCAAACGACCAATAAAAGGAGAAACATAAGTTGCTCCTGCCTTAGCCGCCAACAGTGCTTGCCCTGCCGAGAACACTAGCGTGACATTGGTTCTAATTCCCTTATCACTGAAATATTTAGCAGCTTTTACGCCGTCCTTAATCATAGGTAGTTTTACCACGATCTGTTGATGTAACTCAGCCAATTCTTCACCTTCTTTCACCATACCGTCAAAGTCGGTCGCAATCACTTCCGCAGAAACATCTCCGTCTACAATATTGCAAATGTCCACATAATGTTTTAGGATATTATTTCGTCCAGTGATGCCCTCTTTAGCCATAAGAGAAGGGTTGGTAGTCACCCCATCAAGAACTCCCAAATCCTGGGCTTCTTTAATTTGATCGAGGTTTGCTGTATCGATGAAAAATTTCATAGGAAGTTGTTTAAATTTAAAGTTGGGACAAAAGTACACAACTCTATAGGTTACTGAAATGATTGTAGCGAAAAATTATAAAGGAAAAGTGTTAATAAAGTAGTTCAGAGCGTTCTACTTTAGTTTGTAGTGCTTCATGAGCATTCTTTCGTAAATCTTGTCGGGAAGAATTCGTTTTAAAACAATGGAAAATTTTTGCATGGGAACCCCAACTTTGTAATGTATTTTAGGACGTCGAGTTTCAATTATTTTATGGACTGCCCTGGCCATCTGCTTTGGATTGCTTCCGGCATTCACATGTTCGTTCATCATCCGAAGCGTTTCTCCATAAGCTTTTTCGTAGGGTGAACCTTTTACAATGGGCGCGTGGTATCTGCCATCCGCAATGTTGGTTGCAAAATCGCCCGGTGCCACATTGGTAATGTCTATACCAAATTGTTTTGTTTCCATGCGATAGGCTTCCGTTATAAGTTCCAGGGCGCCTTTGGTCGTGCTATAAATACCGCGATAGGGTAACCCCATATAGCCAGCAATAGAGGTAATATTGATAATAATGCCACTTTTTTGAGAACGCATGTGCGGTAGGACCAATTTTATGAGTTCCAAGGGTCCGTAAAAATTAATCTCAAAGGCCTTTCGAATTTCGTCCGTGGGTGTCTCCTCAACGGGCCCTGTAATTCCAACTCCAGCGTTATTAACCAGAACGTCTATACGACCTTCTCTTTTTATCACTTCTGAAACCGCTACATGCATGGTGGCAAGATCCGTGACATCCAACTTCAATAAATTAAAAGGTACAGTGTCTGTATATCTGGACGGATTTCGGCTCGTTCCATAAACTACATAGTCGCGAGCGTATAGGTGCTCCCCTATTGCTTTTCCAATTCCAGAGGAACCTCCCGTAATCAATACAACTTTTGGCATAGTAAACTAGTGAACGACAAAGATGCGGGTATGCCTTTAGATTTCCAAATTTCTATGGGATGTTACGCATGGAAAAACTACTTTTTGAAACAGTCATGACCAATCAACAAGTCTTTAGGCGATCAAACGGCTATGTTTTTTGTTCCCCACACTACGGGTCGTTATCGAGGCTTTTTGTAGCAATGCTTGGGATAATTCAATATTTTATTTAACTTTGAAAAACAAAGTACTCTGTAAGTATAATAATTATGGGAATTTCATCTAAACTAGATCGACTTCATTTCCGCTCAAGAAAAAACAGGTGGCTCCAATACTTTGCCATTTTCTGTCGGGTGGCACTCGCCGCAGGATTTATCCCTTCCGGTATGCAAAAGGTACTTGGTGAGCGGTTTACGGTCTTAGCACAAAACCATCCCATGGGTAATTTTTTAGAAGCCTTTCATCATACCGGTTATTATTATCCCTTCGTTGGTTTTATGCAAGTTTTAGCGGCAATTCTTTTGCTAATTCCTCGGACAGCCACCCTTGGTGCTTTTATCTACCTACCCATTATACTTAACATATGCATTTTATCGCTCGCCGTTCGATTTGATGGGTCACTGGTAACTTCCCCACTCATGCTATGCGCTGTTTTGTATCTCCTTTGTTGGGATTATCACAAATTCAAAAACATTTTCCCCTTTAATCATACCACGGCGAAATTGAAACTTCCGAATAAAAATGAAGTAAGCAATAAGTTTCCAATGCTATTCTTCGCTGGCGTCCTTATGGTCGTCATTATTGTGACGTTGCAATCCACGCTATTCTATAAAATAATGCCAAGAAACACTATTAGCGAGTGCAAACGGCAATGCGATAATAAGAATGACCCAAATTGCATCAATTTTTGCGACTGCATTCACAAAGAGGGTAAATCACTGGAAAGATGCATGGACGTGTATAACGGTATTAAGAAAAACCCTTGACTTTCGGGTACAAAAAATGGCAAGCTACCTACATCACACTGCTACGACCGTCTACCCTTGCTCATAAAAAACGGAGTAATTTTCAATTAAATGCAGGAAAATGGAAAAGAAACCCTTGACTTTCGGGTACAAAAAATGGCAAGCTACCTACATCACACTGCTACAACCGTCTACCCTTGCTGCGTTCCCACCCTGGGGGATTCAACAGGAGCTAGTTGTGTAGGACTTGCCGGTGCAAATATACAGCCATTTTAAACTTTTCACAAGCATTTTAACGCTCAATTATTATTGATTATATTGCTTCAAAATTCAATGTTGTCATGCAAAATTACAAGCTATTAGTACTTACGCTGTTAGTGACTTTTTTTATAAGCTGCGGAAGCGATTCAGATAACCCTAACGATCTTTTTTCGATTTCGGTTAAGGACGCAAAGAAGTCGTATAAAACATCGGATAACTTACTGGTATCTATTCAAAATAAAAAAAATAAAACCATTGAAAGTATTGCGTACGCCATAGATGGCCAAGGTACGGTGAATGCTGAAGGTAATTCAGAAAAAAATATTCAGCTCTCTGGTCAAAAGATGGGGAAGCGAAACTTGACTGCTAACATAAAAGCGGATGGTTCTACTTTTACAGTTTCTAGGGAAATCATTATCACGGCCGACCAAACACCTAAATTATATGGCTACACCATACTCGAGTCTTATCCGCACGATATTAATGCCTTTACCCAAGGTTTGGAGTTTGAAAATGATACACTTTATGAAAGTACCGGGCAGCGTAAAAAATCTACGCTACGTAAAACGAATTATGAAACCGGAGCGGTCCTAAAAAATAAAAAGCTGGAAGACCAGTACTTTGCCGAAGGTATCACGGTATTGAATGATAAAATCTATCAACTAACATGGCAGAGAAATACAGGTTTTATTTACGATCTCAATTCGTTCGACCAAACAGGATCCTTTGTGTATGGGGCCAGTAAAGAAGGTTGGGGGCTTTGTAACGACGGCACCCATATTTATAAAAGTGACGGCACCGAAAAGATTTGGAGGCTTAATCCAAAAACCCTGGCCGAAGAAAGCTATATTGAGATCTATACCAATACCAGCAAAATACCCAAGGTGAATGAACTGGAATGGGTGGATGGAAAAATCTATGCCAACGTATGGCAAAGAGATGCCATTGCCATTGTAAACCCGGCCAATGGAGCTGTGGAAGGTGTGATCGATCTGAAAGGACTGCAAGCCCAGGTAACGCAACACGAAACTTTGGACGTATTGAATGGTATTGCCTACAACGGAGAACCGAACATCCTTTATGTTACGGGTAAAAATTGGGATAAACTCTTTAAAATTGAAGTGGTACCCAAATAACAGTTCTCCACAGACCTTTGTACATAATTTGAAAGACTTTAACCACAGAACGAATACTTCTTTATAAGACTCGTTTACTAAATAAAACGACCTGTTCCCTCGATAGCAGTTTTAAAGACGGTTATTTTTTAAGTGTTTTGGATAACAATTAACCCGTATCCAATTCAGTTATGAAAAAAGCCATTGCGATTACCATTCCGGAACCAATTCAGGAAAAGGGAAAATCTTACGGAGTTTGCACCAAGGAGGTAATCGGTTTCTCCAAGTCGTCTGATGAAGAACTAATAAAGAAAGTAGGCAGTTCCTTTGCCGAGGAATCTTGTGGTGGTCAGCAATTAAACTGATACGTATTTGGAGGGATACTTAATTGCCGCCACCACAGCCCACTTTGCCTTATTTCACACGCTCATCTACAATTCATCGGAAACTTTGCCATGCTAACAATAATTAGCTTCATAAAAAGTTATATTTTTACTGAAAATTTACTTGCATGAAGTATTTATACGGATTAGTTATTCTTTGCGGTGTTGTTTTATGGAGTTCTTGTCGAAACGATTTTGAAACCGTCCCAAGTACAGGAAACCTTGAATTTTCTCGCGATACCGTCTTTTTGGATACCATCTTTAGCAACATTGGCTCGAGCACTTACAACTTAAAAGTGTATAATCGAAGTGATGACGATATTAACATCCCCACGCTTCGATTGGGCGATGGAGAAGACTCTAATTACCGTTTAAATGTCGATGGCGTTGCCGGCAAAGTGTTTGAAAATGTAGAGATTTTAGCCAATGACAGCATCTTTATTTTTATTGAAACTACCGTAGATATTAGTACGCAGACGGACGACATGAGCTTTTTATATACCGATCAGATAAAATTTGATTCGGGGGGTAATGAGCAAAATGTTGAATTAGTTACCCTAGTGCAAGACGCTGTATTCCTTTTCCCTGAATTGGATTCGGAAGGAATGGTTGGAACCATTAGCATTGGCCTGGACGAAGAAGGCGATCCCATCCTTGTAGAAGGTTTTATTTTAGATGAAGATCAGTTGAAGTTCACCAACGAAAAACCATATGTTATTTATGGGTTTGCCGCTGTACCTTCGGGAGAAACGCTGGTTGTTAATGCCGGAGCAAGAGTACATTTTCATGAAAATAGCGGAATTATCGTAGATGAAGGAGCGACCATTGAATGTAATGGGGCGCCAAGTAGCGATCCTATGTTGCTGGAAAACGAAATTATTTTTGAAGGAGACCGTTTAGAGCCATCTTTTGCCGACATCCCTGGACAATGGGCAACGATTTGGTTAAGAGCCGGAAGCACCAATAACTCTTTTAGAAATACCACTATTAAAAATGCCATAGCCGGTATTTTAATGGATGGCAATGACGGTGATCTTACCCTTAGCTTAAACGACACACAAATTTACAACAGCTCTAATGTGGGGCTTTTGGCTAGAAATGCAAATGTCTATGGAGAAAATCTGGTGATTAACAATTGCGGACAATCTTCTCTGGCCATCTCTTTGGGTGGTACGTATAATTTCAATCACTCTACCTTTGGAAACTATTGGACCAATAGCTTTAGATCTTTTCCAACGGTGCAAATTGACAATATTATTCCCGATGTGGCTGAAGCCGATCTAATTGAAGCTAACTTCACTAATTGTATTATCTACGGAAGCGAACAGCGCGAATTAGGTTTTGTACAATCAGCAAATGCCTCGTTACTGTTCAACTTTAATTTCACCAATTGTCTAATTGCCTTTGATGACCCTAATGGTGACTTTGACGGTCTTCCAAACTACGATTTTACCAATGTAAACTTGTATACGAACTCTGTCTTCAATGCGGACCCGGTTTTTCAAGATGTAACCTTAAATAATTTCAACATTAAAAGAGGTGAGTCTGGTGCCGAAGGTATTGGGCTAGACGGTGTATTGCCCTTATTAGATTTGAACGGCACCATGCGTAGTGCTACTAATCCTGATGCCGGTGCTTATGAAAGTATCGAGTTTCCGGATGAAGGTTAAACCCCTCCCGCTGCCCTAATCATTAAAGCGTATTCTTAGACTCCACGGTGATCTCAGAGCCTTCTGCTAGCATAACAGAGGTTGGCTTGCTATTATTTAGAAAGGCAAATTCGGGCCCATAGTTTTTGTTAAAATCGAACTGAGTTTGATATTCCAATACTGGATATTGGAACCATCTGGGATGGGTCACTTCGTATTCGTTGGTTTTGGTTACCGAAACCTTCGCATAACCCCAATAGTGCTCGGTAATAAATTCGGCCTCACTCTCTTCAGCAATTGGAACCATGGCATCCGTGGCCTTGATACTTACCTCTTGCCACCCCGAAGGCAATTTCCAATGGTATTCCACTTTTAAAGTGTTCTTCTCTGAAGTCCATAGATGTTTCATCGGCCTGGTTTCATAATGTTCCTTATACACCGTATTGGCAACAAAACTTAAAGCCCATTTGGGAACGATTTCCTTAACGAACACCACCCCCCTTCGCACTTCTCCATTCACGATCCGTTTCACATAAAAACGAAGGTTTACCTCCTCAAAATTAACATGAAAGGGAATTTTTATACCCAACAACTTTGTATTCTGAAACAAAAAACCAACAAGACTTACATAGCATTTTCCCTGCCAAAGATCTAATTCCGTTCCAGCAGGGAGGTATGTGGTTAGCACTTTGGGAGGTACTTCGTAGTTGAATAATGCCAATTTTCGCCATTCGGCTTTAAGAAAACTCATAGGTGCCTTTAAGGATCATGAAAGGTATCTCTTTTTCAGAAGATAAAAAAGGTCCCTCGGTTTCAAGAGACCTTTTTGATTCGAAGGTACGGTAAGTTCTAGTGTTCGGGTTTCTGGAATTCCTTAAACTGAGCCAAAGCATTATGTATCTTTCGTTCGATCTTGGCCAAAGCATCCTCCATCTCAAGAGGTGAACGTAATGTTGGGGGGCGCAAGTTAATATCCGCGAATGCCGATGGGCTGTTAAACCATCCCGGGTAATCTTTTCTTAATTTGTCCAGTTGCTTTCGCAGGTCGGCAATACATTTATCTGCTTCCTTTGCTAAATTTTCTACCCATAAATAAGTTTCAAGAGAATAGTCTTGAGGATTTTTCTTCATTGCCGCGATTCCTTTATTGGCATTGGCAAGACTCGCTTTGCAGGTCTCCAATCGGTTCAGCAACTGTTCTACTAGCTCTCTACTTGGCGACACATAGGTTTGCGCTGTGATTTCTGAAAAACCCATGACGCAGATTAGTAAAACGGGGACTATTTTAATTGCAAGTTTCATAGTTCGTGATTTTTGTAATTTATTTCAAGCCTAGTTCGACTTGTTTCTTTTCCATATGCTCCTGTATGGCTTTCATCCGTGTTTCATAGGATTTGTTCATGGAACAAGAAACACTAATGGTAGCCCAATCCTGCGTAAAATTTACGCCTTGCATCATGGTGTTTATATACTCTTGTGAAGTGGCCAACCCCACTGGATCATCCTTATGTGCTGCCATAAGCTCAATAAGATCGTCGGTCCATTTTTCATAGGTGTTCAGGAAATCTTCACAACTCTTAATTTCTTCGGTCGAGGATGTCATGTTTGTTGCAGTTTCTGTTTCAAGAGTGGTATTCGCCTCCTTTTCGGTATCCGAAGTCTTCTCACCACATCCTAAAATTCCAAAACAAGCAATAATAACGATGAACAATATATTTTTCATAATAACTGAGTTTCAAAAAAACAAAAAGGGGGAATCTTACTCCCCCTCTTTTGATTATTTATTCAATACAAATTCAACACGGCGATTCTTTGCCTTAGCAGCTTCAGTTCCGCTTTTGTCCACTGGTACTTCTTCTCCATACCCCGCGCTCGTCAATCTACTACTTGCCACGCCTTTTCCAGTTAGATAATTTAAAACCGATTTGGCTCGATTCTCGGATAAGGTTTGATTGGACTTTTTTGAACCGTCCGAATCGGTATGCCCATGTATATTGAGAGACACTTCTGGGTGGTCTTGTAACATGGTAACCAAACCATCTAAAACGGCATAGGAGGCTGTTGTTAGCGTATACGAATTAACTTCAAAGTTAATGTTGTTCATTACTAATCGTCCATCTGCGATAAGACGGTCGTATAGCGGTAATCCTCGGTGGGCTATAGCAACATAGTTAACCATGGCATCATATTCACCCGAACCATGCGATAAAGCACTCAGCTCAACGTGGGTAAACTCGTTTAACATATTGTCTACGCCTTTGTTAAGTTTTGGAATGTTAATTAACTGATAACCTTCATAAAGTACTTTTAAAATTCCCTTATTGAAAGACAATTGAACCGTGCGCCATCCCGCTGGAAGTTTACGTGGAAACCGAGCATATTGCGAACTTGACCCCGCTGGTACAATTCCATCTCCTCGTATGGTTATTTGATAGCTGCTGTGTGCCTTATTTTTATTTCTTAGATTCAAGGTATAAGCCTCGTTCCCTCTTTTGTGGAAGTAACATTGAATCTCAATTTTAAATGAGTCTCCAAGATAGTTATCATTCTTAAAAGTAGGCTTCATACCACTACTGGTAATGAACTGGACTACTCCTTCTTTTCTTCCTAAGGCGACCACTTGCGAGTTTTGCAGGGTTCCATTTAGTAATGTCCACTTTGATGGAAACTCCGAAGGTCTTTCGGTATTGAAATCGTCCACGAATATGGCAGTTGCCGGGTCTATAAAATTAGGAACCGGTACGTTATTTCCCGCTGCGTCTCTTGTGACAACAACAATGGTTCCGTCTTCACTTTCTTCTTCAGTGGTGGTAGTTCCATCTTTGCCTTCAATTACATCCAATCCATCATCGACTGTTTTTGCAATCTTATCTTTAGCTCTCTTTTTTACTTTTCTCTTTATAATACCCCCAATATCCTGTCCGTAGCCCGTGGCCATGGTGAATACAAAGCATACTAACGCGATTCGTTTAATTAACTTCATTGTTTTCATTTTATGAGATTTAATTTGATTCATACCTTGCAAATCTCTGATAAATAGACATTTGAGACAATCGCTCAAAAGGGGTATTTTGGTTTTGAAGAAAAAAACGACTTAGATTAATTTCTGTTTGATCGCCTTATAAATTGCTTCAGCCCGATTATTTACATGAAGCTTGGAGTAGATATTTTTGATATGTGTTTTGACGGTATGCGGACTTAAATAAATCTCTTCTGCAACATCCTTATAGTTGAGTCCTTGGCTGAGTAATTTTAACACTTCCGTCTCTCTACCTGAAAGAGGATTTTCTATAATTCGGAAGGAGTTTATAATACGTCTTGCAATCTGGCTACTCATTGGAGATCCTCCATCGTAAACTTCCTTGATGTGTACGAGTAGATCTGCAGGGTTGGTGTCTTTCAACAGATATCCTGAGGCTCCTGCGCACAAAGATTCAAAGATAGAATCATCATCACTCTGCACAGTAAGCATGATAAAATCGATACCGCTGCATTTTTTCTTAAGCTCGCGAGTAGCTTGGATACCGCTCTTTCCAGGTAGATCAATATCCATTAAAACAACGTCCACGGGAAGATTAGGAATAGATGCTATGGCAGATTCGCCATCCGGAAAAGCATATTTACAGGCAAAACCACTGGAACCATCTAAAATCAGGTTGAGGGTTTGCCGTATTTCATTGTCGTCTTCTACAATGGCTATATGGATAGTTTCAGAGGTCATTGATGCATTTAAACAACTAATTTACAATTATTTGTCGTTTATACCCTCCCGCAGATGGGGTATTTGATTAAGGACCACGACGGTCCCTTGCTCTCCCGAAACAATGGACAAACTACCTCCTATTTTGTCCGATCTGTTTTTCATGTTGGTAAGCCCTCTCCCCTTGCTCTGGCGATGTACATTAAACCCTTTACCATTATCCTTTAAGCGAATAGAAGCATAGCCGTCCATGTTTTCAACGGTGAGTTCCACAAGCGTGCTATCCGAGTACTTAGCGCAATTATGCATGGCTTCTTTAAATATAAGAACCACTTGTTTTTTAGTTTGCGGATCGAGCATGGTTTCCTCTAATCCTTCAGAATAACCACTTGTGCTATAATGTGCCTGGGTACTGCTAAAAAGGTCTTCTCCAAAATCTTTAAGTCGAAGAAAGGCATCACTCAAACTATCTTTGTGAGGATCGATAACCCATAAGAGGTCTCGAAAACTACCAGAAAGGTCCTTTATATTCTCCCGCATTTTTCCAAACCAATTGGATGGATCCTTTTGCTCATTCAACGTGCGCTCGGCCAGGGTTAGGAACATAGATATTTTGGTCACCTTTGAGCCCAATTCGTCATGAAAATCGGCGGCATTTTCGTTTCTAAGTTGTTCTCTTTCTCGCACCAATGCCTTTTCTAAGCGGGTTTCCTGTTCCAATTCGCGAACTCGTTTGCGAATACGAAGTATGTAAAATAAACGAACCACCCCAAGCAATAACAGCACATATAAGGCCATTGCCCAACCCGATTTCCAAAACGGCGGGTGTACTACTACTTTTAAATGCAGTGGTGTGTTGGACCACACCCCTTGATTGTTACTGCCGTCCAGGATCAATTCATATTCTCCGGGAGACAAATTGTAATAGTTCAGTTCGGATTTCTTTCCAGTCTCAATCCAATCTTCACTTATGGGCAGGAACTTATGACGGTATTGATTGAAACTAGGACCAGTAAAGTCCAGCACCGCATAACCCAGCTGAATGGAATTTTCAAAATAGGAAAGTTCGATCACCTCATTTTCGATTCTATGCTTAATGGAAACAAATCCCTGTCCTTTTTTCTGAATCCCTTCCAAAGTGGTAAGCCCTAAATTAAAAGGGCGGGCTTCCACGGACGTTTCAGTATTACTTAAAACGCTCAGTCCCTTGCTACTTCCAACAAAAACATTATCATCAGCATCAATGTAAAGGGCATTCTTATTGGTGATATTATCTGCCAAACCATCTCTTGCGGTAATATATTCAATATGAACAAAAGATTGCATCGATTGATTGTAAATGGCAGTAAACAATCCGCTCGTAGTGGCAATTCGCAACCGCCCTTCCGAATCTTCGTCAATGCCAAGGATGTATTCTGAAGGCAAGCCCTCTTTCCTGCCGAACTGTTTAAAATTGTTGGTCTCCTCCAAATAGAGGTTTAAACCTGTTTGAGTACCTATCCAGAGTCGTCCTTTACTATCCGAAAAGATATTTTTAATAGCATTGTTGCTCAATTGATCTGCCTGTCCGAAAGCACTAATATAGTTCTCAAAAGTTCCTTCTCCTTCTTCCGATATCAACCTACTAAGACCAGAAAAAGTGCCTATCCAAAGCGCCCCATTTTTATCTTTTTCCAAGGCCATCACATACGAATTCACCAGAGCGTCTTCTCGTTCTCTACTCGAATCGTAGACGGTAGATATGGGATTTCTAAAATCTCCATTCGGAAACTCCATTTTGATCAATCGATGATAGTTACCCAACCAAAACTTGTTCGGTGTTTCCTCAAGTATGGCATTAGACCAGTTGTGCGGGAGCCCATCACCACCAGAAAAATGAGCAAAGGGACCTGGCTCGTAGTTTTCATCGAGCTGAGCAATGCTCAGACCATTTTGACCACTTATCCACAATCGATTAGAGCTATCAATAAATATATCCCGAGCCAAATGAAGCTGTGGATCTGTAAAATGCAAATAGTTGGTCGGGCACCGATTTTCTAATATCTCTTCTTTATTAAATCGGTAGAGGTTGTAGGGTGTCGATGTCCAAAGGTGCCCTCCGTCATCTTCGGTAATTCCATAAATACTATAGGTCTCTTCGGAGCAACCTTCAAGATGTCCCGGCGGAAAAACCGAAATCATGTTCTGAGTTTCGCTTAGTTTATAGAGTCCATTGGAGTTAGGAATCCAAATATTTTTTTGCGAATCTTCATAAACACTTCGAGCGAAGGGTGTCATTCCCAAGAAACCATTTTTACTATTCACCTCCTGTTCCACCAGGTTTCCATTTTCCACCTGGTACTTCTTCAAATAATTCCGCCAGGTACTACCCCAAACCGTGCCTTCGCTATCTACAATGGTTTGATACATAAAATGATCCCCAACCACCCCTCCATTCTCATCTTTAAACTTCTGAATATGAAAAGTGGAATCGTTTGCCAGTCGTCCCTTAAGAATTCCAGATCCGGCACTTACCAAGATAAGGCTATCGTTGTATTCAATATAATTGAAGGCATTAATGTCCTTTTCTAAAAACGCTCCTTCAATTTTGAAAGCGAGTTCTTTGACACTATAGGTCTCAGGATCGATCAACAGTGGCCTATTTCTGGCTCGAGCCACCCAAATTCTACCGTGCTTGTCCTCACTCAGTCCCCATATAGCTTTCTCGTTCAATAGTTCTTTATGCAGAAGGTTCAGGTGGATCACCTTGCCACCCTCTTCTTCTATTACAAACAAGCCGTTATAAGACCCTACCCAGATATTCCCTTTGCGGTCTTCAAATAATTCTATGATATGATTTTGTACATCTGAAGCGTTGGGCGTAAGTTCCACATAGGTAATGGTTTCTCCTTTCAACACATGGAGTCCTTTGGGCGTTGCAATCCAAATGCGACCATCTCGGGCGGCCACAAGGGTATTGATCTTATTATCTCGAAGACCAGTTGTATCGTTTAAAACAGAGTAGTACGCATGAAATTGTTGTCCGTCAAATTTATACAAACCATTGTTCCCTGCAACCCATAGATAGCCCTGGGCATCCTGATCCACATCACGCACGATTCGAGATGGAAGCCCATTATCATCGGCATAGCGGGTCATCTCGTAGAACTGTCCGTAAGCCGGGAAGGCTACTACGAGCCATAACAATACTATTTTAAGAAATCGCACACTCATCTTGGCCTTTTGAAAAAGCATAAAACATTAACAATCTCAAAAATAGGTATTTATGTAAGAACTAAAATACGTTATATGGGGTATTTATGGCTAGAATTCTCGCGAATCCTCTTCCAAAATTGCATACATATAGTTATCCGCCCAACCGCTTTGTAAGGGCAATATTTTTCGGCATAGACCTTCTCTTAGCATTCCTACCCGTTCTAACAAAGCGACGGACTTTCTATTTTCGGTAGCAACTCCCGCTTCAATGCGATGCAATCGAAGTTCACTAAAACCGTAACTAATGACCGCACTCACAGCTTCAGTGGCAAAGCCTCGTCCCCATTGATTAGGGTGTAAGCTATAATATATCTCTGCTTTTCTATATTTTTCCGAAGAAAGGTTCATTCCAAACTGTCCCACAAATTCACCCGTATCTTTCTTTCGAATACTCCAGGCTAGCGACAAATCCTTTTCCATCACCTCCTCCAGCAAAGCCGTTGTTATAGAGATGTCTTTGGGAATACCAATAGTATTGTACTGTGCTACCTGCGGATAGGAATTCATTTCATGGATGTCGGGAAAATCCTTTTTTTCTAAGGATCGCAAGTTCAATCGGCTTGTGCTTAGGTTCATTGTCAATCAAATTATTTTTTAAAGTTACAACAGAATGGTTATCATTGGCTCACTTTAGACCATAAAAAAAGCCCATCCTAAAAGGACGGGCTCTGTGTCAAAAAGTTAAAGTATATATTACAGCACTCTTACGTTTACTGCGTTTAAACCTTTGTTTCCTTCTTTTAGCTCAAATTCTACTTGATCTCCTTCACGAACTTCGTCGATTAATCCAGAGATATGCACGAAATGATCTTTGTTTACTCCTTCTTCGGTAATAAAACCGTATCCTTTCGAATCGTTGAAGAATTTTACTGTACCTGTATTCATTATAATAAATTAAATTAATTAAGGTGCGAAGGTACCGTAAATATAATTAACAATGAGTGATTTAGAATTTAATTTGAAAAAAGCAATAATTCTTCTGGATCGTTTTCAAACTGGTAAGTACCACATCGTTCCAGCCCTAATTTTTCCAAAAGTCGAATAGAGGCCTTATTGTATGCTACCGTGAAACCCAAAATTTTATCAATCCCCAAGTGCTCTTGAGCGTATTTCATCACAGCGGAAGCGGCTTCATAACCATAACCTTTTCCAGCGTATTCCGGGAGAAATGCAAATCCAATATCCGGATGATCCAGCCCTTCTCTTTTATAAAGTCCACAAGCACCTATGGTTTTACCAGTATCTAAAAGTTTTACCGAATACGAACCGTAGCCATACGTATCATAACTGGGCAAATAGTTTTTCTCAATATAGGCCTCTGCGTCGGCAACGGTATGTACATTTCGATCTCCTATATAGGTTAACCAACCATCAGAATTAAAGAGTTGAACATAAAATGGGGCATCCTCGATGCTAATCTTGTCCATTCGTAAACGTGTTGTGCGGAGTGGTTCCATTTTGATGCTTTAGCGGTAAAGTTAAAAATTAATGTTCATTCAACCCTTAATGCAATTTGCTTTGGCAACACTAACCCCAACTATCATGGAGTGTATCATTACTAAAAATCGAAGCGCAAACCAACGGCAGTATAATAGTAATCATAGCTTCTAAAAAACAACTTGTTTACATTGGTACGATTAGAATCACGATTATTGATATACCCATTAAAAGTCATGACCAGTTGGTCCGATAACTGATGTTCTGCTTTTAATTGCAATCGGGTATAATCAAATTTTAGGAGGCCCAAGTCGTTTCCTTCACTGTCATTGGCTCTCAACACCTTAAAATTTCGAGCGGTATAACTTCCTGTAAAGTTCATGGAAAATCGCTTCCCTTTGTAGGATAAATGAAGGGAAGGTCGTATTTCTGTATATGAAAATTTATCTTCATTTTTATCTTTCCGGTTTCCCCAGGCAAACCCGGAACGAAGTTGCCAGGTTTTGGAAATTGGATAGCGGTAAAATCCATCCACTTGCGCATAGCTCCAATCCCTTTCTTCTATGGATTCCGTTGGGTCCGTAAAGACCCTTTCATATATCCTTCGACTAACATCGAGTTCCAGTCCATAACTATGGTAGCCTGCCAATCTTCTAAATACATTTCTAAAAACCAAATGTGCGCCGTACAAGTTATAGTGTAAATTATCCTCCAATCCCTTTTTGTAATCTCTGTTGGCATATCGAAGGCTCAATTTTCCTCTATGCTGTGGATAAAGTCTAAATGCCAAACTCGTTGATAGCTCCAAATGGCCATATCCTAAAGGCGTTCTCAATTCACTGTCATCGAGATTTTCGCCATCGCGTTCTCTAAAATTGTATCGGCCTATAATCTCCCATTTGGTATTTCTGCGGAACGTATTCTGGTAGCGCAGTCTGGAATATATAGTGTAATAATCCAGTGCTGAATCTTCAAAATAAAATCGCGCTCGAGGTTGTAGCCTTAGACTTATGTTTCCCTTTCTCCCCATTTTTTTTGTAAACAAAACACGAGCACTGGTTTGCTGAAAGAAACTGCTGCGATAAATCTCGTCCTTTTCCATTAAGGTATTGGTATCACTATTGAAAAATGACTCGGGAAACTTAAAAATATTAAACTCATATCCCGATTGGGTTTGTAGATTGGCCTGACTTGCAATTTGTCCTTTGGACCAGCCACCACATAGCAAGACGAAGATTATCATTATTTTTTTCATAAGCGCAGGTTTAAAAAGGATAGGAATAGGTTGTCTCCTCTCCCAAAATGAGTGATTCAGAATTATTTTTTGTTAATGAGATTAAAGGTTTCTTTGGTCCGAAGAAGACCCCACGGCCACTCGAATGATTACCGAACCTGGCGTATCCTTCAACAAAAATTTATACCGACTATTATGGTCTTCAGGAATATCGATATAGACCTTCTCCAATGTTCCCAGAATCAATTTTTTGTCGGTAACATATTCGGAAGTATTCGATTTATGACAGGTCATCTTGTAAGTTTTATACACTTTCCCGTCCTTCATGAGCACCAATCTGGTTATCTGTTGGGAATGCATTTTATAATTAAAATCTGCCCTCAAATAAACCCTTAATTTTGAACCTCCTGTTGGGGTAAACTCAAAACCCTGTGAGTTATTTATTCGGAAATATTCTTTCTCTTTTTCAGAATTAATACGTCGGGTAGCCACACTTAATAGGTTGCTTTCGGGTAAGACTTCCTGCCACCTCAATTTTTCTGTTTTTTCAAATACGAATCGAGCGTGCGCCTTATGGGCAGATCGATGCTTAAAAAAGGTGAGATTGTGTTTGCCGGGTGGAATTTCTATTACCACCTTGTCTGCCTTACTGGGAGTGCCTGCTAATTTTCCTTTATACTTGATTTTCTTTGAAATGGCTTGAGGCCCGATCTTCTTAGAATATAAGAGCTTATCATCAAGCAAGTATTTCAAGTAATAAGGCTTGGATTGGGTCTCATTTTTTTCGAGACGCACCCGGTTGAAGACGACTAAATTACCAGGGCCAACCACCTCAATTGCTGTTTTGTTTTTTTCGGATAGGGCGTAATAAACAAAGTCGTTATCTCCCGACATATAGACTAGACCTACAAATTTTTTAGGTATAATTTCCATCTTTTTTTGGCCAAATAAGGTCATAGAAAAAAAGAATGAAAAGATCCATAACCAAAATGCAGAACGAAATGGGTGCGAAGATTTATTCATTTTTAACAATTTGAGTTCCTAATTGATTTTGTTTTTTGTCGTACAACATGACCAATGCAATAAGTGCCAAAAAAACAGCTGTGGCCATACCTACTATCTTTAAATCGTATTTGTAGGCCTCATATATCACCCCTTCGCCCACATTGGGCAATGGCACAGGGTCTCTGGGCAATTCATAAGATTTCATGAGATTGGATATATTATGAAGGTTTAAAGTGGGAATTCCTCGTTTCACCATTTCAAAAAACACACCTTGAGGTTCAGGTATATCTTTTAACATCATTTCGGTTTGCAGACCGGCAGGTAGCGCGGTGGCATTGGTATTACTTCCCAGGCTCGCAATTCCTCCTCCCACATTAATAAAGAGCTTAATTTCTCCAGAACTATAGGTGTCGAATAGTTCCATGCGTCTCTCGATATTACCTAACAAACTTCCTTCATTAATGTAACACACTTGATTTCGAAGAATGGCCAATTCGGCTGCCTCCCGCCCCTCCTTGCTCAAAGTTCGGCCAATGTCCCTATTTCCTCCAATCGAGGATGCCACAGGCATAAAAGACAATAATTGTGCATCTTTCAAGCTTTGCTGCATGTCTAACCACGTAAGATGCGGCATATTAGCACCCCAGGAAGAGGAGGTTACCGATGTTATAAGCACCGGTTTTAATTTCAGCGTTTCAACGGCCGCACAAACGGCTATATCCAGCGCAGGGAAAGAGCCAGTAAAACAAAGAGCCACTGCATCACCTTCTTCAACTTCGGCCTCCTTAATTTGAGACACGATCATTGCCGCAAAATTGGGATTGGTGGTTGAAAGCTTGATGGGTAACGAACCCCTTCCGGAAGTAATCTCAGAAAACTGCTGACCAATTATACCCGTGGCATTAGGGTCATTGATATTGTCCAACTGCACCTCATTAGGGAAATAAGTGTTCTTAATATGCTCCATGCATTTTTGAGCCAACTTACTAGCTTCTATTTTTTCCTGATAGTGGGGTTGTTTCTGAAACTTCTTGGTGGTTTCAACAATAACAAGTAATGAAATAGCCAAGACACCTAGAATGCTTAGTACGAGCGTAGAACGAATGGATATTTGATTCATAGTGTTCATTTTTTAATATAATTTGGGAAGAGACTCACCTAGAAAACATAACACAACAAGTAACCTAACAATTACCGATGTAATGGCCATCATAGCCAATGTTTTTACAAATCCTTGCTTGGCGGCCCAGTGTGCTATCAAGCCTGGGATAACCCATCCAATTGCGCTTAATTCTATAGTAGACTCCGGAGTGTTAAAAATGAGTAAGTGATGTGAAACAATAGATAAAATGGTTCCTATAAGTAGTGCAACTACCATCTGTCGACGACCAAACAAAAATGTGAATCGCGAAATAAAACGAATGGCGACAAAAGTTAGAAAAGCAATAACGATTAAGCCAATCAACCTGTCAATAGTGGTGAGTTGTAGGGCCAAATACCCGGGAATAATTATTCCGCCAGCGGCCATACCAAATTTTTCAATAAAAAAAAGGCTAATGACTATACCCAGGGTAACAGATAATTCTATCATAGTATTGGATTTGATTAGTGATGGTTTTGTTCAAAATACTCGGCCAGTTCTGCGCCTCCGGCACCCATATTGCCAATAGCCAGAATAGTGGTCTTCTCTTCAGAGACTTCACAGAGTTCCTGATACTGTTGCAGTGTAGGCTTATGCCCAATGTCGTGTATGACTTGCTTAGGAATTCCCTGTTTTTTACACATGGTTATCACGCCATCGAGAGATTCTCCAATAAGCCCAATACTGTCATAACTTAATCGAGCCATCATGGCCACGAGTTGGATGGCTCGGTCTTGACGATCTTTTCGGGTATTCAGCAGAAGCATCAAATGTTCGTCCGAATCCGAATTTTTCAGGATATAATCCCAAATCATCAAGGTCGATTCCGGATCGTTGGCGGCTAGTGCGTTGTAGAAATGAATCCGTTTGTTGGCATAAGAGACGGTGTATCTTCGCAGCACTCCCTCATCCGGGATGGAACGCTTCATTTCGGCCAGTGCCCTTGATCGTTCTACGCCTAATTCGGAACAAATATCTAACGCTAAGGAAACATTTTCTTTGTGTTCAATGTAGGTAAACCCTTCCATGTCTTTATCACTAACGGTTTCCGGTACACTCTGGTGAAATCTGGTCTTACGCGATATGGCAATCTTTTTCATGTAGGCGTGATAGCGATCTTCAGATGTAAACAATTGAGATCGTTTTGGAACGGTTCCGCAAAGGGCTTTTGCTACGTCATCCAAGCATGGCCCCATCACGTCCAAATGATCTAATCTAATGTTTGTGATAACTCCAATAGTAGATTTTACCATCTGCTGTTCGGTTATTTTTTGATAAATGGGTTGTAGTGCCATGCATTCTATGATAAGAACGTCAGCCTTTTTTTGAGCGCAATACTTAATGATGTCTAACTGCTCCAGAATATTGGCTTTTTCCTTGCGATGCACTACGGCCTCGCTACCATCGGGAAGAATGATTCTTGGAAAGGTTCCGGTAACTTTTGTAATGGTTCGCATCCCTCCGGCCCTCAATCCAGCACCAAGAAGTCTGGTAACACTAGACTTCCCTCGGGTTCCATTGATATGGATTCGAATAGGAATGGATTGCAAATACTTTTGGTGTTTCCAATACTCCATGGTACCATATATAATAATGGCAACAGTCACTAAAGTGATAATAACAAACGGGATCATAAGGTCTTTTTTGGTCTTTGGTTATAGAAACCCTCGAACTTTCTTTTACCCTACCTTTGGTAATAAAGCCCCATAACTTATGAGGCTCTATCGACCAAAAAATAATAAGCGCATGGGTAGCATCCATATGCGCCTAAGTTCGATGGATGACTAGCACCATCGATAACAGAAACCCGCATGACTTCCTTTACCCTACCTTACCAATGAAAAAAATCAAATTTTTGCGTTTTAGTTACCAATACAATAAATTATGTATTTTCGTTCCTGTATCTAAAAGCGACCCATTTTAATGCCCTTATCCAAAAATTCTGTATGCAATGAACGTGTATTCGAACGTGTATTTGAGGAGCATGGAACGACTCTGAGAAATTATATTTATTACAAATGTGGAGATACCGCTCTAGCAGAAGATATGGTCCAGGAAGCATTCATAAAATTGTGGGACCATTGTGCCAAGGTCCCAATAGAAAATGCAAAGGCCTTCGTCTATAAGGTAGCCTATAATTTTTTTTTAAAAGACGTGGCCAAAAAAAAGGTGCGTCTGGTATACAAACAAGGAAGCATCCCTAAGGTTTCACAGGAAACACCAGAATACCTCTTGCAGGAAAAAGAGTTCCAGATACAATTAGAAACTGCCATTGCCAACCTTTCTGAAAAACAGAGAGAGGTTTTTTTACTACATAAGATCGAAAAGAAAAAGTATAAAGAAATAGCTGAAATGTTAGGAATTTCAGTGAAGGCAGTCGAAAAACGAATGCACGCCGGATTGGTGCAATTGAGAAAAGAGATAAATTATTTTAAACGAAAGTAGGGTATTTTGATACTGAAGGGTTTAGGTACTGAATAACACCTTAATAGAAGCGATGGAAAAAAACTACGATGATACTTTTTTAGCACGATGGATCGCTGGAGAATTAACGCCAGAGGAGCTCATCGAATTTCAAAAGTCACCCGAATATTCTGAATATGAAAAGATCAACGAAGGGGCGAACCGGTTCGAAGCTCCTTCGTATGATCGACAACAGGCGCTTGAAAATTTGCGACAGCAAACCACTAGAAAGACATCTTCAAAAACCCGAAGACTTTTTCCCGCCTGGGGTTATGTTGCAGCGGCTTCCGTACTCTTATTACTTGGGTATTTTTTCGTTTTTCCACAACAGACCACTATTTCTACTGCAGTTGGTGAACATAAAGTTGTGGTCTTACCCGACGGTTCTGAAGTTGCTTTAAACACAACCTCCGAAGTTCAATTCAATAAAAAACATTGGGATAAAGAACGTTCCCTCAAATTGCATGGAGAAGCGCAATTTACCGTGAATCAAGGTTCAGAATTTACGGTAACGACATCTCAAGGTACCGTCCTCGTACTGGGTACCCAATTTATGGTTAATGCACAAAACGACTATTTCGATGTTCAGTGTTATGAGGGTAAGGTGCAAGTTAATTTACCTTCTTCAGAATTCACACTCGTAAGAGGTCAGTCGATTCGCGTTCAAAATGGAGAGGTATTTTCGTATCAAAATTCCAATTCACAAGCGCCATGGCTGAATGATGAAAGTCGATTCCAAAATACGCCAATTCTTGAGGTCATTCGCACACTGGAGCATCAATTTGATCTGAAAATTACCGGGAAGGAAAAATTAACCAACCAGAATTTTACAGGCGGATTTTCACACAACAACTTGCAAACTGCCGTAAAGACCGTTTTTGATGCTATGGAAATTAAATATACTTTTGAGGAGATAAATCAGGTTTCCATCCAAAAGTAATATATGAAGCAACGTCTTCTTTTTGTTGTTATTTTTTTGATATGTGCGCTGGCGAGAGGTCAGGAAACGAAAATGAAGATAGCGTATGATGAAACTCCATTAATTCGTGTTATTCAGGATATGGAGGATTTCTTTTCCATTCAATTTTCATTTAACGTCAACCGCATTGAAGGAAGAACCTTCAGCTATTCAGGGGTGCTTTCTCTAGATCAATTATTAATCGAAATTTCTAAAAATCAAGCACTAGAGTTTCAAAAAATAGATGCCTCCAATTATGTCATCCAAATGGCACGAGTGTCGGTTCCCTTAAAAAAGGTGTGTGGAATCGTTGTCGATGCAGTTTCCGGAGAACCACTGTCGATGGTAACCGTTTCTTCCGAAGGAACAGCACGGGGTACCTTGACTGCGGAAGATGGCTCTTTTTCATTAAAAGATGTCCACGATACAGATCAACTCACCATCCAATACTTAGGGTACGTCCTAAAAAAAATGTCGGTATCCACATTTCCCGGTGACCATTGCCCAATAGTAACTTTGCAAGTCGATACCACCGAATTAGACACTATACTTATTACCGAATATGTAACCACAGGATTTGATCGAGATAACGGGAACGGTTCTATTCAAATCACTCCTAAAAAATTAGGAATTCTTCCTGGCTTAATTGAACCAGATGTGCTGCAAAGCCTTCAGTGGTTGCCAGGCATATCAAGTCCTTCAGAATCGGCTTCCAATCTGCATTTTCGTGGAGGTACTCCGGATCAAAACCTCGTCCTATGGGACGGCATTAAAATGTATCACCAAGGACATTTTTTCGGACAAATTTCGGCCTTTAACCCCTATATTACGGAAGAAATCACCTTGTTCAGAAGTGGTACCAGTGCCAAATACGGGGATCGTATTTCCGGAGTGATCGACATTCAATCCACCCAAGAGGTTCCTTCAAAACTAGCTGTAGGTGGCGGAGTTAATTTTACCCAGGCCGATTTTTATGTCAAGGTGCCTCTGCATGAAACTTTTGGAGTGGTAGCTTCTGCTCGAAGGTCGTATTCGGACCTTTTTGAAACTATTACTTTTCAAAAATTAAGTGATAAAGTATTTCAGAATACCAAAATCTCGGAAGGTTCCAATAGTGTAGATGAAGATTTTGAGGAGTTGCGAAACGATTTTCGTTTCTCCGACCTCAATTTTAAGGCTGTTTGGCAACCTGATGATAACAATCATATTTCATTTAGCGCTCTCTTCTTGTCAAACAGATTAGACTATCAAGTGGCTGCAGAGGACATAAATACTGATGACAGGCTAGATCTCACCAACAACGGCTTTAGTTTCAAATGGGATCACTCTTTTTCCAACAACTGGAATTTCACTCTAAAAGGCTATCTATCCAATTATGACTCTAATTTTATTTTTTCTGAAGTAGTGGCTTCGGAAAATGAACAATTTCAGCAGTTAAAAGACAATACCGTAGACGACCTTGGATTTACCTTTCAAACAACACATTCGTGGAATAGACAACATAGAATCTTAACAGGTTACGACTTTAGCCAGACACGTGTGACTTATATTATCAATGAGATTCAAAATGGTGAACAAGAGGCAAACGAAAATGAAGACGACCAACTAAATAATCATGCTGCCTATTTAGAGTATCACTTCCAAACACAAACAACACTGCTTAGGGCGGGAAGCCGATTGAATTATCTCACAAGCAACTCCCTCTTTTATCTTGAACCACGACTATATGCCGAAACTGAAGTGCTACCCGGTATGCGATTAAAAGCCTCGGGGGAAATTAAAAACCAATCAATAAGTCAATTAATTCAATTCGAATTTAATGAAATTGGAGTGGGGAACAATATATGGGTATTGGCTGATGCCGCAGATATCCCTATTTTGAACATTCAACAGGGCACCCTTGGGTTTCTTTATCAAAAGAATGGATGGAATATTGATGTGGACGCCTACTACAAAAAAACGAAAGGGCTCACCACATTTAGCAGAGGTTTTCGACAAGTCTCCAATGAAGACAACGATAACTATGCTGAAGGAACCAGCACCAGTCGGGGCTTAGATTTTTTGGTGAAGAAAAAAATGGGTCGTTTACGAACATGGTTGAGCTACTCATTAAGTAAAACAGATTTTTTGTTTCCAGATTTGCAATCGAATGAGTTCTCTGGAAATTTCGATCAACGACACGTCATTAATTTTTCAAACACTTTTACCATTAACCACTTGCAGATATCGTTGGGATGGAGTTTTGCCAGTGGTGCCCCATACTCCAGTCCCAGCGGGATTGAAGTGGTGTCCGACGAAGATGAGGAGTTGTTTTTAAATTTTTCTGAACAAAATACGATGCGACTTAGCAATTATCACAAACTGGACGCCTCCATGGTGTATGATATTCCATTGGGAAGTGAGAAAACGTACAGACTCCGTCTTGGAGTTTCCGCCCTCAACCTCTATCGTCGCGAAAATGAAATAGAAAAAGATTTTCGAATTGAAACCAATTTAGACGATCCGGAACAAGACCCCCAGATCATCGAACGTACCAAATTCGGGTTAGGTTTTACCCCAAACCTACTGGTAAGAGTGGACTTCTAAAAGTTCTACTCCATTATTCCAACAGCAATTTTTCTGAATAAACCTGTCCTTGATTTTCTACGGTTACAAAATACACCCCAACGGTAACGGTTTGCAGGTCTATTGTTGTTTCTTCCGAATTTAATTCTGAAGAAAATAAAGAGCGCCCGGAAATGTCCAGTACCTCTATTTTACTACCTAACAAGGCTTCACTAATTCGAACGTTAAATACTCCATCACTGGGATTGGGATACAAACTGAGCTGAGACATCTTTATGTGATCTTCTAGGGCTAATGTGGTTCCTTCAATGATAGTCAAATGGGTATTTATGTCTGGATTCACGATCAAGTCTTCCTCACCACTTAACCAACTTACCTTTACATAATCAATCTCAGTTGCGCTACCAATTCCGAAGAACTCATAGGCCGAATTCTGCCCTAAATAACCCTCTCCACACAATGTATAATTGTACTGTCTTTCTCCGGCAACCGATATCTCAATCCAAGATCCGATACCTTGCCTGTTGGAAGTAACTCCTTGTAATTTCACCTTCAACCAATTATTTGTGGGCGCGGATTCATTTTGATATAAGAACATCTCATTGGGCTCATAATTAACCACTGCGATATCTGGAAAACCATCTCTATTTATGTCACCAATGGCATTGCCAAAACTTACCGCATGGTCATCATACAGTCCCGCATTCGACGGAATGGTATAAAGGTTAACGCCGTCATATTTATAATAAGCCGATGTAAGTGCCACAAGAGGATCATCCACCATGGCGCTAACATAAAGATCTTTGAAGCCATTATTTTCGCCATCCAAGAAGACCGCTCCCCATGCCACACTTTCCATCAAGGTTCCATTTTGATGCGCCTTTTCGGTGAAGGTACCATCTCCATTATTTTCCAGAAAAAGATTTCCCGCACCAGTGTTGGTCACATAAATGTCCAACCAACCATCATTATTAGCGTCGTCTATGGTGGTACTCATGGCATCAATAGAAAAGTCGGTTCCAGTCTCAAGCCCAGTTTCTGTAAAGGTACCATCCCCATTGTTATGGTACATATGGTTCACCGGGTCCCGATCATTAGCCACATAAATATCTTGCCAACCGTCCTTATCATAATCAAAAAATGCGGCACAAAAAGACAGAAAACTATCTTGCAGAATACCGGCGCTTTCACTTACCTCTGTAAAGGTGCCATCTCCATTATTTTGATACAACAAACTAGAATCACCATCGAATATTTCCAGATGTGAGATCACCAAAACGTCCAACCAACCGTCGTTATTAAAATCACCCCAAGAGCTTCCAAAAGTGAAATGATCTTCAATATAAAGGCCCGCCTGCGCTGTGATGTTCGTAAAGTTCATCTGCCCGTCATTTTCATATAACTGATTATGATCCAGATTAGCCGTAACAAAAAAGTCGTAATCACCATCGTTATCAAAATCGACCCACTGCACGGTTTTCGTTTCGAAGGTATTATCGATGCCTAGGTCCACTTCAGTATACAGACCATTATTGTTTTTAAAGAAGCGAATAGGAAGTCCTGCCCCAGTGGCTAAGGTTAGATCATCCCAACCATCCTGATCAAAATCGAAAAAAGCAACGCCCCCACCCAACGATCCGGTTCCATAAGTTGAGTCGCCACAACCTAATGCAGTGGCCTCTTCACTAAATTGAATCTGGCTATTCAAATTTCCAATAAATAAAACGGACAAAACTAAAACGAGTACCCCAATAGTAGACTTCTTCATACTGTTATTCAATTAGTTAGTTTACTAAAAGTACGAAAAAGATAGGAAACCCTAAGTGCTAAACAAAAGTGTCCCGACCTGGGCCAAAGAAAAAAAGCTCCAATCGAAATTGAAGCTTTGGTTAAAAGTTTGTTTTCAATTTAATTCTGAAACAATGGCCTACCCGCCATCATGTTATTTACCTTACCAGCGACGGCTTCCAACCTAGCCTCATCCTCGAAGTTCGCAATGGCCTCATCAATCAATTCAACGATGTAAAGCATATCATCTTCATTCAAACCACGAGTAGTCACGGCAGCGGTTCCTATTCGGATTCCACTAGTGACAAAGGGTGACTTATCATCAAAGGGCACCATATTCTTGTTTACCGTTATATCTGCCTTTCCTAAAGCCTCTTCTGCTTCTTTTCCTGAAATATTTTTGTTCCGAAGATCGATCAGCATCATGTGATTGTCTGTACCTCCGCTAATAATTTTATAGCCTTTTTGAACAAACGCCTCGGCCATAACCGCCGCATTTTTCTTCACCTGAATCATATAATGAAGGAAGTCATCTGTCAAGGCTTCACCAAAAGCAATGGCCTTAGCCGCGATGATATGCTCCAAAGGCCCGCCCTGATTTCCAGGGAAAATACCACTATTTAGTATCGCCGACATTTTACGTGGCTTGCCACTTTTCAGTGTTAGGCCAAAAGGATTATCAAAATCTTTCCCCATTAATATGAGTCCGCCACGTGGACCTCGTAAGGTTTTATGAGTGGTGGTAGTTACCACATGGCAATGTGGAATTGGATCTCCAATAATTCCTTTAGCGATCAACCCGGCAGGGTGTGCGATATCAGCAAAAAGAATAGCTCCAACCTTATCGGCAATCTCCCTGAAACGTTTGTAATCAATTTCGCGTGAGTAAGCAGAAGCTCCGGCAATGATCATTTTAGGTTGTTCCATAACAGCGATGGCTTCAATTTTATCGTAGTCCAATCTTCCGGTCTCCTCCTCTACTCCATAAAATACGGGACGATATAATTTCCCTGAAAAATTTACCGGAGAACCATGAGTTAAATGCCCACCGTGAGATAGATCGAATCCAAGAAAGGTATCTCCAGGTTTTAAACAGCTTGCAAAAACCGCTGTGTTAGCTTGTGACCCACTATGGGGTTGGACATTGGCATATTCGGCACCAAAGAGAGCTTTTGCACGATCAATGGCGATTTGCTCCACTTCGTCCACCACTTCACAACCTCCGTAATATCTTTTTCCGGGATAGCCTTCGGCATACTTATTGGTTAAAACCGAACCCGCAGCCGCCATTACCTGCTCGCTCACAAAGTTCTCCGATGCTATTAATTCGAGGCCATTCAACTGGCGTTCTTTTTCGGCTTCAATGAGCTCAAAAATCTGTTCGTCTCGTTGGATCATTTTTCAAAATTAAATTACTGTCAAAAATAACAAAATCGTGTGGTTAATGCTTCAGAAATTATATATTTGATTAACATTTTACCAACGACAAAAAAACTTTGCTATGCCTTTGACTGCCAATGACCCAACTCGAAAATCCTGGTTAGATGTTCCAGCAAACAGCGATTTTCCTATTCAGAATATTCCTTTCGGAGTCTTTTTGACTCGCGATGACATCATTACCATTGGAACACGTATTGGTGATTATGCCATTGACCTGGGTGCTATGCACCAACTAGGGTATTTTAAAGGAATCGATCTCACCGATGATATTTTTCTTCAGGATTCACTCAACGATTTTATTGCGGATGGAAGAAAAACCTGGCGATTGGTTCGCAACAGAATTTCGGATATTTTCTTAGCAACCAGTCCTGGACTTCGAGACGATATGGAGCACCGCAAGAAAGTACTATTTAGAATGGAAGAGGTGGAAATGCAACTACCTGTGGACGTTGGAGATTATACCGATTTCTATGCGAGTAAAGAACACGCCACCAACGTAGGTTCTCTTTTTCGAGATCCCGAGAATGCTTTACTTCCTAACTGGTTGCGTATTCCCATTGGTTATCACGGTAGAAGTTCATCTATTATTCCTTCAGGGACGCCTATTCGTAGACCCAACGGTCAAACAAAACCTGGAGAAGATGGTGTTCCCGGGTTTGGACCTTCCAAATTATTAGATATTGAATTGGAGATGGCGTTTATTACAACAGCGGCCAATAAATTAGGGAAGCCGGTAAAAATCGAGGAGGCTGAAGATTATATTTTTGGATTGGTGTTATTTAATGACTGGAGTGCACGTGATATTCAAGCCTGGGAATATGTCCCGCTCGGTCCTTTCCTTGGAAAAAACTTCGCTTCAACTATTTCGCCCTGGATCGTGACATTGGATGCTATTGAAGGATTTAGAGTGGATGGTCCTCTACAAGACCCGGCCCCATTGCCCTATCTAAGTCAGACCGGACCTAAAAACTTTGACATTCATTTACAAGCGATCATTCAGCCCGATGGCGGTGAAGAAAATGTGGTGGCCAATTCAAACTTTAAGTACATGTACTGGTCCATGGCGCAACAACTGGCGCATCATACAGTAAATGGTTGCAATGTACGCAGTGGTGACATGATGGGAAGCGGAACTATTTCTGGTCCAACGAAAGACAGTTATGGTTCCATGTTAGAACTTACATGGCGCGGTCAAAACCCGATCAAATTGAGTGACGGTACTGAACGTAAATTCATCAATGACAACGACACGGTTATTTTGCGCGGATACTGTCAAAATGAGTCGGTACGCATTGGATTTGGAGACTGTAGCGGTAAAGTGCTGCCCGCCAGAAAGTTGTAATTTTGGCATTACAATTGTATTTACCTCCCCGTAACCAATATATTTCGTTATGAGAGCTACTATTATTTTATCTGTTATGACCCTATTGCTCTTAAGCTGCAATAGTGTAAAACGAAATCAGAAATTATTGGCTGGTGGTAATTATGACCAGGCCATAGCGCTAGCGGTGAAAAAGCTAGCTAAGGATCGAAACTCAAAAAAGAGCGGCGAACACGTCCTACTTCTGGAGGAAGCCTTTAAAAAAGCCACCGACAGGGATAAACGCAGAATTAATTTTCTTTCGAAGGACATCAATCCAACAGCTTCTCGCGAGATTTACTATCTGTATCAAGATTTAGAAGGAAGACAGACCTTGTTAAGACCTATCTTACCATTCTATAGCGAAGCCCTTGGTAGAAATGCTAAGTTTAAGTTGGTCAATTACGACGATGAGATCGTTACCGCAAAAAACAGATTTGCCAACGACTTGCACGCCGAAGCCATGACCTACATGGGGTATAATACGATCTTGGATTCGCGAACGGCCTATGACCGCTTGCAGGAATTGCAGGAGGTGAAATCCAATTACCCAAATTTGAATGCCTTGTTGAAGGACGCTCATTTTAAGGGAACCGATTTTGTAAAGGTAGAATTGAACAACCGTAGCGGACAAATTATTCCAGGACAACTACAGCGTGAGCTTTTGGATTTCAACACCTATGGCTTGGATGATTTTTGGACCGAATACCATATAAATAGACAGACAGGCATTCGATATAACTTCGGAATTACATTGGACTTTAAACAAATTTCGGTGTCGCCAGAACGTATTTCAGAAAAAGAATACAGACGAAAAAAGCGCATTAAAGATGGCTGGGAGTATAAATTAGACCGAAATGGAAATGTAATGAAAGACAGTCTAGGCAACGATATTAAAGTTGATGTCTACAAAGTGGTAACGGCTCGAGTGATGTATACCACCCAAACCAAAAGTGTTTTAGTAGGGGGCGATGTGCTCTACAAAGATCTGGAAAACGGTCGCAATATAGACAGACATCCCTTGGCTTCAGAATTTATATTTGAAAACGAATTTGCCAAATTTAGAGGCGATGAAAGAGCCCTGAGTGAGGAAGACCTCGATTTTTTAGAGTTCGATTTTGTGCCCTTTCCTACCAGCGAGCAAATGGTTTTTGACGCTGGCGAAGACATAAAAATTCGTTTGAAAGAAATTCTTAAAAATAATGCCTTGAGATAAGGTTTTCTATTAAAAATTGAACACATTGTCCTCTCGTTCTTTTTCAATGAGAAGCATATTGGGATCCAACACCACCTTGACTGGTTTTTGGTTCAGTTTAATTACAAAGGTTCCTTTTTCATTGGATATAAATCGATTTTCGATTTGAATTAGATCTCCATTAGATTCGTAGAAAGCAATTTCTAAATGATTTGATTGTGACGGGCTTAAAACCCCGTCACTCCTTTTCTGAGCGGTTATGGTCAAACGAACCTCATACGTATTCTGAGCTTGCTTTTTAAGAGTGGCATCTGCAATTTTAGTTTCATAAAATGTCACTGTCTTAAATAAATCCGATACCAAATATTGTAAGGAATCGGGTGTGGCTGTTTGCAGCCTCTCTAGCAATTGTAAAGAGGTGGGATAATTGGTTTGTTTGTATTTATTGGCTTGCAAAAAATCATTCAAAACCCCATGTAAGGTCTCTTCCCCCAAATAGTGGCGCATTGTATGAAAGGCCATGGTACCTTTACCGTAAAAAATAGCCTGTTCTTCATCTACTTTATACAGCGGAGGTTCGGATTCATTCCAATGCGTTCTTCCTTTTAAATAACGCTGTCGTTGCATCTCAAGCCAACGTTTTCCTTCCTCAGCACCGAATCGTTTTTCATACATACAATACGTGAGGTAGTCGGTCACACTTTCAGAAATAAAACGAGCACCCAACGCATTGGCTGGGATAATTTGATTTCCCCACCATTGATGAGTAAGCTCATGGGCCGCTACATAAAATGCAATGTCTATGTTATTTTCTGAAGTCCCGGTATTGGCAATAAATCGCATTTCTGAAGTGGGAATGCTATTGGCCATAGTTGTCGCAAAGGAACCTCTAGACATGGGAAATTCGACAATTCGTGCTTCCTTATGTTGATACGGACCAAAGAGATTTGTGTTGTAATCGATAGCAGATTTAAGGCCGTCCATCATAGACGTAAGATTATGGCCATGTCGCTTTTGATGATAAATGGCAAGATTTACACCTTTCCATTGCGAGTGAAATATCTCAAACCTTCCAGAATTTACACCAAAGGCGAACTTAATGTCCCTGTTCATTTTGTAGTGAAAATAACGTCTATCGGCCCTTTCCCATTCTTTTTCAAGATAACCTGGTGCAATCGCAATTTGATCCTTAGATGTACTCACCACCGTATTGAATGTCACTAAATCTGAATCTAATGCTTGGAAATGATTTTTGGTCGCCAACGAATCCTTAGGTTGTAATTTGCTATTTCCGTAAGTAAATCCTATTCGGGGCAGTATATCTGTCATCAGGAAAGTTCCGTTACTGAGGACGCTTGAATTTTGTTCAAAGAAAGTATTCGGCTGATTTTTAATTCTGAAGAACATGCGTAAACTATCGTTGGGCGCTAGGCGTTGATTAAGTTTAATTACAGTAAACTTGAAATAAGGGTCCTTCGCAATCACCTTATAACCCGAATCTATTTGGAAAGAGGTAATTTCATCGAATCCAGTTTTAATTAGCAAGGTATCGATAAAGGCAGCATGCTTATTTATCAGAAGATAAGACCCTTCCGAGGTAAAATTTCGGTGTTCTGGATACAAATTAATTTGCAAGTCGGCGCTTACAATTCGTGGTTGTAGCATACCTTCATAGGATCCAAATTCGGTCTTAAAATATTCGAAGGCCTTATTCTGCGCTTTCGTGCTTTCATGCCCGATTTCGTTTTCTTTATCGTAGATAATATAACCTGACAGCACAAATCCTACAAGCAGCACAATGGACACCACCTTAACCGAACCTCGAAACCGGTCTTTGGCAAGATATAAGCGTTCTTTAAAAGTTGAAGAAACTCCGCGAAACCAAAGTAGATTGGCGAGAACCAATAAGATTCCGGCAAGGAATAGCCAATGACATTCTGTGAGCAGATAACTGGCTAATTCACTCCCATATCCGTTCAAATCTGAATAAGCCAGAACACCTGGATTATTAAATTTCAATAATCTAGTTTCTATACCTAGTTGCTCTACACTACCAGAACCTACCCATACCAAAATCAATATGAAGATACCAATATAGGGCTTTGGAAAAAGGGTATGAATAAATACTGAAGTGAGTGTCCATATGACTAAAACCACAAATAGTATGACGAACAAGTGAAATAGATATATGTCTAATTGGAAATTGTAAAAACTATTATATAGCTGGATAACCAAGCCTGCTATTAGCATTACCAGAAGAAGTAGCACTTGCATTTTTAGTAGTGCTAAAACCTTGGAAAGTAATAACGCCCAATTACTAATGGGACTGCTATCCACTAAAGAGTCCATCTTGGAAGCTCTTTCTCGATGTACCAACATTCCTGAATAAATAAACGTTAGGAGCATGATAATAGTTCCGAAAAAGAAGGCCGGAATAGTTAGCACTAAACCCGTGGTAGGCAGCATGGTCATTTCCCCTGTGTTGGTAACTTTCCCTATGGCAAATAATACAGTTAGAATACCAAGTAAGCTAATAATGCCGAACATCCAACTTCTTACAATCAATCGCAGATGAAATTGAGAATGATGCCAGACAGTTTTCCAGTATTGAATTGATGAAAAATCGTAGCGAACTAGTGAAAGCCTGGTTTTAGCCTTCCTTTGAGCTGGAGCTTTTATTGATTTTGTTCCTTTCCGATTAAATGTAAGGCTGCCAATGGCGTGTTCACTCAAGGTAAAACGATTATATACATAACTCAAAAACAACATCGATACCAGTAACCAAATGAGCCTGTTATAAATAACCACTTCAGCAACAGGTATCACCTGGGAATTTTGTTCCTCCAAGGTCCATAATTGTGTGATATATTTCACAGTATTCTGCCCAAAAGGGTCCAACAATGCGATATATGCACCTTGGAATGCATTCTCAGATATAATTTGAACAAATAATAGTAGAATCACAACAATAAATCCTGAATAGAAATTTCTGTACCATAACACCACGCCAAATACCACAGCACCATAAAACAACATGTTTGGAAGCACGTAGATCAAATAAGCTTGTAGATATCCGATCCATCGAAATTCACCAACCTTTGCGGGGTCTAATCCTGGAAGCTGCTCGGCAACGAGCATTCCAAATCCTGCACATAATGTTATCAAAATAACAATCAAAAAAGACGATAGAAATTTACCAAAAAAGTAATCTCTTTTGTGAATTGGAAAAGTATAAAAAATGCTATGTGTATCGTTTTTAAAATCTTTATAAATGGTCGCGCCTATTACTGCAGGCAATAGAAACAAAAAGAACTTATTAAAATACTGAATAACAAAATTGATTTCAAAGGGAGAATTGACATAACGATGCAAAGTCCCAGTTTCGCTATGAGGATCAAAAAGTCCAGCCGTTCCGGCCATACCAAGAAAAGTAATTCCGAAAAAAACAAGACAGTAAACGTAAAAGACTGGCTTTTTCAACCAACTTCTAAACTCGAATAAAAAGATAGATTTAAACATAAGGTGTTGGATTGTAAGGTTAGTATGTGTCCATATTTAATTTCCGAAGTGCTGCGAAGTAAACATCCTCAAGATTAGGTGTTACCAGTTTAAAACTTTCGTCGGGGCTCTCGGAGGCAAAAACTCGGATGGACAAAGAATGATCCTCATTATATCCAGAGGACAATACTTGATATCGATCTTCCATAGCGCTTTCCTCATGTTTCGAAATTTGTTTGCTCCATATAAAACCATCTAAACTTTGAGTGGCTCTATTGGGGGTTGTTTTCATTACTATTTTCCCTGCATCCATGATGGCCATTTCTGTGCATAATTCCTTCACATCTTCTACGATATGTGTTGAAAAAATCACCGTGTTTTTGGCTCCAACTTCTCGGAGTACGTTTAAAAATCTATTCCGCTCGGCTGGATCTAAGCCAGCTGTAGGTTCATCGACAATAATTAATTTGGGGTTGTTTAGCAGCAATTGAGCGATACCAAAACGCTGTTTCATACCTCCTGAATAGCCACTTACACTCTGCTTTTGTACTTGGGTAAGGTTGGTCAATTCCAATACTTCTTCAACCAATATTTGTCGCTCCTTCTTCGAGGCAATTCCTTTCAGTTGGGCAAAATAGTGCAATAATCGAACTGCCGAAATCTTAGGATAAACTCCAAAAGATTGAGGCAAATAACCGAGTTGCTTCCTTAGGTCCATTGGATTGGTCAACACATCAATGTCATTGAAAATCACTGCGCCTTGATCGGGGAGCTGCAATGTGGCAATAGTTCTCATTAAGCTTGATTTCCCAGCTCCGTTCGGGCCAAGTAGACCGAACATGCCTGTCGAAATTTCCAAGTCAAGATGGTCAATGGCTTTTACTCCATTGGGATAGGTTTTGGTTAGATTGCTAATTTGTAAGTTCATGTCGGTTTTTTTTTATTGGTTTATTTTTTAAGCAGATATCCTGACGAAATACCTCCACCGCTTGCCGGTCTTCCATGGTTAAATGCCCTGTGATTTCAGAAATGGATTCCATGCGATATATTTTTTCCATGTCCATGGTGCATGCCTGATACTTGATTTGAAATTTCACCCATGGATATGTTTCGATCATGGCCTGTCCAAACGTGACAAAAAAGCCTATTGAAAGATAAATGAAGATGCGTTTGATCATGCCTATTACACGACCACAAAGTGCATTTGTAACAGGAAAAACAGCCGTTTTCTGCGAACTGGGAATAAATGATGTACGAACTGGGTATCTCTAATTTTAAACTAAAATTAAAATGTTACATCTTTCAATTTCAATCGTTGAAATAATAATCAATAGCTCTAAAAAATGAGTTTTACAACACTAAAAACGGTATTCAAAAAGAGAGAGACGCATTTTCACATCGCATTTTGGTTACTATATTTCAGTACGATTAATGCCTATTGGACAGATAATTGGTTCGACAGGGAACTACGGCCAAATTGGGTATCTCAATTCGCAATTATATTCTTCCCAATTTTTCTCTACTTAAATGCATTTTGGTTGATTCCAGCTTTTCTTAAAGTAAGGAAGTGGTTTCAGTATATATTTTTAACGGCATTGATCATTTTTGCATTCGAGCTTTTAAGGTGCTTGCTTCATCTTGTTTGGATGCCTTCGGAGGAACCTTTGATTACATCATTTGTAACCGAATTTAATAGTTTCGACAATCTAATTTTTGGCAGACTAAGCCCAGCCATTCTCGCCTTACAATTTTCATTCGCATATCGACTTTCGGCAGATTGGTTTCGGCATCATTGGAGTCAAAAAACCACATCGCATGAAAGCCATCAGGACGAAGGGTCACCTATTAAATCCTTCAAAGCGCATTATTCAATTAAAAAAAGAGGTGGAATCGAGCTAATTAAGCTAACCGACATCGTTTATTTTAAAGCGCAAGGGGACTTCGTTCTTGCTGTAGGCAAAGACAATCGAAAACATGTGATAAATAGTACCCTTTCTAAAATCGAATCTGAAGTAGATCCATTAAAGTTTTTCAAGATTAATCGAGGGGAAATTTTAAACAAATCCTATGTGGAAAACTACGAATCTTACATAAAAAATAGACTGAAAATTGTTCTCCGCGCTTACGATGTAGAGTTATACACCTCCAATAGTAGAACACCACAATTTAGAAAGTGGTTACAGCAGTAAGACCTAAATAAAATTCTGCAATTCGTGCGCCTGAATCCCACTATGAGAAGCGTGAGCAACAGCTACACCGTTTTTAATAACGATCAATTGCGGGCTTTGATGCAACACCTGAAACTTGAACCCAACTTCATCCGAAATAGAGCGGTACACCAGTAAATCCAGATAATAAAGATCCATTTTAGATGGGTCGATATCGTAGGCTCCTTCAAATTGACGAATCACCATTCTACTAATACCACAACGGGTGGAATGCTTGAAAATAGCTACAGGTCGTGTTTTGGAATCGGCTACAATAGTATCCAGTTGTTCCATGGAGGTGAGTGCCTTCCATGGCAGTTGTTTTTCTTCTTTTGCTTCAGCATTATTTTTAGAACCGAATAAGCCTAATAAACCCATATTTTTATTTTTTTCAAAGATACGGTATAGAGTCGAATCGATTCAGAATTACTTACAAAAATCGTAGACCAGGAGGATATAAATCGGTCAAATTGACGGATAAAATCAATAGAATTCGGTCAAAATGGCTTATTTTAAAGGTGGCTCACTATTTGACTAAAGAAGATTGTCGTAAAGCATGAAACCATGAACTTACGGAATTAGAACAAAACGGGACAAAGTCCTTATTATCCGGATGTTCAGAAGAAAATAATCTATACATCCCCATTTAAATTACGTATTATGAATTTTAATAATTATACCATAAAATCACAAGAAGCCATACAGCGCGCGCAGCAACTGGCTCAGGGCTTGGACCATCAGCAAATTGAGAATGCACATTTGCTCAAGGCGATATTTGAAGTAGACGAAAATGTGATTCCCTTCCTATTAAAAAAGCTGAATGTAAATCTCGAACTTCTAAAGCAGATCGTTGACAAGCAACTGGAAAGCTTCCCAAAAGTTAACGGTGCCGACTTGATGTTATCTCGAGACGCTGGAAAAGTGGTGAACGAGGCTAGTATTATTGCTAAGAAGATGAACGACGAATATGTTTCTATCGAACATTTACTACTGGCCATATTCAAATCGAGCAAATCTATTGGCCAAACGCTAAAGGATCAAGGCGTCACAGAAAAAGGACTGAAAGCAGCCATAGAAGAATTGCGAAAAGGAGATCGGGTCACCTCTCAAGGAGCCGAAGACACTTACAATTCACTTAAAAAATACGCTCGAAACCTCAACGAGCTCGCCAGCAATGGAAAATTAGATCCCGTTATTGGACGCGATGAAGAAATACGTCGTATCCTTCAAATTTTAACGCGACGCACTAAAAATAACCCGATGTTAGTTGGGGAACCTGGTACCGGAAAAACAGCCATCGCCGAGGGACTCGCCCACCGAATTGTGGACGGCGATGTACCGGAAAACTTAAAGTCCAAAGTGGTTTATTCGCTCGATATGGGAGCCCTGATCGCCGGAGCAAAATTTAAGGGAGAATTTGAAGAGCGCTTGAAAGCGGTTATCAAAGAAGTGACCACAAGCGACGGAGATATTGTACTTTTTATTGATGAAATTCACACCTTAGTAGGAGCGGGTGGCGGACAGGGAGCCATGGACGCGGCCAATATTCTAAAACCAGCTTTGGCGCGAGGAGAGTTGAGAGCCATTGGAGCCACCACTTTAGATGAATACCAAAAGTATTTTGAAAAAGACAAGGCACTGGAGCGTCGTTTTCAACGTGTATTTGTAGACGAACCAGATACCGAAAGCGCTATTTCTATCTTACGCGGAATCAAAGAAAAATACGAAACACATCATAAGGTTCGCATCAAAGACGAAGCGATTATTGCAGCGGTCGAATTATCCCAACGCTATATCACCAACCGTTTTTTACCCGATAAGGCCATTGACCTGATGGATGAAGCGGCCTCCAAATTGCGAATGGAGATCAATTCCAAACCAGAAGAACTAGATGTGCTGGACCGAAAGATCATGCAATTGGAAATTGAGATGGAAGCTATCAAGCGAGAAAAGGATGAGTCCAAATTAAAAAACCTTCGCTCCGAATTGGCCAATTTGAAAGAAGAACGCAACGAACTCAATGCCAAATGGAAAAGTGAAAAGGAAGTCGTGGACGCCGTTCAGCATATCAAAAAGAGTATCGAAGAATATAAGTTGGAAGCCGAAAGGGCCGAAAGAGAAGGTGATTTTGGAAAGGTGGCCGAGATTCGCTACGGAAAGATCAAGGAAGCGCAGGAAAAACTATCTCAATTGGAACATCAATTGGCTCAAAATCTTAGCGACAATTCCCTGATTAAAGAGGAAGTCACTCATGAGGATATCGCCGAAGTTGTTGCTAAATGGACCGGGATCCCTGTGACCAAAATGCTGCAAAGTGATCGGGAAAAGCTATTGCGCCTGGAACAGGAACTCCACAAACGAGTGGTGGGACAAGAAGAGGCGATAATGGCGGTAAGTGATGCCATACGCAGAAGCCGTGCAGGTTTACAGGACGCAAAAAAGCCCATTGGTTCTTTCTTATTTTTAGGAACCACCGGAGTAGGTAAAACTGAATTGGCCAAAGCACTCGCCGAATACTTATTCGATGATGATAACGCCATTACCCGCATTGACATGAGCGAATATCAGGAAAGGCATAGCGTGAGCCGTCTTATAGGCGCACCTCCGGGATACGTGGGCTATGACGAAGGTGGACAATTGACCGAAGCGGTACGAAGAAAACCGTATTCTGTGATATTGTTGGATGAAATTGAAAAAGCGCATCCCGATACATTCAACATTCTATTGCAAGTACTGGATGAAGGTCACCTTACCGATAACAAAGGTCGTACAGCCGACTTTAAAAATGCGGTCATTATTATGACCAGCAATGTTGGAAGTCATATCATTCAAGAGAAATTTGAGAGCTTGAAGGACCCGGAGTCGGCCATGGAAGGAGCCAAAGTGGAAGTGCTCGGACTTTTAAAGCAAACCGTGCGTCCCGAATTCTTGAATAGAATTGACGATATTCTCATGTTTACTCCGTTAAGTCGTGAGGACATTACTCAAATTGTTGGGCTTCAGTTAAAAGGTGTCACCAAAATGTTATCTCAGCAAGGTATTACCATGGACGCCACCACCGAGGCCATCGCCTATCTCGCCGAGAAGGGTTACGATCCTCAATTTGGAGCACGCCCTGTAAAGCGAGTCATCCAGCGTGAAGTATTGAACCAACTTTCGAAAGAGATTCTGGCAGGAAAAGTGACCACAGACAGTATTATTTTACTGGACTGTTTTGACGAGACCCTGGTTTTTAGAAATCAGAGTGAATTAGTAGGTTAGTTAATTAGTTAAGTTGAAAAAACCATTCGTAATGAAAGTTGCGGGTGGTTTTTTTGTGGGTAACTTTTCAGAAATGATTACTTTCGTAGTCCATTATGAATCTGAAAAATCGTGTTCTTATTTGCTGTATCGCCTGCCTCCTTTTGGCCTGCGATCGAACCCCCAAACCTGTGACTGACAGTCGCACAAATGACTATGCTTTGTACGATCATAAAGGTGACTTTCACAGGTTGTCCTACTACAACGATCAAAAAGCTATTGTGCTTTGGGTGCAAGGCAATGGTTGTCCCATCGTACGGAATGCCCTGACCGATTTCAACGATGTGGTCGACTCCTACAAAGAAGAGGACGTTGTTTTTTTTATGCTGAATAGCAACATGCAGGACGACCGAGGCAAGATCGCCAACGAAGCCGATGCGTTCAATTTTGAAGTGCCGGTATTGGTGGATTCGGCCCAATTGATCGCCGATGAACTGGACATCACCCTCACTGCCGAAGCCATCGTTTTGCATCCTGTGACCCGGGAAATTCTGTTTCGAGGCCCCATTAACGACCGTCTGGACTACGAGGCTCAGAAGGATAGCCCGAGCCAGCATTATCTAAAAGATGCGCTCGAAGAAATCTTGTCTGGCTCATTTCCGAAGAAAAAAATAGAACTCGCCAAAGGATGTAAAGTCACGCGACGTAGCGTTCTTGAGAAAAACGATACTCTAACCTATGCCAAAGATATTGCTCCTCTTCTGGCTCAAAATTGTGTGCAATGTCATCGCGATGGCGGAATTGCACCTTGGGCCATGACCGATTACAACACGATTTCCGGTTGGTCTGCCATGATGAAAGAAGTGCTTTTGAGCAAACGAATGCCACCGTGGAAAGCCGACCCTGAAGTAGGAGAGTTTACCAATTCGTTCGCCCTGAACGACAGCAATGCTCGAAAGATCGTTTCCTGGATCGACGCCGGTGTGCCTTATGGAAGTGGAAGTGATCCGTTGATGGCGCTTTCTAATTATGAACGAACCTGGGAAGGCGGCGAACCCGATCTATTGGTTACCCTAAAAGAGGAGAAGATTCCCGCTTCAAAATTGATTCCGTATCGGTATCAGGAAGTGGATTTGAAGCTTAAAGAGGATCAATGGCTGCGCGGGGTTGAAATTCAGCCAGGTAATGCCAAAACCGTGCATCACGTGGTACTTACCAATACCGAAACCAATAGGCAAAGCCCCATCACCAAACGAAAGGCACGCCCCTGGACCGACAACTACATTGCCCTGGGCGGAGGGTCGGATCATGCCACCTTTTTCCCTGAAAATAGTGGTGTTTTTCTTAGGAAGGGAACAAAACTAACGATGCAATTGCATTATACCGCCACAGGAAAACCTGAAACCGATAAAACGCGAGTTGGTTTTTATTTCCATGATTCCATTCCGTCAAAGGAGTTTTATGCCCTTTCCCCGGCCAATGTAAAATTTGAAATTCCTCCCTATGGGAAAAACGTGCCCATTTCAATAACCGATACCATTACCCGAGATATTAAAATACACTATATCGCCCCACATATGCACTATCGGGGAAAAAGTATTAAAATGGTGGCTATTTTTCCCGACGGAACCAAAAAAACGATCGTTTCGGTAGCCGATTATAATTTTAATTGGCAATGGATGTATAAATTGAAGGAGCCTATGTTTGTTCCAAAAGGTTCGATGATCCGCGTGGAAGGTTTGTACGATAACAGCTATCAAAATCCGTTGAATCCCGACCCTTCAAAAAAGCTGGGTTACGGAATTCAAAGTACGGACGAAATGCTCATTGGGTTTTTCAACTACACCCTGGAAGACTAGCCTTTATCTTGTTCTTCAGCATAAAAAATTCAGCTTTAAAAAACCCAGTCAAATAGCGGGTTTCCAACGCTTTAAAAAATATATTTGAAATTTCTTGTAACAAAATGATAGCTATGATCGTCTATCTAGTGTATCAAAAAATTAACAAAATCATGAAAACTCAAGTACAACAAAAAAGAAATACTGCACTCGCAATTTACATTGCATCTATCACTGTAGTGATGGTAACTTATAGCGCTATGATGTTTGTGCAATACCTATAAAATGAAACCCTCCCATAACTGCAGGAGGGTTCCGGTATTCAACTAACCAAACAAAAACATCTCAAACTGTTTCCTGGACTTACGTAATTTTTACCAACTTGGTTTTTTGTATTTTTATTTCTGAATAAAATACAACCGTCTTGAAAAAACCAATCCTACTTTTAGTACTAGCGACCCTGCTTCTAGCCTGTGGCGAAACCAACAACAAGAAAGCCGCTGAAGCTGAAGCCGAAACCAACGTTACCACTTATTATTTGATCCGTCACGCCGAAAAAGACCGTAGTGACAAAACCGACAGAAACCCTTACCTAATGGAAGCTGGGGAGGCGCGCGCGCAACGTTGGGCGGAGTATTTTAAAGAAATCGATTTGGATGCCGTCTACTCGACCAAATACAATCGTACCATCCAAACCGCCACCCCCACTGCCGAATGGCACGATCTGGAAGTGCAATTTTACGATGCAGGAAGTTTGTACAATCGCACTTTTCAATTTGCCACCAAGGGAAAAAACGTACTGGTCGTTGGGCATAGCAACACTACACCCACCTTTGTGAATACCATTTTAGGCGAAGAAAAATTTCCATGGATGCACGATAAGGACAATTCCAGTTTATTTATTGTGACCTTGAATGACACGGTGCCCAGCGTTGAAGTGCAAACCGTCGAATAGGCTTCGAGAGCCTCAGCCTACGTGCTTCGAGAGCCTCAGACTACGTGCTTCGAGAGCCTCAGCCTGCGTGCTTCGAAGGCCTCAGCCTAGTCTAATTTACTATTTGCAATCCTCGGTAAGCGGGATCATCCCTTTTATCGGGCAACAATTTGATGGAACAATACTACTCTGTATGGGAGGGACCGGATAATATTGCATTGTGGACTGTGCGGCCATCGCCGTTTGAGTGCCCTGGATCAATTCGACAATATAAAAAGCCATATCGAGTCCCGCTGAAATACCGCCACCGGTAATTCGATTCCTATCTTTTACGTAACGTGGAAAATCGGCTACCATTTTCACCTTAGGAAAAGCTTTCATACAAGCATAGAAGGAATGGTGAGTCGTAACCTCGTAACCATCCAAAAATCCCAGTTTTGCCAACAAAATAGCTCCTTCACAAACCGAAGTAAGCCATGGAACGGTCTTGCCTTTTTCGGCAATATAAGTCATTAAAGCATCGCTAAGGTGGGCTTGTTCGTACTGCAAAGCATCGGGTGAACCACCCGGCACCCAGAGAAGGTCAGGGTTTTGGGCCTCGGGATCTGAAAAAGAAACATCGGGAGTGATAAGAAGTTTATCTCGGGTGGTGACCTGTTTTAATCCGCTGGGGGCACGATCGTCTGCTTCCCCAACAAAATAGACCTTCAATTCCTGTAGCTCATTACTGGCCCAACTAAAGATCTCTCTAGGGGCCGCAATGTCCATAAGGTCGACACCGTCATAAATGGGGATGGTAATAACAAATTGTGCTTTTTCCATGAGTATGTTTTTGATAGTGAGTAACTAAGGTAGGGGTTTTTGTTTGGTTTGGGTGGGTGTTCCTTGGTTAGCATCCACTCAAGTAAGTGGTTTTTTTTACTATATTTGAGGGTCTCCCCCCTTTTTTCAATTTTGGCATTGGAATGGATTGGGGGATTTTTTATTTTATGATGTGTTTGTGGGCATGGCTGCCATTTTTCCGGGGCTGTGGATTATGGATGCATTGGTATAAGCTAGTTGGCATAATACAAAAACAACCATATGGAATATCAAATTAAAGACATCAAAGTATCGAATTTATTGTTGAGTACCGAAAATCCAAGATTCGAAATGGTAAGCAATCAAAGAGAAGCTTTATCCATTATGATTGAAAAACAAAAAGCTAAACTTGAGAAACTTGGACAGCACATAATAAACAATGGTACAAATCCCTCAGATATTCCAATTGTAACACCCAACAAATCAGATAAAGGTAAATTCGATGTTCTCGAAGGTAATCGCAGAGTTACTACTTTAAAATTGCTCAATAACCCAAATTTGATAAATGAAAAACACAAAAGCACTTTTAAAAAATTTAAGTCTTATTCCGACACCTTTGCTCAGAATCCGATCGATGAAATTCCTTGTGTAATTTTCAAAAACGAAGATAGCGCCTATAAATGGATTAAATTAAAACATACTGGAGAAAATGAAGGTGTAGGGACTGTAACTTGGGACGCGCAACAGAAAGATAGATTTGAAGAAAGAAACGAGGGTAAATCAAGTTATGCACTTCAAGTAATTGATTTTTTAAAAAAAGACAAGGATTTTGATGCCAGTTTAAAAAGGAAGTTACCAAAAGTACCATCATCAAGTTTACAAAGGTTAATCGGAGACCCAGATATCAGAAAGGTTGTCGGGTTGAAAGTAAAGGATGGAAAACTAACTTCACAATTAACACCAAACGAAATAAAGAAACCACTTACTAAAATAATCAAAGACCTTACCAGCAAAGGCTTTAAAGTCAAGGAAATTTATAGTAAGAGTGACAGGTTAAACTATATAGAAACTTTTAAACCAATCGATATTCCCGATAATACGGCCTCAGTTGGTCAATGGGAGATTATTACTTCGACACCGCCTAAAAACACTTCCAAAAAAAGTAAAAAGCAGGGCAAAAGGTTATCCACTGACCGAAATACAATTATTCCAAAAAGCTGTGTTATTCCGATAAGTCAGCCGAGGATAAACAAAATTTATCGTGAATTGAAAGATTTGGATTTAAGATATTTTGAAAATGCAGGTTCAATTCTTTTCAGAGTGTTTATTGAATTGAGTATTGACACCTATATTGAAGAGAAGAAAATGACATACAAGGGTCGAGAAACTTTGGCCAATAAAGTGGGTGCGGTTAGTGCTGACTTGGTTAAAAATAAGATTGCCACGAAGCACGAAGCCAAACCGATTAATACGGCTGTGACTAACCCCAATTCAATTCTGTCAATTAATACCTTCAACGCTTACGTTCACAATAAACATTTTAGCCCGATACCTAAAGATTTGAAAACAACATGGGATGGATTTGAAAAATTTATAACTAAATTGTGGGAAATAATATAATGGGTTACTATTCACCTCTTCGATATCCTGGCGGTAAAGCTAAAATTGCCGATTACGTCAAAACTATTATATCAAAAAATCATTTGATAGATGGCCACTATATTGAGCCCTACGCAGGCGGAGCATCCGTAGCACTTGATTTAGTTATAAATGAATATGTTTCCAGCGTTCATATTAACGACATCGACAAACGTATTTTTTCCTTTTGGCATTCAGTTATTTTTGACACAGATAATCTGTGCAATAAAATTCGAGAGACAGAAATTAACGTTGATGAATGGAGAAAGCAAAGGTCAATTCAAAAAAATCCATCAGACAACTCTATGTTAGATGTTGGATTTTCAACTTTTTTTCTAAATAGGACAAACCGTTCGGGAATTTTAAAAGCAGGTGTTATTGGAGGCTTGGAGCAAACCGGACAATGGAAAATTGATGCACGTTTCAACAAGCAAGATTTAATCAATCGAATAACAATGATTGCCCGCTATGGTAATCGTATTAATATTTACAATTTAGATGCAATTGATTTTATTAAAAAAACTCAAAAAATTATTCCTCAAAAATCTTTGACGTATTTAGACCCACCATATTATAATAAAGGAAAACAGCTTTATATTAATTTTTACGAACACAATGACCACATTGAAATAGCCCAATTAATAAAATCAGTAAATAAAGGCAATTGGATAATCTCTTATGACGACCACAGAGAAATAAAGGAGATGTATAAAGATTACAGACAGAAACAATATTCTCTTAGTTATAGTGCGGGAACAACGGCTAAAGGTTCGGAAGTTATTGTATACGATGATAAGCTAATAATCCCCGAGATTGAAAATCCAACCAACAAAAAAGAAGTGAAAAAGTACTATGCCCAACATTGCGTATAAGTAATAAAACGAAAGTATATTCATAAGATAAAAGTAAGTGCAAAGCCGAGAGATTATTTGCGTAGAAATCCGCTACTACTCATACATAGTACTGTTAGGCAACATAGGAACAAAAACAAATGAGCATCATAGCAAAACTAGCCTCTTCCCTGCATCGAAAAGATGAAGTACCTAACCAGGAATTGGCCAAAGACATTGTGCTTTCCAAAAACAAAAAAGCGGTCAAAGAATTGGTCGAAAATCTGTCGAATACAAAAGCCATTCAAAACGATTGTATCAAAGTACTTTATGAAATTGGAGCGCAGGAGCCTAAGCTCATTGCTGATTATATCGCCGAGTTTGTAGAACAACTACACAGTAAAAACAACCGACTGCAATGGGGCGCAATGACGGCTTTAGGGACGATCACAAAGGAAAGACCAAAAGAAATCTATGCACTACTTCCTACCATTCTTGAAGCTGCAGATAAAGGCTCGGTGATTACCAAGGACCAGGCGGTCCATATTTTGATAGGTCTGTGTGCTACAAAAAATTACTCCGATAATGCTTTTACGCTGCTCATCGAACAACTTTTAAAAAGTCCTACCAATCAACTTCCCATGTATGCCGAAAGAGCCATACCGGTGGTTAACGAAAAGAACAAGACTCTTTTTATAAATACCCTTACTTCAAGACTCGGCGATATTGAAAAAGAAACCAAAAGAAAGCGGATAGAAAAAGTTATAAAAAAATTCAAATAGCTATAGGTCAGCACCTAACAAAGTCTGTAATTCTCAAATCACACAGGCTTTCCTTCGAAAATCTTCGCAAATTTTCTATTCGGTTTGTATTTGCTACTTTAGTCACTCAGAAACGCAACGAGATCGCATATAAAACCGCTATTAAAAATGAAATATTTCTATTCTTTCCTATTACTCCTATTTATCAGTATCAATGTCCATGCCCAGGCAACCGATTTTATCACAGGCTTAAACGATCCGCAGGACATGTTACTGGACGGAAACATGCTTTATGTTATTGAAGCGGATTCGAATAGGATCATCAAAATTGACTTGTCGGATCCTAATCCGGTGCCCGAAATTGTCATCTCTAGTCTTCCGGTTATGCGTGGATTGGCACTTCATGGAACTGACTTGTATTTTTCACAATTAAACGGCCAAAACAAAATTTCGAGAATAGACCTTTTAGACCCAAATCCAACACCTGAAATAATACTTGAAGATTTTACGTCGGCGCAGGACCTTATATTTTATGGGGATGAATTGTATATCGCAAAATTTGGTTCACATAAAATAGTAAAAATAGATCCTTCCATTCCGAACCCACCTATTATTGACGTTGTCACCGATTTTGAAACCCCTATTGCAATGGAATTGGTTGGAGATGATCTGTATGTCGCCACCTATGTGTCAGACAAAATTTCAAAAATTGACCTAACCGACCCCAATCCAGCGGCTGTTGACGTCGTTTCCAATTTATTATTGCCGGTAGGTTTGGTGCATAGAGGAAATGAATTATATATAGCCGAAGCAGGACAAAGTATTGGTCAGGATCGAGTCTCCAAAATTGACATTACCAGTTCTAATCCAACGAGAATAACCGTGGTAGACGGTTTGTACAATCCAACTAAAGGAATGGAAATTTATGATAATGTACTTTATTTCTCAGAGAATTTTAAAATAAGCAGTTTCGGATTGCCACCGCTTTCTATTGATGATTTCGCTTCAGAAAAAATTACGGTACATCCCAATCCGTCATCCGATTTTATTGAAATATCGGGATTAACAGAACCCGTAAACTACAAGGTCTACAGCGTTTCGGGAGCTGTTTTAGAAACGGGCGTAGTTGCAGAGAATGAAAATATTAATGTTCAATCTTTGTCTGCAGGAACCTACTTTTTGGTTCTGGATGGTCGCGAAACCGTAAAGATTGTAAAAAAGTAACGCTCGTCATTAACGTATTTAGTGCGTGGGTAAAATCATATAGAAAAATGATCCAGGAAATAGTAAGCCGATTTGCTCCTTTTTCAGCGTCTGACTGTAAAAAAGTAGAGCAAGAGCTTAAGCATAGAAAATTAACAAAGAACGAGGTTTTGCTTCGCGAAGGTGAAATTTGTAAAAGTGCTTATTTTATCCAATCCGGGTCCTTAATTCAATATCAGATGGATGAAATAGAGCAACAAATTATCGATCTGCATATAGAAAACGAATGGTTTTTAAATCATTCGAGCTTTATTGCTCAAAAGCCTTCTGCTACCACTATAACTGCTTTTGAGGAAAGTGAGATTTTGGAACTTTCCGTATGTTCCCTGCATAAATTAATTGAAACCTCTCCTGTTTTTTTCGCCCTAGGAAAAATTTTAGAACAGGCTCAGGAAAGGGCACTTTTTTTTGACAATTCTTTTTCACCCGCTGAAAAATATAATTACATCTTGGAAAGCAGACCACAGCTGATTCAAAAATTTCCCTTAAAACTGATCTCTTCCTATCTAAAGATCGCGCCGGAAACCTTGAGCAGGGTTCGGAGTTCACAGTAATCATTTCTTGATCTCAATCAAGAAATCGAACCCTCCTTATTTCCTAATTTTGAATTCCTCTTAACAAATACCCTTATGCAAACGGAATTCAAAAAAGCGGCAGGCTTTAGCCTAATTATTGGAGCGGTTCTAATGACCTTAACCATGGTACTTCATCCTAGTGGTGGGAGCATTGAACATATTCTGAATATCAAAAATACCATTATCGTTTCTCATGCCATAGCCATTCTAAGTTTGCCATTTTTAACCTTTGGATTTTATGGAATGTCTTTAACACTAATGACAAAAAGCAGGGTCTCACTCCTTGCCTTTATTAGTGCATGCTTTGGACTGTTTGCCGTTATGATCGCGGCGACCATCAATGGGCTAACCTTACCCCTGTTCTTATCAAATTATCCCGCTAACGAGGTTAATATTACAGCCATTAGTGCCATTCGGCATTATGGAAGTAGTATCAACATTCCTATGGATTATATTTTTATAGTGTCCATCGCCTTATCGATGGCAGTTTGGTCCATTTTAATCATAAAGCAATCCATTTACTCCAAATGGATTGGTTATTACGGCATCTTGCTCATCGCTGTCTTCCTAGTTTTCGTCTTTAGCACATTCAGTTTTGTAAGCTTACACGGATTCAGGTTTTTGATTTTCGGATTGGTGAGTTGGGTAATTACTATTGGAGTGAGCATGATGGTTAAAGCCAAAGAATCGAATAATTAACTCCCTATTCGTTCAACCATTTCAGTTCTATATGGATTCAGGACTAAGGGCTCTTTCAAAGTAAAAGCAGCTTTTTTGCAACGGACTCATTTCAAAATTTAACCTCCTTTTAACGCTTCCTATGTGCTTGTTTTAATACTTTGAAGAAAACAATACTATAGGTCATGAAAAATAAAGTTCTCATATCCATTTGTTTGATAGCAATAGTAAGTGCGTGCCAAAAAAAGGACAAAACTGTAGATACTATTACTGAAGATCCTATTAAAGTTGATTCAGCGAAGGAAATCAGTTTTATGACTTCCGATAGCATTAAGATCATTGGCGATCTATACGAATTAGACAAAGCAGACCCCATAATTTTACTATTCCACCAAGGCGGTTCCAATGCAAGAGCAGAATATGGGACTATAATTCCAAAGCTTGTTGATAAAGGATTCAACGTCCTTGCCACAGACCAAAGAATGGGAGGGCAAATATTTGGCAATTACAACAGAACACTTACCCATATTTCGGACCATAATTTTGGCAATCCATACGGTTTCTGCGATGCTTATAATAATCTTGAAAGCGCCTTGGATTTTGTTATTAGTTCAGGATTCACCGGAAAAAAAATTATTTGGGGTAGCAGTTACAGCGCTACTCTTGCCATTCAATTGGCCAATAAAAATCAGGGTAAAATAGATGGTGTATTGGCTTTTTCCCCTGCGACAGGACGTGCTATGAAAGATTGCTTGTCCAGTCCATATTTCGAAACATTGAAAGTTCCTCTCCTGGTATTGCGGCCGCCAAATGAAATGGAGGATGAAAACGTCCAGGCTCAATTCGAGTTGGCAAAAGCAAACGGACATCAAACCTATGCGGCGAAATATGGAGTGCATGGATCTTCCATGTTGGTAAAAGAACGTGTTAAAAATGATGTTAGCGAAAACTGGAAGGTGGTCCATACATTTCTTGAACAAATTAGATAAGAGCCACTATCCACGCTATTTGCCATCCTCCTGCTCGACCTTAAAATCGTAATCGATCTTTCGTTTTAAATAATCCTTTAACGGCTCCAAACCGATTTCCTTTCGGCGCTGGTCCACCTGTTTGGAATCCTTAATAGGAAAAGGTTCTAACGTACGATTGGGTGCATATCTAAATTGCATGCCGTATAACTGAGGTTTATTGGTGTTCACCAAGACACGATCCTGAATTTTGGCATATTCCATACAACTTCCTTCCTTATCCAGACAGTTTTGGCGGATTTGTGACAGGTATTTTATTCGTACTGCCTCGTCTTCATGGTGGTTGATCACCAGCAACGGAGCATCCGCGGCCAACTTACCCACCCTACTGTATTTTGGCCAACCGTAGGCTTCGATCAATTCCTGCATTTGCTGATAATTGTCCTTTGTAATCTTCTCCTTAAACATTCCCAACGGATGGTACCACTGCGGAATCATACCCGATCGCATATACTCCGACTTCGCCTGATCGATATAATAATCAAGCGCCTGATCTTTTAAAATAATACGAAGCCACTGCATGGCAACTTTAGGTTGTTCAAGTGTTCCATGGTGGTTCTGGTGCCGCTCCATTTGGTGATCGGCCATGACTTGCCAGCGAGGGTCTTCGATAAGAGCGTATAGATCGGAGTCGGCTAAAGCCCAGAGTGACCTATCGTCTTTTAAGGCGATGTTCAAATAGTGAAAGGCACTATCTTTTTGTATGGATAGCGCGTACGCACAAGCCAAATTATAAGTGTTCTTCCAGTCCTTGGGGTTGGATTGATGGACCACTTTGTATGCTTCAATAGCGGCTTCTAATTTTCCTTCTTTTCTGAATTTATTTGCTTCGGAAATAGCCGATTGTGCTATACATGCCTGACTCGCAACTACGGCCAATAAAAATTTGATCAATTGTATCATAGGTAACTTTTTTAAATGATGAGGCTAAACTAGAATTTGTGTGAACTCCTTGAACAAATAATCGACCGATGTCCAATTTTCAGGTGTTTTTGACACCATGACTTGCAGATTCAGTGCTGTCTTTTCAAAATTGCAATTTTCGAAGTTCCACCCTACGTTCGGAGCTCTTAAATGGTCGTATGGGGTATAGATTCTTCAGAAACCACTTTTTTCCTTTATTCAGACAAAAAAGACCAGCCATAAGATGTGGTCCGCACCGAACCATCCAGTGAGCCGTTATCAGATTCTATTTCCTATCTTGTTGGACGTTTGAAAATGAAAGTAGTTTGATAAACCTTCGACTCATATTCAAACTAAAAAGAAGATAAATGACCAACAACATTCAATATTTAGAGGACGGAAAAGCCTTGAAAGGCTACGACGTGATTAGTGTATTTAATGGCTCAGGGGTAGCCGGAAAGGAACACATTAGTAGTGTTTATCTGGGTGGGATCTATCTGTTCGAATCGCAGAAAAATAAAGAGATCTTTGAGGCAGATCCACAAAAATATGCTCCAAAATATGGCGGACATTGTTCCACGGCAATGAGCGAAGGGGCGTTGGTGGAAGCAAATCCACTAAGTTCATTACTACAAGATGGCGAGCTGCATGTTTTCTACAAGGATGATAACGAGGACACTCAAGACGAATGGAATGAAAAGCCCATCGCTCTGAAAAAACTGGCAGAATTGGAATGGGTTGGTTTACTTCAGAAAAAATGATTGAAAAACTCGACCATAAGAATATCGAAATTGCTCAAAAAATGCAGCCTGTATTTCATGCGTCCTACGCCATCGAAGCAGCACTGCTGCAAGCCGTAAATTTCCCCCCATTACAGCGTCAGGTTACCGATTATATGAATACAGATACCGAGTTCTTTGGTTTTTGGCAAAACGAGGAACTTGCCGGAATCATTGAACTTCATTTCACTCCAAAACAGATTCATATTCAGAGCCTGGTGGTAAGCCCCGATCATTTTAGGCAGGGCATTGGTCGGAAGCTCGTTCAGTATGTTTTCGATTCTTTTTCTTCGGAATTATACATGGTAGAAACGGGCTCAGCGAATCAACCGGCCATCGCATTGTACAAAAATTTCGGATTTGAAGAGGTGCTTCAATGGGATACCGAACACGGAATCCGCAAAGTACGTTTTGAAAAGAAAGGCTGACTTAGGATAAACATCTGTCAGTAGGGAACTACTCTGTTTCCGGCAGCATGACCCCCACACTTTCAGTTTCAATTTTAGACAAAAGTTTTAGTGCTCCTTTCTGAAAAAGAACATCTAGATCTTTCAAAGCAATGTCCAAGGATTGAGGCTTATAATTATTGTAGTCAACAAATCGGATACCATCCACATAACGTACATTATAGGCCTCCCGAAACCGAATTCCTCCACCGTCTGTCTCGTAACTATAAGCTAAATAATCTACGGTGTAATTTTCTTTATGGATCCAATAAACGAATTTATCCTGAAAATCGGTACCACCACCTTCCTCTTTAAAACTAACGCCTACTTCAAAATACGGATTCCCCTTAATGGTATCTTCTCCCAACAGCTCTTTCTGCACAGCGGCGTCATTCAAACCAAAGGGTAATTGTGCAAAATAGTGTACTGAATTCACGCTGTTCGAATAACGTGTAACCATACTATCCGGCACGTTAACCAGCTTGTCATTTTTAAAACGAGTGAATCCGTCATTCGACAGAATATCTCGGGTAACCCCAGACGAATCGGCTGTAATTCGCTCCAAGGTATAGGAATTTTTGACGCGAGTACTCACATAACATCGGTCACGAAAAGTAAAATCGATCTTCACGTGATCACACAATCCGTTACAAGAAGTCTGGATGGCCTGGTCCACAATATGCTGTGCCGTCAAAGGCGTTTCCTTTTCCTGACAAGAAAAAAGAACAATGACCGAAAAAAATAAAATAGTGAGTGGCTTCATGCGTTTAATTTGTAACAAAAGTATGAATTAGAGAACTCATTGTTTATAAATATATCTTAAAACCGCCCGAAATGAAGCACCTTTGTTTACTAGCCATCTCCTTCTTTATCTCGGCACTTACCATCGCGCAACCCCCTGAATATGAAGCCGCCATGCTCAATTTTCAAAAACACTTTAATGCCAATGATGGACAAGGTATTTTCGATATGATGGCTCCCAGTATGCAACAGAGCATTTCACTCAAACAAATTTCAAGCATTATTGATACCTATTTCAACAACTTCGGAACCATGGAGTCTTTTGAGTTTAAACAAAGGAAAGACGCCGTTGAAGTTTTCTTGTGTCATTTTGAAAAAGGAAAGCAGAATATTCTAATGGTGGCCAATTCAGAAGAAAAACTAACCGGATTGCTTTTTAAACCTCATGAAGAAAGGAAAAAGGCGAAAATAGAACGAAATATTACTTCACTACAATTGCCTTTCAAGGGCGAATGGTATACGTACTGGGGCGGAACAGACAAGCGACAAAACTACCATGTGGCCACCAGACCGCAGCAAGGCGCTTTCGATTTTATCGTCCTGGACAAAAATGACAAATCGTACCAAAGAAGCGGTACCCGCAATGAAGATTATTACGCCTTCGGAAAACCACTCTATGCGGTTTGCGATGCCGTGGTTTATGAGGTGCATACCGGGGTGAGGGACAATCGTCCCAGCCAAATGAATCCAACCGAGGCTTTGGGAAATTATGTAGTATTAAAAACCGCCAACGAAGAATATATATTTTATGCGCATTTTCAGAATGAGTCTATCCAAGTAAAAAAGGGTGACTATGTAAAGCAAGGGCAATATTTAGGGAATTGTGGGAATTCGGGAAATTCCAGTGAAGCACATTTGCACTTACACATACAGGATGGCCCTAATGTGATCGCCGATGTAGGAGCACGTTGCTTTTTTGAATCGGTATTAGTGGATGGAACATTGACGCGAGATTATTCTCCGGTACAAGGAGATCGTATTTCCAGGCCTGAAAATTAAAATTTTGTTGGTTAGAGTGAACTTTGAATTTTGGGAGAGTTTCAAAGTTGGTAGCAGAAACCTGTTTGACGTAGTCGACTTATTTGTTTTGAGCAGGTTCTTGGTATATTTTAAGTAAAAACCTTCGGGTTTTTACTTAAAACACTCGAACTGACAATTTATATCTTATTTTTGTCGGCTCAATGGCACAACAAAAGAACATAAAGATAAAGAACCGAAAGGCTCGGTTTGAATACGAAATTCTGGATAAATATACGGCCGGAATTGTATTGCGCGGGACGGAAATTAAGGCAATTCGAGAGGGTCAGGCGTCGATTGCAGAATCATTTTGCGAGTTTTCCAACGGAGAACTTTTTGTGATCAATATGACAATTCAGGAATATTCTCACGCCACTTTTTTTAACCACGCTCCCAAAAGTGAACGCAAATTATTGTTGAATCGAAATGAACTTCGCAAACTTGAAAAAGAAGTCAAAAACACAGGACTAACTATCATTCCCCTATTACTTTTTACAACAGACAAAGGGCTTGCCAAGCTAGATATAGCCCTTGCTCGAGGTAAAAAACAATTCGATAAACGAGAAACCATAAAAGATCGAGACTCCAAACGAGATCTTAGCCGAATTAAGAAAAACTTTAACAACTAAGGCGTTTACTAAAAAATTCCCAACTAACATTTCTTTAAGGTTTCGGCAATAAAGAATAGCTAATTTCGGTTTCATTAACGCATACCATCCAATCTATGAAACAACTATTACTCGGACTAACTTTTTTTATTACCGCCCATCTTTCGGCACAAATTGTGGGAACGGTAACCAACGACAAAGGTGAACCACTACCCTACGTCAATATTTATTTGGAAAACACTTATAACGGTACTACCAGCAACGAGGAAGGAAACTTTACATTGGACCTTTCTGTCGCGGGAGAATACACCGTGATTTTCCAGTTTTTAGGATATTCAACAGTCAAAAAAACGGTCACCATCAATAGTTTTCCTCATACCATGGATGTAAGTTTAACCGAGACCTCCGTAAGTTTGGATGAAGTAGTGGTCTCTACCTCCGAAGATCCCGCCTACCGTATTATCCGGGAAACCATCCAGCGCCGAAAGGAAAACCTGGAACGGATTTCAGGCTTTACAGCGAACTTCTACTCCCGTGGAATCTGGCGTGTAAAAGACGTTCCTGAAAGAATCATGGGACAAGAAGTAGGTGACTTTGAAGGAGCTTTGGATTCTACCCGTACCGGGATCATTTATTTGTCCGAATCCATTAGCGAGATTGCATACCAAAGACCAGATAAGTTTAAAGAGCGCATTATCGCCAGCAAGGTGAGTGGAAATGACAATGGTTTCAGTTTTAATAGTGCCATGGATGCCAATTTCTCTTTTTACGAGAACACCATTGATCTTAACGCAGCTATAGTTTCTCCCATTGCCGGTTCTGCTCTAAGCTATTATAGGTATAAATTGGATGGTGTTTTTTACGAAGGTAGCAAGCTTATCAACAAGATCATTGTCACTCCTCGAAGACCCAAGGATCGGGTTTGGCAAGGAGTGATTTATATTGTGGAGGACGATTGGCAACTATACGGCGCCGAGCTAACCACTAATGGAGAGGCCATTCAAGTTCCATTTGTTAAGGAACTGGTTTTTAAACAAAATTTTACTTTTGATGCTGAAGAAAATACCTGGATCAAAATATCCCAAACCATCGATTTTAGTTTTGGGTTCTTTGGGTTCAATGGTGATGGTAGATTTATAGCTAACTATAGCGATTATGATTTTCAACCCGAATTTCAGAAAAAAGATTTTACCAACGAAGTTTTATTTTTTGAGCCCTCAGCGAATAAAAAGGATAGTCTCTTTTGGGAGCAAATACGGCCTGTCCCACTTACCTTAGAAGAGGTAAACGACTATTCTCGCAAAGACAGCTTGCAAGAATTAAGAAAGTCGGAAGTGTATTTAGACTCCGTCGATGCTAAGGAGAACAAGTTCGGGCTTCTGGATCCTCTCTTTGGTTATTCCTATAAAAATAGCCATGACAAATGGAGCATAAACTATAACGCACCACTTCCCGGGGTAAATTTTAATACTGTTCAAGGGTGGAATGGGGGTGCTGGCTTGAGTTTCTTTAAATGGTATGACGACAACCGAACCAAGTGGCTAAGGGCCAGTGTTAATGCTACCTATGGCGTAGCCGAAGATCGCGTTCGCTTCACGGCAAGTATCTCAAAGAACTTTAACCGAATCAATCGTCGCTTTATTTCCCTTGTTGCCGGAAGTAGTGCCATTCAGTTTAACGGGGCACAGCCTATTTCACCATTGGTGAACAGTGTTTCGACTTTGTTTTTTGAACGGAATTATCTAAAAAATTATGAGCTCAATTTTGTTCGGCTTAACTATAGTGAGGAGTTATTTAATGGATTTTACATTCTGGCCAACACGGGTTACGAACAAAGAAAGCCCTTGTTCAACCAAACCGATTATGTGCTTTTACCCAATGAGGATGTGGATTATACTTCTAATAATCCATTGGCCCCAACCGATTTCAACAATGCTGCCATCGAAGAACACAACATTGTAAAAACACAGCTACGAGCTTTTATTACTTTTGGTCAAAAATACTTTACATATCCCGATGGAAAATATAGTATTGGGAATGGCAAATATCCTCGACTGTCAATTACTGTTGAGAATGGTGCAGGAGCTTCGGATAGCAAGTACAATTACACACAATTAAGAGGTCGATTGAGACAAAATATCAACTTGGGAAATGTAGGTGACTTTACCTATAACCTCAAAGGAGGCATCTTTTTTGATGCTGACGATATCTCCTTTGTGGACTATCAACACTTTAACGGAAATCAAACCCGAGTGGGCACTTCGTCTCGATACACCAACGTTTTCAATTTGTTGCCTTATTATGAACTAAGTACGAACAAAGGTTATTTTGAAGGACATTTGGAACATAATTTTAAAGGCTATTTGCTTGGGAAAATTCCTGGTATTAATCAACTTAACTTCAACCTGGTAGCTGGGGCTCATTTCCTTAGTACCCAAGATAGAAAACCATACAGTGAGGTGTCCATTGGTTTGGATAATTTAGGGTGGGGAAAATTCCGCTTTTTACGAGTTGACTATGTAACCTCCTATTACAATGGAAATAGTGAAGGCGCCTTTGTATTTGGATTAAAGTTTTTGAATTTATTTAATTAAAAAAAATGCGAAGTCCGGAAGTGGAACGGCATGCATCCACCTTTGACAAAGCTATACATAAACCTCGCATGTGGGAGATGAAAGGTTTATCATAGTTCGACAAAGGTTTTCAGGACTTCGTTTTTATTATTGGGTAACGAAATTAAATCTAAGTTAAACTCCTAAACCCATAAAGGTACTTCTCGTATCTTGTTTTCAATATAAAATCTTCTAACTGCAAACAATCAAATCATGAGGCAAATCATTAAATCATCCACCATAGTAGCCCTGTTTTTAGCCTTTTTGAGTACAAACATGGTCCAAGCTCAAAACCGAATTGAAACTATCAAGGGTTATTCACCTCAAATTGGCACTACAGTTTCTATGATGGACGACTTAAAACGACGTGTTACAAGAAGTGTTGCCAACCTCAACCAGGAGGAAACTGATTTCTTATTGGACAAAGATGCGAACAGGATTGGAGCTATGATCTTACATTTAGCCGCTACCGAAAAGTACTACCAACTCTATACGTTTGAAAATCGCGGTTTCAATAAAGAAGAGGAAAAGAAATGGGAAGCGGCTCTTTCTCTTGGACAAAATGGGCGTGATGCATTAAAAGGTAAGCCTATCGATTACTATTTGGACATCTGGAATGAGGTTAGAGCCGAAACCAAACGCTTGCTTAAAACCAAAGACGATGCCTGGTTCGCCGCCAGGGTAAAAGGCAGTAGCATGAATAATCACTGGGCCTGGTACCATGTGATGGAGCATCAGGCTAATCATATGGGGCAGATTCGGTTAATTGTCAAACGTATGTAGTAGTTCGACCTGTCCTTCGGCCGTTCCTTATATTTTTTAAAGCACCTTTCCGGGCTGTTAAATACGTGATTATACGTATTTAACAGCCCTCTATAATTTTGTAGCTTGTACTCACTATTTCTCAATAATCACTTCAGAAGAAATAATACAGGTACGATCAATTTCAAAATAATCTATCTCATGGGTGTTGCATCTGAAAAAATTGAAAAGAATAAAAAACGCCTACCAAAGGCAGAAGAAGGAACCGGGACCAATGGAATTGCTCCATTTAAAGACAATCGCCCTGAGTCCATTGCCCAAAGGAACTTGAACCAACAAGCCAATGAAAGTCCTCAGGTAAGACAATTAAAAGCCATTCAAGAGATGAGCTATGGACATCCTGTTCAATTAGTAGCCAAAGATTCTCGGGTAGTTCAGAAATATGATAAAAAGAATTTCGATAAAATCAAAGGACTGGTGGGTACCTATAGTCAAAACAAAACACTCATTGCCAATGTAGATGACGAAGGAGAATTTAACAAGAAAATATCTTCACTCAAAGGATATGCGGCTCTTGACGAAGAAGAAAAAAACATGGTTATGACGCAGGTAAAAATGAAGATCAAACATGCTGATCTGGATACTGTAGTTCCCGAAGATGACAATGACATAAGAAAGAACTTTAACAGTCTTAAATCCTGTGTAATCACGGCACTGATGTACGCCGAAGGAGGCTCAGTTCTGGGTACTTCTTCAGTAGAAGGTTTACATTATATATTATATCATCAATTTCCAAAATGGAGGCAGTACAGTGATGACGGCGTACTGGCTCAAATATATCAGGAATTTGGCTACCAAAGTGCCACCGTAGATCCTCAGGCCCGTCACACTTTAGTAACAGATAAAAATAAGAACAAAGGCATGACTTCCAGCACCGGTGATATAGGTCATATGGTTGGCTTTGTTAAAGCTGGAAACAGTTATAACTTTAAGGACAACGACCATGGCATGAAGGCGATGACGGCTCACGATACCAGAAATCAGCAGGTCAATAAAATTTGGTGGAAGTAGCCGCGATATGGAATGAAAACCATAGAGAAATGAAATAAAGAGATTGATCGACTTATGGCTTATTTATTCTGAAGCTATTACCCCTTTTATACCAACAAAAAACCTCCCGTTTCCGAGAGGCCTCTTCTTCATAGCAAGCGTAAAACAATAACCTATTTAGGCATTACAACACTTTCAATCACATGAATCACACCATTGCTCGCCATGATATCTGTGCTAACTATTTGACTATAGTTTCCATTTTGGTCTTTCAGCCATATTTTTCCGTCTTTTTGAACTACTTTGAGTGTGGCTCCGTTTAAGGTTTTCACTGTTGTTTTTCCTTTTCCTTTCTTCAAAGCATTCACCACATCTCCGGCCGCTAACTTACCGCTAACCACATGATAGGTAAGAATTCCAGACAAGGTGCTTTTGTTTTTTGGCTCCAGCAAAGAGTTAAGGGTTTTGGAATCAATTTTTCCGAAGGCTGCGTTTGTAGGCGCAAACACTGTAAATGGGCCATCACCTTGTAGCGCTCCCACTAGATCCGCAGCCTTTAAAGCTGCCACTAAGGTTGAGAAATCTTCATTTCCGACGGCAATGTCGACGATGTCCTTCTTTTGTGCCATTGCACTTTGAGAGATACTGAATACTAAAATGGTCGTAAAAATAAATACTAACTTTTTCATTTGTTTGGATTTTAAATTTGATTAATATGATTTTGTGCACGTTTCAATAGTATATACACCCGGAACAGGAAGTTGGATGAGCAGGCTACCAATTTTTGCTTAACTTTAACAATCTTAGAAAAACAATGCCCAACGAACATCACTTACTTACGCAAATAAAAAATGGAGATACTCAAGCGCTCTCCATCCTTTATGATAACTACTCTGGAGCGCTATACGGAGTTATCCTTCGTATGTGTAAAAATGAGGCCGTTGCCCAAGATTTGTTGCAAGAAACTTTTGTGAAAATTTGGCAAAAGGCGAATTCATTCGACCCGGAAAAGGGAAAATTTTATACCTGGGCATATCGAATTGCACGAAACCTGACGTTAAATGAATTGAGAAATCCTTCTCCTCTCATCCAAACTGAAGATTTAAGTGTATATAAAGAAAGAGCGACTACGGAAGAACAAAGTATTGACAAATTAAAACTGAATGGTTCTATCCAAAAACTAGATAGTCATCATCGAAAAGCATTAGAGTTGGTTTATTTTCAGGGCCTAACCCATCGGGAAGCGCATACAGAAATGAATGTCCCCCTGGGCACGTTTAAATCTTATATACAACAAGCCTTAAAAAAACTCAGAGAGTCGTACCAACTACTACTTTTTTCAGGATGGTTATTAATTGAACAGATGCTATGATGGATAAAAATGCAATAATTGAATCAGGGATGCTCGAACGCTATTTGTTGGGGGAATTGTCTCATGCGGAAAGTCTGCAGCTCGAAGCCATTTTACAAGAGGATGCCGAATTAAGATCATTATATGAAGAAATGGAGTCGGATTTTGAAAAAATGGCTCGGGAAAATGCAATTCAACCTCCAGCTAAGGTGAAACAACAACTCATGGAAAAAGTGATTGGCGATACAACACCAGTAATTCCATTGAACGAAAACCGTGCTAACAAACAGTATTTGGCTATTGCCGCTTCTTTTGCCTTACTTTTTGGTGTGACTGCTATTTGGCTATATACGCAGTTAAATAAAACTCAAGAGAGCATCGAACTGGTGAGAACGCAAAATTCAGAATTAAAAAATGAACTGGAACTTGTTATGGAGAACTACGACGATATAGTGGGCTGGTACGAAACCATTAACGATCCAAATGCCGTTCAATTCATTTTAAAAGGAAACGATAAATCTCCAAACGCAAAAGCCATCAGCTATGTAAATCATGCCAATAAAACCGTTGTTTTAAATGCAAAAGAGTTGCCCACACTGGATGCAGATCACGATTACCAACTTTGGGCCGATGTTGCCGGTGAAATGATCGATATGGGAGTGATTCCAAAAAACACGCCAATGATAGCCATGAAGTACATCGACAAGGCCGAATCTTTTAATATCACTATTGAGCCAGCGGGAGGTAATGACCACCCCACCGTGGAGCGCTTAATATCGAATGTGTATTTGGAATAATTGCTATAACCGTTTATTCCTTATCCTCCAACAATGGTACGAAGCGGAACTCGCCATATTCTTTCTTTTCAAAATCGGTTGGCGATTTACGAGTAAAAACAGTCATTACCTGGGTTTTTGTACCCACAGGAATAACCAACTTACCACCTACTTTCAATTGTGCTAACAATGGGTTTGGAACGAACGGAGCACCTGCGGTCACGACAATTCCATCAAATGGAGCAAATTCCGGCAGGCCTTTGTAACCATCGCCAAAAACCATTTTTTTTGGTCGATAGCCAATCTTAGGAAGGAACAGACTTGCTTTTTTGAATAGCTCATTTTGACGTTCTACCGTGTAAACGGCAATACCCATTTCTATTAAAACCGCACTTTGATAGCCGCTTCCAGTTCCAATTTCCAATACTTTATCTCCAGATTTCACTTCCAACAACTCGGTTTGTCTGGCAACGGTATAGGGTTGCGAAATGGTTTGGTTAGCTCCAATAGGAAACGCCTTATCCACATAAGCATGATCAATAAATCCACTATCCATAAACCAATGTCGCGGAATGGAATTAATAGCTTCCAATACACTTGCCTGCAAAATCCCCTTTTTAGTAAGGGTTTCGACCAATTTTCTGCGCATTCCTTTATGGGTAAATGTGTCTTTCATAGGCATTAATTCGTCTGGTTTTTGCTTTTGATCCAATCTTCTCTGGTAAGGCTATAAAAGTAATGCGGGTCGCCATCAAATTCAAACTCATTGATATATTTCATCCCCATTTTCTTTAGAATCTTATTGGAGGCTGCGTTACGAATATCGGCCATTCCATAAATGGGATCAAAATCCAAATGATCAAAGGCGTAGTTTAAGCAAGCTACAGAAGTTTCTGTTGCATAACCCTTACCCCAGGTGCTTTCGACAAATCGGTAGCCCAGATCAAACACTTCATGAACACCATTTATGTATCCTGGATTGACCTTAAAACCGGTCCAACCCACGAACTTTCCCGATTCTTTTTCAATCACAGCCCAACGTCCAATACCCACACTCTCGTATTGATCTCGAATAAATTGTATAGCCGCCAAGGATTCATCCAGTGTTCTTATGGGTTGATTTCCCAAATACAAATGTACCTTAGGATTAGAATCCAATTCGAACATTCCTGTTGCGTCTTTTGGTAGAACTTCCCTAATGATAAGGCGTTCGGTCTCTATGGTAGGTTGTTTCATGGTACTTTCTTCGGAAACAAAGTAAAGCATAATAAAGGACGTTTCAGAAAAAAAGAATCAAAATTATGAGTCAGATCTATCCTCTGAATGAAGTCTAAAGCTCACTGTAAAGTGAAGGATGATACCAACATTTACTCAAGAGCAGGAATAACAGCGAAATAGAAGCTAGCACCCCAATAATTTCACCCAAAAAAAGTATCTTTGTGCAAAACTAACGCCCATGCTAAAAGCAGGAGTCTTAGGTGCTGGTCACCTAGGTAAAATTCACCTAAAACTACTCAACCAATCTGAGAAATATGAGCTCGTTGGTTTTTACGATGCCGATGCCGATGCGGCACAACTTATTGTGGAAGAATTTGGATACAAGGCTTTCCCTTCCATGGATGCATTGATCGAAGCCTGTGATGTAGTTGATGTGGTTACCCCCACGATACACCACTTTAACTGCGCCGAAAAAGTAGTTAGTGCCGGAAAGCATCTTTTTATCGAGAAGCCTATCACGCAAACCGTAGCCGAGGCAGAAAAACTATTGTCACTTGCAAAGACCCATAAAGTAAAAGGTCAAGTGGGACATGTGGAACGATTCAACCCTGCATTTATGGCCGTTCGTGATAAAATTGAAAATCCCATGTTTATTGAAGCCCACCGCTTGGCCGAATTCAATCCGCGCGGAACCGATGTTCCAGTCGTTTTGGATCTTATGATTCATGACATTGATGCCATTTTAAGTGTGGTCAATTCTGAAGTAAAAAAGGTAAACGCAAGTGGTGTCTCCGTTATTTCTGAAACTCCGGATATTGCCAATGCTCGTATCGAATTTGAAAATGGGTGTGTCGCCAATTTAACTGCAAGTAGAATTTCAATGAAGAAAATGCGTAAAGCACGATTCTTTCAGAGAGATGCCTATATTTCGGTCGACTTTTTAGAAAAACAATGTGAAGTAGTTAAAATGAAGGACGCCCCGGAAACTCCTGATGATTTTGCTATGATTCTCACCAATGCTGAAGGAATAAAAAAGCAAATTTATTTTGACAATCCTGACATTGACACTAATAATGCAATTCTAGACGAATTAGAGACTTTTGCAGATGCGGTAAATAATGGCACCACCCCTATTGTAAGTTTACAACAAGGAACCAACGCATTAAAAGTCGCTATGCAAATCATTGAAAATTTTAAAATGCTCTAAAGAAAGGAAACTTCTCACCACGTATGGAGCAAAACTCAACACTAAAAATTAATTATATATGAAAAATGTAGCGGTCATTGGAGCAGGCACCATGGGGAATGGAATTGCCCACACTTTTGCTCAATTCGACTATAAAGTACAACTCATTGATATTTCTCAGGAGTCATTGAACAAAGGTTTAGCAACAATCACCAAGAATTTGGATCGAATGGTTGCCAAAGAACGAATTTCGGAAGCAGACAAAAATAGAACACTGGGGAACATCACCACCTATACTAATTTGGAGGAGGGAGTGGAATATGCGAGTTTGGTCATTGAAGCTGCTACCGAAAATGTAGATCTAAAACTAAAAATATTCAAAGACCTGGATCAGTTTTGTCCGGATGACACGATCTTGGCGAGTAACACCTCTTCCATTTCCATTACTCAAATTGCTGCTGCCACCTCCAGACCGGAAATGGTTATTGGCATGCACTTTATGAATCCAGTCCCCATTATGAAACTGGTCGAAATTATTAAAGGCTATAATACCAGCTCAGAAACCTATGCCTTAGTTGAAGAAATTTCCAAAAAACTGAACAAGGTTCCAGTTGAAGTAAACGACTATCCGGGGTTTGTAGCCAACCGAATTTTAATGCCGATGATCAATGAAGCCGTAGAAACACTTTACAACGGTGTTGCTGGTGTAAGCGAAATTGATACGGTAATGAAATTAGGAATGGCGCACCCCATGGGTCCTCTTCAATTGGCCGATTTTATTGGTTTGGATGTTTGTTTGTCTATTCTGAATGTAATGTACGATGGCTTTAAAAATCCAAAATATGCGCCTTGCCCGTTGTTGGTGAATATGGTAACGGCCGGAAAACTGGGAATAAAAAGCGGAGAAGGTTTTTACGACTATTCCCAAAGCCGTAAAGCTGAGAAAGTGGCCCAGATGTTCCAATAAACTAGAAGGAACCCAAAAAAATGTATTAATGTACTCGAGACGGAGTACTTTAAAACCACCCTATAATGCCAACAGTATTACCATTTCGTGCAGTTAGACCTACTCGTGACAAGGTTACTCTGGTTGCCTCTAGGAGTTACAATAGTTATTCGATGGATGAAAGAGAGGCCCGACTTAGAGACAATCCATTTTCTTTCTTGCAAATAATTAACCCCGGTTTTAAATATCACAAGGAGGTTTCCGGAGCGAGTCGTTATTCATTGGTTCGAAATAGGTATCAGGAATTTAAGGAAGACGCTGTTTTTATGCAAGAAGAGGCTCCTTGCTTTTATGTCTATAAGATCGTGAACAGGGATGGTCAGATTTTCAATGGCATTGTGGCGGCAACTAGTGTGGAGGATTATAAAAATGATATCATCAAAAAGCACGAGGATACGCTTGAGTATAAAGAGACCCTATTCATGGAGTACTTGGAAACTGTTGGCTTTAATGCAGAAGCGGTGCTGCTCACCTATCCAGACAATGATCGGCTCAAGCGTCGTTTAGAGAGCGTTATGGAGAAACGGGCAGAGTACGAATTTACGACCACGTATCGAGACACGCATTACTTATGGAACGTGAGTGACCCTGTGGTCATTTCTGAAATGAGAAAGGCTTTCTCAAAAATGGAGGCGCTATACATTGCCGATGGACATCACCGTTCGTCTTCTTCGTATTTATTGGCAGAGGAAAAAAAGGCGACCAATGAAAGCCATTCGGGAGAGGAAGCATATAACTTTTTTATGAGTTATTTGATACCCGAAAGTGAGTTGAAAATATACGAATTCAATCGTCTCCTCAAAGACTTGAATGGTCTTAGTAAAGAAGAATTTCTAATCAAGCTGGACACCATCTATCGTATTGAAAATAGAGGGTTGGAATATTACAAACCTACCAAAAAGCATCACTTTAGCATGTATTTGGACGGGGAGTTTTATTCGCTTTATCTTCGGAAAAATTTATACGATTTTGAAAACGCCCTTGAAGCGCTGGACACTCAGATTCTTTTTAGTACCATTTTAAAACCTATTTTGGGCATTCAAGACGTTCGTAATGACCAACGTATTGGATATTCCCATGGTAAAAAAGATTTGGCCTATGTGAAGTCATTGGTTGACAACGGTCAATTTCAAGTGGGGTTCGGTCTGGTGCCGATAACGGTACAGGAAATGAAACAAATTGCCGATGAAGGTTTAACGATGCCTCCCAAAAGTACTTATATAGAGCCCAAACTTCGAAGCGGTGTAACCATTTATGAGTTTTAGTATTTTGAGTATCCCAACGAACATACAAACGGTTAAGGCCTCCATTCCTAGCGAAGTGACACTGGTAGCGGTTTCTAAAACGAAAACAGTACCAGAAATAATGCAAGCCTATGATGCCGGGCATAGGGTATTTGGAGAGAATAAAATTCAGGAAATGGTTGCCAAATGGGAAGAAATGCCTAAGGATATACAATGGCACATGATTGGCCATGTACAGCGGAATAAGGTAAAATATATGGCGCCATTTGTGAATTTAATTCATGCGGTGGATTCCTTTAGATTGCTGAATGAAATAAATAAGCAGGCTCGGAAACACGATCGCATAATTGATTGTTTATTGCAGTTAAAAATTGCCGATGAAGAAAGTAAATTTGGCATGAGCGAAGTGGAAGCGACTGCATTATTGGATTCCGAAGAAATAAAAACGCTGGAAAATGTTAAAATTAAGGGACTTATGGGGATGGCTACTTTTACTGATAATGTAAATCAGCTTAAAAAAGAGTTCGGCTATCTTCGTGAGGTCTTTGAAAAATTAAAAACACAACACCCTGACCTGCAAATACTAAGCATGGGTATGAGCGGTGATTATGCCTTGGCCATCGAACATGGTAGCACTATGGTACGGGTGGGAAGTGCCATTTTTGGTGCCAGGAATTACTTTTAAGGATACTTAGAGTTAGTACTAATTTTGTAACTTCATGGTTCATAAATTCACTTATATGTACAAAACGGGTTTTAAAGTAATAACTCGTTAATCAAATTATCCATCAACGATTAAAAAAAAGAACGATAAATAGTAGATGTACGCAATTTTAGATATTGAAACCACAGGAGGAAAATACAATGAAGAGGGAATCACGGAAATTGCCATTTATCGTTTCGACGGACTCAAAATTGTCGATCAATTTTCGAGCTTGGTAAATCCAGAACGGGAGATTCAACCTTTTGTGGTGAACCTAACAGGTATTACCGATGCCATGCTAAAAAATGCTCCCAAATTCTTCGAAATAGCCAAACGCATTATCGAAATAACCGAAGGGTGTATTTTGGTAGCTCATAATGCCCAGTTTGATAACCGTATACTTACCACCGAATTTGACCGTTTGGGTTACCCCTTTGAAAAGGAGTCTATCTGCACAGTAGAATTGGCTCAAAAGCTGATTCCGGACATGCCTTCCTATAGCCTGGGTAAGTTGGTCCGCTCATTGGGTATTCCACTTAGCGATAGGCATCGCGCTCAAGGAGATGCCAAAGCAACTGTTGAACTTTTTAAATTACTACTGTCCAAAGATACCTCCAAAGAAATTGTAATTGAAAGTATTCGTAAGGACCCCAAAACACAGATGGAACCCAAGTTACTGGATCTCATTAGTGCGGCTCCTACCAGCACTGGAGTCTATTATCTCTATAATGCAGCGGGTGATATTATCTATATTGGTAAGAGTAAAAATATTCAAAAGCGACTTACTCAGCATTTTACGGGAGATAGTAGAAAATCAAAAAAAATACAGCTGCAAGTAGCGTCGGTCACTCACGAAACAACTGGAAGTGAATTGATTGCACTTCTTAAGGAAAGTGAAGAGATAAAGCGTGTAAAACCGATCTATAACAGAGCCCTGAGAAAAACTATTTATAATTATCAGTTAGGGTCCTTCAAAGATGAAGATGGTTATATTAATTTGAAAATTGAAAAGGCGGATGGTCGAAAGAAAGCCATCACCACCTTTACCAATTACCAGCAAGCGAAAAGTGTGTTGTTTAAAATAACAGAAGCATATCGGCTTTGCCAAAAATTAACTGGCTTGCATTCTGGCAAAAGAAGTTGTTTTCAATACGGGGTTAAGGAATGTAATGGAGCTTGTATTTCCGAAGAATCTCCTGAAGCATATAATAAAAGAGTTTCAACCTTCCTAAATGATAACAGCTATGAAAATAAACATATGCTCATTATTGACAGAGGAAGGGACGTTGATGAACGTTCGGTGATCTTGATAGAGAACGGTCAATACATGGGTTTTGGTTTTTATCAGCTCAACTTTCAAATAAACAATCCGGATGTGCTAAGGTCCATTATTACTCCTATGCAAAACAATCGTGACGCTCAGCACATCATACAGGGCTACTTGCGCAAAAACAAAGTCTTAAAGACAGTGCTATTACCCAAAGGAGAAAGCCAAGTGAGTAAACTTAATTAAAACTTTATATTTGTAAAAACAACCTTTTGAAATCGGCTGAGAAAAAAAACTGGCGTATCAAGCTTCACGATATCATTTATGAAGCAGACACCCCTTTGGGTAAAGCCTTTGACGTAATACTGCTTTTCCTTATTGTTTTGAGCATTATTTTTGTAATGCTGGAAAGCATCAAATCCTTTGACGAAAAATATCATGAATTCCTTTATATTGGTGAATGGGTGATCACTATATTTTTTAGTCTTGAATATATTGCTAGAATCATTACGGTTAAAAAACCAGCGAAATATATATTCAGTTTTTACGGAATCATAGACTTTTTATCTACCATTCCACTATATCTTTCTTTTATTCCAGGATTTAGTTATTTGCTTACAGTGCGGTCTCTTCGATTACTAAGAGTATTTCGCATACTGAAAGTGACTCGGTACGTTGGGGCGTCTAATAAATTGAAAAGAGCTTTATTGCACAGTAGACCGAAAATTTTCATCTTCCTGTTTGCCGTTGTAATCATTTCCATTATTGCAGGCACCGTTATGTATATTGTAGAAGGTGAAGAAAATGGATTTACTAGCATTCCACATGGTATTTACTGGTCTATTGTAACATTGACCACTGTTGGATACGGAGATATCTCCCCTGGCACTCCCTTAGGTCAATTTATCGCAAGCATTATTATGATCATGGGGTATGGAATTATTGCGGTTCCTACCGGTATTATTACTTCAGAATACACCAAGGCAGATCAACATGTAGATACCAATACGCAGTGTTGTACCAATTGCAATGATTCTCACCACACAGACGGAGCCCAATTTTGTCATTCCTGCGGCGAAAAACTTAATCCGCAAGAAGATTAAAACTAATGCAATCTCAAAAACCCCTTTTAGTTTGTATTGTAGGGCCTACTGCCATCGGGAAGACTGCGCTTTCAATCGCTCTTGCTCGTTTTTTTTCTTCGGAAATAATTTCGGCAGACTCCCGGCAGTTCTTTAAAGAAATGAACATTGGTACGGCTGTTCCCACTTCGGAAGAATTGGCTGCCGTTCCGCATCATTTTATTCAGAATAAAAGTATTAATGATACTTATAGCGTAGGAGATTTTGAAAAAGAGGCTCTTGCACAACTGGAAACCCTATTCCAAACTCATCCAACGGTGATCTTGGTTGGCGGTTCCGGGCTATATGTGGATGCTGTGGTGAAAGGGCTTGATCATTTTCCAAAAGTTGCTTCAAACATAAGACAGGAACTGAATACGACATTCCAATCTGAAGGTTTGGAGGCACTGCAAAAAGAACTGAAGCATGTGGACCCAGATTATTATGAAAAAGTAGACATTCACAATCAGCATCGCTTGATTAGAGCTTTGGAAATTTATAGAGGAACCGGAAAACCATTTTCTTCTTTTTTGAAACAGGTTGCTGAAGAAAGAAATTTCAACACACTATTCATTGGTTTAACGGCCGAACGGGCTACTATCTACGATCGTATTAACCGCAGGGTGGATTCTATGATCGCTAATGGTTTGGTTGAAGAAGCTAAGGATTTGCTCCCACACAAAGGGCTCAATGCACTGCAAACTGTAGGCTATCGCGAACTGTTTCAGTATTTTGAAGGAAGGCTATCTCTGGACGAAGCTATTTCAGAAATAAAGAAAAACACACGTCGATTTTCCAAGCGACAAACTACCTGGTTTAAAAAGAATGATGCCATTCATTGGTTCAATTACGAAACGGCCCCTTCTGAGATCATAAAATTTATTCAGGAAAAAAGATAGGTCGTCACTTTGTTAAAACAAAAAGCGCCCATAAATGGACGCCCTTAACACTTAACTTTTGAGATTTTATTGATCGACCTCGTCTTTCACCAATAAACGAAAACCTTCCCCGTGGATATTGATTATTTCTACTCCGTCATCCTTACTGAGGTACTTACGTAATTTGGCAATATAAACGTCCATACTACGTGATGTGAAATAATTATCATCTCGCCATATTTTTGTTAGCGCCAATTCTCGGGGCATCAAATCGTTTTTATGAAGGGCCAATAAACGCAATAAATCATTCTCTTTTGGAGATAATTTGTTGGGATCTTCCTTTTTATAGGTAAGGAAACGAAGCTTTGAATTAAGATGGAAATTCCCCACGTTAAATTCAAACTGTTTACTGTCTGCAATAGAATCGGTCGCCTTTCTTTGAATGATGGCCTTTATTTTCATCAAAAGAACCTCGCTATCAAAGGGTTTATTTAGATAATCGTCCGCTCCTACTTTGTATCCTTTCAATACATCTTCCTTCATGGCCTTTGCGGTAAGAAATATAATGGGGACATCCTCATTCTTTTCTCGTATTTCCTTGGCCAGGGTAAATCCATCTTTGTACGGCATCATAACATCCAGTATACAAAGATCAAAATCGTCTTTTTTAAATTTTTCAAACCCTTCCATTCCGTTCTTCGCGTGAGTAACGTCATAGTCGTTCATAGAAAGGTAGTCTTTAAGAACCGTTCCAAAATTTGGATCGTCTTCGACAAGCAAGATTTTTTTGTTTTCAGTTTCCATATATTAAGAGATTAAGTGCATTTTTATAATAAAGGTGCTGCCTTTTCCTTTCTCACTCTCGACAAAAATTTCGGCGTTATGATCGCTCAAAATTCGTTTTACATAAGAAAGTCCAAGTCCATGACCTTTCACATTGTGTATATCGCCAGTATGTTCGCGATAAAATTTTTCAAATATTTTTTTCTGTACACCCTTAGACATTCCAATTCCTTGGTCTTTGATTTTAAGAATAATGGTGTTCTTCACGTTTTCCGTATAAATATCTATTTTAGGAGCATCATTTGAATACTTCATGGCATTGTCCAGCATATTCACAACAACATTGGTAAGGTGTAAGTCGTTAGCAAGTACAGAAGATTTCATTGCATCAAAATGAGTTTGAATATAACCACCTCTATCTTCGACAATTAAACTTACATGAGTGATTGCATCTTCTACAATTTCGTGGAGTTTTAAACGATCTTTAGGAAGGTCCAGTTCGTTCTTCTCCAATTTAGAGATACGAAGCACGTTCTCTACCTGAGCATTCATGCGTCTATTCTCCTCACGAATCATTTTCAAATAGCGGGAAATAAACTCTTTGTCATCTGCCACTTTTGGGTTTTTAAGCGCATCCAATGCCAAATTAATGGTAGCAATGGGCGTTTTAAATTCGTGAGTCATGTTATTGATGAAGTCCGTCTTAATTTGAGAAATCTGTCTTTGTTTGAATAATTGTCTCAGCGCATTGGAATAGGCCAAAATAATTACCGTGGTAAAGCCTAAAGATAGAATGGCCATTCCAAGAATGGTATTTAGTACCTCTTTTCCCTTTTCTGAAAAATTCACATAGAGCTTATAACTGGTCTTTAAGTTATCATTCACAAACAACGGCACCCCATACGTGCTTGAGGGGTCCAGTTCAAAATTTCTTGAACGTATTTTCGTTGCTAGTTCATTGCTATACACGGCGTATTCAAATTTGGGTATCAGGTCTCGTTCCAAACATTCCTTGGTAATTAATTCAATTATCTCATCATTACTCACTCGTTTATGAATTGGGGTCGCAGAAGAAATATCTTGGAACATATTTTCAAACTGCTTACGTTCATAATCGCGTAATCGTACAAAATCTACCTTGCTTTGAGTAGTGTAACCACTGCCATCCAAGCCTTCAGTAATCTTGGTTGTTTGTTTCTTATTGGTAATCTTTTTGAACTGAATGCTATCGAATTCGGTGTCAAAAAAACCAGAAGACAGCTTGTAATCTTCTTCAATAATCCCATCCGAAAATATGATGGTTTCATTCTTGTCTTCATTGACAATGCGGTAAATAAGCTCGTTGACGCTTACATTATCTGGCTGATTTAAACTATCCACCAACCCGCTATACAGGCGATAATAATCCTCAGTTTCTCTTAACTGAATTTTACTTGCCACCTCAATCAAAACTTGCCGCACATTGAAAGTGAATTGTTCTTCTTTCGTTTGATACGCATTATTGATCCAATATCCCTGAACAAAAACGATCCCTAAGAGCGATAACGTCATTAATCCAATAAGTAGGGCAAACAACTTTTTGTTCATGATTCAAAATTAAGATTTTAACATTTAGCCTTTGGCGTGTTTAACCAAATGTTAACAAAAGGATTTTTGAGCTTGAATTTAGCTCTTTAAAAGGAGTTGGTGCAGTTGTTTTACTCTCATCCTGGTCACTTCCAAATCGATATTCTCAATATGAAAATCGGCCAGATCCAATTTCTTCTCATCGGACCACTGATTTGATATTCTATCTTCGATGGCCTTGGTGGTGGTATGATCTCTTTTCAATATGCGTTCCACTCTCTGAGCCACAGGAGCGGTAACCAAAATAATGGCGTCACAATTTTTATAACCTCCATTTTCAAAAAGGATAGCAGCCTCTTTAATACAGTAGACAGCGTTTTGCTTTTCCAACCATCTTGAAAAGTGACGTGCGACTTTTGGGTGAATAATTTCATTTACTCCTTGTAACAGCTCCTTGTCATTGAAAATAGCATTGGCCACGAACTCGCGATTGAGGCCTGTTTCGTTGTAGGTTTCAGGGCCTAATAAGGCAATAAGCTTTCTACGGATGACCTTGGAGTTTTGTGTTAACCTTTTGGCTTCCACATCGGCAATGTATACCGGCACACCCAATTCGGAAAAAAAACCTGCTACAGTCGTCTTACCGCTACCAATACCACCTGTAAGTCCAATAATTTTCAACTATTTAAATATTAGATATTCCACTTTTTTGGTACTCCACTCAATATGATATAAACCCTCAGGTTGGTCTATGAGTTTTGGCACTAAAATATTTTCTCCCGAGGATCGCAACGCATAATCGCAAACAATTTTAAAATCGTTCTCCGAAATACTATTAAATTGATTCACTGAAACATCAAAACTTATTACAATATTTTCAGGCAAAAGTTTTAGTTGAATGTCTTGAGGTACATTCACCACTTCTACAGGTAAGGTCATTCGCTTTTGGGCAAATTCTTCTACTACGATTTGCAGATTAACGGTTTCTTCAGAAAAAAAAATATCGGTATTTTCTTCTAAATGAAGGCCAATAACCCCTTCCAAAGTTTCTGAAACATTTTTATTGGTATATGTTTCAGAAATAACGTGGTCCACCCTTTTAACCGAAGCTGATGGGCCAGAAATCATAATCGAATCTGGTTTCAGGATAGGCTCTCCTACAGGCTTATAGCCTTCTTTATACGATATTTCAGTCACTAATTTTATCGGTACCATTTTAGACACGACAATGTCTAAAGGAACTTCCAGGCTCGCAATGGATAAGTTGCTTACCCGAGTATCGTTTCCAAAATGGGACATAATGATCTTATCCAACTCTGCTCCTGAAATCAAAACTAAGGTATCCCCTTCATTATAGTATTTAGATACATCTACAGTAATCTTCGGAGCGCTGACATTGTAGGATAGAAATTCGAATCCATTAGCCGAAATGTCAAATTCAATATTGGACGGGGTACTAGGAGAAATAGATACAGAACCGGGTAAATTTGTAAAGGCTAAATTCGCATTTATTGCGGCTGTCGTTTCTTCAGAAAACTTAGTAAGCACCCAAAACACCAGCGCTAAAAGCAGGAAAAAAAGAAATGACCTTACTTTGGAGGTTTTGTATTTTTTTTTCTGACCCGTCATGGAATAAAATTACTTAAAAAATAAGTGTGGAAATTGCTTTTGCGGATCTTTCTTTAAAATTCGAATGTAAAAGGTTGATTTTACAAAAGCCAATCCGTATCCAAAAAATTGCACAAACAAAGCTACTAACGCCAGCAGACCGATCCACAAGCTTTTGTTCTTAAAAGTTGCGCCAAGAAATACCAAGCTCGTATAAATTACCAAAGGGAGTATTGCCATCCAATGCCATATGAAACAGATCAGAAATGAAGCAAATACGAACCCAACAAATAGAGAGGGAAACCAAAAGGTAATTTTGGCCGAGTTTGGATGCCAACTGGACAATATAGGCCGTACCATCCCAAATTTTTTCACTTGAGTGTGGAATTTCTTCCAGGATATTCTCCTTTTATGAAATACCGCCGCATTGGGAATAAAGGTAGTTTTAAATCCGGCCTTTAATATACGTTGAGACAAATCCGGGTCTTCTCCAGGATGGATTTTCGCAAAACCGCCAGTGGCTTCAAAGGCTTCTTTTGAAATACCCATATTAAAACTTCTGGGTTCAAACCTGCTCACGCTTTTTTCACTTCCACGGATTCCTCCAGTCGTGAGGAAAGAGGTCATAACATAATTAATAGCCTTTTGTAAAGCTGAAAAGCTTTCATGGGCAGTGTCCGCACCGCCATAGCAGTCGTAGTAAGTAGACCGCAGAAATTGATCTACTTCATTTAAATAATTGGATGGAATCAAACAATCAGAATCTAATATAATATAATAGTTGCCTTTTGCCTTTCGCATTCCATAATTTCGAGAATCTCCAGGACCTGTATTTTCTTTAAAATAATAAGAGATATTTAGCTGTTCCGAAAAGGATTGTACTACGGATTCGGAGGTTTCGGTCGAACCGTCTTCCACGATTACAATCTCATAGGATTGAGGAAATATAACGGACAAGAAACTCTCCAAGAGTTCCTGTGTTTCTTGAGGCCTATTGTATACTGGAATGATGAATGAATAATCCAATTGCATGGCGCAAAAATACATAATAATTACTTCCTCTACTACCAAGAACGGTAAGAGTTAAGGGACAAATAGAATACGTTAGGGTTATAAAAAAAGCCATCCCGAATCGGGATGGCTCTTAAAATGTATACTATTAAGAATTATCTTTTGATAATCTTGTAAGTTCCAATTTCTCCATTAACAGATACTTTCATAATGTAAGCACCTACGGCCAAGTTGGAAACGTCCAATGTTCCGCTAGTTGCAGCAACATCATCGTTCAATACTTGTTGTCCTAGGAGGTTGTAGATCGCTACATTATCGATAGTGTCTATAGAGTTCAAGTTCAACACATCAGTAGCTGGGTTTGGATAATACGTGAATCCTTCGATTGCATTATCGTTAGTTCCCAGGTTGTTTCCATCGATTACGATATCTGTGATACCTCCGGTGTTCACAACAAATACATAGTAAGCCTGACCTGCATCGGTTGGAATAATAGCATCGGTCTGCGGAGCACACTGGTTACCATTAAACTCTACCAAAGTAAGTTCGTCTTCTGTTGCACTTTCACTGTCTGCACTAAAGAAGTTTACGAAGCTTGCACCTGCTGGAGAAACGATGGTTGCCGTAGCAAATCCGTCTCCGTCAGGAACAAAGTTGTACCATACTCCATTTGCACCGTCGATGTTACATCCGGCTGGGTTACCAGCTTCTGTAGTTGCAGCTGGCATAGCCACTGCTGGATCGGTGTAAGGGAATCCTATTTCATCCACATCGATAGAGTTTGCGATCATATCGTTTGGTGGAGGTACAGGAGCACAAGTTAACGCCATGGAGAAGTTACCAGTGTTAGCAGCAAATCCGTGTACCAAAATGTAATAGGTCGTAGATCCGTCACCTTGCCAAGTTACTTCAGACTGAAGTCCACAAGTATCATCGTTATCAACCACACAAGCTAAAGCACCACAGTCTCCAGAGTATACAGTGATCTTACTGTCATAGTCTGTTCCACCGTCACACATAGATAAAGTGTAGTCTGTAACTAATCCTGTGTCATCTGTGAAGGTATACCATACACCAGGTGCAGTAATACCAGTTACACAAACAGGAGCAGTAGCATCAAAAGAAGCAGTATCAGTTTCACCAACTACAGTTTCTCCACAAGTGATGTCTAAAGCACCAGCACACTCATCGTTTGGTGGTGGGTCAACACAAGTTACTTCCATTGAGAAGTTACCATTGTTAGATCCAAATCCTTCCACCATTACGAAGTATGTCGTAGTTCCATCAGAAAGGAAGCTCAACTCAGACTGTAATCCACAAGCATCATCGTTAGTTGCGATCTCATTTCCGCCACAAGCATCGAATACTCTTAATAAGGAGTCATAATCAGTCCCGCCATCACAAAGTGAAAGGGTAACTAATTGAGGTGATCCTGATCCAGTGAATGAATACCACTCATCGTTTGCTGGATTTCCACCTGAATCTGTATCGGTAATAGTCTCACCTACCACAATATCACCACAAGCGATCGGGAATGCATCCACACACTCGTCGTTTGTAGGTGGCTCAGGACGACAGATAGAAAGAGAGAAGGAATCTACTGTTCCGGTATCTCCCCCAAAGTTATCACAAACCTTCAAGGCCCAGTCTCCCTGGATATCTACGCCATCAAAAGCAGCAGCAAAAGTACCACCTTCTGGCTCAAAAGTTCCTGTAAATGGAGGAGTGCCAGCTGTAATATCACCTCCTCCGTCCATAAAGACAGTATCAATATAGTTTTGACCAGAACCACCGTTTTGATCAGAAAGGATCAACTCGGTACCATCAGGAGCTACTAAGAAAATATCTAAGTCACCATCAAAGGTATGGGTAATGGTAATAGTTACATTATCAATATTAGAATCAACACCAATAGTTCCAGGGTCACCAACGGTAACAGGAATTAGGTTTGGCGCTCCAACACAATCGGCTGTTACATCACCAGCACCATCAATGTCAAATGGTAAACCGGTAGCATCAAATTGTACTACGTCACAAGTTGGACCACCTCCCATAGGAGTACAGATACCGTCCAATACAGCAACACCGTCCAATAGTGGGTCAAAAATAGTATACACACCAGCATTTGAAGTAGCAGATGCATTACCATTTACCATATTAGAGGAAATCTCCCAGAATACAGCACCACCACCGCTTGTAACACCATTGATAAATTCGATCCAGTACGTAGTTGTTGTACCTGCCTGACCGGGTAACATTTGTGGTGTAATGTCTA
>JBCCIJ010000016.1:0-86987 GCA_039028295.1 Bacteroidota bacterium
GATTCACTGTGTTGCTATGAATATTGGTTCCACCAGTTACATTTATGTAGGCTTGTACCGAGAAATCCGCTCCCACACATTGCAGACTGGTAATTTTTAACTGTGTACCGCCAAATAGCGTTTCTATGTTAAAATCACTTGCCGAACCTCCCGTTTGGGTATGGTTCCATAAGAATGCATAACTGCCGCCATCCGAAGCCGTTACTTCAAAAGTCACGGTGTTACCGGTATCAAATAATTTTACAAGTGAAAGGGTTACGGGGTCGGGGTCTCCATTGTTGTTGATTCCTATTCCAATCACGCTGCAATCCGGAATATCGGTGGACTCGGTGGTGTAATTGAAGGGAGCGCTGCGGTATTGGTATTCATTCTTTTTTACGATGTAACCCTCATTGTCCTTTACATGATCCAGGCGATAGAAATCATCATAGACATAGGTAGTGGTTCTTCCGCGCGGATCTGTCTCGCTGGTCATTCCAATGGAGGGATGATGTGTGTAGCTTGTAACAAAAGCATTGCTCAGACCGTCGCGTATCAATTGTAGTTCATTTTGCAACTGGGAATCGGAAGCTGGATTGTTAAGTATCGAGGTGTTGACCAATGCCATGGCCTCGCTATAGGTGCCTCCTTCAATCTTGGCGACCAATTGTTTTCCACTGTATCCGTAAATGTATGCGGTGGTAACGTCAGTTCGGTTTTTGGCTTGGAGTACATTACCATTGCTGTCGGTCAATTCAATTATTTGGGTATTCCGGAAATCATTGTTTGACCCCCCCTGAAAATCGAATTGAATTCCTGTGGCTCCACCTGTACCGTCCCATTGGTAGCTGTCCTTCGGAGTAGGAACCCCTGAAAGATCCCATACTGAGGCGATAGCGTTTTTATATACTATGGGATCGGTTCCTTTTCGGGAGTAGGCTTTGGTGTAAATGACAGGACTCAATAAGTTATCTGCTTCAACCGAAGGGAACTCTTCAAATAGATATGTATGTTCGGTAGTCTCAACATTTCCTTCGCTGTCGGTAAATTCCTTTTTCTTTAGATATCCTGTGACAAAATCGTACTGATAGTCCTCTTCTACAAATAGCTCATCGTTTCCTTCAAAAGACCTGTTAAGCTTGCTCGACATCTGGAGATAATAGGTCACTCCTGGGCCTAATTGGCTTTCCCAGTCAAGGTCTGTAACCGCCCAAGTATTGATCTGTTCGGATACTAAATTGTTGTCGCCGTCATAATGCCGAATCTTTAATGGAAGGCCGATTCTTCGGAAATCTGTCTCTCCTGTGTCATAGGAAGTCACGGTTTTTCCTAAAATGCCATCAACATCGTTCAGTTGCGCCACATTTTCATAATATACTCTTCGATTGTCTTGAGAAAGTATCGGGTCTGTATAGCAATAATACTTTCTATGCTTCCGAGTAAGTACCGGATCGTAGGTTTCTTTAACAATTACGTAGTCCTTATAGACCGGATCGTTTCCGTCGAAATCGATCTTACCGTCTATAACACGATAGATTTTGGCAGTGTTACTGTTCTCATCTTTTACGATGAAGGTGTTATGGCCAATTCCAAAGTTTTGATAGTTTTTGTATTTATTTTGCCATAGATAGTAACCAGATTCAATGTCATGCGTAAAAACCTGGTTTTTGTCTGTAATCGAGAGAATTTTAGCAAATGGCGTCCCTTCTGTCTGGTTGCCATTTCTTGAAGAAATATAAAGGACATTACCTCCATCAGATTTGGCCAGAATGGTATTAGAGTTGTAGTTGCTCAATGGTGTGATTCCCAGGTTTTGATGAATTCTGTACAACCTTCGGTTGGCGAAAATATATCTTCTGCCAAATGCCTCGAAGGACATCTTTTGATCATTATCGATTCCACCTCCGTTGGCCGCATAACTGCTGGTTTCCCAAGCAGCCGTATTCGCGTTAAAAACATGGATATTTGTATTTCCGGTGGTGGCATTGGAAGGATGTGTAAAAACGTCCCGTCCAAATCCAACGAGCGTATTCTCATCATTAAATGGCGCGGACAATACTCCTTTCGTAATCCACTGCCCATCTCCCAGATACCTTCCTGTGTTAGTGGTACTATATGAAGTCCAATGATCAATATCTTCAGAAACACTAAAGTAATTGTTGTAAAACCCATAGGTGCGTATATGATCGGGCAACCAGCCAAAGGGAGCATCCTTATCCACATAGTCGTAATTTTCATCCCAACGTATCATGTACTCAGGATTTGCATTGGCATTTACCTGGGCGAATGAATTTTGAGCATACCAGTAATTATCGGCGCCAATACTACCTGTTGTGCTAAACCCGACATTAAAGGATTTTGATTGAATGTCACCAAGCAAATCGTAGTAATAAAATGTTACAGCATCTTGACCCGATTGACGTTTGTTCTTAATAACATAGTTGTTGGTTCCGGCATAATAATAGTTTCCGGTACTCGATGTTTGAATGAGCTTGATGTCCCATGAGTTTCTGTCCCATCTGTAAAAATGAATTCGATCATGGTCGGGGTTTCCTATGGCGACAAAGTCATTTCCCGACATCATTTTAACGCCCAGTAATGTTGCGCCCAGATCGTCAAAGGTGGTCGAAGAGATGTTCCATGTTTTACCGTTGTCTTTTAGTCCTCCAAGAATCACTTTATCGGGACTGCCTCCGTGGAGAAGTAAGAAAAAGTTTTCTTTGGCAACTATGGGCATACTTTTATAGTCACCATTGACACCCCCCGAAGGAATGTCATCAGAGACCAATTGTTGGTTCCAGGTGGTTCCGTCCCATGTGAGCAAGTACAGATCATTTAGCCAATCCAATTTAAGGATGTAGTTTTTTTGAATGATTAAAGTTGAATTCTCACTAAGGATCGTAGTTTCGTAGACCTGGTCAATTGGAATTTCGTTGGTTGCGTATTGATAGCTTATCCTTCCCTTGGTAGGCAGAATTTGATGGGTCAAGGCTCCATAGAAATCGGAACTCGAATTTTCGTCATATTCGAATTCACGAAAAGTTTGCTGGTCACCACTTGTATTGGACCAGATAATTTCTTTCAATAATCTTTTGGTAAAGGAACCACTGCCAATGGAGCTGTAATTGAAATCGTAGGTGTACATCAACTGTACATTGGAGTTGTACACTTTTATGTCAACCAGGTACTTTCGTTCTATGATCTCTTGATAGGCATCCGGTTCACTTTGATCTGAGTTGGGCTGGAAATACTCGGCCCCTGGCTTGTTTGAGTAGGTGAATCTAACCTCCTCTCCATGGGGACCAATTATCTTGCTTAGATAGGTAGCTTCGGTGTGTTTAACAGCTCCTGTATTCTTTAAGGATCTATCCAAATGTTGATACTCATATTGCACAGAATTTCCATGCAAGTCTTCTATCTTGGTTAAATTCCAAGACGATCCTTGTCTGCTAGCTGCGGAACGATTGCTATCCCCAATCCAATTGCCCCAATGGATGGTCCAGTCTACATCCGCAAATGTATAGGTGTAACCGTTGTCTTTAACGATCTCCCATTTCTCCTCCAGCGGATAATAATAAACCTTCCAAGGTTTATGCATTTTGGTCTTAAAATCATATCGCGTTGGGCTTTTGGCCACTGCAATCAATTCATTAAGCCCTCCTTCCATCAAATAATAGGTGTCATCATCTCTTGTGGCCGTTAATTTGTTATCGGCCAGAATTCGGGTAAAGGTCATTCCCCAGCCAAGGCCCAGAACCCCCTGGGGAGCAAATTCGTTAGTGGCCGCTGCATCTTTCACCACCATGGCACCGTCATAATTGATGCCGAAACTTGCGTTTAAATCTTTATAGCTTTTTAATGAAACCAGCTCCAAATTAATATTGAGCTTACCATTGGATTGATTCACAGAAGAACTGGATCCCATTGCGGAATCGAAACTGGTAGTCTCCGGAACGGTTACATCTTTTTGGGCATATGTAGTCCCAAATAGTACTAACGAACAAACTAGGAAAATGTACTTTCTCATAATATGAAAGGAATTAGAATTAATGAATATGTTGTCATAGAAATATTGAACCTAACAGGGGGGTAGTATTTCAGGTATTCTACCTTATGTACCCAACTCATCAATTTCTTACCCTTATTTCTGAAGTTTTTTTGGTTCTGTCTTAGGTCTTGAAGATTAGGCTCGATTCATTTAAAAACAAAACCACCTTCATTATGAAGGTGGTTTTAATGTGTCTGTCGCAGCTGATAGGTTTAACTCTAAGATAATTAGAAGTTCTCGTGATCTAATTGGCCGACGAATAAAATGATTTGAATATCGGTGTCTTGTTTGAAATGAACTGGTTTTTCCCGATCATAGGGCGTTCCCCTAAGCGGGACAGGGTTTGCAAACGACCGTTAACTAGAGAGAAGTTCTGCGTATATTATATTTTTACAAAATTAGTATAACGTATACCTGGATCGCTTTCACTACATGGAGTGCCATTATAAAATTCAATTTCTTCCATCTCGCGATAGCTGTTTTCTGTAAGATCAAATATTTGCCTTGTAAAGCTAGTTCCATCTCGAACCGTAATGAGCGAATCTCCTTGCAAAAACCAATCTCCATTTATTTCACTAATTACGATACAATTCCCTTCACTATTTTCACCATAAAATTCAGACCGGTAAACACCCTGAAAAACATTACTGGTATCTTCCCCCAATTCATAACTATCCCAGGATTCCGCAATACAGCCGTCTAGCAATACTTCTTTAGTAATTCCAGATTCACAGATAAAAGTAAAACTTCTTACCTTCCATGTTCCCAATAAAAAATTCGTTGGAGGCTCTTCTTGGGTGTCATTAGTAGGATTACTATCGTCACTTGAACAACTACCTAAAATTGATATTAGAAAGATAAAGAAAAGGGTCTCGAATCTATGTTTTAATTTATTCATTAGTATTTGTGTATCTGTCGCATCTGATATATTAAATTCTAAGATAACAAGTAATTATTGTTTTCTAACTAGCCAAAGAATAAAATGACTTGAATATTGATATTCTGTTTGAAATCAACTGCCCTTTCCTAATCATATGCACCATCTCAATCCCCGATAGTGCTCTTTTCGCGGACTCAAATTCCTTGAATCCCAAACCTCTAACTATTCGTTTTTTAACAAAGCGATGATCCTGTTCAACAATATTATTCAAACATTTGCATTGCCGAATTTCAATTTTGGACAGCGACCGCTTATTATAGATTCTAATAGCGTGTTTGTTGGATCCACTTTTATCGATATTGATTAACTCTGGCTTGCCGTTATTCTCAATAGCCTTGATGAGAAATGATTGTGCGCTCATTCTCTTTCTTCTCTTGGTTAGTAAGAAATCAATAGTGTTCCCTTGTTTATCAACAGCACGATATAAATAGCACCATTTACCTTGAACTTTAACATAGGTTTCATCCATTCTCCATCTTCTTCCAACGGCTTTCTTTCGTTTTCTAAATTTCTTTTCCAGCAGTGGTGTGAATTTAAAGACCCATCGTTGGATAGTGGCATGATCTACTGCAACACCTCGAATAGCCATTAATTCTTCTATCTCTCGATAACTGAGTCCAAATCTAAATTTGAAGTAAACTGCCTGGATGATAATTGACTTTGGAAAACAATGACCTTTGAACATGGGGTTTTAACTCAAAGATATAATTTCCACTAATTAGTTGATGTAGATGCGACAGAACCTTCCCTGGGAAAAAGAGGGGTGAATATAATTGAATTTCGAAATCCCTGAATATGTTGGATCAAGGATTCGGTTTCTTGAAGACCTATTTCACTATCTGAATTTATACGAGCGACAAAGACTTCATGACTTGAGCCGGCCAATATGGCTTTTAAATACAGCTTATATGTATTTTGCAAAGATTGCGGGCTTTCTTTAAGCACCGGAGTATTGGTCGCTTTGAACAACAATTGCCCCCCTGTATCGACTACGGGCTCTTTTGGAAACAAAAGAGCAAGAATCTTAAGGAAATGTTGCAAATTATCAGCGACATACAGGGCTCCATACAGTGCCCTCAACTCGAAATCTGTGATATTCGATCTAATACCGAAAAAGATCTCGTCTCTTCCCAGGTCATGTAAGAAGTTCTTGTAATGGCCCAAAAGAGGATCACTAACGATGCTATACTTAGTTTCGAAATAATTGATTAATTCCAAGTGTGAATGGAGTTTTAGCAAATGATAGAACATCAGCAATATCGAGCAAGCATCCAATGAATTCAATATATTATCCAGACTTTTCTCATAGATGTTTCTATTCCTTTCGTACAAAACACCCAGCCATAGAGTTAGTTGCTGGATATCTGGCCTCTTAGGTGTAAGGTCTATCGCTATACCCGAGCATCTATTATAGTCTATAGTGAGTTGGTTCGAGGAGAATTTATTTGTTTTCGTTCGCACACTTAAACTAAGACAAAAACTATCTACATGCCACAGACCATGAATGTATGCCTTGCCCGGATATACGGGAACCATATCGCCAGGATATAGAATTTCTGTTCTTTTAGTGCTCAACCGTCCAAAGTCAAGATTAGGCCCCAGTTTTTCTAATGCTTCATATTCATACTCCGAATGTATGATCGTCCCTTTGAGATTCATAAAAAAACCGCTCCAAACATGCTGGTGCGGTGTAGCAATCCCATCGGACCAATAGTGTACGAACATGTATAAAGACGAGGTTTCTGCCACAGTAATAACATTGGCAGCTCCATGTGAAGGAAGATGCAAGAGCTGCTTGTAAAAGTCATCTGAGAGAATGTTTAATCCGGTTTCGTGAAATTGAAACTTCTCCATTGTCCTAATCCCTAAATCGGGTAGTTGTTCCAATTTAAATTGAACCGATTTCCATCTTTCCTCCATCAGTTCCAAGGCCTGTTGAAATACCATCATATACCAAATATTTTAATAAAAAAGCGAACCCGAAGGTTCGCCTTTGAAACGCGAGATTAGACTAGTCTCCTCCTGGCATCCACGGAATAAGTATTTTTAAACCACCTTTTTTCCTCTTTTTAGTCATGGACTCCAGCACGATCATGTCTGTGTTGGTTGTACTGAAACTCTTTTGTGTTTCGTTCTTTAAATTTTTCATAATACATTGTTTTCATTATTAAATCAAATGTAGATTACCTAGGTATGAAATAATTGTAAAAAACGACTATTCATAGTATGCCGGCCGTTTTATCAATTCCTTTTTCTTTTTGAATTGACCGGGAGATATCCCTACAACAGATTTAAACTCTCGTATGAAATGGGACTGGTCAAAATATCCAAATTTATACGTCAATTCGGTGAGGCTAATACTGGATTCCTCTTTCAAAAAAGTCATAATAGATTGCGTTCTATAGATCTTACAGAATTGACTTGGAGAAATCCCTACTTCCTCTTTAAATCTTTTTCGAAAGTGAGAGGAACTCAATTTTATAGATTTGGCTAAATAATTTATTTCAACCACTCCCTTATTTGAAACAATGGACTCCATAGCGTTGTCTATCAACGATTTTTTTCGATATAGCAATCTATTCAATAGGAAGGCCTCAACGTTGCGTGCATTCGGGCTTTCGAGAGCCACAATAATCTCTTCCTCGTTTCTTTTATTCCAAACGGATCCTATATCAATAAGACGGTTCTGGTATTTATCCAATTTTCCAGGAATAAAGTACTTTGCTTTTCCTGGTTTAAAGTTGACTATCACACAAACCCCTTTGTCTTTTTTTGATTTCAATTGATGATACATATTGTGAGGGCCCCAAACAAATTTCTTCGAACAAGACTCCCATTTTCCACATTGTACTTGATACTGGAATTGGTCACTATCCAGAAAGACTAACTTAAAAGCGCCCTCCGGGCAAAACGTAACACAATGATTCCTGGAGAACGTATAACATGCAATAGAGTCTATATACCCGGTAAGATATCTAGGGCAATGTGTTTCTAAAATCAGTTGCATATCATTTAAAATCAACCTTTAATCTTTGTTAGGTCAGCCTCTTCTCAAAACCTCGCAACTATCAATAAAGTGTTTGAGAAAGTCTTGTGAATTGGCATTATAAAGTATCTTAATCCAAGTGTATTGGTTTCAGTAAAGGAGAATACCAGGTTTTAAACGCTCATCTCAATGACTTGACCATGTTCTCAATTTTGCAACAAAGCCACTTCATGAGTAATCGATCCTTGTTTATGATTATCAATATTCAATTATTAACCCTTCCAAGGTCGTCGGTCTTAATTAGGAGGACGCTTGATTTAGTGCCATTGGTTTCTTCGGAGTGCCCAAGCAATATATATCCGTGATCGCTAGTTTGTCTAACCGTATATCCAAAATCGACATTGTTCTTTTCACCGAAGGACCTAATCCATTTCTCATTACCATTGACATCACTTCTTACCAGGTACATATCCCAATTCTCATCGGTAAACCCAATGGCTATATACCCTCCGTCCTTTGTTTGTTCTCCTTTTATTCCTCGATCGTTTTGGGCACTTCCTAGCGAGTTGAGCCATTCAATGACTCCTTTATCGTTGATCTTTATGAGATAGACATCCTTTTTTCCGTTTTGAGAATAGCTATCACCATATCCGGTTAGAATAAATCCGTGGTCGTTAGTTTTGGAAATGGAATGGACTACGTCATAACCATCTTTTCCATATGTTCTGGACCATAGCTTTTTCCCTAAGGAATCGGTCTTTAACACATAGCCATCACGGTCCTCAGGACCAACACTTGTATAACTATATGAAATACCCGCAGCTATGTATCCCCCATCGGTATCTTGTTGAACCGAAAACACGCGATCCACGGCGACACCTCCGTATGTTTGTGACCATACTTCTTGACCGCTGGCACCTACTTTGACCAGATAGGCGTCTATTTCGCCATTTCCATCACTTTCGGTTTGTCCCGCTATTATAAATCCTTGATCTTTCGTTATTCGAACATCCCATCCGTATTCATCTTTTTCTCCTCCGATGGTTTTAGTCCAAGTCACTTCGCCACTAGAATTGGTTCTGACCAAATAAATATCCATCATTCCCTGGCCATAACTATCGGTATATCCGGCAATAATATATCCTCCGTCCCGGCACTGGCGCACAGCCCAACCCATGTCCAAACCCTTTCCTCCATATGTCTTTCTCCAAACAATTTTACCTATACGATCTGTCTTTATTAGCAATATGTCTTCAGAACCGTGGTCACCGTCTGTTGTATATCCACATAGAATGTATCCTCCATCTATGGTTTGCTCTACAGTAACTCCACGAGATTTTCCTTGGTCTTCAATGTATTTTACAAAAGAATATTGTTCTTCATTGCTGTCATTGATACGTTTCTGTGAGAAGCAATAAGATGTGTTGAGAAGGAAATAAATAAATAGATTTTTTTTTGTTATAGCAATCATTTTTCAGTTCTTAAGTTAGCAATCTATTGAACGATAAAAGCAAGTGGCATATCTGCCATAGCATGTAATAACACGGCGCTCAAAATTGAACCGTCTTTCTCTCTTAAATATCCAAATATAAGCCCTAACACAAAGGTGAACACTGCCCATGGCCACGTAGGAGGAACCGTAACTAATGAATGCATAAGTCCGAATAGCAGCGCAGATAGAAGTAATCCCCATCCGAAGCTGACATTGGCAATTGAGAACTGTTTTCCAAAATAAGTATTGAAAGAGGACTGTAAATACCCTCTGAAGAATAACTCTTCTCCAAATCCGACAATAAATGTATAGTACAGAACCTTGGACAGAACAGGGATTTTTTCGTAGCTGAGAAAAGCAATACCTATGGTCGCAAGACCCAGAATAACAAAATATTTTATTCGATTATTCGAAGTTTCCAGTATCCGTCCATTAGATATATTCCTGGTCACTAACGGAACAAGAATAAGTCCAATACAATAGAAAACGCTAATTACGATCGTCCCATACCAATCTCTAAAACTCCATCCTAGGTACGCTATTATCGGAAAAGAAATTCCAGCAGGACCACAAACGAAATACGAGCGTAATGACAATCTAAATGACGCAGTAAACTTAGGGAAATGTATGCCAAACTTTGCTTTCTCCTTATGGAACAGATATATAACTCCAATAGGAAACAGAATCATCATTAAAAATTTGGTAAAATATCGCGTTGCAACCTTATTCTCACTAATAAAATCAAACGGGATTTTCTTAACGTTCAGGAATACGACAATTACTGTGGCCCAAATTAAAATAGGCAGAAGCAAATCAACGACATTTCTTTTGTTGGCTGCCAGATATGAATCCAGAACTTCTTTGTTTTTAACCTTACTCATCTTTTAGATTTCCAAGCAATTTAAGGTATTCTGTACTCCTTGAGTTAGTTGAATCCAGTTCCCTGGCGGCATTAAAGGCCTCCATTGCCTTGTCTTTATTATTCCGACTCAAATGCGTGACACCCAACTGATTTTGAAGTATCGCGTTATCTCCAAATAGGGTTTTCTTCCTATTAAACACAGCCAGAGCCTCTTCCTTCATGTCCCATTCTATGAGAATATATCCCACCGTGGACAATGCCCCAGAATTTATTTGTTCATTACGATAAAGGGAATCTATGAGCGTAAGACCGGTTTCTATACCGTTATTTTTTATTCTATCAAGGACAACGACACGAACATTGAGGCTGTCAAGTTCTTTATAACGTTCATTATAATCGTTTCTTCGGCAATGAAGTTCTATTTCTATTTCTACTTCATTGGACAATTGCATCAAACCATTTTCCATAGTCGTCGTCCAAAAATCACCTCCAACCACATCAAAATCTTTTCGATGTATTGACAGGGTTCCATAGAGGCTAAATTGATAATTCATAAAGGAATCTCGACTAACATCAAGTGGTTTTTCAAAATCAATGGTTACCGCTTTGGAAATCCCTTTAATGGTTAGATTGCCATTAAGATAAAATCCATTCTCATGTAACGTCACTCCGGTGCTTGTAAATTTTGCCAATGGAAAATTTGTAACATCAAACCATCCTCCCTCTTTGATGAGATCATTATCCCTTCTTTCATTGCCCGTGTTGATGCTCTGCATATCAATGATGGTAGATACAGAAAAAGCGCCTGGTTTCTCAGGATCAAAGAAAACTGTTCCATCAAATTCATCGAACCTACCTCTCACCGGACTATAGCCAAAATACTTGATCTTGAAACCAATATAGGAATGTAAATCATCCACAAGAAAGTCTTTACCTATTAACGAGTCGAAAGCAGAACCAGAAATTTCTACTTCTTCGGTTGGTAAGGCTTTTGTAAAGTCTTCTTTCTTATCACCACAGGAAAAGAGAACAAAACAAAACCCAATAATCATCATTCTGGAATTACTAAATCTCATAATTATTATGTTGTATTCACGTGCAACTTTGTTTATTCCCTGGTGTTATGTACATGGACAAGGAACGTATTGACAAAATAACTTAAACACTGTCTAATTAATCGACCTTTTAGATAGGGTGGCACTTAATTTTTCAGGTTTTTTTATGCAGAAAAGATGTAGTTCCTGTTTCTTCTTGGAAAACTAGTTTAACGACGTGGAATTAAAAAACGAACTGCATAGGTATACCTGTCAACTTGGTTTAACAGACTTCCCTCATTGTAATTTGACAACAACGCTTCTTACTCTCTTTTCTCAAAAAATATCCGTTTCCCAATATAATCCAAAGTAACATTGTAATGCTCCATTAATCCATTTCCTATTAAATTATTCCCTCCCTCGCTAAAAACAGAGGCCATAACTTCTTCGTGTACAAAAGACGATATTTCGATTGAGGGAATTGCGTAATTTTCTGCGTAGAAAACGCCATTCGCACCTGTTCCCTTTCGTTTTTCAATGAACTGATAGTCTTTTTTAATTTTTAGATTTTCAGCACTGCGATGAGACAATACTAGCTCTGCCTCTGCTCCAGTATCTATCCAGGCAGTAATAATTTCGTCTCCGATTCGAACCCCTTGGATTTTCGGAATTTTACCTCCATCCAAATACATTGGAAATAAAACATAATCCTCATTCACTGTTTTGTCTAATAAATACTCGTTAGGAAGCCGTTGAAACAAAGAAAGCTGGTAATTTTCGAAATCTATTCGAGTTGCAAAACGCTTCAAAAACTCAAACCCCAAGATCCCATCGACCCGCACTCCAATTTGATCGAATCTAGATAGATCCATAGCCACTGCATCCAGTTCACGGATTTCTAATTGACCCACTGCCATGGCAGGAATACTACAATGAAAATAGTAATTACGCTCAGAACCATATCCGGACACGGTACCTTTATTTCTCAAAGTGAGGCCAATTTCCCCCGCCAACTCTTTTGATATAACCGAAGGATAAATCCCCGAGTCCACTACGAAGTTATAATTGTCGTGATTCATAATTTGAACTTGAACGACGATTTTCTTCCGTACATAATTGAAAGGCACTATGGTCGCTTTAGATTGCACTCTATCTATTATTAAACTATCATACCCGGAATGGTCATCTAAGAAGGACACACATGTAATAAGGATCACCGTACTTAAAGTCAAAACTTTAAGAAAACTGAAACCTAACCTAAAACGCTTCATATCTGTTATTTCAAATTAGCAACATCTAGTGCTGTTCTTTTATAAATCTGGCAATACTAAACGTGTCCTCTGTCCAGAGAGTATTCCTTAGTTGCCATTTGAAATTCTGTCCACCAAACTTTGGGCTATCCCTTTAAACTGTTCACTGGGAGCGAGATCAACGGCCTTCTCTGCGTATGTCAATGCCTTTTTGGGGTTTTGAGAACGCATATTTGCTTGGGCTAGCCGGATATGTAATACAAACTCATCAAATTGATTGATGTATGCACTGGACTTATACTTTTGCATCGATAGCTCGTAAGCCTCAATTGCACTGGCCACATCTCCCGATTGTATCTTTGAATCTCCATACCCTAATATCTCTCTATATGTGGCTAGCGCAATTGCCGATGTCACTGCTGACTTCGCCTCCTCAGCTTTATTGAGTTTTTGCAATAATTTACTCCTGGTCATTAACAAGGTAAAGTTCGGACCCGAAGACAAAATGGCAAGATCTATCCATTCAAGGCCTTTTTCATAATTGGATTCGCTGGTAAGACTATAGTTTGCGGCGCTATTATATCCTTGCCAGGTAAAACCAAGATATCCTTTAAGTTGATCTCCCATTTTCTTAAAAGCAATTTCATTGGTATTCACTTTTACTTCAAATCGTATTTCTTTGTCATCCCAGCTGAGTACACATAAGGCCTTGTCGATACTTACTTCTGTGAATGAATATGTCAATAATGGACTCGTACAGGACGCGTCCGAGAGTTCACCGGTCACACGCAAAACATCGAGTGAATCATCATATGAAAAACTTCCCCAATGGTTTATCGCCCTATTAAAAATAAGAGTAACCTCATTTGATTCATCCAGAATAATATGGAAACCATATGTTCCGGAAAGGAGTCTTTGTCCCTGGATCTCGACGTCATCAGAAAAGGATATAGTCGTGTTCTCGTTGGCCCCCGCTCTCCAGGGATACATATTGCCCCCTAGTTGATTTAGTGTCATGCCATAGGGAACAACCGTGCCCCAAATATTGCCGCTTCGATCATTTCCAGCCAATACCACATTAGGGCGTGAATAGTTAACGGTTACCTTGGTTAGACCTATTGATTGACTTACCGTGGCACCAGAACTTATCCTAGGCGCATTGATCTGAGCCACTAGATCTATCGACATAAAAAGTAGGGCAATGCTTACTAAAAAAGTGGTGTATCGCTTCAACATCATTTTCAAAAATTTTAAGAATTAAACATCATTTACTGCCTAAATTAGAGATTTCTTTAACCGCTATTTTGAGATTTCGTCATATTTAATGAAGCGCACCCCACAAACATGATATGAGTGCAATTTCAATCTGTCGAAAAAAAAGGTGAATTGGTCTAAAAAAATAGATTTCTATCGAAATCAAGTATTTCGAACGCTTGATAAAACGTATCTTTCGTCATTACCTAAACCTGACTAAATTTATGCTGGAGCGTTACATTATTTCTCAGTCAAAAGGGATACGTCTGCTCGCACATGTATTGTTTTGGTGTGTTCACATTTTGGTTCTTTCTATTCTTTTGGGATCTATCAGCCTTCAATCTCTGCTGAGAATAATCTTGGCCCTGCCATTTCAGATGGCTTTCGTGTACGTAATCTTGTATTGGGCATTTCCCAAATTCCTGCTACAAAACCGATACTTGCTGTTTATAAGTACGTCTTTTGCGCTATTGTTAGCAACCTCTACGGCAATTCCATTGTATTCATGGTTGCTAGAAGTGAATTCCAACCCGTTTCGATTCAATTACCAAATTGTGCTAAGTTATATGGTCGTTTTTGGTTATATGGCATCGTTGGCAGTTGGGATTAAATTATTGAAATATTGGATACTGAGAGAGAAGTTTATAGGTGAACTTGCAACAGCCAAGCTACAGGCCGAATTAAAGTTTCTAAAGGCACAAATCCATCCGCATTTTTTATTTAACACGCTTAACAATCTCTATAGCCTGACTATAAAGCAATCGCCGAACGCCCCTATAGTAGTAGAAAAGATTTCGGAATTGCTACGCTATATTTCGTACGAAGTAACCAATGAAATGGTTCCTTTAAAACAGGAAATAAATTGTATTGAGAATTATATAGCTTTGGAAAAAATACGACATGGCGAGAACCTCGAAGTTTCTTTTGATATAGACGTTGACAACAATCAAAAAGAAATTGCTCCGCTGTTACTTCTCCCGTTTGTGGAAAATGCCTGTAAACATAGTTCGGGAAATTCAAGAAGTCGAAAATGGATCACGATTCATCTTTCATTAAAGAATGGCAAATTGATTTTTATAATTGAAAATTCGATAGATTCTTTGATTGAAACCTCTCGTGAAGCAGATAAGGGGATTGGATTGATCAATGTCGCTCGAAGGCTAGAGCTTATTTACCCTCTAAAATACGATTTGCAGATAACAAGGGATGAAACCTATCTGGTAAACTTAAGATTAGATATATAATGAAGTATAGATGTTTGATAGTAGATGATGAACCCCTGGCACTCGATTTATTGGAAACGCATATATCCGTAATTGAAGAACTTGAGCTAATAGGAAGGTGTTCTAACGCCCTTGAGGCACCTGCTTTTCTAAGACAATACGAAGTTGATATCTTGTTCCTGGACATTCAAATGCCCATGATAAGCGGTATAGAGTTCATCAAAACACTTTCAAACCCACCTAAAATAATAATGACAACCGCGTATAAGGAATTTGCCTATGAAGCTTTTCAGTTAGATGTAGCAGGTTATCTACTAAAACCTATAACGCTTGAAAGCTTTTTAACCACCATAAATAAGGTGCTCTCCTCTGAACTGGTTCATACATCCAGTCCCGACAACCATAGAGAATTCGAACAGCCCTTTGTCTATTTAAAAACAGCGAAAAAATCTATTAAGGTCACACTAACCGAAATAATTTATATCGAAAGCCTTAAAGACTATGTAAGAGTAGTAACAGAACGCGGAAACTTTATAGTACATCATCGTATCGGTCATCTGGAAAGTCGGTTACCCGAAAACCGTTTCTTGCGAATACACAGGTCGTTCATCGTTGCACTTCAGAAAATTACTTCCTATACCAAAACCAGAGTAGAGATGGAAGAAAAGTCCATTCCAATAGGAGGACATTATAAAGACCAAATCCTGGCAATTTTAAATGAAAAAAGACTATGAAATAGGCTAATTAATCGGGTGATTTGCGTTTTACCATAAGCTATTTACATGAATCGACCTATTCGTCATTCTCTCATCAAAGATTAAGAGACAGTCCGGACATTTTGAGTTGTTTTTTGCCTAGACCCGATTCTCGTTTTATAAAAGGAGTTTTAATCGCTCAATTCCTGATATGCCTTTGCAATTTCATTTAAAAGTAACTTGGCACCCAGTATTTCTGATCTATCCCTGAGAGCAGAAAGTAGTAATAATGCCTCCTCCTTTTGGTTATTCTTTGCCAATATTTTAGCTTCAGAAATTGCTGCCAACACCTTACTTTCAAATGAAAAATAGTTACTTCTTGGGTTCTTGAATATGGCCAATTGTTTTCTTACCTCCTCAAAGTCACCAGTCTCAAAACAATACTGAGTAAGGAAAGCGCGACCTAACATCTCGTAGAATACCTCGTCTGTTTCCAAGAATTGAATAGCACCTTTAACTGCTTCAATGGCCAATGTATGCTCGCCTATATTCCATAAAAATCTTGAATAATAAACATCAAACACGTATCGATCTCTATCTTCTTTTCTATCCGCCCATTTCAGTGCTTCTTGATAATAAGAGGTTGCTTCTTGCATCTTATTTTGATACAAAAGCGTTTCTCCCAGATTAGTGTTAGCTTCGATAATAGCATGACGGTCCTCATCTTGTTTAGCTTGTGCCACCGATAACCTACCGTTGTGCTCGGATTGTGCGAAGTCATTTTTTAATCGATATTGCCATGTAAGATTCATTAATGTGTACCATCGGCCGTTATTGTTTTCACTCTTCGCATAATAATTATTTGCGAATGTCATATAGGTAATTACACTATCTAATGGGACCGTTCCTGAAACCGTTGTATCATATCCGTAATTGTTGTATACAGATGCTTTCGCTTGGTCATCGTCTAACTGATCCACTACAAACAACTGCCTCTCTAAATGGTCTAAAATTTCAAAAAAGTCTTTTTTAAGTACAAAATAGGCCCAGCTAAGTGTACTATTCAATTTATACTCAAGTCCAAAATTTTCTATCTGTTTACTTAAGAGGCTTCCCCTTTCTCCAAACTTCAATGCATCATCAAAATCTCCAGATAAGGCAGACGCTCGCGCTGCTAGGCTAAGGGATTCTGCTATTCCCAAAGAATCATTGTTATCTTCAAATAGTATCAAAGCTTCGTTGGCATAATGCAACACCGAATCGTTCTGATTGAGTTCAAGGTAATTTGAAGCTTTGTCCCTTAACTTTTGACCTTCTTCCAACGAGGTGTCTTTACACGATACACAGAGTACTAAACAAGAAACCAAAAAAAGGTATTGTACGGCATTACTATTAAAATTTTTCATTTATTTCTTGTTAAAACGGGTTGCTACGTTTGTTGATATGGTTAAAAACACCCAATATTACTACTTAGTTTCTTTCAAGTATTTCCCAAAAAAAAGGTAAAACATTATTATAAATTCTTCCAGACGCTCCCCATAAACCATCCCGGTGATTTCCAGAGTATTCATCATAGATATGATCTATATTATACTTTTTCAACTCATTGGAATAGGCTCTTGAATTTAGTACAACTATTGGGAATTCGTCTTTATCTCCCGCATCCAGAGCAATCGCACTTAGTCTTTTAAGATTGTCTTGATATTTTTTAACCAATCTAATTGGTGATTTCTCAATCCATCTATTATACCCATCAGGATTTATTACCATTTTGCCATCCACTTTTTTCATGGGTAGATCGGCGTAAAACGGAGGATTGTGAGGATTGGGTGAAAACGCCTGGGAAATGGTAACTATGGCCATGGTGTGTAAATCGTTGTCTTTACTTAGTTCAGCAAATGATCTGGCATCAACAGCATTCTTATGTGCGTCACTGTTAATAGAAAAGCCTCCGTCAAAGTCAATTAGTGCCGAGCTCAGGCCATAAGTAGCACTGAAAACATCAGGATGTTTCATCGCTAGCATAAGTGCTCCATAACCTCCCATGGAGTGACCAGCTATGCCTCTACTTTGCGGTTTATCAAGGGTTCGGTATTTAGTATCTATATAATTCACTAATTCTTCTGTTGTGAAATCTTCCCATTGCCCTGTAACGGAGGAATTGGTATAAAAACTACCAAACCAATTTGTTTTCTGATCGGGCATCACAACGATCATCTCCCCAAACTTACCGGATGAGATTCCGTGATCCATTATTTCCGATATCGTGGCTAGACTGTTGTTGGACCATGGGATCGTCCAGTTTTTGTCTGTTCCTGCTATTCCATGTAACAGATACAGGACTGGATATCTCTTTCCTTCAGACTTTCTATAACTTGGAGGTAAATAGATGGACACGTAACGATCGGGTGATTCCTTTGTTACAGTATTTTCTAAATATTTACTATGCACGATTTCACGAACAAGTTCTCCTTTATCATTAGTGATTTGGAAGAAATTGGCATTTATAAAGGCGATAGAGATTGCAGAAAAGGCAATAATTAAGAGTGCTCTTTTTCCTGAACTAAGAAGCTTTGACATGTTAATAGATTATCTGTTAAATTAGAACAAATAACATTCTTATCGAAGTCTTTGTCGACCTTTTAGGTAAGGTAGTACTAATCTATTGATTTCTTATATTGAGATGGAGTGGTGCCCGTAATTTCCTTGAAAACACGATTAAATGCCGATTTACTGTTAAAACCACTATCTAGGGCCACCCCATAAATTGTCTTTTTAGAACCGTTAATGTTTCTTTTGAACTCCTCTATTCGGTATTCATTAATAAGGGTATAGAAGTTTTTATCAAGTCGTTCATTAATAACTTGAGACAAAAAGTTAGGGTTTACCCGAATGGATTTAGCCAAATCATCAAGGTTGAGATCTGCTCTTAAATAAGGTTTGTCCTTCATTAAACTTTGTGTTAGCCTAATGAGAATGTCCTCTTTTTGATCATGACTCAAAGATGATTTTTTATATCTCTTGCTTTTAGCCAATTGTACATCTTCAGGTAATATGCCTTTAGGGGAAATGATTAAAATGAGTGCAAAAACATAGTAGATAAAAGTAAAAAATAGAGCGCCAGCTCTATCGGAAGATATTCCAATAGAGATTTGCAGCAATTCTGATGTAACTAATAACTGCGTTAGTAATACAGCCGAAAATTGTAAAATTACCAACCAATAAATAAGATTAACGTGAAAATTCTTTCTCAGCTTTTTTACTCTATACCGTCTAGCCAGAATCCAACTATATATGAGATAACCTATTGCATACATACCTTTAAACCATCCAAACAGTTTCATCCCCAGGGTTAATCCTTCTGTATTGACTTTGTTAATATATTCAACTTTATAATCGTAGGATTCTAAATAAAAGGGCATAAATAAGAAGGTAAATACGAAAAAGGGTAAAAAATGTATTAGGTTCTGTTTTCTAAAACCAACATCAGGACTAATAGCTGCAATGGTATAGAAATAGAATAAGGGGCCTATAAGTAGAGGAAGAGTCTCTCCTATCCTATACATTCTTATGATCAAAGTCCTTTTCCCACTTATCTCTACTAATTCGGAAGATAATAATGTAACAGAACTTAAGAGGATCAGGACAAACAACTCTTTAGAAAATTGTTTCCTGTTTTTCGTAAACCAAATAGCAACAATCAAAAAAAGACCTTGTACGATCCCAACGCTAAATATAATTACCCAAATATCTTCCATCTACTCTTTCAAATTTTGCTGCTTATATTTCCCCGATATCTGGCAATACAATTTCAACGTGATGAAACTCTTTTCCCAATTCTTATGAAGAAGCAATCTTTATTGTAAATCAAATGTATAATAAAATCTCAACTAGCTAAAAAAAGAAACGGTGACTACGCAATGAACCTTGATAAGGAATAGCAGAAATTGAATAACTAGGGGTATCGCATTAGCAAAAACAAACCTATCCCATAGTTCCGCGCTATTTCCAATATTCGAATCACCTACCAGTATTCTAACGTAAGTCATTTTACAATTTAAGTAGACAAATCAATGAAAAAAATGTATTTGTCTCTCTTGTTTTTTCTTTCAAGGAGAGCCTTGCATACCCATAGCAGATTGGTTACACCTGATCACATGTTGTTAGAGTCCGTAAAACCTATAGTGCCAGTCTTGATTGTACGGTTATTTTGTGAAAAACATTGTACGCTTCGTTTATTTTAACTCTCCCTTGAGTAGGCTTCACCATCTTCTTGATTTTCGGCAAGGGTGTAGATACGTTAGACTTTGGTCTCGTTCTCATATTCTGATAAAACCTTGTTAAAAACGCAGGAATCAATGTTGTAATCTACTCATATTTCTTAATTTAAAATGATCATAAACAACTATGAAGAATTTTAGCATCGAAGGACTACTCGTCCAGCCAAACCTTAACAGAGTTTCATTGGGTGACCAAGAATGGAGGCTAGAACCAAAGATTATGAACGTTTTGGTAGTGCTGGCTCAAAATAAAGGAAAAGTTGTTTCGAAAGAAGAATTATTAAAAGAGGTTTGGCAAGGCACTATTGTAGTCGATATGGTGGTTGCAAGGGCCATCTCTGAACTGCGGAATATTTTCAAACAAGGACTAGATGGAACTAAAGTAATAGAAACGATTCCCAAAAAAGGTTACCGCATTGTTGCCAATGTAAATTTCAATGACAAAAGAAGTATACCCAAATTGAAACCACTAATTTTTCTTTTATTTGCATTAATGGTTTTGGGATATTTTGGATACAGATATGGGATTCTTGAAAAAGATTCGATAGACACGGAATCAAATTTAACCATTAAACCTTTCACCTCTTATCGCGGCTGGGAGTACGATCCAAAAATTTCGTCAGATGGAAAATTTGTTGCTTTTATTTTTGCTATTTTTTCCTCAAATAACTCCATCGTCACTGGAATGTCTAGCTTTAACTCCTCTAATTTCTTGGCTACTATCGGCAAATGACCCATACCTAGAACTACTGCATCTTCAAACTTCTCTTTTCTTAGCCAATCCATAAAGAACATGTTAGTAGGATTGAACTCCCCTTCGTAAGAATACAATCCACCTTGAATTAAAACATTCTCTTCTTTTAAATAGGCCACTAAATTTCCCTCGGCATTAAGGCTATCACCAATATTGAATATTTCAACCCTTCTTTTTCCATCTTTTGTCGTAATAGACTTTTCAGAGTCAACAAACTTCATGTTGAAAACTTCAATAGGCTTTCCAAAGACTAGCCCAGCGAAGTTGCTCGAAGGAATTGAAGCAATCTCCTCAATGATGGAAGATGCTTTTTCCGTAGTTATGATGGTTGCGCCTTCTTCAATAAAGGGCCTCAGGCCAGCGATATGTGCTTCATGCGCATGACTCACAACCACATATTGGATAGGTTTGTTCGTCTCCTTACCAATGAGCCTGATAATGTTTCTGGTAATAGCTGGATGTCTCGGAGCATCAAAGGCTACAACGAAGTTGTCTAGCTCAATGTAGTAATAATTTTCTGGTTGAAATATGAAGATATCCTGGAAACCCTTTACGGATGATGATAGACTTACCGGCACCTATGTCTTGTCTAATTTTTTGAAAGCCCCGTCTATTTTAAAGAAATCTTCACCCACATCTTTCGCAACCCCGAAATCTGTAATTCTTCGATGAAGAATACGTTTTTTATTAAAATGAACAATGTTCTCTTCAGGTACTAGAAATCCATCTTTCTCTTGTCGACCATAGTAGAAGACCATATTTGCCAAGTCTCCATCAAAAAGGGGTGGCGTGGTTAGAACCGGCGGCAAAAACCTGTCCGCTCGACTCCAAAAAGTAAATTCTTGGCCGTTTTGTTGATGAAGACCATGTAAACTCAACAACATCGACCACTTGTCCTTCAACTTTTTGTTTCCCTAAATAGGTCAGCGCATAAGGTTGATTTTTCATGATGTACAATAGCCTTGCAGGTATTAAATCCAGCCAAGCACGGTATGCATGTGCCACTACGCCATGGTACGGATCCGGTAGAAGGGGTCTCTCGCGATAGGACTGTCTGGTTGGAAAAACTGTGTAATCAGTATTGTTGGCATATATGGTTTCTGACGCAAACTGAAAACCTCCTGGGGACTGACTGGTGTAGGCTTCCCAAAATCGATTATTCTTAAAATCCCAAAACTCAAACAAGTTCTCAAAATAGGGCTTATTTTGCCATGATTGACCATGATGCCGTACGGCATTGACTTTACTATAAATCCAATGGTCGATTTCTATGTAAAAGCCTTCCACAGCTTCGAAAGCCGCTCCGTTTTTAAGTTCATAGGCTTTATTATCAAGAGACAATTGCTCTATTTTATTCAGAGCTTCATGGGAAGGAATCCTATTTGTAGGGATTCCACCAGGGTTTGTAGGTATTTGTGTATACGCCACATAATTCATCAACAGAAGAGCGATTATTGAAATCGTAGATATATTTAAATAGTTGTTCCTCCTTCTATCCAGACTTAATTTCCAATTCATTTTGTTTGATATTTGCTTCTAAGTTATTCTTGATTTTGCTCTTTCTGACGAAAAATATCTTAGGTTTTTAATAGGGCTTCAAAAGAGAATACTTTAATTATAGAATGTAAGCGAAAGTTCCGTCCAAGCTTTAGCTAACCACCGTGAGTCCCGGTTTATTAAGTTTAGGCGTTTTTTACAATGATCGTATGAAACATTCGAATAATATTGCAATTAATGTTTAACTCTAATAAATTAAAAAAATGGAAATTTTAACAAAACAAGAAACCCAAACTATCCTGGGCGGGCAATCCGCGACAGTAATTGTAGCTGGGGATTAAATCTACATTTTATCAAATGAATTAAAGGAACAGATATTTTTTTAACCTGTTCCTTTTTTATTAGCAGGTTGGAAATATTAATATTTGTAATCTCATTAAACAAAAAGCTTACTTTTTATGTTATGGGCATTATTAGGTTCTGTCGCATCTGTTGTTTCGAATCGAAATTACACTAATTTTAAAAGTAGATTAGTGTTGAATGTCAATGATTTGTGATTTAGCTTTAATTATTTTGCAGCCAAAAAGTGATCTTTTTTTCTCAGATGCGACAGAACCTGTTATTATACCCCTTCTGCTTGAGCCCAAATGGGTAGTAACTCCCCCAGATTTTTTATGGCTTTTGCATCTTTTTGATACCTCAGACGTTGTTGATGGATATTAGGATTTCAATGAACCAATTAGCAATTTAAGTCAGGTAATCCAGGACTTCACAGCCAACCAAGAGCTTATTCTATAATTAACTTTCTTACTTCCGATTGATCGTTTTCAAAAATTACGCTTACTAAATAAAACCCCTCGTTCAATTCCTTTGTACTTATAATAGTTTGATTGCCGATCGCATTCTCGGTTTTAACTAAAACTTGACCTGAAATACTGTATATAGAAATAGAAGCGTTATTTAGGGGTATATTTGATTGGATCGTAATTGAAGTAGAAGATGGATTTGGATAAATTTCAAAAGTTGGTGATATATCCGGATGTTCCTGCATTGACAAGGTACAGACATCTATTATTGATAATTTATTGGAAGGTATGGAAAATGATTGTCCATCAAAATCAAATGCTTCCCCGGCTATCTCGCTCCAATTATCAATGGCAAAAAGGATACATCCAGCGTTATCAACAAATTGTCTTACTTCAATTCCGCTAGGAATATTGCCTATACCCTTTGTGTCCTGATAAATTGGATTTCTCTGCCACCAATTGACATTATTTCGTTCATCTATCCCAAGTGTTAATGCTGGATTAGGTGTGGCAGGATTCCAGTTGTCATTGGGATGGGAAACTTCGAATTTCGCTCCGAGAATAAAAGTCTGCCGTTCCAACCAATAATCCGCATCAGGCCCCATAAAAAGAATGTCCCCATTGGAAGGCCCTAAAAATGTAATGCGATCATTCAATAAATATCGTTGCAGCCTGGGAAAAGTAGTAGCAACGGTATTTTCAGGTGTTAGGCCTTCTCCTCCCATGAAAATCGAGCCGCCGATCAATGCTCCACTTATTAGACCGGCAGTAGGATATATATCAACAAGTCCTTCGGTAAAGGTCATAGGGCGCGTTTCAATTAAGGTATTCAGAAAATCAATAACCGCCATAGGGTCTCCCCAATACTCTCTCCCTATAATATCAAGATAAAACGTATTGGCTTTATATTCGGCTTCATTTCTATTGACCCAATCCCATAACCAGTCCCTTCCTTCTTGCGTGTCTAGCAACAGGGTCTCTCCTGTGGTTAAATCTTTAAATGGTGCTGAGTAATATCCACCGTAATAGCCGGAACCAGCAAGAGAATTTTCCATGTAGTTAACAAGCGTAGGTAAATATCTGGTATGCATTTCATGCTTGAGCAAACAACAATCGGTTTCTTCACCAGGAAGTAAAGGTGGAACTGCCAACCCGGGAGGGCCGGCATAATTGCTCATTTGACCCCAAAATTGAATCCAGGGGAGTTTCTCTTGCCATTGTATCCAAACCGAATTTATTTCCGGCAGGTCAAAAGCTGGCCAATCTTGAAGGCCTACATAAAAATAACCATCAACATTTTGTAGCTCTTGGGAATAACTTATAGGAGGAAGTACTGTATTCAACCAGCCTTTATAATTGTCTAGAGCTAATTGCCAAGGCGCTTCATCCTGAGTGGGATCAACAACAATGTCTTTGATAAGAGCTGAGAATTGCTCGGTATCATTTACTTGTAGGTTAAGTTCATCGTATTCAAGTATGATTCTTTCCGCAGCATACTGAGGTGTTACTCGCTTTGCCGGCCAGTTCGTGGCTGCTACTATACGTCCATTATCCAAATCTCCAACTACGATCCACGGTGCAAAAAATTGGCCAGGATATAATGCTCCCCACCATGTCCAATCTTCATTAATATTGGTAGCTTTTTCGGTTGCTCCACTTATATATGGATAATAAACAATATCATCAGAAATATTAGAATCCAATGGTTTTCTTTGCGATTGATATGGAAAAAACACCTTTTCAATTTCTACATTCGCGGTAATGTCCAGGGTCCAAATGTCATCTGTATTGGTAATAGTAGCTGTAACGATATCGTCATTCACGTTAGCACTATTATATTGATGCCATTCGCCGGATGTTGTTAGAATTACAAATTCAGGTGTTTGAGATAAAAGTGTTTGTGCAATTCCAAACATTAATAGAAGTATTGTTTTTCTCATAACATAATTTTTTAATGAACGTCAAAGCTCTATTAAAATCCTTGTAGCGATCGTTCGGTAACCAAATCCAGTGGAACCAGACCCACTATGAGAGGGAAGTCTTCATAACAAAAGCAAGAGTAGAAGAGCAATCTATCGAAAGTAGAAAGTTAGTGAATTTTATGTAAACAGGTGGGGCGTATAACCGGAGAGGGAAGGATTATGTATTTTGTTACTGGTGCTTGTAGTTTAACATCCATTATCTATTCTAGAAAACCAATATAGTCAATTTCGAAGGCTGGATTATTGTGAATATACTTCTTCTATTCTTTTTTGCATTGCCCAAAAAAGAAACAACCCGCCCGTACCGAACGATACGTTCGGGCGGGAAAAATCTAGGCTGAACAAAAAACTACTACCTACTACGTCGGCTGCGCGGCACGTTCTAAACTCCCCCGAATACTCGGGGTCAAACAGCACAACGCGCTCATCGCTTCACCTCCTGGTAGCTTACGTAGTTTTTTCTTAGGCCGGATTGGGTTACATTATGTCAAAGAACATTTATTTAAAGACAAAACATTATCCCCAGAAATAGATTTTTAAATGCGCTTCCAAATATAGTTTGTCTTTCGAAAAACAGATAGTCCTTCTCGACAATCTTTTTACATGAGTTCTTAAAGTCAAGTTTAATCGCTCAATTCTATTGGTACAATATTGAAATACCCGGTGAATCTCCCTTGGGATCAAACTTGGGTAGATGTTCAGTCGATCCGTATAAATTCGCTCTGGATTCATCAACAAGAGCTTATTAATTAATGGTTTAATCGTTTCCTTGGATTTACTACCAACATAAAAATCGATTACTTGTTTGGTCTTCCGCTCAATAGCGTAGGTGATCCAAGTAAAATCCTCTTTCCTTTTTATGAATGTCCACATTTCGTCAACTTCGAACTTACATCCGAAACTTTGAAAGTTTGGAACCTTGATCTGCTTACTGATTTTGAGCATTCTTGAGAGTACGGTTCCACAGGAAATATTAAGGATTCTTGAAATGCTCCTTACTCCACAGCCTTCCCTTAACAGTCTTTTTATCAGGTCATCGATAGCAGGGTTGTAAGCTTTATATAGATACGAATCTTGAAAACTCTTTTTACAATCTTTGCAATAGTATCTCTGGATATCACTTCGTTTACCTCTTTTGACAACATTTGACCCCTTACAATATCTACATTCCATAGCTTAAAATTACTAAGCACCAATTTGGAACACAAAGGGATTTTCCCTCTTTATTTCATGGTATTTATGACGATTTCATACTATCAAAGAACATAAACAAGCCCCTGAAACGGGGCTTGCTTTCTTGTTAAGTTGTTGAAGATCAGCAATACAAAAAGCCCTTTTCATAAAAGCACCATTTTGAAACACTACCATGGAGACCAAGGATAACCAGATGACCAATTCAGAATTATATGAAGCTTATGTCAAAACCTTCAAGAATCCAGAAGATGCATTTGGGTATTCTGATTTCAATATCAAATGCCGTCCCCTTTTTAATTCACAGAGACTTTTGAGAAAGAAAGGAAAAGACCCAAAATCCTCAAAGGATGATATCATTTCATTAAATGGGCGGGTAAAACCTGCTGTTAAAAAACAGGAAGATGAAAAGGCAAAATGATTTTGAGAATTACACCAACAAACAGAAAGCGATTGATCGTGCCCTGTGGCTCAATTTTGAGTACAGACTCACCCATCAACGTTTTGTAGTGGTGCCGAGTTGTGAGTCGGGATACTATGTAGTCCCGAATGGCCACCCTTGTTTTGAAGAGGAAGAGATTGAGGAATTGTCTTGCGGATATTCTGATCTGACCTACCTAGATATACAACATATCCGAGCGGATTGTGACCAGTTATCACACTGGGAAGAAATAATAGGGATGTTCACTGTGATGAATGGTGAAATCCTAAGATTTATTCTTCATTATGGTATTCCTCTAGAAAAACTGATCCGTTACGAACTTGCTTGCCGTGGGCATGATAAGGAACATAAATGGGTTGGATTTGATAAGGCCAAAGAGATTTGGCTTAAATAATTAAATACAAACCCACCTTCTTTAAAAGAAGGTGGGTTTAATATTGCTTACCCATAACGGTGTCAATTACAAACTTGTATTAAAATGGATATTAAAAAATTAAAACAATCCAACAGTCATACCCAAGATGTTTAGCAACGTGATTTGCATTATCAATACCTTCAAGGGCTGATTGATAACTTCTTTCAGAGAATTCTTTATCATTCTCATCATTTTTCCTACTACAATACCAATTCAAGAATTGATAGTCGTCACCCCAACATTGATACGCATAAATCAAGCTGTCATTTTCCATAGTAATAATATCTCCCCCCAGAATCGCACATTCGGATTCTCGCAATAACTCGATTGCCTCTAGAGCATCGGCTACATTTAAAGCCCGTTCATCACTTCCAGGGTTGATACCCGAAAGAAGCATTCCATTTTTCTCGATAAAAGTTAAAATATCTTCCATCAATAATATAAAGATTCCTCTCTTAACTAAAATCAACCCACAACCTTTAGGGTTGCAGGTTGATTTGTTTATTTAACTGAATTTCACTATCCCTTAATAAATATCAATCCTATCACATCCAAAACTAATATAATCACCTATTTCAACATCACTAGGAAGAGAAACATCTAATTCTAAAATGAACTTTCCAATTTTTACATGGTTTTTCATATTCTCAATGACCTTTCCTTTCAGTTTATACCCAAAAGTGTTGCCTTCTCTTTGAACAGAAAAACTTTGCATTCCCTCAATTTTATAAATTTCATTTGCATTCAGTACGTTCAAGGGTTGAGGAATATCACTATTATAAGAACCATTAAAAGGTTGGCTAAAACAGAAGATGCTAAAATTACCATCCGTAATAAGAATTTCTGCCTCATCAGCACTGTTCGAAATCCAATTAATATTAGTTATTTGTAACATTCATTTATCTTCTTCAGTGCTTTCTAAATTCATTTTCTCTTGAACATTTTTGAAGGTTCGAACTATTTCTGAAACACCTTCAGATAAATCATCATGAAAATATTCTTTGAAAAATTCTTCAGGCCAAAGAAAAATTGTCCCTTCTTCGTTTTGTTTTATAACCCAATACTTCGAAACTCTGTCATCAATTATTTCAAATAAAGACATCGGGACACTTATTAGGTTATTGTTATGATATATTTGAGCATAATTGGAATTTGGGGTAAAAGTTAGTCCGTAAACCAAATATTCATCTAGCAGCACAAAAGTTTCTTCCATATTGGAATTACTTATAACATTGCTTCCATTATTTAATTTTAATTTTTTTACTGATACTATCATTATTCGTCTATTAAAAATATAAAATAAGTAACATAAAACCAGTCATGGTCATTCATTAAATATCATTACCTGCCCTTAATTTATTAATTGTTCGTAGTAGCATGAAACCCACAACTAATGAAGTCGTGGGTTTCTATGTCATAAATACTCTTCACCGCAACAGTTGCAAACTGTTACTAACAAAGGGCTAATTATAAAATACATCAGAGATAGGGTCTATTATTTTTTCAATTCTTACCCCAATAGCATTCAGATTATCATTCTCATCAAATCCCTTCTCTGACAAAACATCAGATAATTTATCCAGAAGGTCTTCGACTGTCTTATCATCAGCCTCAAATACCACATAAAAGTCATCATTCTTAATATAATTAAGGCTTTTGGGTAGAGACTCGATAATTTTAATTATAAATTCGAAATCCTTTTTTAATAACTTAAATTTCATAAAAACTAGTTTGTTTGATTTGGATTATAACTTGCTCCTGTTCTTTCTATGTTTCTCCTTTGTGCTTTTCCTCCTCCTTGAGGCCTCCCTTGCGGAGTACTAGAACTAGAACGAGATTTACCAAATGTAGTTATAATTTTACCATCTGAATTAGTAACAACTGTGGCTTTTTTACCTTTAAATTTAGTCCTTCCTCCACTTTGAGAGGTTACAGACTTAGGGTTGGTTATTGCATCAGCTTTAGCTGATGCACTTACACCACGACCTCCATTTCTATTGATTGACTGATTTAGACCATGTTTAGTATGTCCTGTTACACCAGCTTTAGATATTTTGCCCTTTCCGCCACCTGCTTTACCTCTAACAGCCATCATTAAACCACCCGCAACTAGATTCTCAGCGTCTTGGACAGTTGCTTCGCCTTCAATTACCCTGTCAGCCGTTTCACCCATTGCCTCCATTCCCTCTCCTATCATCATACCATAATCCTCGCCATTCATGGCACCATTCCATGTACTCACCGCAGAATTGTACAGTGCTTTTGCCGTATTTTCAACAAAAGCACCCGCACCACCCTCTGTATTTCGTTCAGCGAAATCCGGTTTTATAAAATGTAGCCCAAAAGTCAAGGTTGGTTTTCCTTTTCCTGTATTATTGAATGTAAAATTCTTAATTGTTTTCAATAATTTTGTGCAATCAATTCCGGGAGGGCAATTCCCGTCCGGATCATTATAAAATATGGGATTGTTCATTCCATATACATACGGAGAATTAAATATCTGACCTTCGGCTTCCGCCAGAGCATCAACCACAAACCATCTTCCTAAAGCTGCATCATAATTCCTTGCTCCAAAGTCATAGGTTTCCAATCCAAGTTCCGAAGATAATTCTTTCCCTCCGAACTTCCATTGTTGCGCCAGCGCATTCCCATTCGAAGAAACCGTGTTATTATACCCCTTTTGTTTGAGCCCAAAGGGATAGTAATTAGATTCTTCAATAATTTCTGATTGCGTTATAGCTCCATCCAGGTTACTATCGCCATAGCTCAATCTTACATTACCCAAATGGTCTTTATACTGAAACACATAACCATAACTACTATAAGTGGTCTGTCCCAGAACACTTCCTTTTACAGAACCACCCGTATTGGCTACAGGAACTATATAACCTTCGGGATGATTTAAAAACTGTAAGAGCATGCTACCCCCAGTATCATTATAGATATAATTTCCTGCATAAAGGGTAGTGGTTTGTACTCCGTTTACCGGAAGGACATTTTTTTCCAATTTTACTCCTGTAGCATCATATACATAGGAAATGGTGCCATTGTTTCCTGAAGGACTCCCACTCATAGTGATTTGTGTTGGGAGGTTGAGGTGATTGTAGGTGATTTGCGTAATGGATTTGTTTAGGTCTTCGGTCATATTGCCGTTAACGTCGTAATCATAATCGTCCTGCACCCCAGTGTTAACATCGTTAAAGCCTTTATCTTTATAGTTTACATCAGTAGCCGCATCACCTACTTTTAGGAGTTGGTTGGAGTTTACGCCGTGATACGTATAAGTTAGATCGTCCCAGATACCAGAGGCAGTACCGGTATCATTGGAGCCACTTCGTCTTAAACTTTGAAGGTTTCCATTTTTGTCGTACGCAATACCACTTATATCATGGGCGTCTGCCGCTGTCATATTAGACAGTAACGTCCCTTTATATCCATTGGCCATTGTAATTCGATTGAGATCGTCATAGCCATAATTATAGCTGCGTATTTGGTCATCCGTATTGTTGGTCATCCATAGGGTTTGTGCTATGTTACCGTTATAAAGAGCCGTGCCGTTACTGTTTCCTTCCACCTGATCGTAATTGATCCTAAAATTAAACAATTTTGGATTCAAATTGGGATCTCCTACGTCATTTATATCGGTTAACCATCCTCTTATGTTATAATCGTAGGTAATCACTTGTAATTTGGTGTCGATGACACTTCCAAATAGTTCAAAGTCCTTGATCGAAGCCAAGCCAGAATATAAGGCCGCTTTTCCAACCATGGTGGTGGCTGTATTTGATGGTTCAGGATGGGTGTAAAAATCGGAGCCATTTTTCTTAAATACAATATCGGTTCCTACGCGCTCTATGGAAAAGGTATCTCCATCGTCATATTCTTCACTTACACTAAAGGGCAAGCCTCCGTTTATAATGAGTTCTATGCTCTTGCTTCCATTGCCGTCGGGGTCTGCTACTAAGTGATAGATGGCATAGTCAAAGCTATCCCATCCTAACATGGCTGTATTGGTTCGTTCCAAACCTACCACCACCACTTTATCTTCATTGGGGTTATTGTAGGTATAGCGTATCCCACCATCCACTAAGACCTCTCCCTTGGTCTTTACTCCGGAGTCCCAACTGGGTGGGCCTTGGGTGCTACGATTTACAACACCGTCAAAGGTGACATCGGCATTTTGAATGGCCGTATACCCCCCTTGAAAGGTTTCACCTCCCACATCTTTTCTATACAATTGTCCCAACTCATCGTAATAGTTCTCGGCGATCAATTGCAAGGGTTCATTGTCAATCTTTTGCTTGTGGCTTTTCAACCTTCCGGTTTGGTCGTAGGTAAAATAATCTACCGTAGTGATGGTGGCATTTCCAGATTTAAAATGGGTAGCGGTCGTTTCATTAGGCTTGCCTAGAAAGTCTAATTGAGAGGCGGAGGTATCCACGGTATTGAGGTAGTCATTTTGTGAGGCTACATAAATACTTCTTCCTTTTGGGTCGTATTCCGTAAGTGTGGTAATCCAGTCTGAAGTTTCTAATACACGTACCCTGGACACGGTAGGTAGCCCATGTGTTTCACTTAAGGTGGGGTTGACACCATAGACATTGGTGGGACGTTGTAAAGTACCATAGTCAATATGGTCGTCGTAGTAATTAATGGTGTAAATATCATAACCCGGGCCATCGGGTAGGGCCTGGCTGGTATAATAAAAATCTTGATTGTTGACGGTTGTGGGTGTTTGAGTGACCGTCTCCCATAGGTAAGTGGATCCGTCTACCCAAGTTTGTAAGGTACTACGATCTACGGTGTAATTGGCCCGTCCCGTCATGATTACACGACCCAGGGCATCGTATTTGGTAAAGAGCCATTTCCCTGCAGCGGCCATAAGCGCATCGCGAGTGAATACCGGTTGGTCCAGGTCGTTATAAACAATATATTCCCAGCCTTTTCCCGGAATTTTCTTTTCGATAAGCCGGTTCCTATGATCGTATTTGTATTGATAGCTTAAACCATCTAATACCGTCTGGTTGATGCCACCAACGCCATCGAAAATATGATCTGAAGCTTCAGGAGATAGCACATAGGTTAAATTTCCAAAGTCATCATACACATAATAGGTATCGTGGAAATTAGGATCCTGAGGACCGTTAATGGGGTTTTCAACCGAGGTACGTTTTAAGATCACCTGGCCGTTCTTGTTTTTGTATTCATAGGTTTTGCCATAAATACCATCGGTGGGTTGCCAATTTTCATCTCGGGTTTGGGTGGCAGCTAGTTCACTGCTTCCATAATATCCATCGTATTGCAATTGAGGAGCGCTGTAGTCACCACCTGCAAAGTCTACAGAAAACTGGTAAATACCGCCAAAGTTCAAGAGGTAATCAAATTTAATGGTATGATCGTTATCCGAGTTGGGGTCAATCTCCCAAACCGTACCGGGTGCCCCTTGCTCCAGAGGTCTAAATAATGGAGATTTTTCGTAGCGTGTTTCGCTATACGGATTAGGGGTTGTACCGTATTTGTTATTGTAATAAGTCGTAATGTCCGAGCTTAAGGTCGCTGGTGCAATAAAATCCAGCGCATCAACTACCGGGACTTGTCCCGTACTTGCCCAAGGCAGGTACTGTTTGGGTTGCATTCCTAATTCATCGTATTCCATATAGGAGACCCTATTCTCTCGACCACCTCCTGAGCGAGTGCTAATAGCTTGTAAAGGTCTTCCTATTCCGTCTACATAAGTGATGCTTTCTATTTTTTCATCATCAGCAACTAACGTATCCGATGTTGCCACTTGATAGGCTGTTGTTTTAATATAGTTTTCAGATTTTGTCTGAGCATTCCCTAAGAAAGGAAGCAAAACGACTACGGCAAATAAAAGTAATTTTTTCATTGTGTTTCTTTTTTAGGGTTTAGTTATTTACTCGGTATGAATATTCATTTTTACCGACCAGATTATTATCAGCATCTCGGACAAACACTAGTCGATTGTGTTGGTCATATTCATAGTACATGACATAGCCCTTGGGGTCGGTGACCGAAGTGACCCCAATACCCGGATCGTAGGTATAGGTAGTTACCATTGAATTATCAAAATAGGACTGATTGCGAATTGCGTCTAATTGAATCCGCAGGGCATTTTCTTCGGAAAGAGTATCTTCATCATCAGAGTCTGAGATTAAACTATCGATTAGATTTTGAACGGCCAGTGGAATGCTGCCTGAGGGTTTGTTTTTGATCTCTGCTAATAGAAGCTTCCCGTGATACCCCCAAATGTAATAGGTACTGGTTCCATTCGGGTTGGATACTTCGGTGAGGTTTCCGTAGGAGTCGTAGGAATGATATTCTCGCCTGGTCTCAAGAGCGTCAGTACTTTTGGCTACTTCTATAGAGGAAGGTCTAATCACATCGTATCCCGTTGAAGTGGTAGATGCTACTGTGTTGTGAACTTTTTGGGTACTCAACAAGGAGCTATTGTAGTATTTTTTTACCAAAACAGGACCAGCTATCATGTTACGAGAGATCATATCGTTAAGAATTATTTCTTCGCTAGCCGTATAATCACCTGTTCCAACCACGTCCAAAGGATACATCACCTGAGTTTCACTTAAAAGTCCCTTGCTATCAGTTGTTTCTATATGGGTCGTGAAGTAATGATTTGGAGTACTATTGTATGCATAGCTAACGGTGTCGATAATTGCACTTGCTCCTACATAATTTTTAGTGATGGAACGTTCCAGTTTTTTCCATTGCGGTTGGTATTCATATTTATTGATCGCGTAATTAACGTAGGAATCAAGATGAACCGGAGTATTGTAGTACTGTGAACAGTCCCATGTGGCAAACATCACTCCGTCCACTTGAATCCCAAGGTATTGTTGTGGAGAAAAGCTTACCAAAGTATTATTATTGTCAATGACTAAACATCCTTTGACCGCTGAGGAATTTTCGTTGGGAGCATAGATCATAACTCCTTGATAAATACCTTGAACGGAAGGGTGATTGGTAATTAGTTCATTGCTATAGACATTCTCACTTTCAGAAATTATAGAAAGATTCGAGTCAAATGCTTTGGAAAAATGAAGCTCTCCATTATGCACTTGTCTGTTAATGTATGGTTGATTTGTATATGTGGTAACCCCATAGCTGTCATTATAAAAATGTGAAATTGAGGCGCCTTCGAAAGAACTTCCTCTAAAGATGAGCTCACTTACAGAGCTATAGGTAACGGCATTGGGTGCCTGCGCGACTAAATTTGTTGGGTACTGATAGTAATAAGGTCTATCACAGGCATCTTGATGACCCTGAGCCAGCTTGGTTTCCCAGAATACCAGAGGTTGCTGTGTTACTCCACTAGTTTGGTAACTAGAATTAAGCATATTTGGATTTAGTGAAGCCAAGGTGTAAGTATTATCATCTACTTTGGCCTTGATGTCGTTGTAAAAGTAATATTTGGTCTTTGCCAAGATTCCGCTATTCTCATAATCTTCAATTTTTTTAACTCTTATACCTCCCACAATACCATTTATGGCATCCTGATTATTTGAGTCAAATCCTTGATGTGGTTCAAAAGTAAACTCGGAGTATCCTCCTGTGGGATAAGTAATGGTTTTGATAGTTCCGTTGATCGCCTTGTTAAAGAAAGGAGATCGGTCTGTACCATAACTAGGTGTAAATGGCCAGGAAACATAGGATGGCGGAATGGCCGCTAGATCGTTGTTGCAACTACTGTTGTTGTGGTAACCCCAAAAATCAACCGCATTGCAATACCTTGAGGGTACTTGATCTTCATTAAAATAGGTAAAGGTATATTTACGAGCTTTGGAAGAGTCGTTTCGATAAAAGGATATACCATCGAGTTTTAAACGAGTGTTTGTTTCATCATCCGATTGAGAGGAGGATGCTCTAAAGTAATCATTATTATCAAAGTCAACTTGAAGGGTGTTATTTCCGTTGTCATCTTTAAAAGTGAGTCCCGTAATTTGTTTGAGTCCGGGAAGGTCTGTTCTATTGGTTACTGCTACTTGCGTGGTAAGGACTTCCGCTGTATTGTATTTGATTTTAGTTAAGTGAAATTGTTTTTGTTTATATCTATTATGAGTTACGGCTTGAAAATTCTGAGTGTATATATTGTTAATACAGTTAGCCTTTTGGGACTGACGAACCTTTTTTTGACTATCCCTTTGTACGGGCACATCCCATTCTTTTACTGCGCTATATTCAAAGTCAAAGACATCAAGACCGTTGGGTGAGATAATTTTGGTTAGATACCAAGCGGAGTAGTATTCTCTAAGATATTGATAGAAAGAGCCGTCAGGGAAGTAAGGGTCGGCAGAAAATTCATTCCATGTAATTTCAGGAGCTTGGAATTGATACTGTGTTCCATCGGTATTAGTGATGGTCCACCCTGAAATAGGTTGGGTAATAGTATTACCAGATTTGACCGAGGTGGTTTCTACTTTTATATCAGGATTATCAAAACAGTAGGCATTGATATTCACACTTCCGTTACCATCAGGGATATATTCAATAATTATTTTGCCTGATAATCCCCCAACGTTAAAAGAAAAAGTGTCGGCTTGTGTATCAATCATTGAAGATTGGTAGTCTTCATAAAAAGTGCCGTGGACATAGGTGGCCACACTGGAGGATGAATAATTATGATCAAATTTATTTACCGCATTATTGTAAACGTAATCTTGGAAGCTCTTAAAGCTACTGTTCCAAACAGGGGTGTAGGCATAAGGATCTCCATAACTTAGATCATCAGGAAGATGATTGACAGAGCGAGAAACAACTCCTCCAAAGTTGAGGTTCCACCCAAGACCAATATTGGTGGCTATTTGGTCTACTTTAATACCCGAAGCATCATAGGTTAGTGAGATCGGGACGCTCATTTCGTTCCCCTGGAGGGAATAGATAGGAACATTAATATTCGGAGTTCCTGAATATAAATTTACCGGAGTGTCACCGTATTTTTGAAAGGCAGCGACTTCTGGTGATTGTGGAATCTGAATGCTCTTATCCAAGGCACCCATGAGGTCATAGGCATTGGGCTGAATATATTCCTGTCCATAAGAAACTAGACTAACTAGTAGTAAGAATAGAAGATAACATGATTTTTTCATAAGAAAATGATTTTAAAAGTTAGCGGGGAGCAATGGTTTAATACTTGAAGTTGTTTTTTTGGAGACTTCTTACCCATTAAAAAGAAGTTTTTTTAATTTTTTTTTCAAGCGACATGCTCAGTGGGCTCATTTTGGGTATAAAAATCCTCCAAAACTTCACGCTAAGGAGGGGGTATTTTTCATTTTTGAGAATCTCGAGACGCGTTAAGAGATCTATGCTTTATGTGAAGACATCAATGTATAACTAACCGTTAATTCTTAAAACCAGAATTTGATTTCGCACCAGTATTTAAAAGGTGTACGATAGTGCTCCATTTCTTACTCTTGCCAACTTAAAATTTTCAATCTACAGGTAGTGCTTTCACGATATTTCTAAAATTTTCTCAAAAAGATGGGTAAGATTTCTCTATTCTGATAACTATGAGTATATCAATACCTGCAAAACATGAAAACAAAAAAAATTAAGGCCTTTACCCTCAATGAGATGTTGTTGGTTTTGGCGATCATTGGCATTTTGCTACTTCTGGCTATTCCTCTTTTTATGCCACTTATTTCTAAAACAAAGGCACAGGAAGCCAAAATTCAGCTAAAGTATATTGCCAATCTTCAAACACAGTACAGTTACATTCATTCCAAATTTTCGGCAGAATTCAACGAAATCGATTTTCAAGCCCCAGCAACGATACATAATGGAGGCACGGCAAATTACCAATATGAGATCGTTCAAGTTTCCCCGGGCTCCTTCAAAGCCAGAGCCGAAGCCATTGTAGATTTTGACGGCGATGGCGTGTTCAATGTTTGGGAGATTGATGAAAAAGGGAATCCAAAGGAGATTACCAAGGACTAATGCTTGTTGTTGCGAAAATAGGAACAGTGTTGGTCTTGACCGTCATTGCATGGCAGGATTTTAAGGAGCGCCAAATTTGGTGGTTCCTGGTTCCACTATTCGCAATTCTGGGAACTTACCTGTTTTATACCCATAGCAGTAGTATGCAGCATTATGGCACGGCTTTACTTATCAATGCTGGTCTGGTGCTACTTATTCTGCTTGTATTGTACTCCTATGTAAGATGGGTACTTCGGAAAAACTTTTTACAAGAAGCCTTTGGATTGGGAGATGTACTCTGCCTTATTGCATTTGCCGTTTCTCTGCCCACCTTGTCGTTTTTATATTTTTTGGTGAGTGCACTTTTCTTTAGTTTTTTACTGAATGGTATCCTGAAGTTAGTACTTCGGAATCAGCCCAAATCGGTTCCACTTGCTGGCACCATATCCCTCTTTTTAGTATTCGTATATGCCGCCCATTGGATGGGTTGGTTGGAATCACTTTATTTTTTGTAAGATGAAACAATTCGAAATACCCACAGCACTTAAACAGTTGATTACGCCTAACCAGGCGTTTCACTATCGAATTGTTCCTATCGAACAACACGGCGACACCGTACGCTTAAAAACGGATGCTACTTCCTTAGATGCACTCGCTTCCGAATTAGGTATTGTACTTAATTTTTCTTCGGAATTAATTTCAGAATCCACCGAAAACCTTACGTCCTACCTCACCTACAACTATCGGCAAACAACACAGGAGGTGGAAGCATTGAATAGCACAAATTTCCTGAATCAATTGTTGCAGACGGCCAAAGATTTTAATAGTAGTGATATTCATTTGGAAAGCTATGAAAAAGTAGGCCGAGTTCGGTTTCGATTGGACGGTAAGCTAAAGGAACAATATCATATCCCAACCTCAGAGTACCCGCAGTTGATCAATCAGATTAAGATTCAGGCTGGGCTTGATATTTCACAAAAACGTTTGTCTCAGGATGGCCGTATTAGTGTTACCTCTCAAACAGACGATTTCGACATACGAGTGTCTACCATGCCTACGCTACATGGAGAAAAGGTGGTGCTGCGTATTCTTAAAAGAGATGGCAATGCCGTTAATTTAATCGACCTGGGATTCACGGAGCGTGAATTGAAACTTTATTTGGAAGGTGTTAAAATGCCCAATGGGATTGTACTCATTTCTGGGCCTACGGGTTCAGGGAAAACCACGACCCTGTATGGTACTCTAAAATTGCTCAACAAGGAAGAGACCAATATACTTACCATCGAAGATCCTATTGAGTATACCTTGGACGGTATTAACCAAGTACAGCTCAAGGAAGACATTGGATTCGATTTTCCTTCGGCACTGCGTACTTTTTTGCGACAAGATCCAGACATTATAATGGTAGGAGAGATTCGCGATGAAAAAACTGCCAATATGGCCATCAAAGCGGCGCTGACGGGACACTTGGTGCTCTCAACCATACATACCAATTCTGCTTGGGCCACCATTTCTAGATTAATGGACATGGGCGTTCCTCCTTACTTGTTAGCATCCACCTTGAACCTAAGTGCAGCCCAACGTTTGGTGCGTATTTTATGTCCCAATTGCAAAAAAGAGACCGCTACTTCCAAAACTCTTTTTCCAGAAACCTTTGAAGATTGGGGTAAGATTAAGACCCATTTTGTCCCTAATGGATGTAGTGACTGCTTTTTTACTGGATACAAGGGTAGAAAAGCGATTTACGAGATAATCCCCATTACCTCGGCTTTAAGTACAGCTATCAAAACCAACAAAACCGATATCAATGAACACCTAAAAGAAAACAACTTATGCACTTTAAAAATAAATGCAATAGAACTAATTAAGACGGGAACTACCTCAATTGAAGAGGTGTACTCCTTACTTACATAACCTGTTACAATGAAATATTACCTGCTATATACCTGCCTGTTTTTATGGGCCTGCTTCGGAGCCTTCGCTCAGGAGCCTCAAGAACGGATTGTTCAACTCGAAAATCAACTCAGTTTACTGAAAGTAGATGCTAAAGGACTGGAAGAAATGATAGACGTCAATATTTCTCAGACGACCTTGTCCAATTTTCTTTTGGCGATCTCTAAAGTGCACGACATTAACATCAATGTTTCACCGGAACTTAAGAACATCACTATTGTCAACAATTTTTCTGATGTTACCGTCGAAGTTATTCTGCTGTTCCTTGCCAAAGAATACAACCTTGACATCCAATTTACAGGAAACATATTGTCCATCAAACAGTTCGTACCTGAGCGTGTGGCGTTGAAAGAAAAGGAAATTCAATTTACATTTCACCCCGAAAGTAAAAATGTAAGTTTCGACCTGAGAAATGATCCGTTAGAAAAGGTGTTTCGTAAAATTATGGACCAGTCTGGAAAAAACCTTTTGTACATACCGGAAATTCAATCCACACCTTTAACCTTGTACCTAAAGAATGTACCCTTTGAACTGGCGCTTAGTAAGCTTGCGGAAACCAATGACCTTATTTTAAACAAGACGAAGGACGGGTTCTATGTATTCGATACAGCTTTGGTGACTTCTTCAGAAAAGGGGGATGCCCTGAAAAAAATTAGAAGAAAACATACGGGTTTTGATTACCGTATTATAGACTCCATCCAACGCCAGGTTGCGGTGCAATTGCAAAACACTCCCATAGAGGATGTTATTTACACATTGGGGTCGGAGTTGGGGTTGGACATATTTACCGCCGCTCCGCTGGAGAATGCCGGTGTAGCGACTGTGGATGCTCAAAATATTAGCTTCGATTTACTGCTAGAAAAAATATTTGCCAGTCAGGCGAGCGGTCCGGCTCAGGATGAGGATCAAAATAGCGGATCTGAAGTCTCTTCCCACTTTACCTATAAAAAGGAAGGAGATGTCTACTACTTCGGAACTGAAGATCAATTATCTCTGAAACAAGTGGAATTTATAACCATGATGCATCGGGCCATTCAAATGCTGGAAAATCCAACGGAAGGAATGCAACGTCGAGCGGGAAGAAATAATTTCAATACCAATACAAGCAACTTGTTCAATCCGCAAAATTCGTTTCAACAAAATCAAAATAATAATTTGAACAACAGTGGTTCCGGTCAAGAGACCAAGTTAACCTCCATTACCGATATTATTCCAGACGACATAAAAGATGGGCTGGAGATTAAAGTAGATACCGAATTAAATAGTTTTATTGTTAGTGGTCCCAGTGCCAAAGTAGAGCGGTTTAAGGATTTTATAACCTTTATTGATAAACCTGTGCCTGTAATTTTAATTGAGGTAATGATATTAGAGGTAAATCGCAGCTCCTTAATTGAATCCGGGATTTCATTTGGTATTGGAGATAAACCAGTGACTACCACGGGAGAGTTTTTTCCAAATGCTAATGTATCCTTGGGTGCCAAAGATGTCAACAAAATCATTGGAGGATTTAATGGGTTTGGCTCTTTGAATATTGGTAAAGTAGTGCCTAATTTTTATCTCGATATTAAGGCTATGGAAGCCTCAGGAACCCTAAAAGTATTATCCACTCCTAAACTTAGTACCATCAACGGTCATAAAGCGTTTTTATCGAGTGGCGAAACCACATATTATGCGGTTACGAGTCAGAATTTCTTTGGCTCACAAATTCCACAAACTTCAGAAATTCGGAACTATGTTCCGATAGACGCCGAGTTGTCCTTGGAGATCCTTCCCTTCGTAGCAGGTGATGGGGAGATCACCTTGGACATCCAGGTGTTGCAGTCGGCTTTCAATGGGGAAAGAGTAGCCGATGATGCACCTCCCGGCCTCTCAAGCCGGGAGTTTTCATCTGTAGTGCGGATGAGAGATCAAGACATCGCGGTATTGGGCGGGATAGAACAAGTGCGCAAAGACAACTCAGGTTCGGGCGTTCCCGGACTGTCTAAGGTGCCTATTCTAAAATGGTTCGTGAGCAAGCGCAAACGGGAGTCCATTAAGCGAAACCTGTCCATATTGATCAAACCAACCATCATTCAATAATGAAACGGCGAATTACATCTTTTTGGCGCTATGGAACCTGCTACTGTAGTTTGGAAATGACCACTTTGAATGGTAAGGACCAATTATTCGGAATTACTTCGGAAAAGAAAAAGGAAGAATACGCAAAACTAGATTATTTACAAGCCGAATCCATAGGCGATATGGCCAAGCGACTGAAAAAAAATCAGCATCTTCAATTGATCGTAAACACGGATCAGGTGTTAGTAAAGAAGGTGGACGCAGGATTATCACTGGATAAAGCCGTTGCTAAAGCTTTTCCAAGCGTATCAACTGCAAATTTTTATTTTGAATTACTCGATACCGGTGAAGTAGCCTATGTCGCCGTTTGCAAAAAGGAGTATATCAACGGAATCCTGGAAACGTTTCGCATGGCTAAACTCTATGTGGTGGCGTTTCGATTGGGCTTTGGATCGCTAGTCAACCTCATGCCTGTCCTTAAAACAGAAATGGTGGCTACTTCCAAGCACTACTTTAGTTTGACAAGGGGTCAGCTATTTTTGGATCAACCCTCAGATACGTTCCAATCCTCCTACCAAATAGACGAGTTTCAAGTACAAAAGCAGTTTATATTACCGCTAGCAAGCTTGTTAAATTATGATGTCAAGCAGGACGAGAAACAGCACAATTTTGGTAGCGTCAATCGATCACTCAACACCCAATACTCCGAAATTAATTTTTTTAGAAAAACCCTGATCACAAGTACTGGAATACTACTGGTATTATTGCTCACCAATTTTCTCTTCTTCAGCAGTTATTTCAGCAAACACGAATCGTTAAAGGTAGAAGCGTCGCAGCTGGAAAACAAGGCACATTTATATCAAGCCAATTTTGAGAAGGTAAGACTGAAAGAGCGCAGGGTGGAGAATATTTTTAGTGCTGGAAATTCTAAGAGCAGCCTTTATTTAAATCGCTTGGTAAGTAGTAAACCCGAATCTGTTCTGTTTATAGAATTTCAATACCAACCATTGTTAAAGCGGATAAAGACTGACAAAAAAATTGAGTATACAGAAGGTCAAATCATTATTGGAGGGGAAAGTGGTGATAAGGAGTTGTTTTCTAAATGGATGGAGGACTTAGAGCAGAACGAATGGATATCTGAAGTAACCATTTTGAGCTATGGTTTGGAAGGAAGTAGTATGGATAATTTTCGAATTTTAATTCAGTTAAGCGATGCAACAGAAAACTAAAAACAGGTGCCTGGTGGCGGGTGTTATGTTACTCTTGATAGTGGCATACCAACTCACATTTTCCAGAACTTTTGCGCTTCGCAAAGAAATAGGACAAATGGAACTTCGAATAGCAGAGTTAAAGCAGCGCACAAGACAGGCGAGTTCTTTAGAACAAAGAGAATATCTGGCAGATTCTATCTTGAATAAATTCAGAATAAAAAATAGATCCGTTCAAAATCATTTATTGGACTTTTTGAATGAAGAGTCGCGCCAGGGAGACCTACTTGTAACCGAATTTGTAGCGTCTCATACCATGACCAATGATGGAGTGACCACCCATTCTTATCCGTTCAAACTAAAAGGTAGTTACCATGCTATGGAACGTGTTCTATATGAAATGGAACAGCAATATACCTTCGGAAAGGTTGCACATGTCTCCTTTGAAAGGAAAAACAACTTCCGTAAGAGAACCCGGGAATTGGAATGCTATGTTATTGTTGAACGCTTGGAAGTGGAGTAGCAAGACTTTTTGCAAACGCGGTATAGCTGATATAATTGGCAATTATTGAAAGAGCGGGGATCGGTAAAGTTTTTACCCCAAAGATCTTTCCTTCTCTAGAGTTAATAACATTACTATGTCCAAGAATATCTACGGACTTAGCACCGCAGACCTCTGAAGTGACCTTGCCAAGGATCCCCTTCTCTTTCGTATTTGTAGTATGTTTATATACCATACGTTCAGAGAAAGGGTAATTCTTACCCCTAATTTTTGAAAAGTTTTAATTGTTTAAAGAAACGCGGTGTTAAGGGGTTGATTTTCTTCGCATTCGAATCCATAAAATAGCTGCCAAGACTAAGACTCCGACTAGTATAAATGGCCATAGGGGCAGTGAGGTTTTAATAGGGGAGTTGTCTCCCATCACAATAAAAGAAGCCCAATGATAGGGTGATGCCTCGGATAAACTATGTGAATTCAAATACGAGAGTTTAGCGTTCCGTAGGGATTCAGATTTAGTTTGCCCTTTGGAGAGATTTTTGTAAAAGTCTTTCGTGATTAAGGCTGTTGATTTGTCATCAATACTCCATAAGGTAGACATAACACTCCGTGCTCCGCCATAAAAAAACCCTCTGGCCAGACTCATTATTCCCTCACCAACTTCTTGCTTACCCAAAGTCGTGTTACACCCACTTAGTACCACCAACGAGGCTTCGTTTTGCAGAAGGTATAGTTCGTCTAACGTAATTTTTTCATCGTGGAAGGCAATCCACGGAGCATTAGCATCCCGAGCATCTGCATGAGTGGCCAAATGGATGATTCCGTAGTTTTCCATTTGAGCTAAAAAATTGCTTTTAGTTGCACTTTGCCCTATAAAGGACGTCCCCGAATAGAGACTTTGGAGACTTTCAGTTTCGTCACTGCTATAACGCAATGGAGTTAGTTCAGGAATGGAAAATTCTCCGGGAACCAGACTCAGGTAGGAATTGTTCACCGCTTCATTTTGTGTAATATTCTGAAGAAATGAGTTAGAGTGTTGATACTGAATGGTGCTTTGCGAAATGAGATAGGCAATGCGATCAGAAGTAGTGGATAGCGCTTCGAAGGGCAAAAAAGAAAGATAACTATCCGGAATAATTGTAAGTCGTTTCTGAGCCATCTGGGCTCTTAATTCTTCCGAAGGAAATAATAAATTGTAAACCGAATTAGATAGCGTAGCATAGTTGGTGATATCCTGAGTGGTTCGAAACGGGCTTTTTATTTGATCCAATAACAAAAGTGTTTTGTCCTTTACATAATCCATATTCGGAATTTCGAAGAGTGTCGATTTATCTTTCGATATAGCCAACACATAACCCTTATCGTTATTGGTGTAAACTCCAAAACCATCATCAATGGAAATATGGTATTCCAGTACCATTTCGTCCTCGCTTAATTGTCTTTGAACGTCTGCTAAAGTCGTTATTTTTGATTCAATATTAAATGGTTTTGATGTAATGTTCAGACTGTCGCGATGCATTGAAAGTTCAATGTTACTGTCGACAAGTAATTTTTGCAGAGAGTCCTTTTCCGAGGTGGTACGTAGTTGGGACTCCCTTAAATTGGCTTCAATTTGGTAGATTCGTTTTCGCAAATCTTCTTCCTTCGTTAAATAACGATTGTCTAGACCTAAAGATTCGTTAAAGCGCTGTTTGGAGATATCTTCTAATAACAAAAGTGCCTTATTCTTTTCCATAAAATAAAAGGCCATTTCGGGGTCGTTCTTTAAGTAGCAAGCTTTAATGGCCTTCCCGTAGAGCCCGGTGCTTATTTTACGCCAAAAGAGTCTGGATCTGTACTCTCTGCTATTAAGTTTTAGTTGATCGATTATTTTATCGGCCATTAAAAAATAGGCAATGCTTTTTTCTAGCAATGCAGGATCTTTGGTAGCTTCAAAATAGCGCAGATAGGATTCGCCCAAACGCGGGATGGCATGCAGTAAATTAATTTTCCTGTTGGTAGCCAAGAACAACGAATCGTAAGATTTTCGATGATCCTTGAAATCTAAGTTAGTAAGATATTCCAAACCTTGATGTCGGTAGGATACACTTTTGGCGTAGTCTTTTTTAATGTCATAGTTAAACCCCAAACTGGTATAAATTTGATAGGTGTGGTAATGGTCTTTAGGTCTGGTATAATTAAGAGCCTCCTGAAGATATTCGATCGATCTGTCACTGTTAAAATGTTTGTACAAAATACCATAACCCAGATAGGTAGTGATCAATTTTGTGGTATCAGCCTCTTTCTTGGCGATCTCATTGGCCTGATCATAATAAAACAAAGATTTGTCAAAATCTACGGCCTCATCTCTGTTGTGGAGTTGGGCGAGAACGTATTTAATTTTATAGCGATTTTCGATCGAAGTTGGGATGGTCTCAATGAGTGAATCTGCCAGTTGGCCATAATGACGGCCTTCCATTATGGAAGGAATGGTTTTAATTTGAAGACAGGTACTCGCAATGTTTTGATAGGCCTCCCGAAGCTTTTGCAGGCTTCCATTGTTCTTTTTCAATAGGGAAACTGCCAGTTTGTAATATTTTAATGCATTGTAATAATCCTGTATTTCGAAATAGGAATAACCTAACTTGAGATAAGCTGTAATAGCATGTTTCGAAGTATTATCAATTACGATCACTTCTTTATAGGCATCGATACTTTTCAAAAACTGATTGTCCTTAACATAATAATAGGCCAGAAATATGGCACTGCGTTGGGCAAAGGAAGTGTCTAGGTGTTGTCTTTTCTTAGCGAACTCCAACGCTTTTTTCTCATAAGTAATGGCTTCCTTTTTTCCAATCTCGTCATAGAGCCAATAGGCGTAAATCTGATATAAATAATGAAGTGAATCATTTTTTTGCGCTTCAAGGTCGGTCAGAAATGCGTCAACATTGCTTACGATTTCTTCCTTCGAAACTTCGGATGCAACCAGGGCTCTTATTCGATCCTCAGATTGAGATATAGCCGGAGACGAAAACAGAAAAATCACCCCGAAAACTAAAGTAAGTCGACCGAGGTGATTATTTCTGAAATAATGATGTGAGAAAATCCTTTTCACATAAAAACGATTTAGTCACAGTCCGATCCCGTACAAACACGAGGGTCGTCATTGGAACTTGTGCTTACATGATCTTTTGATTTTGTTAAACACCCGATTGGGTCTAACTCCTCATTGCGTAACCAGGTATCACGATATGGATCTGTATTTTGGAGCTGCGTCATGAAAAGTCCACAAAAGTACTCAAAATACTCCTGCCTCGCACAATCGACATCAATGATACCATTAGGCCAATCTGCCGGATTATCACTCCAGTAAACATGAATAATGTTTCCAGGAGTTCCAACAGGAGCTATAGGTGGCTCCCATAACAGATCGCAGACGAAAGGGTCATCTCTGTCGCCCGAGGACCTTCCGTCTTCACTATTCGTACTAATTACGAGTTGTTGTTCGTTTTGTGTTTCAACTACTTCTTCGCTGCTGCAGGCAAAAACGATTGCAGCGAGCATTGCTAGGGAAAAAAATTTAATTTTCATATAAATGGTTTTAAAATGTTACTAATTGATCTAGAGAATTGAAAACTTTGTTTCATCTATGGGTTCCGTAAAGTTTTTATTCTTACCCACAATTAGTCATTTTTTTTATGAGAAGGGACAATGGTTCGTGTTTTGGTAAAGATAATTTTTTTTTCGAAACTGTGGGAAAACCTTAGCAGACTTGTCTTCCTGACTACATGGATAAAGATATATAGCTCAATTTTAAAGTTTTAATTAGGATAAAATAAAAAAAGCGCAATACTTCTTAACTAGCCTGAATTTTTAAAAGTGAAATTAATGATCATTAGAATGGATGACATGAATTGGATTGCTCTCGAATTACGTTTTTACCATAAAGTTGCCTTAAAACTTTCTACCATATTTTTTTAATCCCGTATATTTGGAATTGCTTACGATACATTAACATGCTCCCTAGCGCCGCTAACCACATTCAAATTCAAAAATTACTGCAAGGTGATGAAGAAACCATCCGTTTGTTATACGATACGCTATTCCCTAAGTTCGCCAGATACGTAAAAAAGAATAGTGGCAGCTACAGCGATGCCGAGGAGGTTTTTCATAATGCGCTATTTCAATTGATAGCACGTGCGAAGGTAAGCGGAGTAGTGATTAAAACCTCTTTCGAGGCTTATGTGTTTACGGTTTGTAAGAATCTTTGGTTGAAAGAACTAAATAAACGCAAAAAGAAGGTAAGAAACGAAGGGGTGTTTGAACTTAAGGATGATACAGAAGATCATGTGGCTTCCATTTTACAACAAGAACGTTGGGAGCTATTTGAAGAAATGTTGATTGAACTATCTGAAAAATGTAGACTGTTACTGAAGGATTACTTTAATAAAGTGCCTTACGATGTTATAGTGAAAAAGTTTTCTTATGCTACAGAAAATGCCGCATTCCAACGGGTGTTCAAGTGCAAAAAGCAATTGGCAATGCTGATAAAGAATAATTCGAAGTACAACCAACTTATTTAACTATGAACGACGAATTACAGCTTAAGGTAGAGCAATATATTAGTGGTTCGATGTCAGCCTCCGACGCACTCGATTTCGAGAAGCTTATGGAGACAGATGCAGCATTAAAAGCTGAGGTCACCTTAGCTAAGCAACTGAATTTTCACCTATCTGGAACTACTGATGATTCAGAAGTGCCAAATAACGAGTATACCCAAAATTTAAAGTCCTTCATGGAAAGTGAAGAGGCAAAAGAATTAAAGGAAACCTTGCGGACCGTTCAGTCCGAGCGGCGAGTTCCAAAATTTCGCTCTAAAAAACGCAGGATCATATTTGCAGCCGCGGCCGCGGTCGTGATTTTTTTAATAAGTGCCATTGGATTGATCTTCAAGACAGAACCTGGGACCGAAAAACTGTATGCCCAATATTACTCTACCAATGACCTCCCTTCTGTCATTCAAAGAGGGACTTCCAACAGCCTATTGAAACAAGGAGCGGTTGCATTTCAGAATGAAAATTTTTCGGATGCGTTGGCTTATTTCGAACAATATGATGCTTCCACTGAGGAACCGGATATGGCACTATACCTATACAAGGGCGCTACCTTATTAGAACTTGGCAACTATTATGGAGCCATACAGGAATTCGAATTGGCCATTGACTCTCAGTCCATTGACGCCTCCAAGGGTTTCTGGTTTAAGGCCATGGCATATTTAAAATCCGGTGATGTCTCTAATGCTAAGTATGTACTATCGGATATCGCGAGCCACGTTTGGTATTACAATCATGATAAAGCCAAGGAACTCTTAAAGAAACTTGATTAGCCCCTGGCTTCTTGCATTAAATTTCTCATAAACTTAGAAGGGTACATTCCATAAGCCGCTTTAAACTTCTTTGAAAAATTTTCTGCGCTTTTAAAGCCAAAATCAAAGGCAATAGCTTCTATGGTATATTTTCTCTGTTGCGAATCACTTTTTAAAGTTTCGTGCGCGTATTGTACCCGTAAATCGTTCAAATAGCTTTTAAAGGTTTTGCCCTGAGTGTGATTAATTATCTTGGACAAATAGCTGCTATTGGTTTCCAGCGATTTCGATAAGGTGCTCAAGTTAACGTTGGTGTTTAAAAACCCTTTGTTTTGCTCGAAAGCGTTAAGTTTTAACAAAACAGCCTCGACTATTTCTTTTGAAATACCAATGGGCTTTTTGTTCGAACTTCCATTAGACGATGGAGGGTTGTTTTCAATTTTCTGATTAAGATTTCTTAAAAGGCTTAGGTATTTTTTCTGTCTTCTTTGGTGGAAATTAATTAATAGTCTGGAACATTCAGAAACAAAGGAGAGAAACAGCTTTCTCAATGAAAAGTGTGATGGCTTACCTAAGGTAATTTCCTGCTCGTCTAAAATGGTTAATGCTAATTTGTTTGTCGATGTGAATGATAGTTTGTCCATAGCGTTAAATTTTAAACGAACTTAGGAGCAAAATGTTAAAATTTAGGTAATTCCGATAAAGTTTTACTTTCGGAAAAAAGGGGCTTATTCCTAAAAAAAGGAGCTTTTTATGTCCATTCGGACCCTAGATTACAGCCTTTTCAGTTTCTAGGCTGCGATCCACTTTTTTCACTAAGCCCTGTAATACATTGCCGGGACCAACTTCGACGAATTTGTCGGCACCGTCGGCAATCATGTTCTGAACAATTTGTGTCCACTTAACAGGAGCCGTTAATTGTGCTATCAGATTTTTTTTAATTTCTGACGGATCCGTGGTCGCTTTTGCATCAACATTTTGATATATAGGGCAGGCCGGAGCCGTAAATTCAGTATTTTCGATAGCAGCTGCCAAAACTTCTCTTGCGGGTTCCATCAAAGGACTATGGAATGCTCCACCTACGGGTAATAATAATGCGCGCCTCGCACCAGCTTCTTTTAGTGCCTCACAAGCCGTATTTACGGCTTCAATTTCACCGCTAATCACCAATTGACCCGGACAGTTATAATTGGCGGCAACCACAACGCCGGGGGTCTCCGCACAAATTTTTTCAACCACCGCATCGTCCAATCCAAGGACGGCAGCCATGGTTGAGGGCTGTAACTCGCAGGCTTTTTGCATGGCCTGAGCCCGTTGGGAGACCAGTAGCAAACCATCACTAAAAGCAAGGGTTCTATTAGCCGTTAATGCCGACAATTCACCTAAAGAATGACCAGCTACCACATCCGGTTGGAACGAACTACCCATAACTTCCGCTAAAATGGTAGAATGTAAAAAGATAGCCGGCTGTGTCACTTTAGTTTCTTTCAACGCTTCCGCGGTACCTTGAAACATGATTTCAGTAATGTCAAAACCTAAAAGTTCATTGGCTTGATGAAAAAGGTCTTTTGCTTTTGCTGAGGCCTCGTACAAGTCTTGCCCCATTCCTGTGAATTGTGCTCCTTGTCCCGGAAATAAATATGCTTTCATTGAGTTGGTGGTTTTTTCAGAATACAAAAATAGAACTTATTTTCTAACCCAGGTTTCATAGGTGAATGCAAAATCGTGGCGTTCGTCTTTTTCGTGATACTCCTCAAAAATGGTTTTCCATTCATCCAAAGGTATTTCCGGAAAGTAGGCATCGGCATCAAAGGTGCCATGAACTCTGGTAAGTTCAATTTTGTCTGCTACCTTCATGCCTAACGTATAAATTTCACCGCCTCCAATGATGAAGGGCTGATTGTCTTCTTGAGATAGTCGCAATGCCTCTTCTAAAGAATGAACCACAAAAACACCAGCTCTTTGGTAGCTCGTATTTCGAGAAATAACAACGTGTGTGCGGTTGGGTAGCAATTTTGGAAACGACTCAAAAGTTTTTCGTCCCATGATAATATGATGGCCAGTGGTAAGTGTTTTGAAACGTTTGAAATCGTCCGGTAAGTGCCAAACCAGGTCGTTGTCTTTGCCTAATTCGTTGTTCTCGCCTGCAGCGGCTATCATTGTGATCATGCTTCTTCTGGGGGGAATTGATGTGGTGGTTCGTTTTTTTTTAATGGGGTTTCCTCGGGAGAATCGTTGGTGTCTGCCTGATCTTTTTTAACCGTGGTCGAGGGGGTTTCCTTTATCACCTGTTGCTCAAGTTCGGCGATACGCTTTTCTTGCCGGGCTTTTAATTTCTCCATTTGACGATGTTCCCATTCCTTGCCCATAAACTTATTCATTATAAAAACATTGAGCAGGTGGACTATGAACAAAAGGGCCCACAGCAAGATGGCCCAGACAAACCAATTCTTAATAAAAAAGTCTTTTCCAACACCCAAAATAGGATTGATAATGATCAATAAAACAGAACCAGCTAAAAACAAAATAAAATGCCGCATCAAGCGTTTTTTTTGTTTAATTCGGGAGCGGGCATACTCATACTGCTCCCTTTGTTCAGGATCAATTCTTTCTTTTTTGTTAGCTTTTGAAAACATAGTTAACTACTTTTATCCTCCTTCACTGAAACCTCGGTGGACGTGATGTCTGTAACTGTAAAAATACCAATTTTTCATCTTTTATTACGCTACAACATGAAAGACTTTACCCACGAGTTTCCGGTTACTTCAGAATACGTTTACTTAAATACTGCTTCTTGTGGTTTACTTTCCAAGTCGCTTGTTGCATGGCGCCATCAACATGATACGCATCTCATGCAGGGCGGCAGTATGTTTCGAGACCTGCATAAAGCTCACATTCGTGAAATTAGAAAATCGGTGGGTGATTTTTTCTTTACTTCGGAATCGAACGTTGCTTTGGTCCCTAATTTTTCTTATGGATTGAACAGTTTGCTGGACGGATTGCCAAAGGATCAAAAGGTGCTCTTATTGAAGGGGGACTACCCGTCCGTCAATTGGCCCATAGAACATCGTGATTTTGAAATTTGCTATGCGGAGATCAACGAGAATTTAGAACAAAATATTGAAGCTGCGATGGAAGCGCATCGGCCGAATGTGTTTGTATTCAGCGTGGTTCAATACACCAGTGGTATTTTAATGGATCTTCAATTTTTAAAAAAGCTGAAAGCAAATCATCCTAAGTTATTGCTGATAGCAGATGGGACACAATTTTTAGGGACGCAAAGTTTTAATTTTGAAGAGAACGCTATTGATATTATTGGAGGCAGCAATTACAAATGGATGCTTTCCGGCTATGGCAATGCCGTTTTTATGATCAAGGACACCGCACAGCAATGGATTACTCCAAAAACTATTGGTTTTAATTCGGCCGACGCCAAATTCAGTAAAAGAGATGCTATTGAATTTGTGGGGAGATTGGAACCGGGTCATCAGGACACGATCAATTATGGAAGCTTGGGAAAATCAATTCAGTTTTTAAATGAATTGGGAAAGGATCGTATTGAAGAACACCTTAACCATTTGAAGACCAAAGCGAAAGCTGCCTTTGGAGCTATGGGGCTACTTCAGGATATGGTCGTAAAAAGAGAAGATCATTCTACCATTTTTAATCTTAACGGGGATGCCTATTTGTTTCAGAAATTAAAAGAAAACGGAATCATTTGTTCTCTCAAGGGTAATGGGATTCGGGTTAGTTTCCATATTTACAATACGGAAGAAGATTTGCAAAAATTACTTGCGGTTTTGGCGTAGCGCTATTACGATTTTTTACGGGCTTTCTTTTCTCTCTTGAGCCTTGCCCGTTTTTCCTTAGCACTCTCTTCGACCTTAAAGATGATAGGTAAGGCATATAATACACCCACGCGTTTCCCTTTGTGTTCTCCTGGTTCCATTTTGGGTAAGGATCTAACAACTCGCGTGGCTTCTTCTGCCAAAACCGGATGTGATGCTCTGGCTTTTACATCCATCACAGTACCCAAAGTATCGATTTTAAATTTCACGTAAATTCTCTGAATTCCACCTGGAAGTCCAAGGTCTTTAGCAACATCCAGATTGAAATAAGTCAGCACGTGTTCTTGCACGTTAGTGGACATACATTCCTTAAGTTTCTTATTATCTCCACCACCACAGCCAGGAAAAATGGGTACTCGTTCAATAATGGCAAATTCCACTGGTTTAACAAGATCTTCGAAGCCTCCAACCTTTTGTTTAGGTAACCCGGAAACCAATTTGCCGTCCTCGGTGACGTGGGAGGCAAAAATCATGGAAAACCCGGTCGTTATAGCGTTGCCGTCTTCATCCTCCAGAGGTAGGACCGCCTCGAGTTTTTCAATCCGACGTCTTATGAGCGCTTCAATTTTCTCATGGTCCGTGTCAATTTTGGTTAATTCGAAGGTGCCTTCGCTATTCAAATTAATTTCAATCAATGTTTGAAAAACCGCTTTGGGCGCCAATTCTAAATGTTCGAGATAAGTATTTATTTCTTCTACGAAAAGGTTGTGGAGGATGTCTTTATAACAATCGTGCCTTTCGGTTCCAGATTCTTTAAAAGCACAGTTTTCCAAAGAAATACGTTCGTCACTATTAAAATTCTCTTGGGCTTGAGCGAGAATGGAAAAACTAAAAAGAAAAAGAATTAATACTATTCGAAACATCTATTTTCCCGTTTTAAATGTAATTGGAACTGTGTACTTAATAGCCCTGGGTTTTCCGGCCATCATGCCTGGTTTGGCCATTTTTGGGATGGCACTAATATTACGTTTGGCCTCAGCTTGAAGTGATTTACTTCCACCAGAAATACTTTTAATATCCACAGTACCTTGTTTGGTTATATAAAATTCGACCACTACACGGCCTTGTTCATTGGCTTTATAAGCAGCTGCGGGATATTTAAAGTTTTTCCCGATATGCTGTGCTAACTTTTGTTTGAAACATGCATTTATTCCTGCGCCTTTTTTGCCCTGACATCCAGGCCAAATTGGGGCGATCTCTTTTACGGTTAGGGTGTTCCTGTGAACGGATCCCCATTCTCTTTTCTGGGAAAAACTAGTGAATGTAACAAGCAATAAGGCAGTTAATATTAAATTTTTCATAAGTAGGTTTTAGGTTAATGAACAGCATTTTATCCATTGATAGCAAAGTTGATGGATTTGGGAAATTCATCAAATGCCTATCAAATATATCTTATACTTCTGGGTTTAGCAACATTTTCTCAAGGAGATTCCGGTCCTTCGAATGGTTTTTAGAACGATAGACTTTCTATAAATCCATAACGTGTTTATCCACGCATTATTTTTAAAACAAATATAATTTCACCAAGAAGTTGGCGGATGTGACGGAATGAGAAATGGTAGGGTTCTTTTAAGGAATTATTTACCAGTTTTAAAGGTAATGGGCACCGTATATTTTATGGCTCTTGGTTTTCCACCCATCATTCCGGACTTTGCCATTTTGGGCATGGCGAGAATATTTCTTTTCGCTTCAACTTGTAATAATTCGCTACCACCGGTAACGCTTTTTACATCTACAGTACCTTGTTCGGTTACATAGAATACCACCACTACTTTTCCCTGATCGTTCTTTTTGTAAGCCTCTGGAGGATATTTAAAATTTTTACCAATATGCTGTGCCAATTTTTGTTTGAAACAAGCATCTATACTGGCACCGCTTTTACCTTCGCAACCTGGCCATACCGGAGCAATCTCTTTGAGTGTTACGGTATTTTTATTAACATCGCCCCATTCTTCCTGAGAGAACCCCATAGTGGTGATGAACAAGCAAGCGATAAAAAGTATTTTTTTCATAGGTTATGTGCTTTTACACCGCAACGGCACCTTTAATGTGTGGGTGCGGATTATAGTCAACTAATGTAAAGTCATCAAATTTGAAGCCAAATATATCTTTTACATCCGGATTTAGCAACATTTTCGGTAAAGGACGTATTTCTCTAGACAGCTGAAGTTCCAATTGTTCATGGTGATTGCTATAAATATGAGCATCTCCAAAGGTATGTACAAAATCTCCTGCTTCGTAACCACAAACCTGCGCCATCATCATCGTAAATAGCGCATAGGACGCAATATTGAACGGAACCCCAAGAAAAATATCCGCACTTCGTTGGTAGAGCTGGCAAGACAGTTTGCCATCTGCTACGTAAAATTGAAAAAAGGCGTGGCAAGGCGGTAATGCTGCTTTCCCATTGGCAACGTTTTCAGAAAAAGGCTTAGAAGTATCTGGCATTACACTAGGATTCCAGGCACTTACCAGCATTCGTCTACTGTCCGGATTATTTTTTAGGGTGGTGACAATTTCTGAAATTTGATCAATCTCTTCGTTATTCCAATTGCGCCATTGGTGCCCATAAACGGGTCCCAGGTCGCCGTTGTCATCTGCCCATTCGTTCCAAATTCGCACTCCGTTTTCCTGCAAATATTTAATATTGGTGTCCCCATTCAAAAACCACAATAATTCATAAATGATAGATTTTAAGTGTAATTTTTTTGTGGTAACCATGGGAAAACCTTCGCTTAGATCAAATCGCATTTGGTGACCGAAGACGCTTTTAGTTCCGGTTCCGGTGCGATCGCTCTTTTCATTTCCGTTAGCGAGTACGTGTTTTACGAGGTCGTGGTATTGCTTCATCTTCGTTGAGGATTTTGATGGGATAAATTTAAAAAACCCGTCAAGTAATGAGAACAGAATTTTGCGTCATTTATTACAAGTTATCAACGGTTTTTATACGCTTCGGAAAAAATAATCGAGATCAACATTTTAATTATCCAATGATCATCCCGGCAATTGTGGCCGAAATAAGTGACGCTATGGAACCTCCTAATAGAGCTCTCATTCCAAATTTGGAAAGCAGTTTACGCTGCCCTGGAGCTAGCGATCCAATGCCTCCAATTTGTATTCCGATAGAAGCAAAGTTGGCAAAACCACAAAGCATATAGGTAGCCATAATAATGGACTTTTCGTTGTTGAGGTGAATAGCGTTGGCTGCATTTTTCAATTCGGCCAATTGAATGTAACCAATAAACTCGCTCGCCGCCAATTTGATCCCAAGCAGCTGTCCCATCATGGTAATATCTTCTTGAGGCACACCTATAAGCCACATTAATGGGGCAAATACGTTTCCTAAAATGTATTCTAAAGAAAGACCGTCATAGACCGAGTAGGCTGCAATAATTTCATTCAAGGAGGTAAAGGTCCAATCTATTCCCCATGAAGAAATTCGTAATCCATAGAAACTTCCAATTAGATCCAGGCCTCCATTGATCATGGCGATCATCGCCACAAAGACCAAAAGCATGGCTCCTACATTCACTGCCAATTTTAATCCTTCCGTAGTCCCGTTTGCGATGGCATCCAATAAGTTACTTCCTATTTTATCTGAAGAAACTTTTACATCGGTATTTACATTTTCCGTTTGCGGATATAATATTTTGGAAATGACAATAGCTCCTGGTGCCGCCATCACCGACGCAGCCAATAAGTGTTTGGCGAATACCAATCTCATGGCAGGGTCATCACCTCCCAAAAAGCCAATATAAGCGGCCAAAACGGCACCTGCTACCGTAGCCATTCCGCCAATCATCACCAACAGTATTTCCGATTTGTTCATTTTCTCCAAATAAGCTTTGATAAGCAATGGAGCTTCGGTTTGTCCCAGGAAAATATTTCCTGCGACGCTCAAGCTTTCTGCACCCGAAATTTTCAATAATTTGGATAATAACCATCCAAACGCTTTCACCACTTTTTGTATAATTCCGAAGTAAAAAAGTACAGAGGTAAGTGCCGAAAAGAAGATGATAGTGGGCAATACCTGAAAGGCAAAGATGAAACCAAAGGTATCCATATCCACCACTAAGCCTTCAAAGAGAAATTTGCTTCCTGCCTGGGTGAATTCTAGAATACTCACGAATAATCTTCCCACATAATCAAATATTTTTTGAACAAACCCCACCTTTAATACCCCAACAGCAATGACCAGTTGAAAGGCCAGTCCAATACCTACGGTGCGCCAATTTACTGCCCTTCTGTTGGCACTAAATAGAAATGCGATTAATATCAAAATAAACATTCCTAACATGCCACGCAGCATTCCATTTAACGAAAAACCTTGCGAAGGTTTGATGGTGCCTATTTTTTCTTCCGAAGTATCGGTGTCGGCAACCACGCTCTCTTTTGAGGTGCTTTCGAAGGAATATTTTACATTATTTTCGGTAAAGACCAAGGTACTGTCGGTGAGCTCGGTGATGCGATAGCGACGAATAGTATCCTTAGGTTGGTTGTAAAAAAGGACCAATAATTTATTCTGAAGGATATAGTCACCGGAAGCTTCGAGCTTGTCTTTGGCTTCTAGAGAATAGTGGAACATTCCTTTGTCTAGCGTAAATACATCATTTTCAGCATTAATAGGAAAAAGGGAATTTCCATCTTGACTTTCAATACTATTAAATTGCCATTCTTTTTCGACGCTCTGCGCATATATGCTTCCGAAGGAAATACAAATGGCAAGAAATAGGATGATGTTACGCATAGGCTTAGGCTCGTTTTGAAATTTCATCTCTAAGGGCCGCCGCTTTTTCATAATCTTCCTTGGCAACTGCTTCGTCGAGCATTTCATTGAGTTCTTTTAAAGTGTATTTGCTGAAGTCTTCCGATACCACTTTGACCGTTTCTCGATCTTCGCCCATAATTAACTCTTCAATAACGGCGTCCTCTTCTTCCGAAACACCCTGATCTTTGGCTGGATTTTTCAAATAGATACCTGCCTTGTCAAGAATCGCTTTATAGGTAAATATGGGTGCCTTAAAACGCAAAGCCAGGGCGATGGCATCACTGGTACGAGCATCAATTATTTCTTCAATTTTATCCCGCTCACAAATAATACTACTGTAAAATACCCCATCCACCAATTTATGAATGATGACTTGTTTCACGATAATTTCAAAACGATCGGAAAAATTTTTGAATAAATCGTGGGTGAGTGGTCTTGGTGGCTTAATTTCCTTTTCCAAAGCGATTGCAATAGATTGCGCTTCAAAAGCTCCAATAACGATAGGCAATTTACGGTCTCCATTTTCTTCACTTAAAATAAGTGCATATGCGCCATTCTGGGTTTGGCTGTAAGAGATTCCTTTTATATTAAGGCGTACTAGGCTCATTTATAATTTTAAATTCTAAATTCATGGTTTTCAATGCAAAAACCAAGGTTGATGATTGAATTTTACCAAGTATTGGGCTTAATAAAATTAATCGGGAACTAAACAATAAAAAAGGCTGTTTAAACAAGGGTATTACTCATTTAAACAGCCCTTTTCCAAGGCACAAAATACTAAAATTTATGCGTTTTGAGCTTTAAACTCTTTTAATTTTTCCGTCAATTGTGGAACGATTTCGAATGCGTCACCCACGATTCCGTAGTCAGCCGCTTTAAAAAATGGGGCTTCAGCATCGTTATTGATAACCACTTTCACTTTGGACGAGTTGATACCAGCCAAATGTTGAATGGCGCCACTAATTCCAATAGCAATGTATAAATTGGACGCCACAGGCTTCCCCGTTTGACCTACATGCTCGCTATGCGGTCTCCATCCCATATCGCTTACAGGTTTGGAACAGGCAGTGGCTGCACCTAATGTTTCGGCAAGTTCTTCGACCAATCCCCAATTTTCCGGGCCTTTCAATCCACGGCCACCAGAAACAACGATCTCTGCGTCTGCGATAGTTACTTTATCGGTCGCTTTATCCACGGAAACTACATTAACACCCCCAGCTTCAAGCGTAGGTGCAAAACTTTCGGCTGTAGCCGATGTAGGGTTTTCTACAATTCCATAGGCGTTCTTTCCCAAACCAATGATTTTCACCTCCGTATTGATTTCGGTCACAGAGAATGCTTTGTTGGTGTAAACGCTGTGTTTTACTTTGAACGGTGAGGTGCTTTCCGGAAGCTGAGTCACGTTGGGAACATAACCTGCCTCTAGATTCACCGCGACGAGGGGTGCTATAAATTTGCTATTTGCGCTAGATGTTAATACCACCACATTGGCACCTTCGGCTTTGGCCGCTTGAGCTACAACAGCTGCATAAGCATCAGCATTGAACGTATGCAACTGATCGTTGGTTACCTCCAGGACTTTGGAAGCTCCGAAGGCTCCCAATTCACTGGCATCGCCACCGTTAATAGCTACTGCAGTTACACTTGTGCCCATCGCATCGGCAATACCTTTTGCATATGATACTGCTTCATGCGCTATTTTTTTAAATGATCCTCCTTCGGATTCTGTATATACTAATACCATATTTTCTAGATTACTTTCGCTTCGTTATGCAATAAATTAATGAGATCGTCCACATTATCAACCAATTTAACGGCTCCTTTTGGGGCCGGTTTTTCAAACTGAGTGGTAATCGTTTCTGCCTGGGCGTCTACGGGTTCTTTTACATGAAGCGGTTTAGATCTGGCTTGCATGATCCCTCTCATATTTGGAATTCGAAGATCGCTTTCTTCAACCAATCCTTTTTGTCCTCCAATAATTAAGGGAAGACTGGTTTTAGAAGTTTCTTTACCTCCGTCAATTTCACGAATAGCAGTTGCCTCATTTCCTTCAACCTCCAGGCTGATACAGGTGTTAACGAAATTGGCTCCTGTTAATTTGGCTACCATTCCTGGAACCATACCGCCGTTATAATCGATGGATTCACGTCCGCCAATGACCAAATCGTAACCGCCTTCTTTCACAACATGCGCCAGTTGTTTGGCAACGGAATATCCATCGGTTGCTACGGTGTTTACGCGGATGGCCTCATCGGCTCCTATGGCGAGTGCCTTGCGTAGTGTTGGTTCGGTTTCAACACTGCCAACGTTAACCACATGCACCGTGGCACCCTGTTTTTCTTTAAACCACATGGCTCGGGTTAAACCAAATTCATCGTTGGGATTGATCACAAATTGAACTCCGTTGGTGTCAAATTTGGTGTCACCTTCGGTGAAGTTGATCTTGGAAGTGGTGTCAGGTACATGACTTATACACACTAATATTTTCATTTGATATATTTTATTGAAATTCTGTAGTTAAAAATGAGTTTTTTGAGGGCACGAAGATACAACATTTCGATTACTTTTCCTATGCGCGCATAATAAAAAAATGAAGCAGATTTGGATGAATTCGGCATTGAATATTTGATGTAATTCTTTGTTTCCAACGATCGTTAAGCGATGGCCCTATGCATACCGTATTTAGCGAGGATATTTTGATCCTAGCAGCGATAAGCGAATTGTATCAATACCTACTTGACGACCATTGGGCAACACCATATTATATAGGGAACTAAAGAGTTCGTTTGGATTTAGATTCCATTTTTGAGTGTTGTGTCTAGTGCTTTCAAAACCGTCGGGATGTCAATCTCAGCGGTTTTCTTTTGTATTCTTTTTTCAGAATTTAATTTTTCCAATCTGAATTATTCCTTTCAAAATGATAAATAATGCTATTTTTGTGGTTCTGAAATTTATTCAGAATAATATATTCCGAAGTCACTATGAAAACGATACAATTTAGAGAAGCGGTTTGCGAGGCAATGAGCGAGGAGATGCGCCGCGATGAATCCATTTACCTTTTGGGAGAAGAAGTTGCCGAGTATAATGGTGCTTATAAGGCCAGTAAAGGAATGTTAGATGAGTTTGGTGCCAAACGAGTTATTGACACCCCCATTGCTGAACTTGGATTTGCAGGAATAGCCATTGGGTCTGCTATGAATGGTAATAGACCTATTGTGGAATATATGACCTTCAACTTTTCCTTAGTAGGAATTGATCAAATTATCAATAACGCCGCGAAAATTCGACAGATGAGCGGTGGTCAGTTCAATTGTCCCATTGTATTTAGAGGCCCAACCGCCTCAGCGGGTCAGTTAGCAGCAACACACTCTCAAGCCTTTGAGAGCTGGTTTGCCAATTGCCCAGGCTTAAAAGTGGTAGTTCCCAGTAACCCGGCTGATGCAAAAGGGTTATTAAAAAGTGCAATTAGAGATGATGATCCTGTAATTTTTATGGAGAGCGAGCAAATGTACGGTGATAAAGGCGAGGTGCCGGAAGGGGAGTATTTGATTCCACTGGGAGTTGCCGATAAAAAACGTGAAGGAACGGATGTGACTATCGTTTCATTTGGAAAAATTATCAAAGAAGCCTATATCGCGGCTGAAAAATTGGCGGAAGAAGGAATCGAATGTGAGATCATTGATCTTCGTACGGTTCGCCCAATGGATCAAAAAGCCATTCTGGATTCGGTAAAAAAGACCAATCGTCTCGTGATATTGGAAGAAGCGTGGCCGTTTGGTAACGTAGCTACTGAAATAACCTATTTGGTGCAAAACGAGGCTTTCGATTATTTGGATGCGCCCGTTCAGAAGATTAATACAGCCGATACTCCGGCTCCCTATTCACCGGTGCTGTTAAAAGAATGGTTGCCAAATAGCGAGGATGTGATCAAGGCCGTGAAGAAAGTAATGTATCGATAACCCCCTGAACTTCTAAACCTGCCTATGCCTTCCGTACTTCAGAAGATTTGCTGTCTTTTTATCTGTGTTATTATCTATAGCTGTAACAGTTCCTCAGATGATACCCCTCCTGAAGAAGAAAACTTTGAATGTAATACCGTTGCCAACGTACTGGATAGCAGTGTCATTATTGATAGACAAGAAAGCCTGGTTGCTTTTATTGAAGCGGGTTATACACGAATTAATGGTACTTTAGAGATCAAAACTATTGACGATCTGTCTTTTCTACAATGTGTTTCTTTTGTGGAAGAATTGGTAATTACAGGGTCCAACGTTACCGACCTATCCGATTTGAGCAACACTTCTTTCGATCGCCTTACCATAACCAGTTTTCCGAATATTGTCAATTTTGAAGGGATTGGTAACGTTACTTCTCTTATAAAACTTCGAGTTGGAAATAACGAGAGGCTGGTCAATTTTGAAGGCTTGAATACGCTAACCAGTGTTTCTATTTTGGAAGTTTGGAATAACCCCAGTTTGGTTGATTTTTCGGGACTTGAAAATGTGCGGTCCAATCCCTATGTACAGGATTTAAACGATTTTGAAGATAGAGAATTATATATCAATAGCAACCCTAACCTTCAAAGTTTGAACGGACTTCAAAACTTACAGGGAGCATTGAACAATGCGCTTTCTATCTATGACTGTCCTAATTTGAGCGAGATACCTGCGTTTTTAGGGCTTACCAAAATGACAGCATTCAATATTACTTACACACCTAGCCTTACGAGTATAAATGCTTTTCCCAATGTAACTGAAATAGATTTTATTAATGTGGCCGAACAGGCATCGCTACAAGAATTGGCTTTTCCAGAGCTGGAGCGGGCGGCATCTATACGGTTGTCCGTCTGTAATAATCTAACAACCTTAGATTTTACCAGCTTAACGGAAATTATATTCGAATTCGAATCGATCAGTCTGGAGTTGCAAGAATTGAACAGTTTGACAAATTTATCTGGTTTCGCAAATTTAGAGACCACCTCCAATGGGGTTGATATTTTGAGCAATGATGACCCATTTGAAATATCACTTTCTAACATTTGTATGCTACGAGATTTGTATGTAAATAATGCCACAGATCAGAATGATGCGAACGATGTTCTTGTCCTTTCCGAGTGCTATTATTTCGATTCGTCCTTTGTGACCGTACTTGAATTTGATACCCATTGTAATTGCCCTTAATCACGATTTTGAAGATCCGTTGTAAGCTAAAGTAACTTAGGACCGATTTTTGTGAATAAAATAAAATTTTTAAGCTACCAAGCCGTTACCTACTTATGAAAAAACTTTTACTCGCCATTCTTTTTCTATCTGCTCTGAGTGCAATGGCACAAACAAAGGTAAGTGGTGTAGTGAAAGACGACTATGGAGAGCCGGTGGCCTTTGCCAATGTAATTTTCAAGGATTCTAACGAAGGTACCATTACCAATGAAAATGGCCGATTTTATCTAGAGAGTGAGACCACTCATGATGGTTTATGGGTTTCTTTTGTGGGGTACGAACTCCAGGTGGTTCCGCTCGAAAAACGGACTACCTATGAAATGACCATTACGCTGAAAGAGGAAGCCGCAGCACTTGACGAAGTAGTCATTTATAGTGGGAAGACTTCCAAAAAGGATAACCCTGCCGTGACCATTCTGAAAAAAATATGGGAAAACCGACGCGAGAATGGGGTGAAAAAATTCAAACAATACAGCTTCGATAAGTATGAAAAATTGGAGTTTGATATCAATACAATAGATTCTACGCTCATCAAAAGTAAGATCTTCAAGGGGATGGAATTTGTTTGGGATCAAATAGACACTTCCAAAGTCACTGGAAATTCGTACCTCCCTATTTTTATCAATGAAGCGTTTTCTAAAGTATATGGCGACAACTTATTAAAGCAGGAAAAGGAAATTTTAGAAGGAAATAAAAACTCTGGTTTTGAGAATAATCAAACGCTTATAGCCTTTGTGAAGGATCTTTACAAAGAATATAACGTTTACGACAACTACTTGAAATTTTTCGATAAAGCCTTTACAAGTCCTTTGTCCCGGACCGGGGTAGACGTATATAACTATGTGCTATTGGACAGCGCTTATCGCGACAATAAATGGTGTTATAACATTGTCTACTACCCAAGGCGTAAAAATGAACTCACCTTCAAGGGTGATTTTTGGGTGAACGATACTACATGGGCTATTAAAGAGATTAACCTGCAAGCTTCAAAGAGTGCTAATCTAAACTGGGTGCGTGAAGTATATATAGAACAGGAGTTTGACGTCTTGAACGACTCCATATTTTTAATTACCAGAGATTATTTCTTAAGTGATTTCAGCTTCAGAAAAAAAGAAGAGGCGCAGGGTATTTACGGAAAACGAACCACCCTATTTGATAACTACAGTTTTGATGAGCCGAAGGAAAAACCTTTCTATTCGGAACAAGTGGATCCCTATCTGGAGGAGATTTATAACCGCCCCGATTCTTTTTGGGAGGAAAGGCGTATGGAGGAACTCAATAAAGACGAAAAGGGCGTTTATGCCATGTTGGATACCTTAAAAAATGTACCCAGATTCAAGGCGCTTTATAATATTGGTTCCACTCTGGCCAGTGGCTATTACCAAATAGGTAATATTGACGTTGGGCCGGTGTTCTCCATTTTTGGTTTTAATGAAGCTGAAGGGATGCGAATTCGATTGGGAGGAAGAACTTATTTCAGTCAGAATGACCCTTGGCGTTTGGAAGTCTTCGGAGCCTATGGTTTCAAAGACCAACGTTTTAAATATGGTGTTTCCGGAAAATGGTTACTGGATCGTAAGTCCCGCCTCACAGTATTTGGAGGAAACCGAAAAGACGTCGAGCAAACAGGAGCCAGTCTAACCACCAGCACCGATGTATTGGGTCGGAATTTGGCTTCCTCTTCCCTCATATCGGTCGGAGCCAATGATCGATTGACTCGTGTTAATTTGTCAACGGCTGGATTCTCATTAGAACCTGCCAAAAATTTAAAGATCCGATTAACGGGTTCGTATCGTACGTTGGAGTCGGCCACCGATACTTTTAGCCTGGAATATTTTGATGAGAACGGTGCTATTCAAAGTACTATTTCTCAACCTGAGGTTGAGCTAGGTCTGTTCTATACGCCAAAGAGAAAAACCTCTGGATATGGCGTCGAGCGAACGGTTATAAATGACGGAGATTTTGCCAATTTCTATTTGGGATATACCTATGGAACCAAAGGTTTGTTGGGAGGTGATTTTGAGTATTCCAGATTACAGGCGCTGTACACCCAACCGTGGAATATTGGAGGCCTGGGCCGGGCGTATACTACGATTGAGCTTGGGAAAACCTTTGATCCCGTGCCATTAGCCTTATTGAACCCAATCCCTGGGAACCAGACCCTATTCAGTATTTACAATACATTTAGTCAACTGGATTTTTATGAATTTGTGAGCGACACCTATGCTTCCTTCCATTTTCAGCATAACTTTGGGGGTCGTATTTTTTCAAGAATCCCCTTACTTCGGAAACTTGACCTGCGAGAAATTATTAGTTTCAGAACCGTTTATGGGGATATTTCTCAAGAGAATATTGATTTGAGCAGACCCGCTTTTGAGGTATTGACAGATCGCCCGTTAACTCCGTCCAATCTCGCCCCTTCCGATGAATTATATTGGGAATGGAGCGTTGGTGTGGGAAACATTTTCAGAGTGTTCCGTATCGATTTTAATTTCAGAGGAAATTATTTAGACAATCCAGGCGCCCGAGACTTCGGAATAACTGGGGAATTTGGCTTTTCTTTTTAGAGCGAGTTATTCCTTAGCTATTAAGCTTTCCAAGCCCACAAAAATTTCATACTTTTGCCCTCGCAAAAACGAAATCAATTATAACTAAATAACACATAATGGAAGACTACTTTATTTATATGCCAATTGCACTGGCGGTATTAGGGCTACTTTATATGCTCGTAAAGAAATCCTGGGTAATGAAACAAGATGCTGGTGATGGGAAAATGAAAGAAATTTCAGATCACATTTATGAAGGTGCCTTGGCATTTTTAAATGCTGAATATAAGTTACTCGCTATTTTCGTCGTCATTGTAAGCATCCTGCTTGCGGTTGTTTCGGTAATCGTTCCTACAACGCACTGGCTTATTGTAGTAGCGTTCATCTTTGGAGCGATATTCTCAGCCTTTGCTGGAAATATTGGAATGAAGATCGCCACTAAAACGAATGTAAGAACTACACAAGCAGCTCGTACGAGTTTGCCTAACGCACTAAAGATCTCCTTTGGTGGCGGTACCGTAATGGGTCTTGGAGTTGCTGGATTGGCCGTGCTAGGTTTAACCGCCTTCTTTATTATCTTCTATCACTTCTTTATGGGTGGCGAATGGGTTTCTACCGATAGCATGACCATCGTCTTAGAAACCTTGGCTGGTTTCTCTTTAGGAGCCGAATCTATCGCCTTGTTTGCCCGTGTGGGTGGAGGTATTTATACCAAAGCTGCGGATGTTGGTGCGGACCTTGTAGGTAAAGTGGAAGCAGGAATTCCAGAAGATGATCCTCGTAATCCGGCTACCATTGCAGATAACGTTGGAGATAATGTAGGTGATGTTGCAGGTATGGGAGCCGATTTATTTGGTTCGTATGTAGCTACAGTATTAGCGGCTATGGTACTTGGAAATTATGTGATTAATGATATGGGTGGTGACATTACTGCTGAAGGTTTTGGTGGTATTGGACCTATCTTATTGCCCATGGCGATTGCGGGAGCAGGGATTATTATTTCTGTGATCGGAACCATGTTGGTTAAAATTAAAAGTAACGATGCCAAAGAGTCTCAAGTAATGGGTGCTCTTAATATTGGTAACTGGACCTCTATTATATTGGTAGCCTTATCATGTTTCGGACTTTGTTACTATATGCTTCCAGATACGATGAATATGGAATTTTTTGGAGAAGGGCTTCAAGAAGTTTCTAAAATGAATGTGTTCTACGCAACCTTAGTTGGTCTGGTAGTAGGTGCTGTTATTTCTTCAGTGACTGAATTCTATACAGGATTAGGGAAGAAGCCAATTTTGAAAATCGTTCAGCAATCTAGTACAGGTGCGGGAACTAACATCATTGCTGGTTTAGCGACTGGAATGATCTCTACTTTTCCTTCTGTATTGCTATTTGCAGGAGCCATTTGGGCTTCCTATGCATTCGCCGGTTTCTATGGTGTGGCCTTATCTGCATCTGCCATGATGGCTACCACCGCCATGCAGTTAGCTATCGATGCTTTTGGACCTATTTCGGATAATGCAGGTGGAATTGCCGAGATGAGCGAACAAGAGCCTATCGTTAGAGAACGTACGGACATATTGGATTCCGTAGGAAATACAACGGCAGCAACTGGTAAAGGATTTGCGATTGCTTCTGCTGCTTTAACGTCATTGGCTTTATTTGCCGCCTATGTAACTTTTACGGGAATTGACGGAATTAACATCTTTAAAGCACCCGTTTTAGCGATGTTATTTGTGGGAGGAATGGTGCCAGTAGTATTTTCTGCCTTGGCGATGAATGCAGTTGGAAAAGCAGCTATGGAAATGGTACAGGAAGTAAGAAGACAGTTTAGAGATATTGCTGGGATTATGGAAGGTACCGGAAAACCAGAATATGATAAATGTGTGGCTATTTCAACGCAGGCTTCTTTAAAAGAAATGATGCTTCCTGGTTTATTGACTATTGGCTTCCCATTGGTGATTGCTTTTGTTCCTATGTTATTTGGAATGGACAATTTGTCTATCGCTGAAATGTTAGGGGGCTATATGGCTGGTGTTACAGTTAGTGGTGTACTTTGGGCTATCTTCCAAAACAATGCCGGAGGTGCCTGGGATAACGCTAAGAAGTCTTTTGAAGCTGGTGTTGAGATTGATGGTGAAATGACATTTAAAGGCTCCGAAGCACATAAAGCAGCCGTAACCGGAGATACAGTAGGTGATCCGTTCAAAGATACTTCAGGGCCTTCTATGAACATCTTAATTAAACTAACGTGTTTGATCGGTTTGGTTATCGCTCCTATTCTAGGAGGGCATACGGATGAAATGTCGATGGTAACTGATAATGGTACGACTCTTGAAATTACTCAAGAGGGTATTAAAGAAACACGCGAAGTTAAAAAAGAAGTACGTGTTGAACTTTCTGAAAAAGACGGGCTACACGTTGGAGACATAACTATCGAAACGCACGATGGTGATGATGTAACTTCAGAAACAAGAACCTTCACCGGTAATACGGTCGAAGAAGTAAAAGTAAAGATTGAAGCTTGGAAAGAAGCTAATGTAAAGGTGAATGCTGAAGGTGCCAGGGTGATAGAAAAAGTTGAAGAAGAGGTTAATTAGATCTTTTATTCTGAATACAAATAAAAAAAGCCTGAGCAGTTCGCTCAGGCTTTTTTAATATATTATTTTTTGAGGAAGGAATACGCTTAGAATAATCCGTGAATTTCGGCATCGATCTTGTTAATGACCGCCCCTAAATCTTCTGGGTTATCAACAAAGTCCAGGTCGTCCACGTCTATGATAAGAAGGGCGCCTTTGTCATAGCCATGAATCCATGCTTCATAACGCTCATTCAAACGACTTAGGTAATCTATGCTAATTGAATTTTCATATTCCCGGCCTCTTTTGTGAATTTGATTCACCAAATTGGGAATGGAACTGCGCAGATAGATTAATAGGTCAGGCCCTTCAGTAACACTTTCCATTAAATCGAAGAGCGCTTTATAATTTTCGTAGTCGCGGTTGGTCATTAAACCCATGGCGTGCAAGTTGGGTGCAAAAATAAACGCGTCTTCATAGATAGTACGATCTTGAATTACCTTCTTTCCACTCTCTCTAATTTCCAGAATTTGACGAAATCGACTGTTCAAAAAGTAGATCTGCAAATTAAAGGACCATCGTTCCATTTCATTATAGAAATCGTCTAAATACGGATTGTCTTCCACGTCTTCATAATGTGCTTTCCATCGATAATGTTTTGCCAATAAACGGGTGAGGGTGGTTTTGCCGGAGCCAATATTTCCTGCGATTGCAACGTGCATAAATCTTACTGCTTTGGTTGAGTTAGTGTAAAAGTGGATAAAACATTTCCGTGATAAATATAAAGGAATTCTTGGGTTAGCTGCAAGTCTTTTACCGTGTTTTCGTTGAAGTTCGTTACAAGCGGGATGAGGGTTTCATCTTGAATGAAGTATAGTGTATTATCCTTGAGTCCAATGATGTTCTTACCATACCTAACCACCTTTTGATAGCCGTCGATGGGTATTTCAGAAAGCAAGCTTCCGTAGATATTGATTCGGTAGAGGTGGTCCTCGGTTAAAAGAAGACAGTCATTAAAATCGCTGGTCTGAGCAATAATCTCACCTGGATAAGGTTGAGAAAATATGGTTTGCCTACTCGTTCTATAATTGAAAAGTTGAAGTTGTTGTGTGTCTACGTTAAAAAGCCATAGATTATTATTGCCAGCATTAGTAGCTGAACCAACATTCAAAAACGATGGTAGATTGTTAAAGTTAATTCGTTCTTTTTCGGAAAGACGATTGTCAAGAAAAACAACGGTATTTACTTCAGCATAAAATACCACTATGTTCAACGGATTAATAATATCTACCGAGGTGACAGGTCCTAATTGGAAATCTTGAAAAACAAATTCGCCTAATTCTCCTTGTTTCTGAAGTGCACCATCCTTTATAAAATACAAATGCTTATAGGAGTCTACACCAATAAAGCGATCCACATCTAACACTTTAGTAGCTTCCAATTTGAGCTCCTGCGCTCCAAGAATATGAACAAAAAAGAACAGACAAATAATCGTCTTCATAGCTTTACAAGATACAAAAACCATCCCGTTTTTTTAAGAAACGAAAAGTTTATAAGCGAAAGATGGTTTTAAAATACCAGGACCACTGCTAGCACACCAATTTGTAGCCATAACCGCGCACATTAATAATTTGTACACTTTCGTCCTTTTTTAACTTTTTTCGAAGTTTGGTGATAAACACGTCCATACTTCGTCCACTGAAGAAGTCATCATCTTTCCAAAGTTTTTTCAGAATAATAGAGCGATCCAACACCTGATTTTTATTGTTGTAAAGATGATAAAGTAAATGTGCTTCGCGATGGGTGAGAGCCACGGTATCTTCTTCCTTATACTGAAGGGTTTGCTGCTTGAACAAAAACTGATAGGCGCCAATAGACATTTCGGACGTCTCGCTTTGTTGGTTGGTTTGTAATAAGTTCTTGATCCGAACAATCAACTCCTCCATGCTAAATGGCTTTTTCAAATAGTCATTACCGCCTAGCGTAAAGCCTTCCACCACGTCCTGAGTCTGTGATTTGGCCGTGAGGAAAATTATAGGAATGTGGGCATCCTGCATCCGTATTTCCCTGGCGAGGGTAAACCCATCTTTTTTAGGCATCATTACGTCCAAAATGAGCAATTGAGGCTTTTCCTTATAATAGGTTTTTAGCGCTTCTGATCCATCGGGGCATAAATATACCGTGAATCCCTTGGTTTCCAGACTCTCCTTGACAATTTGGCCCAAAGCCGCTTCATCTTCCGCCAGCAGTATTTTGGTAAGACTATCCATAGGGAAGTGATAGGTTAAATTGAGTGGTTGGTTTAACGGAAACTCCAATAGTACCTCCGTGCTTTTCAATAATTTTTTTTGAATAATAGAGACCAATTCCAAATCCTTTCACATCGTGCGTATTGCCCTTCGGCACGCGATAAAATTTTTCAAAAATCTGTTTTTTATGTGCTTCGGTTAGCGTATTGCCACTATCACTAATCGAGATTTGGATGGCATCCTTGTTTTTCTGAATTTTTACTGAAATGTCCTCGCCTCCATATTTAAAGGCGTTATCTACAATATTGTTGATCGCATTTTCAAAGTGAAATATGTCAATGGGATAGTGAATTTCCTCATCCGAAGTATAAAATGAAATCGTTTTACCGCCATCCGAAAAAACTTCCTTTTGAGAAGCCTTTTGAAGCAACTCTACCAAATTTTTCGATTCAAAATTAAGTTGTAGCTTTTCACTGTCCAGGGTGGCCGTTTCCAATAATTTCTCTACCATCATATTTAGTTTGTCCACCTGTTCGCCAGATATTTTCGCATACCGAAGATTCTTTTCGGTGTCGTTTTCAGCATTGAAGTTTTGTATCGCTTCCATAGCAATTCCAATGGTAGCAATAGGTGTTTTGAATTCGTGCGTAATGTTACTGATAAGGTCGTTTTTAACTTCTGCTAATTGCTTTTGCTGTTTAATAATTTTCAGTAGGTATAAAAGGCAAAAAATAACGCTGGCCACCAATACAAAGGACAAGAAAATACCCAAGAGATTTTTTTTCAGAACGGCCAAGGTAATATTAGAGAAATGGGCTTTTAGATTGTTGTCATGAAAAAAGTAAGGAGATTTCGACGCTGTTTCTAAGGTAGCGTTGGCAATAATATTGGTACGTAAGCTGTCATTTTTGTGAAACGTATCTGTATGGCTGAGCCCGTAAGTAACCCCAATGTTCTTTCGTTCCAATTCATCCGCAAACAAACTATCTATTTTATGTAGCGATAGGCGGTCTTCTGAAATTGAAAGGACAATTTTTGTAGATAAATCGTTAATCGGGTTTTCCGAGGATCGTAAGAACTCGAATATGGGATTTTTTTCTCTTTGAATAAAAACGCTGTCAATGAAGGCAATATTCAAATCGATACTATCTGAAGAAAAGGACTGTACAACCGTCATGCCATCAGTCATTCTTTCTTTCGACTTCAAAATGGTAGTTGTCGAATCCCTAAACCTAAAAGTGTCCCCCCGCTGTATGCTATGTACAAGGCCTAAGCTATCGTTAAAGGTTCGAAACGGACCGTCGGTTGCCAGGAAAGTAAAATATTGATCCACGGCGTTGTCTAAACTGGTTTGTACATCATTGATCAACTGCTGTCTGCCAATCTGGTAATTTTTAAAATTCCAATACACCTGAATACAGAGCGTGGCTAGAATAACCAGGCTAATAAAATAAAGGATGCTCTTGTATTTCAACTTGTTCATTAGGTCAAAAGTACTACCTTAATTAGTTGTCTGCCAAATCGCTTAACATTCGTTAACATTGGTTAACTTTAAAAAACACAACTACTTCGCATATTTGTAGGGTACAATTTGAAAAACAATAATTATGAAATTAATATTACAACTCAGTTTGGTTTTGACCCTGGTTTTCTCGGCGACAACCTATGCACAAACCTATGAAGGGATCGCCACTTACAAGACACAGCGAAAAATGGATATTCAATTAGACAGTAGTCAGGTGGACGATGGTATGAGAGATCAGATCATGGCCATGATGAAGAAACAGTTTGAAAAAGAGTATACTTTGAAATTTACACAAGACGAGTCCCTTTATACGGAAGTTGAAAAGCTAGACAGCCCAAGTGGGGCAATGGGCGGTGGAATGGTGTTCGAAGTGCAAGTTGTTGGCGACGGTGCAGGTGATATACTTTATAAAAATATAAAAGAAGACCGGTTTGTAAATCAAAATGAGTCCTTCTCTAAACAGTTTTTAATTAAAGATAAAATTGAAGCCAGAGAATGGAAAATGGAAAAAGAGACAAAGAACATAGGCGATTATGCCTGCTTTAAGGCAACTTACACTTACGAACGTCCGGTGCGAAGAGTGATGTCCTTTTCAACCAGTAATGACAAAGAAGAAAAAAAGGAAGAAGAAACCAAGGAAGAACCTGTTGAAGAAATGGAAACTATTACGGTCACGGCCTGGTATACACCTCAAATTCCAGTGAAAAACGGCCCAAGTCAGTACGATGGATTGCCTGGACTTATCCTTGAACTGAACGATGGTGAGTTAACCATGCTTTGTAGTAAGGTAGTTTTAAACCCGAAAGATGGTTTGGATATTAAAGAGCCTAAAGGTGGTAAAGTAGTAACCCAAGAAAAATTTGATCAGATCATGGAAAAGAAAGTTCAGGAAATGCAAGAGCAATTTGAAGGCGACGGACGAAGAGGAAACAACGGGAATAGCTTTGAAATAAGAATCGGAGGATAAAAAACGATTTGGACCGCCACTAGTATTAAGATTTTATTTTTGGAATGAAACTTTTTTAAAAACATATAGTCTAAGGATATTGTAATAACTTTGATAGAACAAAATCCTTTACTATGAAAAGTATATCCTTACTAGTGGCAGTTTTATTTTCTGCCGTAGGCATCAGCCAAAATATAAGTGGAAAAGCTTATTACCAGTCCAAAACCACAGTCGACATGAGCGATTGGGGAGGGAGACAAATGAGCGAAGATCAAAAACGACAGATTGCCGAACGCATGAAAAGCATGTTGGAAAAAACCTATATTCTCACCTTTAGTGGGAATGAATCCATCTATAAAGAAGAGGAGAAGTTGGAAGCTGGCGGAGGTCGAAGTAGAGGTTTTGGAATGATGATGAATAGTTTTTCTGCTGGAAAGCAATACAAAAACTTAGAGGCAAATCAAATTTTAGAAGAGCGTGAGTTTTTCGGAAAACAATTTTTGGTCAACGACACCATCACTAATTTGCAATGGACGGTAGGAAAAGAATCCAAACAGATTGGGCAGTATCTGGCTATTAAAGCTACGGCGATGAAAGCCATTGATCCAAATGATTTCAGCATGGCGCGTCGACGAAACAGGAATAGAGATAAGGATGCCGAAAAAAAGGAAGGTGAAGAAAAGGCCGATAGCACGAAAATAGCAGATCCCTTCGATGAAATTGAAGTGCCTAAAGAGATTCTAGTGACTGCGTGGTTTACACCTCAAATTCCTGTGAAAAATGGCCCGGGAGAATATGCGGGATTACCTGGCCTTATTTTGGAAATGAACATTGATAGAACAACTATTCTTTGCTCAAAAATTGTACTAAACCCAAAAGAGGCCGATAAAATTGAAGCTCCCGATACGGGAAAAGAAGTATCACGAGAGGAGTATAATAAAATTATAAAAGAAAAAATGGATGAAATGCGTGAAAACTGGAGAGGCGGCAACGGAAGACGTGGAGGCGGTCGAAGGTTTGGCGGATAATTAACATCGAACATACAATTCCTAATATGCTCACCACAAGAACAGCGTGAGTTGATCGAAGGACTACATCAATCAAAAACTATGAAAAACCTACTATGGATTGCGGTTTTAATATGCACCGCGTCAGTTTCTGCACAAACAATTAAAGTTCGTGGAACCATTAAAGATTCTATTGGGAATCCCTTAGAATTTGCCAACGTAATCGCTACAGTTCAGTCCAATGGAGACATTGAAGCCTATGCGATCACCAATGGCGAAGGTCGATTCCAGTTGGATCTCGGGAAAAACAATACCTACATTCTAAAGGCGAGCTTTTTAGGATATACCACTTCTGAAAAAGTAATTACCGTGGCCGAAGATGCTGAAAATATGAACGAGGATTTTGTATTAAGCTCTGCCGCCGAACAGCTGGACGATGTTGAATTGGTGTTCGAAATGCCTGTCACGGTGAAAGGAGATACCATAGTTTATAACGCAGACTCGTTCAATCGCGGAGATGAACGAAAATTGGGTGATGTGATGAAAAACCTCCCTGGTGTGGAGGTCAACGATGATGGAGAAATAGAGGTGGAAGGAAAAACCGTGTCTAAGGTAATGGTAGAAGGAAAAGATTTTTTCGATGGAGATTCAAAATTAGCAACCAAAAATATTCCTGCAGATGCAGTAGATAAAGTTGAAGTACTTCGGAATTATAACGAGGTGGGCCAAATGAGAGGCCTCGGCAATGACCAGGACAATGTGGCCATTAACATTAAACTGAAAGAAGGGAAGAAGAATTTCTGGTTTGGTGAAGTGACCGCAGGAATAGGAATGGACGATGAAGAAGACGCCCGATATCTGGTACACCCAAAGTTGTTCTATTACAGTCCGAAGTATAGCATCAACCTTATCACGGACTTCAACGATATAGGTGAAGTACCCTTTACCTTTCGCGACTATTTTAACTTCACCGGAGGTTTTAGAAACTTTAATCGAGGTGGCGGAACCAACTTTAATATCAGCCAAAGTGATTTGGGCTTTGCGGTGGCTCAAAACAATAGGGCAAATTCTATTGAAACTAAATTTTTAGCCGGGAACTTCAGTTGGAGAGCAACCGAAAAATGGGACGTAAGCGGTTTTGCCATTCTTAGTGATAACAAAACCAATATTGTGACTAATTCGATACGACAATATATCTCAACAGGAGCGGTGGAAAATAATAGCGATAACACCGAACAACGGAACGAATTAGGTATGCTAAAATTGAGTAGTATCTACAAACCGAATAGCAATTTTCAGTTGGATTATGATGCGCTTATCAAAACATCCAAACAAACCGAATCGGCCAATGCCCTATCTCAATTTAATGGGTTAAATAACAATATTTTGGAAGGAAAAGAAAATACGCCTTCTTCTATCAATCAAAATGTAAATGCCTACTACACTCTAAACGACAACAACATTTTTGCAGGTCAGGTACAGCATTTATGGCAGGATGAAGATCCGTTTTATAATGCCATTACCGATCTGCAACCCTTCCCGGGAATACTTCCTGTGGATACCCTGCAAAATCGATTCAATGTGAATCAGGAGAAGAATATTAAAACGAACAAACTGGACGCCAAGGTGGACTATTACTACGTACTCAATAATACCAGTAACATAAATATAACCCTTGGAACTACTTTGAGCAATCAGCAATTCAATTCCAATATCTTTCAATTATTGGATGGCGGAACTCAAAATAATCTTACGCAAACTCCACTTATTGATGGAACGAGTCAGCCGCTCATAAATGATGTGGAATATGGCTTTAGTGATGTGTTTTTAGGATTTCACTACAAGATCAAAACGGGTAAATTTATATTTACTCCGGGAGCTACACTTCACAATTATGGGATTAAAAACACACAGTTTGGAACAACTGAAAAGCAGAATCAATGGATGGTATTGCCCGATGTGAATGCCATTTTCAATATAAAAAAGAGCGAAAGTATTAGACTTAATTACGATATTTCGGCCTCCTATACCGACGTAAACGATTTCGCAGCAGCCTATGTGTTTAACAATTATAACCGCATCTTTCGTGGAAATCGATTTTTGGAGAACTCCTTGTCGCAAAATTTCAACTTGAGTTACTTCAGTTTTAACCTATTCAATTATACCAACGTAAATGGTTCGTTAAGTTATAGCCGAACTGTGGATGGTATAAAGAGCAATACGAATATTGTTGCTATTAATCAGGTAACGACTCCGGTGAATATTGATAGTAATTTTCCGGATGAGACCTTTTCTGCCTTTGCTCGTTTCAGCAAGAGGATAAAGAAAATCCAGTTCAGCGCCAATGGTAATATTAGCTTGAATAAATCGAACAATATTATTGAAGAACGCGTCTTTGACGACCAGGGTAACGTAACCAGCACGACCCAAAACAACATAACAAGCGAAAGCCTGACCCAAAATTATAGAGCCAGCGTGCGCAGTAGTTTTAGAAACTGGCCCAACTTTGAGGTTGGCTATAATTATTCGGTCAATAAATATGATAACGGAGGTTTGGAACAGACCTTTTTCACCAATAGACCTTTTGCCAATGTAGACATTAATTTCCTCAAGCACTTCGCTTTAACGGCCAATTGGGATTTTTACAACTATAGTGATAAGGCCAATACCGTAGAGAATGAGTATTCGTTCATGAGCGCTACACTATACTATCAAAAAGGGGAAAGCCCTTGGGAGTTTTCTATACAAGGCACCAACCTATTGAACGTAGAGTTTACTAATAATGATAGTTTTAACGATCAGTTTAATACGACCAACCAATATTTCGTCTTGCCACGCATCTTAATGTTTGTAGTGAAATACGATTTGTAGATAATTGCCACAGTACCACCAGCTAACGGCTGTTAACGAGTTCCTTTTTTTTACTATCTTTCTGAAAAACTTAGGGTATGCGTAATATTTTCTTCGGAATTGTGATTGCCTTGGTTATCGTCTTTGGGCTACGTTACTGTGAGCATCGCAAGGACGCAACAGAGCAGTCGGCGTTAATTCAGAATGAATTAAGAAACGTAAGTAAGCTGGTGGTCGCAGAGGGAACTTACGCACAGGTGTATACCTATGAGGATTTTAAAACATGGTATTTCGATTTCCTTTCGGCAAAAAAGAAGGCCTTGGTCATTGTAAATGCTCAGGCGTCCATCGCCTACGATCTAAATAAGGTTGAAACTGAAGTGGATGAGGTGAGTAAGACGGTTACCATCACTGGCATTCCAGAACCCGAACTTACCATCAACCCCAGTATCGAATATTATGATGTCCAGCAAGATTACCTGAATCCGTTTGGGGCAGAGGACTATAACAAAATTAAACACCAGGTAGAGGATTCGCTTCGGAAAACGATCCAAAAATCTTCTCTGGTAACCAATGCGGAAAACCGATTTATATCAGAACTACAAAAAATTTATATTCTCACGCATTCCATGGGCTGGAAGCTTCAATATGAAGAAATTAAAATTGAAAGCGAAGCCGATTTCTATAATTTTAAGCAATAGAGGGCCTAAAGCCTTTAAAAACTTCAGTGATGTATTTATGGTACTTTTACGAGTTCCTGCAGAAAAAGACACTGTTGAGCTTTGCTATGGTAGATACACTTCGGCATGGCCATTGTCGACCAGCCATTGATTGACATCCAGTCCATCCAGTATAATGGTAGCGAGATAGCGCCCGTATTTTCCCTGCTTATCTTTGAAAGTGTGAATCTCAACTTCTTTATCTAAGATCATATCGCGAACAATATCACGAACGATAATACCCTGTTCTCTTTCTTCACCGCGCATTTCGGGTGTGTCAATACCGTATAATCTAAGTTTCATTTCCTGGTAGTGGAGAAAACCTAGGTCCACAACGGCAGTTACTGTATCACCATCGTATACATCTTTAATTCGTGCTTTGTAGTTGTACATAATTCAAAATGAGTTTATGAGTCCAAAACTACAAAAAACGACAACGGGAAAAATTAAAAAGCACCCTTTTTTATATAGGAAAAACCCTGTTAAACAGTAACTTACAGGTGCTTGGACAACCATGAATATCCGCCGCCATTGATCACTTCAACACCATTGGCCTGCAACAAATTAGCAGCTTTCTCACTTCGACCTCCCTTTTCGCAGTAAGCGATCACCGGCTTATTCCAATTTTTCACTTCTGAAATTTTTGAAGGCAAAACATCCAAGGCAATGTGTTTGGCATTGGGAATCGCACCCAGATCGTATTCTTCCCTGGTACGCACATCCAATATAACGGCCCCGCGACTTTGAAAGGCCGCAAGCTTCTTTTTTTTACTTCCGAAGAGATCAAAAATGCCCATAAGAATGTCTTCTTTTCGTTCGTAATTAAATTAATGGTGTTGGTCCATCTCCAATAAAGAAAGTCCGCTAGCTATTAAATGAGCTATTTTGGGCCGATCTTGTTGTAGCTTTTTTAAATGTGCCAATAGGTCGGGAGACGCATGCAATTCATACAATTCTAACGGAAGCAACCAGTCATTATTATGTCTATTTCGAAGCGCCTCGAAGATGTCCTGTAGTGTTTCCAAATGAGATTCAATATTTTTTGAATTTCTAATGGTACGAACCTTTGCGTACAATTCATTTAGTTCCAATTCGGAAGGGGAAAGATCAGGGCGCACCGTCTCCGTGCTGCTCTTATGATTGACCAGGTCGAACGACAAATAATCCGCCGCTCCGGCAAAGGCAGAAACAATTTCTTTACCCACGGCCATATCAAAATCGCCCATTTCCGGGCTAAACAATACCTCATTTTCATAAGTAACCGTACAATCTGTAAATTGAATGAGCATTAGTTCCCCACGTAAATTTCTCATCCCTGTTACGTTCAAGCCTTCCACTGTGATCCCACTTTCAAATTCGAACGCGATCGGTTTTCCGTCGTAAAAATCGTAAGCCTGCAAATCACGAGGCCCCATATTTTCGATAGCCAGGTTGATGCCTTTCAGTTTTCCCAAAGGAGATCTAAATCCGTTAAAATGCCTGCTCACACCATGCCCGATCACTTCTTTTTCACGATAGGACAAAGCGGTTTCTCCTTCGGTTTCAAAGTACACCACTTCATTGTCTTCATTCCTGATCATTCGCGTAAAATGACCACTTACCTGTAATCCAGTACTAATTTCTATGGTTCCCAACTGCTTGGATTCGATCAACTTATTAAGTCCGCGCCATCCTCCTTTCCGAACCGCCATTGTATTGGCAAACTCTTCCAAAACTTCCTGTAAATAAGCGAAGTCTGGCGTAACAAATAGTTGGGGTTGCGGTTGGGTGATGTCAAAATCTTTATAAGCCGCTTTGATGGAATAAGGTATTTTTTCGACCTCTTTTTTCATGCACCATTCACTTTCACCTATGGAGGACAAAAGCCCCGCTCCGTAAATGCGAGGGTCTTCCACCGTCCCGACCATCCCATATTCCACGGTCCACCAATGCAAATTCCGGATTAAGGATATTTCGGAGGCCGGAACCTCTTTATTTTGTAGGGCTTCGACCTTTTTTTCGGCGATGTCAATATCCGCTTGTGACGTCCCTTCGGCTTCCTTCAGAATAGAAAGTGAGCGCACCGCTTCATACATTTCAATGTCGTGGGCGCTGGAAATTGCCTTGGCGCCCACTTCGCCAAATCGTCGTAAATATTCTGCATAATCGGGACTTGCGATAATGGGAGCATGCCCTGCGCCTTCGTGAATAATATCCGGTGCCGGCGTATACTCGATGTTCTCTAACTGACGAATATCACTGGCAATCACCAACACTTTATACGCTTGAAACTCCATAAAGGCGTTAGGCGGTATAAAACCGTCCACGGCCACGGCGGCCCAGCCAATTTCTTTGAGAATTCGATTCATGCCATACATGGAAGGAATCTCATCTATAGAAATACCCGTTCGTGCCAGTCCGTCCCTATAACTTTCATGTGCTACCGTACTCAAATAGTCCACATTTTTACGCATCACAAATCGCCACACAGCCTGATTAATGGCCGTGTATTGCTCGTAATCCTGTGGTTTGATATACTGCCTTAAATGCGGCGGTAATCGGTCCAACAATTCGTTGCTTTCAATCTTCGTTTCCATAGACCTTCAAAAGTAGCAACTTATCTGTAAACAGGGCAAATGTTGTGAAAATTTCTGTCATTAAATTGAAGTGGGCGTTCCTTCTTAGCTGTTGGCTAAGAAGGCCGGGCTTTCGCTACTCGCTTCCCGATAGCTATCGGGAGAGCTCAAACATGCCGCTCTATCCCTAACGCAAATATCGCTGTCATTTTAGTATCTTAGCTTTCCATGAAAACCGCCACCCGAAAAGAAGAAATTGTAAACGTTGCTTCCCAACTTTTTAAAGAAAAAGGATACAGCGCGGTTTCCATGCGTGATATTGCCCAAGAAATAGGTATGAAGGCTGCCAGCCTGTACAATCATATTGAAAGCAAACAGGAAATTTTGTCTGTGCTAATATTGGAACTGGCTCGAAAATTTACTTCTGGCATGGCAGGTGTGTTGGGAATGGAGATTTCACCCCTTCAAAAAATTGAAAAGCTCATCCAATTGCATATCGACATCACTGTAAATTATTCGGAAGCTCTGGCTGCATTAAATAACGATTGGATGCATTTGGAAGGACAAGATCTGGAAGATTTTACCCAAATGCGAGAGGAGTACGAGGAGAATTTTAGAAATATTATTAAGGAAGGGATTGGTTTAGGACAACTACAACCACGTCATCCCGAAGTCATTTTGTTTTCCATACTATCTACTCTAAGAACCCTTTATTTATGGTATCAAAAAAGAGGAAAATTAGACGTAAATGTCCTTAAAAAAGACATGGTAGCCGTATTACTGAGAGGAATTGTGTAGCTGGATGAGGGGTTAAAAAGGTCTGGGTTCATTAAACTTGCATATCTAACTAACAAACGTTAGTTTTGTATCTCTAAAAAATCAATTGAATGGCGACATTCCACAAGCTAAAGATCAAAGATATTTACAAAGAAATCGAGGACTGTTCTGTGGTTACCTTCGATATCCCTTCAGAACTTACCGAGGAATTTGCATTTCGGCAGGGTCAGCATTTAACGCTTAAAGCCGATATAGATGGAGAAGATGTGCGACGTTCGTATAGTTTGTGCTCCAGTCCGTTAGAGAATCAATGGAAGGTAGCGGTGAAATTGATTCCCGGAGGAAAATTTTCGAGTTTCGTAAATAACGATTTGAAAACCGGCGATGTACTGGAGATCATGCCGCCTACCGGAACTTTTGGTGTGGACACGGCAGCAACGGCGAAAACCTATGTCGCCTTTGCGGCGGGTAGTGGTATTACACCGGTACTTTCCATGATTAAAACTCATTTAGCAAAGGAGCCAAATGCCAAATTCAAGTTATTCTATTTGAACCGAACGGTAAAATCTATTATCTTTAAAGAAGAGATTGAACAGCTTCGAAATCAGCACTTTGGTCGTTTTGAGATTTTCTACTTTTTGACCAAGGAACATCGCGATATCGAATTGCTTAACGGCAGATTCACTTCAGAAAAACTACAAGAGATCTTTGCTCAATTATTAGATGTCTCTCAAGTAGATGAAGCTTTTTTATGTGGTCCGGAAGAGATGATCTTTTTAATTCGAGATGAGTTGGTTGCAGCGGGAATGCCAGAAGATCACGTGCATTACGAATTGTTTGTAACGGGTCTTTCAGAAGAAGATATAAAACGCGCAGAACGTTTGGCACAGCAGAATGTAGACGGGGTGGAGGTAACCATTGTAGATGGAGGAAAAGAATTCCATTTTACAATGACCAGTGATTACGACAACCTACTGGATGCTGCTTTGGCTGCGGGTGCAGATCTGCCCTTTGCCTGTAAAGGTGGTGTTTGTAGCACTTGTAAATGCCAAATACTTGACGGGAATGTAGAAATGAAAATAAATTATGCTTTGGAAGCCGATGAGGTGGCTCAAAACTTTGTGTTAAGTTGTCAAGCTGTCCCTACTTCAGAAAGTGTAAAGGTAGATTTCGATGTGTGATCGAGATTTTTATAATTGTAAAGTAAAAGCGTATGTCTGAAAAAGAAGTTAAAGATCTGGAAGAAATTTTCGAAGCCCGCATTGCGCGCGATGAGAAAATCGAACCCAAAGATTGGATGCCGGAGAAATATCGTAAAACGCATATTAGGCAAATATCCCAACATGCCCATTCAGAAATTATTGGAATGTTACCAGAGGGGAACTGGATTTCAAGAGCGCCTACCCTTCGAAGAAAGGCCGCTTTGTTAGCCAAAGTTCAAGATGAAGCAGGTCACGGATTATATCTCTATTCGGCCTGTGAGACCTTAGGAGTCTCCCGAGACGAATTGTACGAACAATTACATTCTGGAAAGGCCAAATATTCGTCAATTTTTAACTATCCAACCGTTACTTGGGCCGATATGGGCGCCATTGGTTGGCTGGTAGATGGTGCGGCTATTATCAATCAAGTGCCACTCTGTAATACCTCTTACGGACCTTATGCTCGCGCGATGGTACGAGTATGTAAGGAAGAAAGTTTTCACCAGCGCCAGGGCTATGAGATCATGCTATCACTTTGCAACGGTTCGCCCGAACAGAAGGCTATGGCGCAAGACGCTTTAAATCGATGGTGGTGGCCCAGTTTAATGATGTTGGGACCTACCGATGCCGAATCCGTGCACACGGAGCAGTCTATGAAATGGAAGCTGAAACGAAAAACAAATGACGAGCTGAGACAGCAATTTATCGACCAAACAGTCCCGCAAGCCGATTTATTGGGAATAACAGTCCCGGATCCCGACTTAAAATGGAATGAAGAAACAGGGCATTATGACTTCGGAGAAATCGATTGGGACGAGTTTTGGCAAGTAGTTAAAGGACATGGCCCCTGTAATAAGGAACGTATGAATGCCCGAGTAGGTGCCTGGAATGAAGGGGCATGGGTGCGAGATGCGGCCATGGCACATGCCGCAAAAAAGAACGAAAGAAAGTTAAAAGAAGTAAGCTAAACAGACATGGAAAAAAACTGGCCCTTATGGGAAGTCTTCGTAAGAAGTAAAAACGGACTGGAGCACCGTCATTTTGGTAGTTTGCACGCCGCAGATGCCGAAATGGCTCTTGAAAATGCCCGCGATGTCTACACCAGACGTAATGAGGGAGTGAGTATTTGGGTAGTGGAAAGCAGTAATATAACGGCCTCCAACCCCGAGCATAACGGCGAATTATTTGAACCGGCGCAGGACAAAGTATATCGTCATCCCACATTTTATAATTTACCCGATGAGGTAAAACATATGTAGACCATGGTAGAAAATAATCTATATAACTATGTATTGGGTCTTGCGGATAACTCGCTTATTCTTGGACAACGTTTAGGAGAACTCTGTGGTCACGGACCTAATCTGGAAACGGATATTGCCTGCACCAATATTTCTTTGGACCTCATTGGACAAACCAGAAGTTATTACCAATACGCAGCAAAATTGGCTGGAGATGGCGCTACCGAAGATGGAATTGCCTTTCTGCGTTTAGAGCGGGAATACAAAAATGCTTTATTGTTAGAACAGCCTAATCAGCATTTTGGCTTTGTAGTAGGTCGTCAATTTCTATTCGATGTATATCATCTATTGCTGCTAAATGAATTACAGCATAGCAGCGATGAAACCTTAGCTGCCATTGCCAAAAAAAGTATCAAAGAAGTGAGCTATCATAGGCGCTTTTCAACCGATTGGGTAAAGCGTTTGGGTGATGGAACAGAAGAAAGTAATACTAAAATGCAAGAGGCTATTGATGGCTTGTGGCGCTATACAGATGAACTTTTTAAACCCACCGAGGCCGAAGCGACCATGGCATTAGAAGGGATTGGTGTAGATGTGAGTCTATTGAAAGAAGCCTATTATAGGGAAGTTTCAACCGTATTGGAAGAAGCAAGTTTGAAAGTGCCGGAATCCAAGTATTTTACCCATGGTGGTAAAAACGGCGTGCACAGCGAACATATGGGATATCTCTTAGCAGATTTACAGTATATGCAGCGTACCTATCCCAATATGAAATGGTAACTGGAATTAAAGACTAATGTAATTTGACAATCACTGAAAAACCTAATATCGATACCTCTCTGATCTCCATATTGGAATCGGTTAGTGATCCCGAGATTCCGGTGCTTTCGGTTTTAGATTTGGGAGTGATTCGAGAGGCGAAGGAGGTAGATGGAGTGATTCAAATTAAGTTAACGCCCACCTATTCAGGATGTCCGGCGATGGACGTCATCAGCGAAGACCTGGAGAAGGCTTTTTCCGAAGTGGGAAAAACAACAATGGTTGAATTGGTTTTGGCCCCTGCCTGGTCCACAGACTGGATCAGCGAAGCTGGTAAACAAAAAATGGAAGCCTATGGTATTGCTTCTCCCCTTGAGGAGACCGCCGATAAAGAAGCGCTTCTTGGGAATAAAAGAATAGTAAAGTGTACCAATTGTGGTAGTACAAATACCCATTTGGTCAGTCAATTTGGTTCGACAGCTTGTAAGGCATTGTTTAAATGTGACGACTGTCTGGAACCCTTCGACTATTTCAAGTGTTTGAAGTAGCGATAAAAAACAATTATCCGGGTGAAAGTATTCAGGTAATTAAAGGAAACTAATTTTAATTTCGAGGCTAGCCTCGTAGCATTTAAATCTCGATTATCGAGTAAAATAAGGTATGAGCGATAACTCAATTAATCTTCAAATTGAAAACGGAACTGCGTGGATAACACTCAATCGTCCGGAGGTATTCAATAGTTTCAATCGGGAAATGGCGTTGTTGCTGCAATCCCAATTGGATCAATGCGCCCAGGATGTTGCAGTGAGAGCCATTGTGATCACGGGAAGTGGAAGAGCATTTTGTGCTGGACAAGATTTAAAAGAAGTCACTACTCCAGAATTAAACCCTGGTTTCAAAAAGATTTTAGAAGAGCACTACAACCCAATTATTTCCATGATTCGTAGCATCGAAAAACCAATCATCGCTGCAGTTAATGGTGTTGCGGCTGGTGCAGGTGCCAATATTGCCTTAGCCTGTGATGTGGTCGTGACCTCTGAACATGCAAGTTTTATTCAGGCTTTTAGCAAGATTGGCCTCATTCCGGATAGCGCAGGAACCTTTTTTCTTCCCAGATTGATCGGATTTCAAAAAGCTTCGGCCTTAATGATGTTAGGGGATAAGGTTTCCACCCGGGAAGCGGAACAACTCGGAATGGTTTATAAGGTATTTTCTTCAGAAGAATTTATAAATGAAACGAAGAAATTAGCCGAAACCCTGGCGCAAATGCCTACCAAAGCTCTTGGAATGACCAAGCGTTTGCTCAATGCATCCATGGCAAATGATTTAAAAGCTCAATTGGAAATGGAATCGAAATTGCAAATTGAAGCGGCTCAAAGCGAAGATTATACCGAAGGAGTCGCCGCTTTTGTAGAAAAAAGAAAGCCCAATTTTAAAGGAATTTAAATGTCAAATCAGCAATCAACAATCAACAATCAACAATCTCCAATTAAAAGCGTAGGCGTAATTGGCTCTGGAACCATGGGAAGTGGTATTGCGCAGGTGGCAGCCACCGCAGGATGCAAAGTCAAAATTTTTGACGTCAATAGTGCGGCTTTGGATAAGGCAAAGGCGACTTTGGAGAAAATAATGTTGCGCCTCGTTGAAAAAGGCCGAATCGATTCCGAAGAAAAAAATAGAATCCAGGGGAATATTCAATATGTAAATACCTTGAAGGAGATGTTCGAAGCCAATCTTATCATTGAAGCGATCGTTGAAGATTTGGACGTTAAAAAGAAAGTATTTCAAGAGCTGGAAGGTTATCTTTCTGATGACTGCATCATTGCCTCCAATACCTCGTCATTATCGATAGCTTCTATTGCCTCTTCATTAAATAAGCCCGAACGTTGTATGGGGATCCATTTTTTCAACCCAGCGCCTCTCATGCGATTGGTTGAGGTGATTCCGGCGATACAAACTTCGGAAGAAACCTTGGCTACTTCTGTAAAAACAATTCAAGATTGGGGCAAAACCGTGGCCGTTGCTAAAGATACTCCGGGGTTTATTGTAAATCGAGTAGCACGACCGTTTTACGGAGAATCCCTTCGAATTTATGAAGAAGGAATTGCCGACTTTGCCACGATCGATTGGGCATTAAAATCGGTTGGCGGATTTCGAATGGGTGCCTTCGAGTTGATGGATTTTATTGGAAACGACGTAAACTATACAGTGACCGAATCGGTATTCACTGCCTTTTATTTCGATCCAAGATACAAACCTGCTTTTACTCAAAAGCGTTTTTCTGAAGCAGGATATTTGGGACGAAAGAGTGGACGAGGATATTATAATTATGGTGAAGGAGCCGAAAAACCTTCACCGAAGGAAGATGTTGTATTAGCTAACCAAATTTTCGATCGAGTATTGGTCATGCTCATTAATGAGGCGGCAGATGCTTTGTTTTTGAACATCGCTTCTGCCGAAGATATTGATAACGCCATGACCAAAGGAGTAAACTATCCGAAGGGTTTATTGGCGTGGGCAGACGAAAAAGGAATCGATTGGTGTGTAACACAGTTGGATGAACTTTATAATATATATCACGAAGACCGTTATCGCTGTTCTCCACTACTTCGTAGAATGAACCAGGAAAATAAGAGCTTTTTTTAATGGAAGGCGCTAAAATACCATACAAAATGCTTTCACAGGATGCTTTCAGCCAATGGTTGGGCATTGAGATTTTGGAATGTGAAATAGGAAGATGCAAAGTAGGAATGACCATTCGCAAGGAAATGCTGAATAGTATGAATAAAGCCCATGGCGGTCTGAGCTATTCATTGGCAGATACTGCCTTTGGATTTTCAGCGAATACTCATGGAAAATATGCCGTGTCCATTGAAACGAGCATTAACCATATTGAAGCTTTGGAAGAAGGAGATTACCTAACGGCTGAAGCCACTTTGGACTTACAAAAAACGAAGGTGGGTTTCAATATAGTAGAAGTAAAACGAGGAGAAGAATTGGTGGCACTTTTTAAAGGTGTGGTCTATAGAACCTCAAAAGATTGGGAAGAATAATGTGCGATTTACAAATGCCAAATATAATCGCACATCGTAATTGAAAATAAAAGAATGAAAGAAGCATATATTATAGACGGCGTTCGAACGCCCATCGGAAGTTATAAAGGAACCTTGAGTGCGGTCCGCACGGACGACTTAGGTGCGATTGTAATTTCTGAAATCGTAAAACGTAATCCAAACATTCCCAAAGAAGCTTATGACGATGTCATTTTGGGGTGCGCGAACCAAGCTGGAGAAGACAACCGCAATGTTGCTAGAATGTCGTTACTCCTGGCTGGCTTGCCATTTACGGTGCCCGGTGAAACCGTGAACCGACTTTGCAGTAGCGGTCTTTCGGCCATTATCCATGCCAATAGGGCGATAAAGGCCGGGGATGGAGATTTATTTATTTCGGGAGGAGTGGAGAACATGACTCGTGGACCTTACGTGGTCGCAAAGCCTTCTTCAGCTTTCGGAAATGATTCCAAAATGTATGATTCGAGTTTTGGTTGGCGGTTTATCAATCCAAAAATGCACGCCCTTTACGGAACCGATGGCATGGGAAATACTGCCGAAAATTTGGTAGAGAAATATAATATTTCAAGAGAAGATCAGGATGCTTTTGCCTATGGGAGTCAGATGAAAGCTGCCGCGGCTCAAAAAAGTGGACGATTGGCGAAAGAAATTGTCGCTGTTGAAATTCCACAACGCAAAAAGGATACTATTGTTTTTGCTGAAGATGAATTTATTAAGCCCACTACAACAAAAGAGGTATTAGCAAAATTGCGCCCTGCTTTTAAGAAAGAAGGAGGAAGTGTGACGGCCGGAAACGCCTCAGGCTTGAACGATGGTGCCGCAGCAACCATTATTGCTTCGGAAGCAGCCGTCAAGAAATACAACCTTAAACCCATGGCCCGTATCGTAAGTTCCGCTGTGGTTGGAGTGGAGCCTCGCATTATGGGAATTGGACCGGTACAGGCTTCCAATAAAGCATTGGAAAAGGCAAATTTGAAAATGGAGGATATGGA
>JBCCIJ010000017.1:0-76738 GCA_039028295.1 Bacteroidota bacterium
CATTAATATTACAACGCATTAATTTCATGATTCGTAAATTTCCTTGAATAAGGTAATCAAACTTTGAAAAGGAAGAATATATTCTGTTGATACTATTAATCTTAATGTTTTAAATTGTATTATTATTTTAAATTAAGAATGAAATATTGATATATTTGTAAAAAAATAGACATGGCTACATTACGTTTCAATGCTTTACAGGATGCACTTCATAGAGAGGTCAAGAAAATAGAAGAAGAAAATCGCAGGTCTGCGGTATTTAACGCACACGTTTTTGACCAATTAAAGATGCGGCAATACCTTACCGGTAGCGCATACGACGCGGTTCATAATGCAGTGGTAAGAGGAACGCAAATTGATAGAGCCACGGCTGATCAAATTGCTGTGGCCATGAAAGAATGGGCCATTGCAACCGGGGCAACTCACTATACGCATTGGTTTCAGCCGTTAACGGGCTCGACGGCAGAAAAGCATGATGCTTTTTTTGAAACAACAGAAAATGGTCAGGCCATCGAAAAATTTGCTGGAAGTCAATTGACCCAGCAGGAACCCGATGCTTCAAGTTTCCCCAACGGCGGGTTAAGGGACACTTTTGAGGCACGTGGTTATACCGCTTGGGATCCCACTTCCCCTGCATTTATTTATGGTACCACTTTATGTATACCTACGGTCTTTGTGGCCTATACAGGAGAGGCGCTCGACAATAAAACTCCCTTGTTGCGTTCTCTTCTGGCACTGGACGGTGCCGCTACGGCGGTGGCGAAGTATTTCGATAAAAACGTAAGCAAAGTAAATGCTACTCTTGGCTGGGAACAGGAATATTTTTTAATAGATAAAGCTTTGGCCGCCTCACGTCCAGATATTATGATGGCAGGTAGAACCTTATTAGGTCATGCTTCGGCTAAGGGACAACAATTGGACGATCATTATTTTGGATCTATTTCTCCCAGAGTTTTGAATTTCATGATGGAGCTGGAGCAAGAATGTATGCTGCTTGGGATTCCAGTTAAAACACGTCATAACGAAGTGGCTCCCAACCAATTTGAGCTAGCACCTATTTTCGAAGAAGCGAATCTTGCAGTTGATCATAACTCCTTATTAATGGATGTCATGGATAAGGTGGCCAACAGGCATAATTTTAAAGTATTGTTTCATGAAAAGCCGTTTAAAGGAATTAACGGAAGTGGAAAACATAACAATTGGTCATTGGCTACAAATACAGGAGTAAATTTATTGAGCCCGGGAAGTACTCCCATGAAGAACCTTCAGTTTCTGACGTTTTTTATTAATACGATCAAGGCCGTCCATGATTATGAAGAATTGATTCGAGCTTCGATCGCCAGCGCCGGCAATGATCACAGACTGGGGGCCAATGAAGCGCCACCGGCAATTATTTCAGTATTCATCGGTTCACAATTAACTAAAGTATTAGATGAGCTGGAAAAAGTTACCGATGGGAAGTTATCTCCTCAGGAGAAGACGGACCTTAAACTGAATGTGGTTGGGAAGATTCCTGAAATCCTTTTGGACAATACGGACCGTAACAGAACCTCGCCTTTTGCTTTTACAGGAAATAAGTTTGAATTACGGGCAGTGGGATCTACAGCCAATTGTGCCAATCCAATGACGGTTTTGAATGCCATTGTAGCCCAACAACTTACCGAGTTTAAGGTGGAAGTGGATCAATTGATAGATAAAAAGGCAATGAAGAAGGACGATGCCATCTTTAATGTTTTGCGAGAATACATAAAGGAGTCGAAGAAAATTAGATTTGAAGGCGACGGCTATGGTCAAGTTTGGGAAAAAGAAGCTGCGAAACGGGGACTTAGTAATCATAAGGCCACTCCTGATGCCTTGAAGGCAAATATTTCTGAAAAGGCAATACAGCTTTTTGGTCATTTAGATATCCTAACCAAAACGGAAATTATAGCGCGTTATGATATACAGCTGGAGGAGTATGTGATGCGAGTTCAGATAGAGGGGCGAGTTTTGGGGGACATAGCCAGAAATCATGTAATTCCAACGGCCCTTAGGTACCAAAACATTCTTATAGAAAATGTAAAAGGGCTGAAGGAGATCTTTGGAAATGATTTCAAGAAGGTCGCCAAAGACCAATTAGTACTAATTGAAAATATTAGCGAACACATTGGAAAGATAAGCCAGGGAATTGATGAAATGACCAATGCAAGAAAAGGCGCCAATGAAATTGATAGTCATGAGGAACGTGCCGCTACGTATTGTGACAAAGTGAAACCATACTTCGAAACGATCCGTTACCACTGTGATAAATTAGAGTTATTAGTGGATGACGAAATTTGGCCATTGACCAAATATAGAGAGTTGCTTTTTACGAGATAAAAGGCACAATAATTAGTCTAGAAACGACTAGGATAAAACCAGCGCGCAAAACTGGAAAATTAAAGCGAAAATCGGTTGCTGTTTTTTCGAACAATTATTGGAGGGCTTCTTACAAATTTTAACCGTTAGTCTAGCTTCATATTTTCACCTCAAATGGGACTTAGCCCGGCTCATTTCATCTATAAAAGGAATAATCATGCCGATTAAAGTAAAGAACCGAAAAACGTAAAATTGCCGTTCGTGTTAAAAGTGGTATTTTTTCCTACAAGAATTTTGGTCGTTTTGCCGATAAAATGAACGTTTTATCGAAGGGAAATATGATAAAAATAATTTTAACAAAATTTTAACAATTCAATTAATCGGTAAAATTTACGGTTTTGCCGTAATTATGTGTGATTTGTCGAGTAAGTTAAAATTTTTCTAGGTAAAAACCCTTATTCGGCCAAGGGGTTTTTACCCTATTTGCTCTTCCTACAAAAAATATGTTTCTATATCCATTAAATTTAAGTGTTGGTTTTTTGATCACATTTGGTCATTAAATATTGACGATTTAAAGTATTAATATTTTAACTCCAAAATGTCAAAATTCAACGAGTATTCCTTCTTAAAGGTTTATAAATCCCCCGCCATGTTTTGTCATGGTAAACCTAACAAAATGTCAACATTTGTAGCCACAGGCTGGTTACTTCTATCCCCACTAAATAGACGCAATGTTTAGGTCGTTGCCGTATGTTTTTTACAAATTGATTGAAAGAATACTGCCTTTTGGTAGTGTGTATTAACTAATATTAATTTATAAACAATTTAATTATGAAAAAAGTAGTATTGTGCGCTTTTGCACTAATGATTGGAGCCGTTGGTTTCGCGCAGTTTAACGACAGCGATGTTGTTCAAATTGGAGTTTTAAACAACTCTGAAGTGGATCAAACAGGTTACATGAACGAATCTGATGTAAACCAAATCGGTTTAGCGAATGATTCAGATGTAGATCAGTATGGAATCCGTAACGATTCTTATGTTGCTCAATTAGGTATTGCTAATGAGTCTGATGTTTTACAAGTAGGAATTAGAAACAATTCTGTTACAACTCAAATTGGACGTCGTAACGTATCTAATGTTGATCAAATGGGTCGTGGTAACGATTCACGCGTTGAGCAGGTAGGACGCCGTAACGATGCAAACGTATACCAAAGAGGTTTACGTAATGAGTCTGACATTACCCAGTTAGGAAGAAGAAACGATGCTGACGCTGTTCAGTTAGGGGCTTATAACTATTCTGATATTGACCAAACAGGTCGTGGTAATGACACTTATATGTTACAAGTAGGTGTTGGAAACTATTCTGATGTTGACCAAATGGGAAGACGTAATACGTCTACTTCTCTTCAGTTCGGATTAGGAAACTACTCTAGAGTTCTTCAAATGGGACGTCGTAACGATTCTGATGTATTGCAAATCGGTGCTTTCAACGGGCAGTGGACTGAGCAATTCGGAAGACGTAACGATTCTGACGTTCTTCAATTTGGAGCTTTCAACGGTAGCTATGTTCACCAACATGGTTTAGGACACAGCAGTACTGTTGTTCAGCTTGGACTTGGAAACACTTCAAGTGTAGTTCAGCATAACCTATAATATTTGCTATTATAGAATTAATGTTAGTAATGTATAAGAGTAAGCTTTTTTACTCTTATACATTACTATTTAAAAAAAGTTGAAGTAAGTTAGAGGTAAAAACCGTTGAATTTTCTTACTTTGACACCGTAAACTGATAAGTTTAAAAATGAAAAAAGCAACCGAACTATTTTATGCATCGCTGTTTCTGTTTATTTGTGGCACAGTTCACAGTCAAACATATACCGAAGGAACTTCTACCTTAGGGACTACGAACCTGCAGGGAAAGGCGGCGCAATTTAGTTTTTTATCTACTCAGGTGGCTACGCCGGAAACCGCACCAAGTGCTTCGGTAAACAACGCTATTTACATTCAGCAAATAGGAGATGAGAACAATGTAGTTGCCAACACCCGCTCCTTTCGATCCAACATTAATATACTACAAAGAGGTAGCAATAATGAGGTTGGACTCGATATAACTTCTGGAGTTATTGAAGAAAATGTTTTTCAACGGGGAGCCAATAACCGATTTCTAGATTTGAGTTCTAAAGCAACCATCTCTCATAGTGCTGCAGTTTTTCAGAATGGAACAAACCAAAACCTATTTATGGTTGGAAATAATTCTATTTCGGAAAAAATGATCGTGAACATGAGAGGAAAAAATCAAACGGTACTCATCAGAAATTTCAAAAGATAAAACCCGTGCTTAAGCTAATTCAACATATCGCCATTTTATTGGGGTTGTTACTTATGAGCTTAAGTAGTGTGGCACAAATTTATAATACCCAAATCGAGGCAAAAATAGATATCAATGCTAATTCTGAATTTGTTGAATTCACAGGTTCTGCCTTCAATAAAACTGAGATAAGTCAAAGTTTGAGATACAGCCTTTCCGTTATCAGAAAGGACCCTGTTACACAAAAAAGCCTCAAAAATGATCAAACCGGTCGATTCGTTTTGGATCCAGGCCGCAAACAAAATTTAACCAAAGCAACATTGAATGCCAACGAGACAGAACGAGTAATTATCCTCTTGTTAATTTATAGTACGGATGACTCCTTGTTAGGTATGGATCGCATTGTTGTAAATGGCACCGAGGCGGATGCAAGAGCAGCAGGTAACGACAATGTAACACAAGCGTATTCAAAGAATGCTGTGAACAACGAACCCGATGGTGTGGTGTTACGAGGAATTGTAATTGAAGAAACCAAAACAAAACCGGGTAGAGATTTCTATAATCTTTTTTATTCCGATTATTTAAAGTATAAAATAAACGGTGAGAAAATTGTTACCATTAAGGAAACATTGTCGCTCGCTAATAATACCAAAATTGAAGTAATCGCGGGCGATACCAAAGTACTGGAATTTTTTGTTCGTCCACAGCCCGATTATTTGAAAACCCTTTCTACCGAAGCCATTAAAAGAGTGTACGGCTACTTTAAGGATTTGAGGGAAGGGAAGTATATTGTGAAACATTATTAAATTACAAAACCATGAGATTAATTGTACTCATATTATTTCTAGGTGCTTCCTCCTATAGCTTTGGACAGCAACTAGTATACACTCCAAAAAATCCGGCTTTTGGTGGTGATCCGTTTAACTATACCTGGTTGTTGAATTCGGCCAATGCTCAAAATGGTTTTCAGGACGACAGTCCCTTAGGCGATTTCGGAAACCTTGATTCGTTGAACGATTCGTTGAACAACCAACTACTCGGAAACCAATTTGGAGGTGAGTTACCAGAAGTAGGAACCTCAACCGATGGAAACCTTGAATTTGAGGTGTTTGAATCTACTGAAGGGTTGGTGATCAATATTTTAGACATAACCACAGGAGAACAAACTCAAATTATTGTACCCAATACCAATTAGACAAGCTGTATGGCCAATTATTTAAAGATATTAGTAGTATTTATACTTCCATTTCTATTTAGTGGTTGTGGTGCTTATTGGAATCAACCGTTGGGACCGCAAGAAGCGAGAATAGGCGAGGTCACTAAACAAACGGAAATTCTAAACAACCTTCCTCAACCGGCAAATCCAATTGTGGTAGGGGTTTATAATTTTAAGGATCAAACAGGACAGTATAAGAACATTGAAAATGGAAGTACGTTCAGTACGGCTGTAACGCAAGGAGCTACAACAATACTTATCAAAGCACTGGAAGATTCTAAATGGTTTAGACCTATCGAAAGGGAGAATCTGGGAAATCTGCTAAATGAACGAAACATTATTAGAACCACCCGTGACGAATACCGTAAATCACCGAATGATCCTCCAACTAAACTGAACCCGCTTTTATTTGCAGGAATATTGCTGGAAGGAGGTGTGATATCCTACGATTCAAATATACTAACGGGAGGTGCTGGAGCGCGTTATTTTGGAGTAGGGGGTTCCGCACAGTATCGACAAGATAGAATTAGCGTCTACCTTCGTGCAGTATCTACTTCGACAGGTGAAGTGCTAAAAACGGTAAATGTTTCAAAAACAATTCTATCTCAAGGCGTCGATGTAGGCCTTTTTAGATTTGTGAATTTCCAGAGACTTTTGGAAGTGGAAACCGGATATACTAAAAATGAACCCACACAATTGGCCGTTCAAGAAGCGATAGAAAAAGCAGTAGAGCTTCTTATTATCGAAGGAATTAAAGATAAATTGTGGTCTACAAAAGAAGGCGCAGAAAAAAACAATGAGATTGTAGAACAATATCTACTAGAACAGGAATTAGAAGCCTCTACGGGTCTTTATGAAAGAAGATTTTTGAAAAATGATTTCCGACATATTGCCAATGTGAATGTGGGTACTACACTTATCGATGGTGATTTTACTACTAGTTTGCTCGATTTCAAAGCGGGATTACGATATAAATACCGACTCTTGCCAGAACTGAGCTTAGGGGCCGATTTACAAATATTTAAGTTGAATTCAAACTCCACATCGGTCGATTGGTGGTTGAGCGAAAACTTTTTGGTAGAGTATAATATCCTGCCCCATGACAGGTTATCGCCCATCCTTTATGCAGGACCGGGAGTATTGCTGTATGCAGATGCAAGCCCAGGTCCTATACTGGACAGATGGGATGCCTTTGTGACCATGAAATTGGGTGCTGGAGTGCAGTATCAAGTTTCGGACCGGATTTCTTTTACCATGAATGCTGAATGGAGCACCCCGTTTACGGATCAAATAGATAACGTGGTGAATGGTAGAAGAGATGATTACTTCTACAATTTCGGAGTTGGTTTTAACTACCATTTTGGATCCAAACAAACAAAATTAAAAACTAAGCAATAAAGTGATGATAAAACCAAGTAGAACATATTTTAAGTTGCTAGGAGTGTCACTCTTGGTTCTCTTGTTTTCTTGTAATGAGGATAGAATTGGTGAGAATGAGTTTGGCTCCATAAAAGGAACTGTTGTTGCTTCCGGAACCAACGTGCCTCTTGCTAATGTGCGTCTTTCCACAAACCCAGTAACAAGCACCGTTTTTACAGATACCCTAGGTAAATTTTTAATTGAAAATGTACCCGTTGGTGAGTATGCTGTCGAGGCCAGAGCCGATGGCTTTATAGCCGATTTTGAACCTACAGTGGTTGAAGCCAATGTCCCGGTGGTGGTGGTATTCGAATTAGATGTCTCCACGGCAAATAATAGACCTCCTTTGGCCCCTGAATTAACAGCACCGGCAGAAAATGAAGTGCTTCAAAGTATAGAAGCGGTTTTCCAATGGACAGCTACGGACCCTGAGGAAGACCCACTTACCTTTACCCTGGAGTTGAGAAATGACCAGAATGAGGAAGTGTTGCTTTTCGAGGATATTGACGAACCCACCTTCACGTATTCTCCTCTTTTGCTAGGCGCAAAGTATTTTTGGCAAGTTTCCTCAAGCGATGGAATCAATGACCCTGTACTGAGTCCTGTAGGGACTTTTGAAGTGATAAGCGCACCCGTGGATAATAGATTTTTATTTGTTCGAAATATCGATGGGAATAATGTTATTTTCTCCGCCGATGAAGACGGTAGTGAATTCCAATTGACCTCACAAAATTTAAATAGCTATCGCCCAAGAAGAAATGTGGCAGCCAATAAGATTGCCTTCCTTCAAAGTGATGGAGCACAGGTCGATATCTATACTATGGATCGCGACGGTTCCAATAAGACGAAGGTCACCAGTACCATTAAACCGAATGGCTTCAATCTAAATGAAATAAATTTTTCATGGCCACCGGCAAGCGATAAAATATACTTCCCTCAGTTTGATAAGTTATATAGAATCAATTCTAATGGTCAAGGAATTACCCTGATATATCAAACACCTGATGGTTCCCTTATTTCTGAAGTAGATGTAAGCGAATCGCAAAATATTATAGCGCTGAAAACAAACGACCTCGATGGTTATAACGTTTCCATTTTCACGATTAATTTTGCAGGAACGGTGCTGGATACTATACTTTCTGGGGTGCCTGGAGGAGCAAGTGGATTGAATATGTCTGTTACCAATCAAACCGTGGTTTATAGCTATGACATTTCAGGATTCGAGAACGCCAATTATAGACGATTGGATTCAAGGATTTTTGTGTACGACCTTGTTGCCGATACCACCACCGATGTTTCTTCAAATAAACCTGGAGGAACCAACGATCTGGAACCCGTTTTTTCACCGAACGAAGCGTTTGTTGTATTTACCAATACCTCTAATGATGGAATATCCGAAAAGTCCATTTTTAGGTTGGAACTAGGAAATGATGATTCTCGGGAACTTCTATACAGCAATGCATTTATGCCAGATTGGGAATAATGCTAACTAACTAATAAAAAAAACGTCCCGAACTTTCGGGACGTTTTTGCTTGTTGTATTTTTGCTGCTCTAAGTATTCTGTATGAGCGAAGAAATTTCAAAACGGTACGCGCTAAGAGGTGTTTCTGCTGGGAAAGAAGATGTGCACAATGCCATCAAAAATGTGGATAAAGGACTTTTTCCGAAGGCTTTTTGTAAAATTGTACCTGATTATTTGACCGGGAGCGAAGACCATTGCCTCATCATGCATGCGGACGGTGCAGGAACAAAATCGGCCCTGGCCTATATGTATTGGAAAGAAACTGGCGACGTATCGGTTTGGAAGGGTATTGCACAGGATGCCTTGATCATGAATATCGATGATCTACTTTGTGTAGGAGCCGTGGAGGATATTATGCTTTCCTCGACCATAGGACGTAATAAAAACCTAATAAGTGGTGAAGTTATTTCGGCGATCATTAATGGTACGGAAGAACTAATTGCCGACTTAGCTAAGTTCGGGGTTAAGATATATTCTACAGGAGGCGAAACGGCCGATGTAGGTGATTTAGTGCGTACAATTATAGTTGATTCTACAGTAACGGCGCGAATGGAGCGTAGTAAGGTAATTGACAACTCCAACATTAGACCTGGAGATGTGATTGTTGGATTGGCCTCTTTTGGACAGGCAACCTATGAAACGTCCTATAATGGAGGAATGGGTAGTAATGGACTAACCAGTGCCAGGCACGATGTATTTCATAAGTATTTAGCTGAAAAGTTTCCAGAAAGCTATGATCAGGCGGTGCCGGATGACCTGGTGTATTCTGGCTCTAAGAAATTGACCGATTCGGTTCCTGAAAGCCCGATTGATGCTGGTCAACTAGTACTTTCTCCAACACGCACCTATGCTCCCATTATCAAAGAGATTTTATCACAAATTCAGCACGATAAAATTCATGGAATGGTGCACTGCAGCGGTGGTGCCCAGACGAAAATTCTTCATTTTATTGATAACCTTCATATAATAAAGGATAATCTATTTGATACCCCACCATTATTCAAGCTTATTCAGGAAGAAAGCGGTACGGACTGGAAGGAGATGTATCAAGTTTTCAATATGGGCCATAGAATGGAATTGTATGTTCCTTCTGAAATAGCCGATCAAATTATTAAAATTGCGCGATCTTTTAATGTGGACGGCCAAATAGTTGGACGAGTAGAGGCTTCTGAAGACAAAAAACTTACTATTTCTTCTGACCATGGAGCGTTTATTTATTAAATCTGCCGTGAAAATGACCGGCTATTTGACCGGTTTTTTAGAAATACGTGTAAACACGTATAGCTATGCGTAAGAAAAGTCCTATTTTGACACCATGAATTGTCTGCTTTTATAGTTGATATAGGAGTCTGGCTAATCGATTGAATTTTTAATGAACGGAGAATACATTCAAAAAAGGCACATACGAGTGGTCGTTCTGCTTTCTGCTTTTCTGTTTTTGCTAAGTATTTATTTCCATAGTATAGATAACTTCATTGTGTACCGTGGATTGAGGGGAGTTATTTGCTTTAGTTTTCTGTCTGTTATGGTTTTTTATAAGCGAAATACATTAAATTGGATTGCAGGAACCTTCCTTGTTTTATACGGTGCTTCGAGCATTGCAGGTATTTGGTATGAGACCAGTGTTCTAGCCAACGTGTCCATGATTCTCAATTTGAGTGCCTTTATGGTATTAATTGGCGCGCTATCACCTAAGGTAAGTTTCAAAAAATTGAATATTTATTTTGCTGCTTTTAGTATCCTATTGGTTTTGGTAAATGCATACCTGCTATATGCTTTTGTGGAAATGATTCGAGATTTTGCCTTAGGCGAGTTGCATTACTTTTTGGTGATGATCGGCTCTATGTCCTTGGTTATCACAGGTTTTCTTTCACTTTTATACAATCATAAATTTAGTTCCAAGGTGTCGCTCATCTTTACGCTGTTTGTCTTTGTGCTTGTTTTTGCAGAAGTTTTTAGAACCATTGCCTATTACAACTTCGCTTATGAAGATTTCTCAGAATACATGAGCAGGGGTTTATTGCTTTTAAGTTGCTCATTATTGGTCCACTACGAATTGATTGATAAAAAACCAGCGGAAGAACTCGGGAAAACTGCCCAAAAATAATCGAATAGGTCATTATCCTGCGATGGATTGGACGTTTTTTGCACCTTATTTTTCTTAAGTCACACAACAGTTACAATAGATTTTTTTCGATTAAAAAATTGTAAATTTGTCGGACTATTACGGATATATGTTAGAAAAACTGCAAATAATAAAACAACGGTTCGATGAGGTGAGTGATTTAATTATTCAACCCGATATTATCACAGACCAAAAACGATACATTCAACTTAACAAGGAATATAAAGATCTTCGTTTGCTCATGGATAAGCGCGAAGAATACCTGAGATTGAGTGATAATATATCCGAAGCTGAAGAAATTATCTCAGATGGAAGCGATGCGGAGATGATAGATATGGCGAGAATGCAATTGGAAGAAGCGAAAACACGTATCCCAGGTTTGGAAGAGGAAATTAAGTTTCTTTTAATTCCAAAAGATCCTGAGGATAGTAAGAATGCGGTAATGGAAATTCGAGCAGGTACCGGTGGTGACGAGGCAAGTATATTTGCCGGGGATTTGCACCGTATGTACACGAAATATTGTGAGGGACGTGGCTGGAAGGTTAGTGTTGTGGACTTTAGCGAAGGTACCAGTGGCGGATTTAAAGAAATTCAATTTGAAGTTGAAGGAGATGACGTCTATGGAACGTTGAAGTTTGAAGCCGGGGTACATCGGGTGCAGCGCGTACCTCAAACGGAGACACAGGGCCGTGTACATACTAGTGCGGCTACCGTAATGGTCTTTCCCGAAGCGGAAGAGTTTGATGTGGAAATTGATCCAAAAGAAGTGCGGATAGACTATTTTTGTTCATCTGGACCGGGAGGTCAATCCGTAAATACTACCTATTCTGCAGTTCGCTTAACGCACGAACCTACTGGTTTGGTCGCACAATGTCAAGACCAGAAATCTCAGCATAAGAACAAAGAGAAGGCGTTTAAAGTTCTTCGTTCTCGATTATACGATTTGGAATTAGCCAAAAAACAGGCCGAAGATGCTTTAAAGCGTGGCTCAATGGTCACTAGTGGAGATCGTAGCGCCAAGATTAGAACCTATAATTATCCACAGGGACGTGTGACGGACCATCGTATTAACCTTACGCTATACGACCTAGGCAATATTATTGATGGAGACGTTCAAAAAATAATCGATGAGCTACAGTTGGTAAGTAATACTGAAAAATTAAAAGAAACAGGGGAAACCTTTTAAACCTATATTTTGATTGTTTAGTCAAGCCCTTTAGCACGATATGTCAAAGGAATTCCGAACCAGACAAAGTATTGAACCTAATGACAACAAAGCAACTCATTTCTGAAATTCATCGTAAAAAATCATTTCTCTGTGTTGGACTGGACCCAGATTTAGCCAAATTTCCAGTGCACCTGTTGGAGTTGGAAGACCCTATTTTTGAGTTCAATAAAGCGATTATCGATGCCACAAACCACCTGGCCGTTGCCTATAAGCCAAACATAGCTTTCTTTGAGGCCTATGGCTTGAAGGGTTGGATGGCTCTGGAAAAGACCATTACCTATTTAAACAACAATCACCCGAACATTTTTACGATAGCCGATGCCAAAAGAGGTGATATAGGTAATACAAGTGCTATGTATGCCAAGGCATTTTTTGATGATTTAAATTTCGATGCGATTACGGTGGCTCCTTATATGGGGAAAGATTCGGTGGAGCCGTTTTTAACTTTTGAGGGCAAGCATACTATTCTACTTGCACTTACATCTAATCAAGGTGCATTCGATTTTCAGACGAAGAAAGTGGATGGTGTCGAAGTATATAAAACTGTTTTGGAGACATCAAAATCCTGGAAGAATTCAGAGAATTTGATGTATGTTGTTGGGGCTACTAAGGCAGAGTTTTTTGCGGATATCAGAAGGATTGTTCCAAATAGCTTTCTATTGGTGCCCGGTGTCGGAGCCCAGGGTGGTAGTCTTGTTGAAGTTTGTAAATATGGCATCACAAAGGATATAGGACTGCTGGTTAATTCCTCACGTGGTATTATTTATGCTTCAAGCGGGCTTGATTTCGCTCAGGCGGCAGCAGCGTCGGCAGAGGTGCTTCAAAACCAAATGAAATCTATTATAAATGACCTGTAAGGATCAGTTAAATAGAACCTTACATTTTCCAAGCCCACCCAATAGGATTGTTTCTCTTGTTCCTTCCCAAACCGAGTTGCTGGTTGAATTGGGAGTAAAAGAACGTTTGATTGGAATCACCAAATTTTGTGTGCATCCTAAAAACCTTCGGAAGGAAGTTGCCGTTGTGGGAGGAACTAAGACCGTCCATTATCATAAAATTGAAGCGCTTAACCCAAATCTTATTATTTGTAACAAAGAAGAAAACACCTTGGAAATGGTGGAGGAATTGGAGAAAATTTGTCCGGTTTGGGTGAGTGATATTGCCAACATTAAGGAAAGTTTGGACATGATCGAGCGATTGGGAGATTTACTGGATGTGGTGGACAATGCTTCAAAGATTATCAAAATTATTACTTCGGAAGAAAATACCTTTCGGCATGTTATAGCCAATAGACCCATGAAGAAAGTGGTCTATCTCATCTGGAAAAGACCCTATATGGCTGCGGGAAGTGATACTTTTATAGATGCGCTATTAAAATTGAATAATTTTCAGAATATCATTTCAGAAAAGAGGTATCCGGAGGTTGGTTTGGAACAACTCAAAGATGTTGATATCGTACTATTATCCTCCGAGCCATACCCTTTCAAACAAACTGATGTAGCTGAATTGAAAAAACAACTCAACGTGGAAGTGATGCTCGTTGATGGAGAGTATTTCAGTTGGTATGGGTCAAGACTAAAAGGAGCATTTCGATATTTTGAAACCCTCTTTGACGGCTAAGAGATTATCAATTCCGAAGAAAATTCAAATAGTTACTTGATGATTTTTATGGTTTTGGACGCATTTCCAATAGTCACTTTCACGAAGTAAACGCCAGAGCGCAATGAACTCACGTTAATGGCTGGGGCGATAGTCTCAGGAGTAATGGAAAGTACTAACTTCCCAAAAATGTCAAATACCTGTACGATATCTACGGAGTTATCTGATTTGATATTCAATAGATCTTGAACCGGGTTTGGAGCTATGCTGAAATTGACAGTCGAAAAATCGTCAATGCCTATAATGGGTAAACCAAAAATCACATTATCCAGATAGATATGATAATCATTATTTACAGCAAAAAATTGAATACCTCCTAGTACGTTGTCGGCTTGAAATGGCACGGGCGTTTCGTTTATGACATCATTGTTAATGAAAGTTTGATACGTAGATGCAAATAGGTCGAACTCGATGTGGAAAGTAAACCATTCATCTTCAGGATAGTTACCCGTTTCGCCAGTAGTTTCATCTGCAAATAGGCCTGGGTTTGCTCCGCCTAAGTTGAAAAACATGTTGCCAGAATTATATATGCCGACACCATTATTCCCAACCCCTTCGTGTCCAGTAACTCCATTAGTCTCTGTTTGTCCTTGAATATTGAGAAGCGCCGAAAAGCCAGCAGGGATATAGGCGTTAAAAATGAGAACGGCTTCTCCAGTGGTAAGATTACCTAGCAGAAGCAGGACATCATTCCCCACATTTGGGCCTAGATAAGCCCCCTGACCTGGCATACCTCCTTCAATTACTGCTAAGGCATTATCCGCTAATGGATCACCTGTTGAGGTAGACCAAACGGCTGGATTTTGATCACTCATATTGCCTAGCGAATAAGACTCAAAGCCATCGTCGATCATTTGTGCATTGACGGACCATAGCGTAGTAATAACTGCCAAAATAAATAAGTAGTTTTTTTTCATAGCATATAGATTTTGTTAACCTAATTTCATTTTTCAATAAAGCGACAATTAAATCCATGGCGCAGAAATCACCGTGGTAAAGCACTGTCTAGGAGGGATTAGCGCGCTTTGTTATTACTAAAGATAAAGAAAAAGTTCCTTGTTTTGGAATTTGTCTTTACTTTTTTATTCAACTATTCTGAAAGTTCTACAATATCTTTGGGTAAACCGTGGATAGGAAAAAACAAAAGGTCAAAAATAGAGTTACTAAGAAAAATGACTAAACTGTCACCTTAGTCTTGTAAAATAAATACTTTACGAAGCAGGTCTGTGGTTCGTGATGAAATTTTCGTTCTAATTTGTTTCTCTTCGATTGAGATCATTTTATAGACTCCCTTTAGAGCTTCATTAGTAACATAATCGGTTAGGTCGGGATTCACTTTTGTAACAAAAGGAACCGAGTTGTATTTATTGATGATGTTGGTCCAAATTTGATCAGCTCCTACTTTGGAGAAGGAACTTTCAATAACTGGGCTAAATTTATTATATAAGGCAGTATTTGTTCTACCTTTTAAGTAGTTGGTTGCTGAGTTATCGGCTCCCAATAGAATATTTTTAGCATCATTGAAAGTGATGCCTTTTACGGCATCAACAAAAATTGGTGTGGCTTCTTTTACGGCATCTTCCGCGGCTCGATTAAGAACTTTTAGACCCTCGTCGGCTAAATTGCCAAGACCAATATCGCGGAGGGTTTTATCAACCTTTTGTAGTTCTTGAGGAAGTAAGATTTTCACTAAATTATTTTTGTAAAACCCATCTTGTTTTGTGAGTTTAGATACTTGTTTATCTATTCCAAAATCCAGGGCTTGTCGAAGTCCGCTAGCAATCATAGCATCACTTATACCCCCACCGCCATCACCGGGAAGGGTGCCAACCACATTTTGGAGTTCGTCGCAGGAAACTAGAAATAATGAGAAAAAAATAATAAAGAGTCTTTTGCTTGCCATAGTTTATATTTTTAATAAAGGTAAAAAAAAAGACCCTTCAAACGAAGGGTCTTTTCAATATTATAAGTTGAAAACTTATTTGATAACTTTTACGGTCTTAGAAGCACCGTTGATAGTTACTTTAACCAAGTAAATTCCAGAGTTCAAATCACTCATGTCAATAGTTGGAGAAATAATATCAGGAGTACTTGCATTAACCAATTTTCCTAAAACATCATAAACTTCAATTGACTGTACAGCAGCAGTAGATTGTACGTTCAATACATCTTCTACTGGGTTTGGATATACGCTGAATTTGTCTGGAGAGAAATCATCAACACCAAATGTACCTTCGATGAATACTAGATTATCTACATAGTATTCGCTAGTAGCATCTCCAGGGAAATAGTTGATTCCACCAAAAAGAAGATCAGGATCATTAAAAGCACCGTCAGCTGAAGTATTACCACCAATTGTCATATTGTAGATTCGAGTATCTACATTTACATATAGGTCAACCGTGAACCACTCATCATGAGGGAAGCTAAGGTTAGACATATCTGAGTTAGTATCAGTAATTCCGCCAGGATTACCATTGGCTTCATTAAAGTAAATATTACCAGAGTGGAATACTCCTGTCATGGCTGTACCTACCGGTGGAATTGTTCCTTGAATGTTGAAGTATCCTTCTTTACCTTGAGGGATGTAAAATTCCCATCTTAGTGTGTACTCACCAGAAGCTATGTTACCTAAAAATAACATAGGATCTCTTCCACCTCCATTAATAGACTGAAGCGATTGATCATCTATAGTGATAGTATCAACACAAAGCATTCCATCACTAGATAAACCACCATCGTTTGACCAGCTACTCCACACTAAAGGGTTTTGGTCATTCATCTCGCCCAAGTCGTAGAATTCCATGTTTTCGTCAAGAAGTTGAGCATTAGCTGTAAACGTTAAAGCAAAAGCAGCTAACGCCAATAAGTAAATTTTTTTCATAATGTTTAAATTTTTAGTTCTTAATTATGCAGGCAATATACAAATTTTTTACAAAAAACAAACTCGAATCCAGTTTATTTAACGTTAAAGAATGTCGATTAATCCCTTTGCGTTGTTGCTAATTTTGTAAATTTGCCAAGACAATCTTTCAAAATTTATCAATGCAAAAACAAATACCCTATATTCCGAAGAATAAAGTTCGAATAGTGACCGCTGCGTCCTTGTTTGATGGTCACGATGCCGCCATCAATATTATGAGGCGAATTATTCAAGCTACGGGTGTTGAGGTAATACACCTTGGACATGATCGAAGCGTGGAAGAGGTTGTCAATACTGCGATACAGGAAGATGCTAATGCCATTGCCATGACCTCCTATCAAGGAGGGCATAATGAGTACTTTAAGTATATGTACGACTTGCTGAAGGAAAAAGGAGCAAGCCACATCAAGATATTTGGTGGTGGCGGTGGGGTGATTCTCCCGGCAGAAATAGAAGAGCTCATGGCCTATGGGATCACGCGAATTTATTCACCTGATGATGGACGTGAGCTGGGATTACAGGGGATGATCAATGATTTGGTTGAACGAAGCGACTTCCCAATTGGAGATCAGTTGAATGGAGAAATAGACCTATTATCTCAAAAAGTAGATGGTGCCATAGCTCGTGTGATCTCATCGGCCGAAAATTTCCCGGAAATTGCAAAAGATACTTTAGACGAAATACATGCTAAAAATAAGAATATAGCGACACCGGTGCTCGGTATTACTGGTACCGGGGGCTCAGGTAAGTCCTCGTTGGTTGATGAATTGGTGCGCCGATTTCTTTTAGATTTTCCTGAAAAAACCATAGGTCTGATCTCTGTAGATCCCTCTAAACGCAAAACGGGTGGTGCGTTGCTCGGCGATCGTATTCGAATGAATGCCATTAATTCGCCTAGAGTGTATATGCGAAGTCTGGCCACCAGGCAAAGTAATTTGGCATTATCCAAATACGTTGCTGAAGCCATTGAAGTTCTTAAAGCAGCAGAATATGACCTAATTATTTTAGAAACCTCCGGAATTGGTCAAAGTGATACTGAAATTTTAGACCATAGTGACGTGTCCTTATATGTAATGACACCGGAGTTTGGTGCGGCTACCCAATTGGAGAAGATAGATATGTTGGATTTTGCCGATTTGGTTGCGATCAATAAATTTGATAAAAGGGGAGCTTTGGATGCCCTACGTGATGTGAAGAAACAATACATGCGCAACCATAATTTGTGGGATACTCCTCAGGAAGAACTTCCGGTGTATGGAACCATAGCTTCTCAATTTAATGATCCGGGGATGAATAAGCTGTACCGGGCCATTATGGACGAGTTACTCGAAAAAACAGGGGCCGAATTAAAAAGCGCTTTCGAGATTAGTGACGAGATGAGCGAAAAGATTTTTGTAATTCCGCCTGCTCGCACACGCTATCTTTCCGAAATATCTGAGAATAACAGGAATTACGATAAAAAAGCAAACCAACAGGTAGAAGTAGCTCAGAAGCTTTATGGAATTTTTAAAACCATGCACTCCGTTTCAGGAAATGAACCTCAAATTGACAAAGCAGGAATCGTTTCGGATACACTAATTAATTCTGAAGAAAACAAAGACCTTCTTAAACTTCTTTTGGCCGAATTTGATCGAGTGAAAATGGATTTGGACCCTTATAACTGGGAAGTGATAACGGCCTGGAGTTCCAAATTGAAACGTTACAATGATCCCATCTATACATTTAACGTAAGAGGAAAGGAGATAAAAATTGAAACGCATACAGAGTCCCTATCACATTCTAAAATCCCAAAAGTTGCACTCCCTAAATACCAAGCCTGGGGCGATGTTTTGCGATGGAATTTGCAGGAAAATGTGCCCGGCGAATTTCCCTATACGTCTGGTCTGTATCCCTTTAAGCGAACTGGAGAGGATCCCACGAGAATGTTTGCCGGTGAAGGAGGTCCGGAGCGTACCAACCGTCGCTTTCATTATGTAAGTTTAGGAATGCCTGCTAAGCGATTATCTACTGCTTTTGATAGTGTAACCCTATATGGAAATGATCCCGGACATCGTCCGGATATTTATGGGAAAATTGGTAATGCAGGTGTCTCAATTTGCTGCTTGGATGATGCTAAAAAACTGTATTCCGGTTTTGACTTAAGTGACCCTATGACTTCGGTAAGCATGACTATTAATGGTCCGGCTCCTATGCTGCTAGGCTTTTTTATGAATGCTGCCATCGATCAGAATTGTGAGAAATACATCATCGAAAACGGACTTCAAAATGAAGTAGAGAAGAAGATTACCTCACTTTACAAGGGAAAAACAAGACCTCAGTATCAAGGGGATCTTCCTGAAGGAAATGATGGCCTTGGGCTTATGCTATTAGGTACTACCGGAGATCAGGTTTTGGAGGCAGAGGTGTATGCCAAAATTAAGATGGATACACTGATGCAGGTGAGAGGAACGGTCCAGGCCGATATTTTGAAAGAAGATCAGGCGCAAAATACCTGTATATTTTCTACTGAATTTGCCTTGCGATTAATGGGAGATGTCCAAGAGTATTTTATAGAGCACCAGGTTCGGAATTTTTATTCGGTGTCCATTAGCGGATACCATATTGCCGAGGCAGGGGCTAACCCTATTACACAATTGGCTTTTACGTTGGCCAATGGATTTACCTATGTAGAATATTACTTGAGCCGTGGGATGGATATTAATAAATTTGGTCCTAATCTATCTTTTTTCTTTAGCAATGGGATTGATCCGGAGTATTCGGTAATAGGGCGGGTAGCTAGAAAAATTTGGGCAAAAGCGCTGAAGCATAAGTACGATGCCAATCCAAGAGCTCAGATGTTGAAATATCACATTCAAACGTCTGGTCGTTCCTTGCATGCACAGGAAATAGATTTTAACGATATTAGAACAACGCTTCAAGCACTTTATGCGATTTATGATAATTGTAATTCACTTCACACTAATGCTTATGATGAAGCTATTACCACACCTACCGAAGAAAGTGTGCGAAGAGCAATGGCAATTCAGCTTATCATAAATAAAGAATTAGGGCTTGCCAAGAATGAAAACCCAATTCAAGGTTCTTTTATTATTGAAGAATTAACCGACTTGGTCGAAGAAGCTGTTCTCGAAGAATTTGATCGTATCACAGAAAGAGGCGGGGTATTAGGTGCGATGGAAACCATGTACCAACGTAGTAAGATACAGGAGGAGAGTTTATATTATGAAACCTTAAAGCACAATGGTGATTTCCCGATCATTGGTGTAAATACTTTTTTAAGTCGAAAAGGTTCTCCAACCGTTCAACCTGCAGAAGTGATTCGCGCTACGGAAGAAGAAAAGCAATATCAGATCGAAGTGGTGGAAAATCTCAATAAAAATAACGAAACCCTTGTTTCAGAATTATTGAAAGACCTGCAAAACAAATCGGTAAATAATGAGAATATATTTGAAGCCTTAATGGAGGCCTGTAAATATTGCTCACTAGGCCAGATCACCAGTTCTTTATTTCAGGTAGGAGGCCAATACCGTCGAAACATGTAAGAAACACAGTCTTCTTTAAATTGAAATAACCCCTGCAGCGTTAATCGATAGCGCCATGTTCTGTTAAAATATTGTAATTAATTTTTTAAACACGACAAAAAAGAGTATTTTTGTGTCAAATGTCGTGATTATGAAAAAAGGAAAAGTCATCAACCTCGTTCAAGAACCCAATGCTTTTTACGGGTTGGAAAATAAGTATGATCGTATTGTTAGTGTGTTAGGAGGCAGTCTTGAAGTAGGGCAGGCCGTCAATAGCGATATCGATCTTATACATCTTACACGTACAGGTTTACCAAAATCGGTGGTAGCTACTGTATGCTCTGTTCTTGGTATTTCTATGGAAAAAATGAGCAGTCTTCTCCATGTATCGCATCGAACCATACAACGCAAGGAAGATCACGAGTTGCTTAATGTCTACAGTACCGAACAAATATTGGAAATTGCAGCTGTTATTTCTCGTGGTATTGAAGTGTTGGGAACTATTGAGAAGTTTACAAAATGGTTGCACAAGGAAATTCGTGTATTACACTATAAAAAACCTATTGATTATTTGGACACCAGTTTTGGCGCACAGCTTATTAAGGATGTATTGGGTAGGATAGAACATGGTATTTATTAATCTTTCGATAACGTGAAGATTTACAGAGTAGCCAAAAAGAAGTTTGTTGAAGATTTAAGTGGAGAAGGTGCCAGATTGTATGGTGGTCGATGGAATAAAAAAGGCCAGTCCATGCTTTATTTTTCTGAACACCTTTCGTTATGTGTACTGGAGCTTTTAACACGAATTGATTACGAATTCTTAAGCCAGGACTACGCCTTTATTGAGGTGGAAATTTCTGAAAGATCCATAACCACGATTTCAGATATAAGTGCTATTTCGAAAAACTGGCGAGCGGATCCACCAACTTCTGCAACCATAGATTTTGGATCGAAATGGCTATCGAATAGTGAGGACCTTGCCATGTATGTCCCTTCTGCAGTATTACCTCGAGAGCGAAATGTATTGGTTAATCCCAATCACTTGTCGGCTTCAAAATTGAAAATACTCCATCAGGGCCCTTTAGAACTCGACCCCCGAATGATTAGATAAACTTGGTTTTCTAGCAGTTCTTATCGGATCGGTTTTCAGAAAAAAAAATCAATATCTTTATCGGTAAATAAAGATCAGTGCTTTCTGTTATTGAATATACCGTTACCGCTATTGTTTGCCTTATTTCGGCAGTGGTTATTCAGCGCATTTTCGTTAAAGAGCGATCTAGGAGAGCAAGCCCCGAAGCGGTATTGGGTATTCAGTGGTTCGGACTCGCAATTTTTGTTTGGGGTCTTGGGGCTTTGGTCAACTTAATCTTTATTCTTGCCGTAAAATTGGAACCAACTCATAAGTTAATTATTTTTTGGGGCGTCCTAATTTCTTTGGCAAATTCATTATTTATATTGCTGTCCTTACCCTCAATCGAACATGCTAATAAAAGAGGGATCGTGGTGCGTTTGGTTCAACGTTTTACCACTCGAGAATTTATACTTCTATATACGGGTGTTTTGGGAATGATCGCTTTTGTATTTCTGGCGACTACCTATAATAATCAGGAGATAAGCAATAATTTTATTTGGTTGATCGATATTCCAATTTCAATATTGGTAGCCATATCTCTGCTTCTTGAGCTAAACAAGGCTTTTGCGGGAAGGAAAATGAAATTTATGTATTTGCCAACGGTAATCTTATTTGTACTTATCATAGTGGCTGTGTCACACCGTATTATCCCACAAGACCGTGTAATTCAAGTGATTGATCAAGAGTTTTGGTCGATAATGGGAGGGATTACAGCCATTTCATTTAAGTTTTTATTCATTCTACTTTCGTCCATTCTATTATACAGTTGGAAGTTCCTTTCTGAAAAAGAACAGCAACAAAGCTTAGCACAGACGCTTTCATTAGAGAATGTTAAGTTGAAGAAAGCCATTACGCAATTGAAACTAGCGAATGATAGTCATTTAGATACCATTCAGCGTGTAAAGCAGGAATACAAGGTATTTCGGGAAGCTTCTAAAATTGAATTATCCGATAGGCAAAAGGAGGTGTTGGGGAACCTGGCATATTCTGGCAATGAAAAATCTTATCCCGAAATCGCAGAAGCCATGCATATCAGTTTGGACGGCTTTCAAACACATATACATCAAATTAAAAAAATTCTAAGCATTAAAGGAGCTGGCGGTAAAGGACAACTTATCGATTTTGCCATTAAAAATGGTTTGATAGAATTTGCCACGATAAAGGATATGGAGTCATAGTGCTTAACCATAATGCTTATCCATTTTCAACAGTACTTAACCTTTCATCGAAATGTATTTTGGCGGATTTTGCCGAAAAATATTCGATATGCTTTTATTCCAACAAGTATCCAACCCCACTTTTGATGAACGTATAAATGAACAGTTTAGGAATGCAACCAGTTGGTTTACCGATGCCATTTTTGCAGAAATTCCGTTGACAGATACCACAGGCGTACCCTGGGTTTTGATTGTTCTTATTGTTGGAGCGGGGTATTTCACTTTGTACTTTAAGTTTATCAATTTTACCGGGTTTAGGACGGCCATCCGGGTAGTACGGGGCAAATATGACCATTTGGAAGAAGGTCGGAAAGTGTTGGTTTCTTCTTCAGTTCCAACGGTAGACGGAGATAATCCCGATACTATCCGAGTGGAAGGTGAGGGTGAGGTAAGTCACTTTCAGGCTCTGACCGCGGCTGTGTCGGCGACCGTGGGGCTCGGTAATATAGCGGGAGTTGCCATAGCACTTTCCATAGGTGGTGCGGGAGCCACTTTTTGGATGATCCTGATTGGTCTTCTTGGAATGGGTTCCAAGTTCGTTGAATGCACCTTGGGAGTTCGATATCGAGAGGTCAATGACGAAGGAACCATCTATGGAGGTCCCATGTATTATTTGAAAAAGGGGTTGAAGGAAACCGGGCTTCCTCGCCTTGGGAAATGGCTTGCCATCATCTTTGCCATTATGTGTGTAGGAGGCTCATTTGGAGGTGGAAATATGTTTCAGGTAAATCAGGCATTTAAATTATTTGAACACGTCACTGGGGCTCAAGAAAGTTTTATTCATGGCCAAGGTTGGATCTTTGGATTGGTGATGGCTGTTTTGGTAGGTATTGTTATTATTGGAGGGATCAAAAAAATAGCTAACGTAACCGATAAGGTGGTTCCTTTTATGGTCCTGCTATATTTATTAGCTGTGCTCACCATTTTGGGATTGAATTTTGAGGCTATTCCTCAGGCATTTCGGTCTATTTGGGACGGGGCTTTTAATCCTCAAGGGATTGCCGGAGGATTTGTTGGCGTACTCATTCAAGGTTTTAAACGTGCTGCTTTTAGCAATGAAGCGGGTATAGGTAGTTCTTCTATTGCCCATAGTGCCGTTAAAACAAAATATCCGGCAAGCGAAGGCTTGGTTGCTCTGTTGGAACCATTTATTGATACGGTGGTTGTTTGCACAATGACGGCTCTGGTTTTAATAATTACAGGTCAAATTACAACCGGTGTGGTCATTAGTGATGAAGAAGGTGTGTTGCTAACCGCTGCGGCCTTAAAAAGTGGTGTTTCCTGGTTTCCATATGTATTGTCTGCAGCGGTTATACTATTTGCTTTTTCCTCCATGATCTCCTGGTCGTATTATGGCTATCAAGCCTGGAGTTATCTATTTGGCAGAAGCAAGAAAAGGGAATACACCTATAAGCTTATCTTTTGCTTTTTTACGGTGTTGGGAGCGGCAATCACTTTAGGTTCGGTAACCGTTTTTAGCGATGCGATGATCTTCGCGATGTTGGTGCCTAATATGATCGGTCTATTTTTACTGCGCTCAAAAGTAGCAGACGAATTGAAAAGGTATCAAAAAGTGATCAAGGAATACTTGGAATAGACTAAAGCGTTAGCATCCAATTACGCTGTAATTTTCTGAACTTTTTTAATTCATTACGCAGTACTGGAAGAAAATCTCTACCGTTGCTATGAGTACGTTCCAAACGCTCACAGTTTTTATATAGTAAATTGGTTAAATGCGTTACAGACTCCGCATACTTATGCTTGTCTTCTGCAAAAGGCTGGTTTTCAGCTTTGAGAATTTCTGGCGCAAGCGAGATGGATTGTTGTACAATATCTCCGGTAAAATAAATCTCTGGATTTTCTTTTCCGTCCTTCTGAAGATAGTTTAAATCGTCTACGAAATAATGCGAAATACTTCGAGAGAGTGTAAAGATTTCCATAGCCTTTTGATACAAAAGGGATTGGGGTAGGTGTTTGGGAACATTGGGTAACATAACTGGGTACTAATTTTTCATGCAATTGTTTCAAATTTACCAACAATAAAGGATAACAAACTTTCGATTTTAAAGAAAAAGCCTATTTTTACTTTAATAATACTTTAAATTGCTTTAAAATATATTAAAAAATTAAAATCGACTCGCTTAACTGGAAAATCCTGAATTGCCTTCAACTTAATGCGCGCCAGTCCAATGCCGAAATTGGAAGAAAGGTTGGCGTTAGTTCGCCAGCCGTTTCGGAGCGAATTAGGAAAATGGAGGATGCCGGGATCATTACGGGCTATTTCACCAACGTATCTCCTTTTGAATGCGGCTACCAGTTGCAGGCAATCATAACTTTGAGGGCGTTTATGGGCAAATTACAACCCTTTCTTTCCAAGGTGAAGACCTACGATGAAGTGGTGAATTGTTATCGCATTACCGGAAATGAAAATATTGTGATGGAGGTGGTACTTAAAAATCAAAAACATCTGGAAGTCTTTATCGATCAACTCATTAGTTACGGTGAAACAAAAACCCAAATTGTACTTTCCCAAGTCGTGGAAAACAATGAGATCAAGTCGCTTTAATTATTGGGAATTACGAGATGCGGTACTTTTTCCACATCCCAATCGATCACCAATCCGCCGGCTAAGGACCGGGCAATTTCTTTTCCGTAGAGATATTCACAAAGATAGAGAGCAGCTTCAAAACTTTTTGCGCCTCCTGCCGACGTTATGTACTTCCCATCATGTACAAATAAAACCTCTTTACGGACATCCAATGAGGGGAACATCTCACGCATGGCGTCAATATCACTTGGAAAGGTAGTTGAAACTATCCCTTCCAGCAGTCCGGCCTTGGCTAACACAAAAGCACCATCACAATGCGAGGTGATAAACTGAGCAGTGGCGTCCACTTTTTTTACAAAGTTGAGCATGGCCTCATCTTCCAAATCGGAATCGAGATGATGCTCGGCACTGGGAACAACCAAAATGTCGATCTGCGGAATCGAGTCGGAAAGGTAGTTATAATCAGGAAGTATCCGCATTCCTTCAAAGGTGAGGATAGGGTTATCCGTATTGGCCACAGTAAAAACATTCATGGCTTTAATATTCTTTCTGAATATTGTATGTTGAAAAATATCGTACGGAGCGGTTAATTCGGTATTGTAAACACCATCCATAATGAGGAACCCAACATTATATCTTGTTGCATCCAACTTTGGAAATGTTTTTTTTGTCTCTGGGGAAGGGCTGTTTACCTCCTGGGAATCGGGCAGTTGATCTGGAGTATTACCGCATGAGATAATTCCGAAGAAAAGAATAAAAATTATATAATGTTTCATGATTTAATAGATTCTAAAAATGGCAGGTTAAAGATACTAATCTCTTCCCTGGCAGTTAGGGAAGAGACGGATTGTTTTTAATTCGCCGTCCTAAGACCAGGGTGAGTAAGGCCACAACCATTAGGATTGCGAAAATAGCATACCAGGTGAATTCCCAATCGAAGGTATTTACCAGATTCATCCCACCATTATGCCCCACAATATGGGACAATGAAAAACTCATGCTATATAACGCCATATAGCTTCCTTTACGTCCTTTAGGTGACATCTCCAGCGCCAGAGCATTGGCGAATGGCGAACCTATCATTTCACCTATGGTCATGAGCACCATCCCAATTAGTAAAATACCAACCCAGGAGCTTAAATTGAGGACCAGAAAGCTTAGCGCTAAGAATATGATACCCCAAAAAGTGGCCATTATCTTAGACAATTGAATGCGTTCCAACCAACCTACCAAAGGCATTTCGGCAATAACTATGATAATGCCATTGACCACCAAAAGTAATCCAATAAGATCTTCCGATAAGAAATATACATTTTTATAGTACAGAGGAAGCAATGAAAAATAAAGCACGAACATCATACCATTGAGCATCATGATAAACACAAACAACAGGTAGGTTTTATTCCGATAAGGTGAAATACCTTCTTTGGCCACTACCGCTTCCTTTTCTTTTTTTCTTGCAGCCTTAGGCTTGAGTAACATAAATATAAATAGGGCAGCTAGTATACAAGTCACACCATCGATCCAAAAAAGAGAGCTATAGTTAATGCGGGCAATGATTATTCCCCCTGCAACAGGACCTATAATAAATCCTAGATTTATGGCTAATCTAATGAGGGCCACGCTTCGGGTGATATTCGCCGGTTTGCTATAGGTATCACAGGCCACAAAAATGGCCGGTCTATAAGCATCGGCTACAAAGATCAAGGTAAAAACACCAAGGCACAGACCATAGAATGTGTCCAGATATTGCAGTCCTATAAATCCGAGTCCGGACAATAGAAAGCTGGATATAATTACCTTATAAAAACCGATACTATCTGTAAGTTTTCCGCCTACCCAGGTCCCCGCTAAGGATCCCAAACCATAGGAGGTCATGATCCAGCCTACCTGTGGAAGCGTAAAACATATTTCTTCTTCAAGATATAAAGATAAAAAAGGGATGACCATGGCTCCTGCACGGTTAATGAATGTCACAAAAGAGAGCAGCCAAATTTCTCGAGACAAACCTCGAAAATTATCCATGTATTGTGTGTAGAGTTTGTACATGATGTTGGTGTTGTTATAAAAATAAAACGTCCGGCTGAAAGGCCGGACGTTTACGTATTGAATTAATTGATAGGTTTATAGCTAATACATACAGGTCCGGACGTGGGTTTTCACCACGATCTGGGTTTGTCTCTTATATGTATTTGTTGTCATCATTTTGTTTTGTTGGTTCAAATGTAGAATTTTTTTTTAATTCAACTACATTTACAGAAACAAATTTTTATCATGAAATACTTTTCGTTGTTGCTCCTTATTTTTTTTGCTGAATTAGCCGTGGCTCAAACTGAAGCTGAGATCATTCAAGAAATCGAGTCGTATCGAGCTTCTGAAAATGAAAAGTTTGGTGATAAAGAAACTACTATTTTGACGCCTGAAGGTTTCAGAAAATTTAAAGGGTTGGAGTTTTATGAAATCAATTTGGATTTTAGGGTAACAGCCCGTTTTGTAAGAACGCCCAATGAAAAACCATTCCTAATGCCTACCACCACTGCCAGACTGCCCGAATATGTGAAATACGGTGAAGCTCATTTTGAAATAGGAGGGAAACCGTTGAAATTAAATCTGTACCAAAATACCACCCCCAGCGAAGATCCGGAATATGCAGATCACCTGTTCTTACCCTTTACGGACTATACCAGTGGTGATGGTTCCTACGGCGGCGGCCGATTTATAGATAGTTATATTCCTGCGGGAGACACTATTGTCATTGATTTCAATCTGGCTTACAATCCTTATTGCGCATATAATTCAGGGTATTCCTGTCCAATTCCTCCCAAAGAGAACGATCTACGGGTTCGCATCGAGGCGGGAGTTAAAGATTATGGTAAACATTAGAAAAACTTAACGGCCCAAATTCCGAAGAAAACCGCACCAAATCCAACCATAAAACTGGCGACGGTATAAAGTGCAAACATTCCGAAGTCCCCACTTTTCAAAAAGACATGATTTTCGTAAGCAAAGGTTGAAAAAGTGGTGAATCCACCACAGAAACCCGTTGCCAATAACAACATGGTATTTTGGGAAATACTATCATTTTTGGCGGCCAGACCTAAAATAATTCCTATCAAGAGGCTACCTAAAATATTGGCCGCGAAGGTACCGTATGGGATTCCTGTAATGGTGCTATTGAGATATTTCCCTAAGCCGTACCTAAGTACGCTACCTAATCCTCCTCCAAAAAAAACTAATAGCAATGGCTTCATAGGTTGGCTTTATTCCTGCGTGATTAACGGGTGGTTGCTTCGTAGGTCCTTGAATACCGGAATATAGATTTCGGTTCGCCATTCCGCCGGGTTGGGAACAAGTCCGGGGTCTGTACTATACACTTCGAACATTTTTTTTGCCGGATCCTTAATGAGATAGTTTTCGGCTACATAAGCCTGAGCCTTGGTATAGGCTTCGGCTAGATTGGTATAGTTACCCATTAAAACAGTTTTTACAGCCGCAGTGGGTTCCAAATAACCACAAAGCACATCTCCTTCTGTTACAATGATCCGTTCACTTGTGGGAATGGCGGTAGAAAAAATAACGGAGCCGTTGTTTTGGTCCCATTCATTATAAATAGTAAAAGGCATACCCGCCTGGCCAATATTGTTTTGCTGCATAAACCCGACAACTTTACCCAACATAGGTGCCATTTTACTCCCTATATCGGTTTGCGAACTTGCGGCTGTGGTGTACATATAATAACCTCCGCCATGGTCTTTTATTCCTTCTACAGTAATGCTATATTTTTCCATTTCTTTTTGCATGGTTTGCTCAAGATTATCTAACCCTTGTGCGTACATTTTCTTCATGGAAACTTTAAAATCCTCAGATTGAAAAGCCATAAACACTTTCTCCATAAACGACTGTTCACCTTTCATGCCCCAGGTTACTTCAGTTCCAGTTTCAGCAGGTTTAAACTTCCAATAGACATCACTTTTACTTTCACCCATAGGAGTAATGAAAACAATTTTCTGGTCAATAGATTGGTTTTCTGCGTTACTCACCGTACTCATAGAGCCATCGCCCATTACCTCACTCGTCCAGGTGTAAGAACCTCCAACCCCAATGGTGGTATCTGCATAGGTAATTTTCATATTTGGGTCGTCCGCCATCCATGGTCCCCATTCCTGCCAGTTTTTAAAATCACTTACGTTGTTGTAGAGCATAGAAACCGGGGCATTGATTGTTTTGGTACTCGAAACGTCAAATTTTCCGTCTTTGGTGCCAAAATAAACGGCGCCTCCAATAAGGACGATCAAGAGTAAAAAGAAGAGATACTTAATGAGTTTCATGGCTGGTGGTTTAGGTTTATCAATTGCTAAGATAATTAATTTGAACTTCTTATTCAGAATTGAAGCTGGTGCCCAAGACCCATTATTTTATTACATTTGTGGAAAACCAATTAACTCAAAAGTGAAGCCTTCCCGATTGAGAAAGTTTGGGTCTTTTGACTGTATTCTATTTTTGACCGGAGGTGTTATCTTTCCAATTAATCTATAATTAATACAAGATGAAACATACATTTTTATTGACAGTTGCTTTAGGAAGCCTGTTGTTTTTTTCATGCGGAGACGAGACTAAGGAAGAGGTTGTGGATATTGCCGAACCGACTTTGGTAGAAGTTTCTTCCGATAATTTTGACTATATGGTCACTCAGTTCGCAGATTTAAGAATCTTGAGATACCAAATTCCAAGTTGGGACAATTTAACTCTTAAGGAGCAAAAACTGGTTTACCACCTCACGCAAGCCGGACTTGAAGGGCGTGACATTATGTGGGATCAGAATTATCGCCATAACCTGGCCATTCGAAAGGCGCTGGAAGCCGTTTATACTGGCTACGAGGGCGATAAATCGACAGCAGACTGGCAGAATTTTGAGGTTTACCTAAAACGTGTTTGGTTCTCTAACGGTATTCACCACCATTACTCAAACGATAAAATTAAGCCGGATTTCTCTTCAGATTACCTGAGGACTTTATTAGATGCAACAGGTGCTAGCTTGGATGGAGAGGCTTTTGACGTTATTTTTAATGATAAGGATGCTAAAAAAGTAAATCAGGCGAAGGATGTTGATAATGTGGCATTGTCTGCCGTGAATTTTTACGGACCCAATGTTACCAATGCCGATGTAGAAACGTTTTATGCTGCGAAACAATCACCAAACCCGGACAAACCGCTTTCCTATGGATTGAATTCACAACTGGTAAAAGAAGATGGGGTTCTTAAGGAACGTGTCTACAAATCGGGCGGACTTTACGGTGCGGCGATCGACAAGATTGTTGGACACTTAGAAAGTGCACAATTAGTAGCTGAAAATCAGGCACAAGGGGATGCAATTGGTTTGTTAATTCAATATTACAAAACAGGAGATCTTCAAATATGGGACGATTATAACGTTGCATGGACCGCTGCTACCGATGGCAATATTGACTATATAAACAGTTTTATTGAAGTATATAATGATCCGTTAGGATACAGAGGTTCTTACGAGAATATTGTTCAGATTAAAGATTTCGATATGTCGCAAAAAATGGCGGTATTGTCCGAAAATGCACAATGGTTTGAAGATAATTCTCCATTAATGGAAGCGCACAAGAAGAAAAATGTGGTAGGTGTTTCTTACAAGGTGGTGAATGTAGCCGGAGAAGCAGGAGATGCATCACCTAGCACTCCAATTGGAGTGAATTTACCAAATGCAAACTGGATTAGAGCTGCTGTAGGTAGTAAGTCGGTTTCTTTAGGAAATATCATCCATGCTTATAACAATGCGGGAAGCTCTGGACGTTTGGAAGAGTTTGTACATGACGAAGAAGAATTGGCCTTAGAAAAAGAATACGGCCAGCTGGGAGATAAATTACATACGGCCTTGCATGAAGTAATTGGTCATGCTTCCGGAATCATTAATCCAGGTGTAGGTGAAACCAAAGAAACACTTAAAAATTATGCTTCCACTTTGGAGGAAGGTCGTGCGGATTTGGTTGGACTGTATTATTTATACAACCCGAAATTACAAGAACTAGGTTTGGTTGACGATTGGAAAAAAGTGGGAACAGCTGCTTTTGACGGATATATTAGAAATGGTTTAATGAGTCAGTTAATTCGCTTGAACTTAGGAGATGATGTGGAAGAAGCGCATATGAGAAACCGCCAATGGGTTTCGGCCTGGGCTTTTGAAAAAGGAGCCGCAGACAATGTGATCGAAAAGGTGACACGGGACGGAAAGACCTATTTCAATATCAACGACTATGACAAATTGCACGAGCTATTTGGTCAATTGTTGCGCGAGACTCAGCGTATCAAGAGTGAAGGAGATTTCGCCGCGGTGGAGGCCTTAGTGGAAGGCTACGGTGTAAAAGTGGATCAGGAATTACATGCAGAAGTACTGCAGCGTAACGAAAAGTTTACGGCCGCACCTTATGGTGGTTTCGTAAACCCGGTGTTAGTTCCAACCATGGATGAGGCGGGTGAGATTAACGGTTTTACGGTGAATCAGCATGTGAGCTTTGAAGCCCAGATGTTATATTATTCTGAAAACTATAGCAATCTGCCCATTAAGAACTAAGCGCAGATAAACGGAAAAACAAAAACCTCCTTGTGGCTAATGCAAGGAGGTTTTTTTATTCCACTTTTATTATTGTTTGTTTTTCAGAAAAAGCGGTTGAGGTGTGATTATAAATTGGTCATTATCCGTATACATCTCTTTGATCAATGCTGAAATTTCCTGAAGAAATTGTTGATAGGTATCTTCCGAAAGAGACCCGGCATTGTTTAGGTTGGAAATACCGGGGCCAACGATTCCAAAGGTTTTTAAACTGAATTTAACTTCAGCAAATCCAAAGATCACACTAGCCGTTATCTGTTGCGGAGTGGCTAGTTTTGCTTTATTTTTTACTTTGGTAATATGCAGCATTAAACGTGCACCCACGCCATATTTGTATCTGTTTCCGGAGCAGAATTGTGTTCCCTCCTGTAAGAACTCGACCACTACAGCCTTTTGATCTTTCTCCAAGCTAATATTAAAAAACCCCAGAATGTCAAGCTTTTTCTCATCTCCCTTTTCAAACGAATAAACATCGATAAGGACTCCATCATTTAGATCATAAATAGTTTTGGGGCGCGCCTCCCAGCATTCTTTATCCATATAATTGGATAGGAACTCTTTTGTAAATACTTCGTTCCATGTATTTCCATTTTTTAGGTCCACGAGTTTGAGATTTGCAGAATAGGGTTGGATAGCCTTCATTTGATCTAAAACAACGGTCTCCTTTATTTCGAGAGGTCTGTATTCACTACCAAAGTGATCCTTGAGCATATAGTCCAATTTACTTTTTATGGCGCTGTCATTTTCTTTTACGGTCCAATGGGGCTCCGTTTGTTGAGAACTGGCTATAGTGAGTTTTGCCTCCTTTTTACAAGAGGTAAATACTGTGACTAAGGTTAGAAAGATGGCTCTTTTCATGATTTAAGAGTTTAATTTCTAAACAAATTATTGTCTAATGCAAATGTTAATGAGACAAAAGGATTAACACGATAATAATGGGTATTTAAATCGCTTGGATCGATAGCTTCAGAGACTATTTGATTTTTCTCATATTTACTATCCAATCGAAGTTGCTGATTTAGTGCTAGTCCCGCGGTTAATATTAAATTATGCCCAAAGTAAATTGACGGGCCACCGAAAACAGATATGTTTTCAAAATCAAATCCAATACCACCTGAAACTCCCAGATTGGTGGGTGTTTCCAGATTTATATAAGTGAATTGCATTAATACGACTGGATTAAAAATGGTTTGGCTTCCATCTTGGACAATTTGAAAGGCATTGTCAGTTGCCACAGTTTTATAGGTATCCCTATTGAGGAGCGTAATTGCAGCCAGTCCGACAGTGGTGTGCCATTGGTATTTTGGAATACCTTTAAAGGTGTATGTGTAGGTATTTATAACGTTATTCGTTGCAATGTCAATTTCATTGATTACAATTACAACTAATGTTCTGTCCTTAATTCTAAATTTGAAGTTTTCAGCATATTGACTCATTGCGCCACCTGCGAAGCCCGCAACAGGAGGCGTTGTAATTATGTCCACAGGTGATGTTGTAATTGTCAATGAAGACTTGAAATAGGTCGTAGTTGGATCGAACAACCCAGATATTTCAACATCGTATTTTCCATTCTCCAATGAAGAAGTCTGCTCTTTCGTGGTTGGGTCTAAAGAAATTTGAATTTTAGTTTGGGCATAGAGAGGGAACGATAAAAATAATATTACAATTGCTGTTAATGCTAAAGCGGTGTTTAAATATGTTTTCATAATAAATAAGTTTTTAACAAACCTATTCCTAAATGACGCTCAGAAAAATACCCGCTGAAGGGGATATTAATCATAAAGCTTATTCTGAATATGGAGAGTAGCCAGAAATTGCAGCCTGCCAGCACCGGAAAGCCCCAATCTTTTTATCATTTGTTTGCGATGTGTGCTCACGGTCGCTTCGCTTATCTCAAGCAAATCACCTATTTCTCGGGAAGAAAATCCCAATCCAATATGTACAAAAATTTGTGTTTGACGCTTGCTCAGATTTTTGATCTTATGGTCTTTGCTTTCAGCGATAAAAATGAGGTAGATCACTTTTTCGACCAATGCCTTATGAGCTGAAATGGATTTGACCGATTTCAATAGAACAATCGTATCTTCATGGCTTAGATGTTGTTTGTTGATACGAGCATGGTGTAAAACAGTAAGTAGATTTTGGAGCATTTTCATAGCCCGAAATTACTAGGCTCTATCGGGTAAATGAATACCCCGTGAAGGGTAAAATAGGGTTAAAAATCATATTTCCGCTCCAAGGCGTAGCGAAGGAGCTCGCCCTTACCAGAAAGCCCAAGTTTTCGGATCATATTCTTTCGGTGCTTTTCCACCGTGGACACAGCGGTAAAACGAATTTCGGCAATTTCACTGGTCGCTTTTCCCTCCCCAATGAGCTTAAGAATTTCCCGTTCGCTTTTAGAAAGTAAAGGCCTTTTATCGCTTTTGGTTGTTTCTTGCAACATAGCGCCCAGATCAATAGAAGAGTCAAAATAGGTGAGTCCCTTGCTTACATTTCTCAATGCTTTTAGCACCTCTTCCAAAGGAGAATTCTTTAGTAAATAGCCAGAAACTCCGGCTGTGATCATTTGTCGTACGGCTTCTTCCTGATCGAACATACTAAAAGCGATCACTTTGATATGCGGAAATTCTTTTTTTATGGTTTTGGTAGCAGTGATGCCGTCTATTTTGGGCATTTTGATGTCTGTCAAAACCACTTTGGGTTGTTTTCTACGAACGATGGCTAACAATGCTTCCCCGTCGTTGGCTGTGCCTACAATGCTAATGTCCTCTTCGTATTCCAAAAGTAGATTGATCCCGTCAACGAGGGATTGGTGGTCTTCGGCTATGGCTACAGTGATCATAAGGGTATATCTATTAAAACGGAAGTTCCTTTACCGGGGGTACTGTCTACTTCCAGGGTTCCTTCCAAATGTTCTACGCGTCGCTCGACCCCACTCAGTCCCATGCCTTCTTTTTGTTGAATTATTTGGGTATCAAAACCACGTCCATTGTCTTCTACAATAATATTGAGGGAATCTTTATGTTGGGTAATGGAAATTGTAGCTTCGGAAGCCTCCGCATGTTTGATCACGTTGGTGACCAATTCTTGAATGATCCTAAAAATGGTGATCTCCAACGTATTTTCCAACCGATTTTCTAGTCCGAAGTCTTCAACTTCCACTTTCAACTTATTGGTCCCTGAAGCATTCTTAGCTAGTTTTTCAACAGCCGGTAGCAGACCATTTTTGGCGATTACCCCACTATTTTTTAAATGTGCCATGGAACGGACTTCATTATAGGCATCATTAAGTAATACTCCGGTTTTATTGAGTAACTCATCGAGAGTATCTAGTTTATCTTTGTTTTTGGCAATATGGTCAAACTGCAATCGCGCCGCTGAGAGGGTAGCCCCCACGCTATCATGGAGGTCGCTAGCTAATCGTTGTCGTTCTTTTTCTTGCCCTGCGATCATGGCATCGATGGTGGTGAGTTCTTGTTCCTTTAGAATCTTCTCTGTTTTCTGGATTTCCAGTTCTTTTTCTTGCTCGGCGATACGTTGTTTTCGTTTGGTGTTTTTGAATAGGAGGAAGCCGATGAGGGAGACGGTGAGGAGACTACCGCCCAGGGCTATGGCAATGTTCTGGTTTTGGGTCTTTTTTTGTTCGGTAAGAAGCAGATCGTTTTCTTGTTCAAGTATTTTCTTTTGCTGTTCTGAGGTTTGATTTTCTATTTGTGCTTTGCTAATTGCGGCTGCAAATTTTCTTTTATTTAGAATGCTATCGAATTCTATTTTTTTATCTAAATAGAACAATGCCGAATCGTTTTTTTTTAGTTTTTCGTAAGACTTAGACAGCCAGTCAAATGCCATAGAGCTATAGTGTTTATTCGTTGTTAAATCTTCATAATTTAAATAAAGAAGCAAATTGAGAATGGCTTCATTTGGTTGACCGTTTCTATATGCATTTACACCAAAATTGATATGTAAATCTAATGCTCTTTGTCTAGTAAAAGCTAAATCTAACTCACGATATATTTCTACCGCTTGATCATAATATTGATTGGAAAGAGCATAGTTCTCAACGCACTTATAGTAATTAACACCAAGCATTTGGTTAAACCTAGCCTCCAAGTATTTATTTCCAATCTTTTTTGATTCTTTTAGCCCATATTTAAGATTTTTGGATTGATCAGAAAGATCCTTACTTATATAAAAAATCGACTCTAATATGAGATACCAAAGTTTATCGGATTCAGCTGTAGAATACTTTTTTAGGATTGTCAATTCTTCTGGTAGAATATCGATTTTATCATCAAAATCATTATATAGGAGTTGAATAATTCTTCTTTGGGCTTCAGAAATGAGGATGCCATTGTCCAAGGCAACGGCAATTTGGCGAGCTTCATTATAAAGATCGAAGGTCCTTTTCTCATCGGTGCCGGTCAATTTTAGGTATTCACCATTTATCAAAAGTCGCAGGAAAAGTTGTTGAGATTTAGAAGTGTCTCTAACTTTTTTAGATGAGGATAAGGAAGAGGGCTTATTAATAATACCTTTTTTTAGGTAATTAATATTCCACTGGGCGTATTCTTTCAAGTAGGGATCTATAGGTCTGGACTTAATGAATGCTTCGGCCTCATCCACCTTAATGTCGCGAAACAAAACAACCAAGCTATCAATTTGAGATGATAACTTGGTAGAGTTTTGAGCGGATAACAATTGAAAATGAAATGCAACAATTGCCAAGTAAATAATATATTTTTTAATCTCCGCCATTTGTGGATGACCGACAGGGTACGTCATTTGTTGCTGGTTCTTGATAATTATAGGTAATATCATCCTCTTCATCAAAGTCCTCAATCTCCTCTGGCAAATTCATGGGTTTGACATGAATGAACTCATCCTTCATAATCTTTACTGGTGAATTCAACTTCTTGATAAAATATTCTTTATCATCCGTTTTAGCGAATGCCCTAAAGTAAACTTTTATTTGGATTATTTCCTTTTCAACTTCATCATCATATTCTCTGGAAACTTCAATATCTTCAATTTTGAAATTTATTAGACCAAATGTTCTTTTATATTTCAGATGAATTTCGTTTAAATACTTCTTCTTTTTGTCCTTGCTAAAGAACTTACCAGAAATAAAATAAGTAGTTCCAAACAGTTTGTCAGTTAAAACTGGTTGGAAAAGGTCTTTGTCGAATGTAACTACAAAAAAATCGTCTTTTTCTCCTTTTTTTTCCATTTTTATTATATTTAGTTAAACTTTATATTGGGTAATTCGTTATCTATTAATTGTATAGGTATTGCAAAGGTTTTAGAGCCGCTTACATGAACCAAAATACCCATTGGGTTTTTATCTTTCGAGAGTATCAGAGAGCCAGAATCTCCAGGATTCCCAAATCTTGAATATGGATGTATGCCTTTGATCATGAATAGGACTACCGATAGTGCCCCATTTTGATTAAGTCTAGAATACAGGGATTTAATTATACCTTTTGTGCGCTTTGTTGACGTGCCATATTTAACAACTTTGAGATGGCATTCTGGTTGTTTTCTGATATTACTTGGAGCGCCAATTTTCTTAATTACTTTTTTCGAAATTGAATGAAATTCTTGATCAATTTTTACTAAACCGACGTCAATTTTTTCTGAAAAACTAGTGAGCAAATTTTCACCGACGTCAAAAGATTTAGAAGAACAACCGTTTTCAGTATACAAAGCACCTGCCGAATTTTTGAGAAGAACATGTCGCGCAGTAATTATGAATAGATCCTCTTCAACTGAAATAATTGCACCAGAGGTTCCGTGATCTGAACTCGATTTAATTTTATAAAGTCGCCCTCCTCCCAAAATGATTTGTCTCTTTCTAAAAAATAAGTCTTGTGTTTTTTGCCAAAAAGTTTGTTTCTTAAATTCAGCTGTTTGTCTTGTTGAGTCTTCGATTATTTCAAATCTAAAATGCATGCTATCTGCTGTCAGTTGTTTTTCTTCTGGTAGCAAGTACATGTATCCTTTATTTATATTATTTTGATTGAGGTTATTGATTATATTGAAAAATTCGATTTCATTAAACTCAGCTTTAACTCCAATTTCAATTATTGAGGAGTCATGCTTCTTATCGCAGTTTTTAAGTACTTCAGCTATGTATAAAAAATCGTTTTCATGACTGAATTTGTTTCCTGCAATATCTACTGTATGATGTATTTTGTTCATTGAAGCCTTAATTTGATTAATAATATAAATGGAGCGCCTGTAATCGCTAATTAACTGGATTAAACAAAATAAATAAGTACAAAGATCGCCAGCATCCCACCTGTCTTAATTATAGGCCATTAGGTGTCACCAGATTCTCTTTGTGTTTCTAATTCAACGAAACCAGGTAATGAAATACTCACAGCTGCTGCTGACAGTGCTATAATAACTCTTACAATACCTGATAACTTTGCAAATACTTTGGACTCTTCGCCCTCCGTTAGCTTGATTTCCTTTAGATACATGAAGCAACAAAATAGAACTAAGCAACCCAAAAAGGTCATTATTAAATTCGGAACTATTTCTTTTCTCGGTTTCATACTCCAAAATTGCACATAACCCCTCAATCAAAACATACCCAATACAGGGTATATCTCAAAAATTCACATCAAAACAGGGATAAAAAAGGCTTGTTTTAAAAAAGATAAGGGGAGAAAAGTCTATAAAAACAACTAAAACGGTCGCTTTTAGTTAGGTGGCAGTTTACCCACCATTAATAGGATCAAATAAATATACGATGATAAAAATAGCCAAGGCACCTCCGGCTTTGATCATGGGCCAGGTGCTATTAGTAGTATTCTTTTCGGTTTCTATAGATACAAATCCCGGGAGGGCAATGCTGATGGCTGCCGTAGACAGGGCAACGATTACTCGAATAATGCCCGATAACTCCGTGAACTCCTTGTTGTTTTTGGCTAAAAAGATAAAGCAAAGGACTAGTGATAACACTCCTAAAACAACCATAATAATATGCGGGATAATTTCTTTGGCTGGTTTCATACAATTAGAATAATGGTTAGTTACTAAAATTTTCATACCCTACTTTAGGTATGGTCATGCTGTAATTCAAAACGGGGAGCTTGATTTACTTCTTCAAAGAAATAGAATACTAGAGCATTAAATTTAAGCGGATTCCGCCAAAATTCCTAATTCAGAAAAAAAATATAACAAAAAATTAGTAGGAAATTAGTCCTGTAAATACAGTTTTATGGCCAACAAGAGGAGCACAAAAACAATAAAACCCACCAAGATCCAAATACTTCCTTTGTATTGTTTTCGGTGTAGCTTTTTGTCTTTTCGGTAGCTGAATACCATCAAAACCACAAAAGCCACAAAAAAGCAAATAGCAAAAATAATCTGTCCGGTGGATAACATAAATTGCGTAGTTTTATGGGCACAAAAATACGATACTAATTTAAATCTGCCCCGCCTTCCAGGGGAATAATATGAAAAACAAAATAGCCGCCGTCCAAACCTTCCACACCACCTATGGCCTGGGATATAAAGAAACTCCAACCGCCAACGTAGGTGCTGCTAAAAACTTGTTACGCTATGAATTGATGCGGGAAGAGAATGAAGAGTATTTGGAAGCCGCTAATAATGATGATCTGGTAGAAGTGGCCGACGCGCTGGGAGATATGCTTTATATTTTGTGTGGCACCATCATCGAACACGGTATGCAACATAAGATCGAAGAAGTTTTTAATGAAATTCAGCGGAGCAATATGAGCAAGCTGGGAGCCGATGGCAAACCTATTTACCGAGAAGACGGAAAAGTACTTAAAGGCCCCAATTATTTTAAACCGAACATTAAGGGAATTCTGGAAAAGTAGATCGTAAATCCAACTACTTCACCTCGTACCTCCATCCAAACGGATCATCAGAGGTATTGTGTTGAATATCCATCAATTGTTTTTTGAATTGAGTAGCGAAGCTGTTATGTACTTCCGGGAGTTCGTAAGTATGGTCTTTATAGCTGAAACCGCTTACAGGGCTAATAACCGCAGCCGTTCCTGCCCCAAAGATCTCCTTTAGGGAACCGTCATTGGCGGCAGTAACCAATTCGTCCACCGTAAGGCGATAAACTTTCATGTCAATACCTGCGCGTTCCGCTAGCGCGATCACACTTTTACGGGTCACACCGTCCAAAATTCGATCGTTGGTGGGTGCCGTGTACAACGTATCGTTGATTCGGAAAAATACGTTCATCGTGCCCGCCTCTTCCAAATATTTATGTTCGTTGGCATCGGTCCAAATCACCTGCTGGAATCCTTTTTCCTTAGCCAGATTGGTTGGATAAAACTGAGCTCCGTAGTTACCGGCAGCTTTGGCATAACCTACACCACCGTCCGCGGCGCGACTAAAATTCTCGGCAATCACCACTTTCACATCTCCCGTATAGTAAGCCTGAGCCGGGGAGAGGATGATCATAAATTTATATTCGTTGGAAGGGGAGGCGGAAACTCCATTTTGGGTGGCCATAACAAAAGGACGAATGTAAAGAGAGTTGCCAAATCCTGGCTTCACCCAAGCTTTGTCCAAATTCAATAATTGATGCATGGCATCAAAGAAGAGCTCTTCAGGAAATTCGGGAATCGCCATGCGCACCGAAGATTTGTTGATTCGCTTTAGATTTTCCAAAGGACGAAATAAAAACACCCCGCCATCGTCATCTTTGTAAGCTTTCATGCCTTCAAATACCGCTTGTCCGTAGTGAAAGACTTTGGCCGAAGGATAAATGCTCAATGGACCATAAGGACGTATGGTAGCATTTTGCCAAGCGCCATCTTTATAATCACATTCGAACATATGATCTGAAAAGACACTACCAAAAACCAAATTATCAAAATCAACTTGGTCAATTCTGGATGTATTGCTTTGGTGTACCGTTATGATGTGTTCTTTGGTAAGGCTCATTGGGTTGTTTTTACCCTGCAAAATTAGGTAAAATTTAGGCCATAAAAAATCTAAAATTTTCATAATTTTACTTTAAATTAAGTAATTCAGAAAAACACCATAAAATCATGAAATATATCATCTTCATTTTTGTGCTAAGCTTAACGCTATTTAGCTGTAAAGATGGCAAAGAACAGACAGAAGAAGCAGTGGCAGCTACCGAAGAAACGATTGAAGAAAAAGCACAGTATCAAACTTTTGGAGCAGAGATAGACGACCAGAATGTGGTAGGTCACGATGTGATGATGGCCAAATACAATAAAATGAAGCCCGGGGATACCACCAACATCAAGTTTATAGCCAATGTGAAGAAGGTTTGCCAAAACAAAGGATGCTGGATGCGCTTGGATTTGGGCGACGACGCAGAGTCTTTTGTAAAGTTTAAAGATTACGGATTCTTTATGCCGAAGGACATTGCAGGGCAAGAAGTTATCGTGCAAGGAAAGGCCTTTGTGGAAGAAACCAGTGTTGAAGATTTAAAGCATTTTGCTAAAGACGGTGGAAAAACACAGGAAGAAATAGACGCCATTACCGAACCGGAACTTTCCTATTCCTTTATTTCTGAAGGAGTGCTGCTTGTTGAAAAATAGTCTATGAAGCGTGAATTTCTCACAACCCAAGATGGCTCGGTGACGATTCACTTGCCAGATTGGAATGAGCAATATCACTCCATTCACGGGGCCATCAATGAGGCCAAACATGTCTTTTTAAAGCATGGTTTAGAATTTTTTGTTTCTTCGGAAGCGAATATTGACCAACCCGTTGCCATTCTTGAAATAGGGTTCGGGACAGGCCTTAATGCTTTGCTTACTTTTTTATTTGCTGAAACAAATGGGGCTAAGATCCATTATATGGGCGTCGAAGCTTATCCGGTAGAAGCTTCAGAAATACGGCAACTCAATTATTCAGAATTATTGAAAATACCTTCAGAAGTATTTATGCAGCTGCATGATACCCCATGGGAAGCCTCCAATGCTATTACTAAAACCTTTACACTCATCAAGCGGAAACAGTTTTTTTCAGAAATAAAAGATAAAGAAGCCTTTCACATTATTTATTTTGATGCTTTTGGTGCGCGCGTTCAACCGGAATTGTGGACCGAAGCGGTTTTTAAAACCATGTATGATGCCTTGCGTACTAATGGAGTGTTAGTGACTTATTCGGCCAAAGGAAGCGTAAGACGAGCCATGCAGGCCGTGGGGTTTACCGTAGAAAGGCTTCCCGGCCCTCCCGGGAAAAGAGAGATGCTTCGCGCCCTTAAACGGGGATAACTGTATTTTAAAAGGTAATACCCTAATATTGAGTTAATCCTTATGGGTTTCCTCCCCTCAAATCGTAATTTTACGGCAAATTATTGCTTTAATGAAAATCTTGATTGCCGGAGCGACCGGATTGATTGGAAAAGAATTGGTTCGTCAATGTCACGAGGCAAAAATGGTGGTTCACTACCTCACCACTCGAAAAGAGAAAATTGAACAGCGCCCTAATTATAAAGGATTCTATTGGAATCCCAGTGCCGGTGAAATTGATCAGGAGGCCTTTGAAGGTGTCTCCGTCATTATCAACTTGGCGGGTGCTTCTGTCTCCGAGCGATGGACCCGATCCTATAAGATCAAGATTTTGGAGAGTCGGATCATGACAGCGGCGGTGTTATTTGACTCATTAAAAAACATTAAACATCAGGTCACTCATTATATTTCGGCCAGTGGGATTAGCATATACCCCAGTTCCAAACAGAAACATTACAGCGAAGATAGTACCACAGTAAGTGATTCATTTCTTGGTAAAGTGACGGTAGAATGGGAGGCCGCGGCCGACCGATTTTCAGAACTGAACATTGCGGTAGCGAAGGTCCGAATTGGGATTGTGCTTGCCAAAAATGGGGGTGCGTTACCTCAAATTGTAAAGCCCATTGCCATGCGAGTGGGATCTGCTTTGGGAGATGGACAACAATGGCAGTCCTGGATTCATATTGAAGACATCGCCGGGATCTTTTTATTTATACTGAATCATAAGTTGTCGGGCGTATTCAACGGAGTAGCTCCAAGTCCGGTGACCAATGAGAAAATGACGAAAGCAATTGCAACCCATTTGAAAAAACGCCTATGGATGCCAAAGGTTCCTGCCTTCGCCTTAAAGCTTTTATTGGGAGAAATGGGGTCGTTGGCTTTGGAAAGTCAGTTAGTTGGTGCCCAAAAAATAGAGGCTGAAGGCTATTTATTCCACTACGTCAATTTTGAGAAAGCTATTGACGATTTACTTTAGGCTTTATAAAACTCATAAAAAAAGGAGCAGTTATTAACTGCCCCTTTTGTTTTTCTGATACTATTGGTTTTATGCCTTTTTACCGTGTAATTCGATGGTAAGTTCTACCTCGTCTTCAATGAATTGATCTTTCAATTCTTCAAAAACAGTTTTGGACATAAAATTGACACCCCACTGTGTTCTATCAATGCTAAAGGGTTTGCTTTTTAAGAAGATTTCGTCACCGGGGAAAGACACCACCGCAGGAAATTCTACGTTTTGTGTGGTTTCTTTTATGGTCAAATTACCGCTCACCATAATGTTTCCACTATCGCCGCTTACGCTGGTGAGCTCAAATGTGGCCGTAGGAAAATCGGTTACGTTAAAGAAATCCTTTTCCTTTCCCTCTATGGTTCCTTTTAAATGCGCTTCTAGGTTATCTTTTCCTTGACCTTCCATATCGGTATTGGTCAATGAGTTCATATCGATTACAAAATTACCGGCACTAATGTCCTTGTTAATGGCGGCAATAACCCCCGAACTCAGTTTCAAGGTGCCTGTATGATCTTTACCAGGTTTAGCTCCTTTCCAGTTAATGACCGATTTTTCAGCATCGATGGTAAAATTGGTGGCTGATGCACTGGTTTCGGCTACTTCTTTGGCTTCAGAAATACCGGCATCCGCTCCTTTTTCTTTACAGCTAACCGCTCCCAAAGCAATCATTGAGGCTAGCGTGATGTTTACAATTTGTTTTTTCATTTTAATTTACGTTTTAGGTTTCTACAAAAATATCGGCTAGAGATTAAACCCATCTTAAATTTATACTAAATTATAAGGGTGACATTTTGACATTTTACAAGAAATGGCAGTACTTTTGCTCCCTTCATAAAAAATAAAATTAGACTCATCTATGAGCAAAAAAGATAAAAGCCAGGAAGTTCCTCAAGAAGAGGAGGTCATAACACAAGAAAAGAAAGCTTCTTCAGGCACTACTACCAAGACTAAAAAGGGTTCCAAAAAAGAGAAGGTAGACCCTTTAAAAACCTTACAGGCCGAATTAGAGACCGAAAAAGATCGTTATTTGCGTCTTTTTGCTGAATTCGAGAATTACAAAAGGCGCACCGGTAAGGAGCGTGTGGAGTTGTTTAAGACAGCAAGTCAGGATGTAATGGTATCTCTATTACCCGTTTTGGACGATTTTGACAGGGCCTTAAAGGAAATGGAGAAAATGGATGACGACCATAGCAAGGGTATCGAATTAATTAGTAATAAGCTAAAAGAAGCCCTTAAACAGAAAGGCTTGACACTTATTGAAACTAAAGCGGGAGATGTCTTTAACGCCGATATCCATGAAGCCATTACTCAAATACCAGCACCAAACGATGATTTGAAAGGAAAGATCATCGATGTAATTGAAATGGGATACTCCCTTGGTGAAAAAATAATCCGCTACCCGAAAGTAGTGATAGGACAATAGTATGAAGGAAGATTTTTACGACATTTTAGGTGTTTCAAAAGGTGCCACTGCTGCCGAGATTAAAAAGGCATATCGCAAGAAAGCCGTAGAATATCACCCCGATAAAAACCCGGGTGACGCCAAAGCGGAGGAAATGTTTAAAAAAGCAGCCGAAGCTTATGAAGTTTTAAGTGATCCAGACAAAAAATCTCGATACGATCAATTCGGTCATAAAGCCTTTGAAGGTGGCGGCTTTGGTGGCGGCGGAATGAATATGGACGATATCTTTAGTCAGTTTGGAGATATCTTTGGAAGTGCATTTGGCGGCGGAGGCGGTTTTGGTGGTTTTGGCGGAGGCGGTGGTCAACGTCGTGTGAAAGGAAGCAATCTGCGCATTCGAGTGAAATTAACTCTGGAGGAGATCGCCAATGGAGTGGATAAGAAGATAAAAGTAAAACGAAAAAAGGTAGCACCCGGAACTACGTATAAAACTTGTGGTACTTGTGGAGGACGTGGGCAGGTAACAAAAATTCAAAATACCATTTTAGGTCGTATGCAAACATCGGCCACCTGTGGAACCTGTAAAGGCGCCGGACAAATTATAGAGAAAGCACCTTCGGGAGCCGATGCCTATGGAATGATCTCTGATCAAGAAACCGTATCTATAAAAATCCCGGCCGGAGTAGTAGATGGAATGCAGCTTAAAGTAAGTGGAAAAGGAAACGATGCTCCCGGAAATGGAGTGGCAGGTGATTTATTGGTTGCCATAGAAGAACTTCCACATCCTAACTTACAGCGAGAGGGTGATAACCTTCATTACGACCTGTATGTTAGCTTTTCTGAAGCGGCTCTCGGAACCTCAAAGGAGATTGAAACCGTCACTGGAAAAGTGCGAATTAAGATCGAAGCGGGTGCCCAGAGCGGTAAGATTTTAAGGCTTCGAAATAAAGGTATTCCCAGCATAAATGGATATGGTAAAGGTGATTTATTGGTACATGTAAACGTATGGACACCAAGGACTTTAACCAAAGAACAGAAGGAGTTTTTCGAGAAAATGAAGAATGACGATCATTTTGAACCGAAGCCCGAAAAAGACGACAAATCCTTTTTTGAGAAAGTGAAGGATATGTTTTCCTAAAAAAGGTTCTTTTAATTTATTTTACCTATATTTGAAAGTCGCTATTCTAAATAGCGATAATTTTTCTTTTTCATAGCAATTTTTTTCCCACCCTCTCATTAATTAGAGGGTGGGTTTTGTTTTTAACCCGCTTCCTTGAATTTAAATTCTTATTTAGGTAATGATCAGAATTTCTTCGGAGTCATATAAAATGGGCTTAATCCCTATATTACTTATGCTATTAAGCGGTTAAACGTAAATATCGATCATCTTTTCGGCCACTCTTTTTTTGACTTGCTGTAACAATTTCAGAAAATGAAATACAAACACATAAACTACAAATAAACCTTCGAAGCTTCGCGGGGTTTGAATACCTTTACATCTTATAATTTTTCTATGGACAACCTGCTAACAGCAACTAATGTTTCGAAATCTTTTGGTGATTTCAGAGCTTTGAACGACGTCTCGATCGAGGTCCCAAAAGGCAGTATTTTTGGCCTTTTAGGCCCTAATGGTGCTGGGAAAACCACTTTGATCAGAATCATTAATCAAATTACCATTCCCGATACCGGCAACGTGTTTCTGGATGGAGAACCTTTACAGCCCCATCATATTCAAAATATTGGCTATTTGCCTGAGGAACGCGGACTTTATAAATCGATGAAAGTTGGAGAGCAATTGCTGTATTTGGCTCAATTGAAAGGGCTTTCCAGAGCCGAAGCCAGAAAACGATTGAAGATTTGGTTTGAGCGCCTGGAGATAGGAGATTGGTGGAACAAAAAGATTCAGGAGCTTTCGAAAGGAATGGCTCAAAAAATACAGTTCGTAGTGACGGTGCTTCATGAGCCCAAATTGCTCATTTTTGACGAACCCTTCAGCGGTTTCGACCCTATTAATGCCAACTTGATTAAGGATGAGATCTTGAAATTACGAGACGACGGGGCTACAGTGATCTTTTCAACACACCGTATGGAATCTGTGGAAGAAATGTGCGACCATATTGCGCTCATTCACCAATCCAAAAAAATACTGGACGGTCCTTTAATTGATATTAAAAGGCGCTTTAAGTCCAATAGTTACGAAGTAGGACTAATTACCGATCAAAAAGAAAATGCCTCCAAAGCTTTGAAAGAAAAGTTTGAGATCATTCCAGCCGATTTCAAAACCACAAACGACGAGTTGCAATATAAAGTAAAGCTGCCTAACGGAACAACGTCCAACGAATTTTTGAGCTACCTGAGCCAATTGGGACAGGTAACTCATTTTGTTGAAGTGGTTCCTTCCGCCAGCGATATTTTCATTGAAACCGTAAAAAACAACTAAAACTAACCCACGATGAATCATCTTTCTCTCATTATAAAACGCGAATATCTTACCAAGGTTAAGAACAAGTCGTTTATTATTATGACCTTTTTGAGTCCGCTGATCATGGTAGGACTTATTAGCTTGGTTGCCTACCTATCTCAGTTAAATAACGATACCGTGCGAACCATTTCAGTTTTGGACGAGAGCGGATTGTTTTTAGATCAATTTGAGGACAGCGATAATTTAAAGTTTCAATTATTAACCGATATTTCCCTTGAAGAAGCCAAATTGAGTGCAGAAAATGGGGAGGTATACGGTTTGCTTTTTATTCCGAAGAAAGACAAACTTGAGGACTTGTCAAATTCTATCACCTTCTTTTCGGAAGACTCACCATCCCTTGCCGTAATGAGTGATATAGAACGGACCTTAGAATCCAAAGCGAATTCGCTTAAACTGAAAGAAGCAGATCTGGATGCGGAGTTGATCAAGAGTCTGAGTCTCGATATTGACACCCAACTAGAAAGTTTTCAAGGCGAGGAAACTTCGAAATTGGGTTCAGTTCTGAAACTTGTGTTCGGAGGTTTGGCGGGTTACTTGTTATTCATGTTTATCATTATCTATGGGAATATGATCATGCGGAGTGTTATTGAAGAAAAAACCAGTCGCATTATTGAAGTGATTATTTCTTCAGTAAAACCTATGAAGCTTTTGCTTGGTAAAATTATAGGTACCTCGTTGGCTGGTGTTTCTCAGTTTTTAGTTTGGGTCATACTCTTAAGTGTGCTCAGTAGTGTGGTGTTTTTGATCTTCGGAATTGACCCGGGGGCCATGCAGGCGGAGCAAATGAACACGGCCGTAGAGGCCTCAGGGAATAATGTGGATGCCATTGTCACCGAAGCCTGGACCGAGTTTTGGAAGCTCCCCATTTTGAACCTAATTATTATGTTCCTGTTTTTCTTTGTCGGCGGATATTTATTGTACGCTTCGCTCTATGCAGCTATTGGAGCAGCTGTGGATAGTGAGACGGATACGCAGCAATTTATGTTGCCTATTTTGTTGCCGCTTATTCTGGCAGTTTACGTTGGATTTTTTACGGTCATCGAAGACCCTCATGGAACCGTTTCTCAAGTGTTTTCATTTATCCCATTCACCTCACCCGTGGTGATGCTGATGCGGATTCCATTTGGGGTTCCAATTTGGCAACAAATACTTTCAGTAGTTATTTTATTTGCTACCTTTATCGGTACTGTTTGGTTTGCTTCCAAAATTTACCGTGTGGGAATTTTAATGTACGGTAAGAAGCCAACTTACAGGGAAATCATTAAATGGCTTAAATATTAATTGGTGCAAGAAGACGTTTCAGATAAGATTACCGAAGTAGTTACAGAAGATATTTGGGGGACTATTAAAAGGGTTCTCGATTGGGGATATCATTTTGGAGAAGGCGACCATCAGGTACATATTACTGTGGGTACGTTACTTCTATTAGTTGTTGCCTTCTTTGTAACTTCATTTTTGTTGAAATGGGTTCGACGCTTATTTACACGGCGTATGGACGATACCGATACGCTTAAATTTGTAAGCTTTTTTAAGTTTATCAAGTATGTGGTTTACATCATTGTCGTTTTCTCTGTGTTGAGTCTCGCGGGGGTGAACGTAACCCCATTCTTAGCGGCCTCTGCAGCTCTTTTAGTAGGGGTTGGGTTAGCACTACAGCAGATATTTCAGGATGTTCTTGGCGGTATTTTAATCATGGTAGACAAATCCTTAATGGTAGGAGATATTATTGAGGTGGATTCTAAGGTGGGCCGAGTTATTGATATAAAGCTCCGTACGACCAGATCTATCACCAGAGATGATAAGATTTTAATTATTCCTAATCACAAGTTTATTAATAATTCTATTTTAAACTATACTCAAAACCACAAAACCACTCGTGAATTTGTTTCAGTTGGAGTGGCCTATGGGAGTGATACCCAAAAGGTGGAAGAACTTTTATTGGAGAGTGTAGCCGATGACAGCCGTATCCTGAAGAAGCCGAAACCTTTCGTATCTTTTGAGAACTTTGGAGATTCTTCCTTAGACTTTAGGGTGTTTTTCTTCATTTCGGATAGCTTTATTGACCCCTATATAAAAAGTGATATTCGCTTTAAAATTGACGCGCTCTTTCGCGAACACGGGGTTACAATTCCCTTTCCACAGCGCGATGTACATATTATACAGGGAGATGCTATTCAGAAAACGGAAAATAAGACATAAAATTTATCGTATTCAACACAATTTAAATGATGTATTGAAGTTGTTTAGTGCTAGTTGTGGAAAAGTGAGTATCTTCCACCCTTGTTAATACTCCATTACAAAATTTACATGAATACCAGCTTACGGACCTATTTTTATTCCGAATGTACCACCATCAGGTTTTTTCTGTGTTTAATTATTATTGGCTTTTTTAGCACATCAGCTAATGCCCAGGTGTCTGATCTCGCACGTGTAGAGTATACCTATATTCCACAGGCCGATTCGGACAATCGCGTAAGTAGGTTTCGTGCATTTGTGAATTATCCCATTCGATTGGGTTGGGAGGGGAGTTTCGTCGTTGTCGGACTTGAATATAGAAAGTTGGACCTGGATTTTGAAGACCCGGTTCCTTTCGATCTGGATGCCTTGGGAAAGTTTCAAATGTTTCGCTCTTCCGTGGCCTTCACCTGTAAAATGAAGAACGATTGGCGTTTGGCGGCAAACGTTGGAATAGAGGTGAACTCCAATTTTGAGTTAAACTCGGTTATTAATGATGATCTCAATTTATCCGGAGCTCTATTTTTTATTAAGGACAAATCGGGTGACGGTATTGAAAAACCTTCTCGTTTTATTATTGGCCTTAATTATTCTACCAATGCAGGGCGTCCATTTCCTATTCCCCTTATTAATTATTATAAGAAGTTTCGCCCTAATTGGTCCTATTCATTAGGGACGCCGAAAACCAATATCAAACATTTTCTTGGTAAAAAACAGAGCGTTCAGGCCTATATTACCCTGGATGGTTTCTTTTCGAATATTCAGAACAATCTGGATGTTCGCTATAACGACGGTACTAGCGCTACGGCCGAAAACATTTCTATGACCCTGGTATTAGGAGGCATTGGTTACGAATATAATTTCACCAAAAATTTAGTGGCTTATGCCTACGGCGGTCACACCTTTTTTAATGAAATTAGATTAAGGGATGGAAGTCGAAATAATCTTTTCAAGATAAATGAAAAAAATACGTTTTATCTTAGAAGCGGAATTAAATTTAAAATCTAAACATGTCGAAAATATTAATTATTGAAGATGAAGCGGCCATTCGCCGAGTGCTGGTAAAAATTCTTTCTGAAGAAAATGATAGCTATCAAGTCTCAGAAGCTGAAGACGGATTGTTGGGTATAGATCTTATCAAAAAGGAGGATTACGATTTGGTATTGTGTGATATTAAAATGCCAAAAATGGACGGAGTTGAGGTTTTGGAAGCCCTCAAAAAAATTAAACCTGAAGTACCTATTGTGATGATATCGGGGCATGGAGATCTGGATACTGCAGTAAATACGATGCGATTGGGAGCCTTTGATTATATTTCGAAACCCCCCGATCTAAACAGGTTGTTGAATACCGTTAGAATAGCTCTGGATAGAAAAGAACTGGTGGTCGAAAATACCCGACTCAAGAAGAAGGTGGGCAAAAAATACGAAATGATAGGAGGATCTCCCGCCATAACCCACATAAAGGATATGATCGAGAAGGTGGCTCCAACGGAAGCAAGAGTGCTCATCACGGGACCAAATGGAACAGGAAAAGAGCTTGTTGCTCACTGGCTTCACCAAAAAAGCGATCGATCTAAGGGTCCCATGATCGAGGTAAATTGTGCGGCAATCCCTAGCGAATTGATCGAGAGTGAATTGTTTGGACATGTGAAAGGAGCTTTTACTTCGGCAAATAAGGACAGAGCAGGGAAATTTGAAGCTGCCAATGGAGGAACTATATTTTTGGATGAAGTGGGCGATATGAGCCTTTCTGCACAAGCTAAGGTGCTTCGAGCGCTTCAGGAAAACAGGGTGCAACGGGTTGGAAGTGACAAAGACATTAAAGTGGATGTTAGAGTAGTAGCAGCGACCAATAAAGATCTAAAAAAGGAAATTGCTGAAGGGAATTTTAGAGAGGATTTATACCATAGATTGGCAGTAATTTTGGTGAAAGTACCTGCCTTAAACGACCGAAGAGATGATATTCCTTTGTTGATCGAATATTTCACACAAAAAATTGCCGATGAACACGGAACGGCCAAAAAGGAATTTTCGGCTAAAGCGGTTAAGTTGCTTCAAGAATACGACTGGACCGGAAATATTAGGGAATTACGAAATGTCGTAGAACGCCTCATCATTCTAGGCGATAAGGAAGTAAGCGAAAGCGATGTAAAACTATTTGCCACAAAGTAAAAGAGCTACCCGTTTCCGGATAGCTCCATTGGGTTCTATTCTTCTGTTTTCCATTCGCAACTGGATAATCTATTGAGAAGATTATTAGCCATTTCTTTGGCTTTTTCAGCATAAAAAACTTTGGTTGCTTCTAGGGTTTCTAATTCTAATTCGTCCTCTGTTTTTAGATAGGAAGACTCCGTTAGAGGTTGTGTATCCTTGCACCCCATTGTTTTGGTAAAACTGTTGATGAGCGTTTCCAGCTCTCTTAGGTCTAGTTCGGAAGCCAGTCGTACGCTTTTTTGTAATTCCAGCATTTCCTTCTTTTGTGCCGTTATTTCATTCTGTAAGCGCTGTTGCTCTTTAATTTGGGCCTGCAATTTTTGCTGCTGTTCGAGTAATTTTTGTTGCTGCTCCAATAGTAGTTTTTCCTGCGCTAGTATATTGCTTTCTGTTTCCTTCAAGGCGAAAGAAGGATCGGTAGCACTACAAATATCTAAGGCAACAATAATGTCCTTCGCATTTACTTTGGCTCGGCTCACAAATAACCGGACTGCTTCAAATTTATCTTTCTCTAATGCCTTATCTAGATTCGCTAAAGCATCGTAACTCGCATTGTTTGCATCCTGACAACCACATTTTTCTGTGGACAAGAGTACTTTTTCAATGGCGACTTTAGATCGATTGGCATACTGTTTTAGCTGTTCAACATTGTTTGCCTCCATAGCAGTTTCAGCATGTTGAAAGCCGTAAGTTGCATCTTGGTATGCTACTTCGCATTCAACAGCGTAGGTAACTGTTGACATGAGGGCGAAGAAAGCAATTAGTGTAGTTGTTTTATTCATACGTTTTGGGGTTATAATAAGTAGGAAATTTCCTAATAAAAACCAAAAAAAGCAAATATTATAGGTTTTAATATGTTAAAAATCTGATATATTACCTTGTAGACTTGCTAAATACGTTGCGAAGCTCCTGTCTTTAGTGTAATTATGCGCCGAAGCTATTCAGTTAAAAAAAAGCTATTCACAGAATCTTTTCTATCTTTAGACAGAATCAAATTGAGAGTTAATGAATACGATAAGAAGTTCGGCGTATAAAATTTCAGAAAGCATAAAAATATCAGAATTAGCTACCAACGAAGACTTTGGAGCTTCTAAAAAGGAGTTGGAAGCTGCTTTGGAAGATACAAGGGAAAAATTAGGTGATCTTCAAGATACGCTTTATGCTCATGGAAAGTATGCTGTTTTGGTATGTTTACAAGGAATGGATACGGCAGGAAAGGATAGTTTGATTCGCGAGGTTTTTAAAGATTTTAATGCACGGGGGGTCGTGGTGCACAGTTTCAAAGTGCCCACCGATCTGGAACGGAAACACGACTACCTTTGGAGGCATTATATAGCCCTTCCCGCCAGAGGTAAATTTGGGGTCTTTAATAGAACCCATTACGAAAATGTTTTGGTCACCCGGGTGCATCCATACTATATTTTAGGAGAGCACTTACCCAATGTAAATGAGGTAGCGGATGTGAATGATGCATTTTGGCGAGATCGCTTTGAGCAGATTGTAAATTTTGAAAAGAACATTGCACAAAATGGCACGCTAATTTTTAAGTTCTTTTTGAATGTCTCCAAGGAAGAACAAAAAAACAGATTAATTAGAAGATTGGAGAAACCAAATAAACATTGGAAATTTTCTCCGGACGATCTCAAGGAACGAAAGTTGTGGGATAAGTATATGAGTTGTTATGAAGAGGCGATTAACAGAACCTCTAAACCCCATGCTCCCTGGTTTAACATTCCAGCAGATAATAAACCAGCGGCTAGATTGCTGGTGGCCTCAATTTTATTGGAGGAATTACGTGCCTATGACGACATCAGGGAACCAGAGCTTGATGCTGAAGTAAAAGCAAGAATTGAAGAGTACAAAGATCAACTTAATAACGAATAATTCCCAAACCTATTTATACGATACAATACCATGAATAAAATAACACTCTTTTGCGTCCTTACCCTACTGTTAATTTCTGAAGGTTTTTCACAAAATGTAAATCAGCAGGATTCCATTACCATTCGTAATTTGTTCGACATGGCTTTGCTTAATGGTAAAAGTTATGACTGGCTGGATGATTTATCAACACAGATAGGAGGGAGGCTTTCTGGTTCCGTGGAAGCAGAGAAGGCCGTCCGATACACCAAGGAAGAATTAGACAAATTAGGGCTGGACAAAGTCTGGCTTCAACCCGTAATGGTTCCTAAATGGACGCGGGGGATTCCAGAGTATGCCTATATTGAGACGGCCCCGGGAATTACAAGTCTTCAGGACATTTGTGCCCTGGGAGGATCGGTCCCTACACCGGCAGGAGGGTTAAAAGCCGAAGTCATTGAAGTTTCTGGAATTGAAGATTTGAAGAACTATGGGAGGGAGCGTATAGAAGGCAAAATTGTCTTCTACAATAGACCTATGCAGGCCAACATAATAAATACCTTTAGTGCCTATGGGGGTTGTGTAGATCAACGATATGCGGGAGCTATGGAAGCTGCCAATTATGGAGCCGTTGGCGTCGTCGTGCGTTCTATGAGCTTAAGAGATGACGATTTTCCGCATACAGGCTCCATGAGCTATGGAGATTTACCAAGAAGTAAGAGAATTCCTGCCTGTGCTATTAGTACCAATGGCGCAAAGTATTTGAGCAAAGCTTTGAAGTTAAAACCAGATCTTCAGTTTTATTTTAAGCAAAACTGCAGAGTATTTCCGGATGTCCAATCCTATAACGTCATTGGTGAGATTACGGGAAGTGAATTCCCTAATAAGTACATGGTCGTTGGAGGACATTTGGATTCTTGGGATCTAGGTGATGGTTCGCATGATGACGGAGCGGGTTGCGTACAGTCCATGGAAGTACTTCGATTATTTAAAAAAATAAATTACCGTCCTAAGCATTCCATAAGAGTAGTGTTGTTTATGAATGAAGAAAATGGACTAAGAGGGGGCAAAAAGTATGCAGAGGAAGCAAAAAGAAAGCAAGAGGAGCACCTTTTTGCTTTGGAGAGCGATGCCGGCGGTTTTACACCAAGAGGTTTTTCTTTTGATACAGATGATGCCAATTTTGCCCAGATCAAGAGCTGGGAAACTTTATTCAAACCCTACTTTATCCATTATTTTGAAAAGGGTGGAAGTGGTGCCGATATTGGACCATTGAAGAATAATAAAATTGTTTTGGCCGGCTTACGACCCGATTCTCAACGTTATTTTGACTACCATCATGCGGCAAATGACACTTTTGACGCTGTCAATAAGCGAGAACTGGAATTAGGGGGTGCGGCTATGGCAAGTTTAATATACTTATTCGATAAGTACGGTATCGTTTTGCAGCCGTAAATGTTGTAAGTATTTATAAATAAGTTGGATACATTTTCTTTTTTTTGAAAACTTTGGCTTGCACCTAATACAGCACCATGCGGTTTAGGGGTAAGTATTTATCGGCTGCTCGAAGTAAACTATTATCGGGAATTACCTTAAAGGGCTATTTTTAGGAAACAATTCGTATATTTAGTTAAGCGATAACCGCACTAACCCATGTTAAGATTTACGAGTATATTAAAGTTGCCTTTACTTACATTATTTTTGGTTTTTGTGACCTTTCATAATGTGAATGCATTAAATGTGAATATACTTGAGGACCGTATGGTTCAAGATAAATCCAACCCTTCATTTGTTCTTAAGTTGGAGCAGGATGAGAGTAAATTTAGTCAGGACTCAATTCAAATGTATGAAGACCTTGCGATCATTGCTGCCAGGAACAATGATGTGGTAAATGCGAGTATTTATTTGGAAAAATACGTAATGTACTCTGGCGATAATGGATTTGTTGATACCGCCTATTTCAAGCGATTTGATGGCACTCCAGAGTTTATTAAACTTCACGAGAAATACTCCCTTAATTTCAGTTGGCTAAATTTTTTCTATTTGTTTTCGGCTCTTATTGGTTTCTTTATAGGCTTCATGTTATTGCTTGGCAAGAAAAAAGATCGAATTGCCGCTGTTTTGATAAGTGTTTTCGTGCTGGTTCACTCTGTCTTTATTTTCCATTTGTTTTTATTCAATACCAATTTGCAGTTTAGAGTCCCGCATACCTTTTTTATGTACTCGGTCTTTTCATATTTGTATGGCCCTCTTATTTATTTTTATTTCAAAAGAATTACCCTCAGTTATAAATTCAGAAAGATTGATTGGCTGCATGCTATACCTACGGTTTTGATGGTAATCATCACCATTCCGCTCTTTCTGCTCTCTGCTGAAGAGAAATTGAGAGTTATGTTCGATGTGGGTTCTGTCAATAAAAAGGCCTATTTAATTTTAGCTTTTTCTACCAAGTTGTTGTCTTTACTTATATATGGTTACCTGACCCTAAGAGTGTATCTAAAAACGAAGAACTACAACTGGATCACGCAGGATGCCAAGAAATGGACTCGGAACTTAGTTACTTTGACACAGGTATATGTGTTGTCGTATTTTATATATGGGTTTACGATTACCGATTTAATTCCGCGGTCTGAGTTTCTTTATCATTTACAAATTGTCGCAATGGCCTCAATGGTATTGTATATTGGGTATAAATCTTACCTAATGCCTAATCTGTTTACGGCTACTTTTGCCAAGCAACAGTACAAGTATAAAAAATCCGGACTCACCGCTAGTTTTTCAAATGAATTAAAGGAGGAACTCATTCGATTATTGGAAGTGGAAAAAATTTATCGCCAAAACAACATTAGTTTGGCCATTGTGAGCGATAAATTGGGAACTACACGCCATAATACATCTCAAGTTATTAATGAGCATTTTGGTTTGAACTTCTTTGAATTGATCAATAAATATCGAATCACAGAAGCCATGGAGATCCTTAGAAACGACAAGAACAAAAATTTGAATATCATAGATGTTGCCTACGAAGTTGGATTCAATAATAAGGTCACATTTAATAAATCTTTCAGGAAGGTGCTTTCAGTTACGCCCTCCCAGTATTTGAGCTCCTTAAATTTGTAAATCTTAAGGAACCTTACTTCGGAAACGAAAACAATGATGGGGTTTAACCCTAGTTTGACCCATATGCATTTATTTAGTACAGATTCCCTCGGATAAAGACGACGGATCATTAAGTGAATTTTCTATTTGTTTAGTTTATTAGTTCATATTTGTTCGGTAATTCCTTAGTTTGGTTGGTTTTTCGTTTATTCCGAACAAATCTAAATCCGCTTCGTTCTTAAATGAGGCGGATTTTTTATGGCATCTATTTGTTCATTAATTATTACAAAGTTTTGTGAGAACCAACTCGGGGTTTTCTAACTTTGCCCGAAACGATCCAATCTTGCTAAGCCAATACGTCAAAGAGTTTCGATATAACATTAAACTTGCCACTCCTGTAATATTAGGAATGTTGGGTCATACGATGGTGGCGTTTGTCGATAATATTATGGTTGGGCAATTAGGAACTGCCGAATTGGCTGCCGTTTCTTTAGGAAATAGCTTTATGTTCATTGCCATGTCATTAGGTATTGGTTTTTCAACGGCAATCACTCCGTTGGTAGCCGAAGCGGATAGCGAAGGCAATTTTAATGCGGGTAAGTCCTCTTTTAAGCACGGTCTATTTCTATGCACCGTTTTAGGCATTGTTCTTTTTTTAATGGTATTTCTCGCCAAACCACTTATGTATTTCATGAAACAACCGGAGGAGGTTGTAGTATTAGCCATGCCTTATCTTAATTTGGTAGCCATTTCATTAGTCCCCCTTATCGTTTTTCAGGCTTTCAAACAATGTAGTGATGGCCTTTCCATGACGAAATACCCTATGTATGCTACTATTATAGCTAACATCGTTAATGTGATACTCAATTATCTTTTTATCTTCGGAAAAATGGGCTTTCCGGAATTGGGCATTGTAGGTGCTGCCATAGGGACATTGGCTTCAAGGTTAATTATGGTGGTCTATCTTTGGTTCTTAATGTCGCAACATTATAAATCGCGCGAATATGTGTTGCATATCAAGTTGTTTCGTCTTTCAAAAAAAATGCTCAATAAATTATTGAATCTTGGTTTTCCTTCGGCACTACAAATGTTTTTCGAAGTGGCCATTTTCACTGCTGCCATTTGGCTTTCAGGAATTTTGGGTAAAAATCCGCAGGCTGCCAATCAAATTGCCCTCAACCTTTCCTCAATGACATTTATGGTGGCCATGGGATTCAGTGTAGCAGCTATGGTGCGCGTTGGCAATCAGAAAGGATTGAAACGCTTTAGAGAATTAAGACGAATAGGATTCTCAATATTTCTATTATCTACCATTTGTGCTTCCGTTTTTGCCGTGGTTTTCCTTTTGTTCAATAGCGAATTACCTAAGCTATATTTAGACGAAAATGATCCTCAGAACATTGCCGATAATTTTGAGGTACTTACCATAACTTCCAAATTATTAATTATTGCGGCCATTTTTCAAATTAGTGATGGTATTCAGGTGGTGGTGTTGGGTGCCCTTCGTGGGATGCAAGATGTGAAGATTCCAACGATCATAACTTTTATCGCCTATTGGGTTATAGGATTTCCAGTTTCTTATTATTTAAGTATGCATACCGAATACAAAAGCTCGGGCATTTGGATTGGTTTGTTGGCTGGTTTGACTGCTTCTGCCATTATGCTATATATACGTTTCCATTTGCTGTCTAAGAAGTTGATTGAGGCAACTTAGTATTGTTATGCGCTCGATTCCTGTCTCTTAAATCCAACCTTTTATATCATTGTACGTGCTATTTATATCATTTTTGATGTGATTTTATTTATTAGTCGGAATTTTGAACCTAGGTTTCTGGTTTAATTCGGTTTAGACTGTTATTGCTAAAAATCAAAACATTGTCAAAGCAATCATTATCCCTAAAATAATGACCAATACAAGATAGTGTACAATGTATTTTAGTTCTTATGGTTAATGGCTATCCGGAAAGAATCATGAAACCAGTTCGCAATACCCTCCATTTTTTTGTGACAGACTCATTATTTGAATTACTTTAATAATGGGCAGTTTATGTGTTTAGTAATCAATAAAAATAAATATCATGAAAAAGTGTATACTCTTAATTTTGGTGGTCATTGCCCTGCAATTACAGGCACAAACGACAATTACCCATTCCGTTTCTCAAATCGTAAATGAGGGGTCTCCTTCGTGTCCTATTGAACCAACCAGCTACCTTCGGGTTTTTGACCTAGAGAATGAATTCAATATTACCAATAATTTCGAAATAACCGAAGTCGAATTTGGAGTGTGGCGTTCTGATGTCTCGGGCCAGATTACTGTCAACCTTTATACCACCCCGACCGTGGATATCGTGACGGGTCCGTTGACACTTATTTATTCAGGTTTGGAGACGACGGTCAACGAAGAAATATCTATTCATAAACTAGCACCTTCCGTTGCTGTTCCTAGCGGATCCATAATTGTTTTTGAATTGCAGGAGGTTGAGGACGGAATCGAATTTCGAATAGGGGCCAATGAAGAAGGGCAAACCGGACCTTCCTGGATAAAGTCTCCCATCTGTGGTTTTGAAACAGTAGAGTCGGCGGGTTTTGTGAGTCATTTTGTAGTCAATGTTACAGGGGTAGAATCCCTCATCGGTATCGATGACAACATGGAGCAATTGACCACGATATTTCCAAACCCTACCAACGATATTATTAACATAGAGGTTCCAACTTATGTAACCTTGGATACTGCCACACTTTATGACATTACAGGCACTGATGTAGGGCTGGAATTGACGGGTAAACAACTGGATATGTCTAATCTGGCAAGCGGTATCTACCTTCTAAACGTCACTACCTCTGAAGGAAGGCTGGTGAAGAAAGTAATTAAACAATAAGGTAACAGACTGCATTACAATAGACAAAGTATAGGTCGCCATCCTGATTAAAATTTCAGGTGTGGCGGCTATTTTTTCTATATTTCCTTAGACTGGTTCCATTCTTTTAACCAGAGATTATGTTCAATTAGGCCAACCACTCTTACTTTATAAAACCCGACTCTTGCTTTTATAAACCCCGATTTATACGGCTTTTTTCACTTCTTTTTCTAAGCTACATTAGTGATGTAGAAACTTTAAAAGGATGCGTTATGAAAAAATATATACTGATAGTTTTAGTAGCAATAGGAACACAGGTCGAAGGACAAACTTGGACCAATTATACATCCGAAGATGGATTAATTGAAGGAAATATATATTCTATAGTAGAGGAAGACAACGGAGATCTATGGTTTGTGGATTGGGTGGAAGAGACTTCAGCAGGAATAGGAAAATTTGACGGTACTAATTGGGAAACTTTTGCCCAAGGCGATGGACCTAGTTCTAATACCTATAGAAAAATCTATAAAGATGAAGATGGGTTGCTTTGGTTTGCCAGTTTTTTTGATGGAAACGGAATAGATGTGTATGATGGTGAAAATTGGATTAATTATTCTGTCGCAGATGGTCTTTTAGATAATAACATTATAGACATAAGTGCAGGAAACTTCGGAACTGTGTGGTTTGGTATTGCTGGACCAAATGCAGGCGGTATCTCAAATTTTGACGGTACGTCGTTTACCAATTACAGTAGCTCTAGTGGATTGGTAAGTGACTTCGTGTTATCATTACTTTTAGCCAAGGATGGTTCGCTATGGATAGGTACGAACGAGGGGATTTCAAATTTTGTAGGGAACTTTTTTATTAATTATACCGTTGACGACGGTCTGGTTGCCAACGATGTCTACGACATTCATGAAGATTCTGTAGGGAACATTTGGTTTGCCACTTTTATGGAAGATGTTGGCGTTAGTAAGTTTGACGGTATTGAATTTACGACAATATCTACGTTAGACGGCCTAGTTAACAATAGAGTTCGAGTAATTGAGGAGGATAGTAACGGTAACATTTGGTTCGGTACCGACGGTGGTGTCTCCAAACTTATTGAAGACCGTTGGGTGAGCTATACGGAAGCAGATGGGCTATTAGATAATCATGTACGTTCAATTATTGAGGATTCCGACGGTAATATGTGGTTTGGGACATGGGGAGGTGTCAGCAAATTTAATCCTACCCTAGGAATCTTCGATACTTTGAAAGAAGGCTTTGTTTTGCATCCTAATCCCGCAAGTTCTATACTAAATATTGCTTCCGAGGCTCAAATTATTAGAGTTGAAATATATTCCATTTCGGGAGCCCGGGTACTTACGATTGAGAATATCGATATAGATCAAATAAATGTGGCTTCTCTTTCTCAGGGCCTGTATTGGGTAAAAGTAACAGACGACAACAACCGAACCGGATTCAAAAAAGTTATTATAGATTAAGTTAGTTAATAGGTTGTTTTGTAGGTTGTTTAAACCCTGGGTTGTAACTCAGGGTTTTTAATTTTTTTATATCCAAACCTGTTTCCCACTAATGGCGAGTCAGTTAAAATTAGTTTATCGGTTCTAGTATATAAACGGTAAATCTATTACTACTCTGCTTTTATAAATATCGACTCGAATTTTATAAAAGCCAGTTTACAAGGCTTTTGTTTGGTCAATTCATGTGATAGATTTGAACTGTTATTCACACTAAAACACAACAACATGAAAAAAGGACTACTCTTATTTTTAGTATTTAGCACCATCCAAATACAGGCACAAACATGGACAAATTACACTTCAGATGATGGTTTGATTCCTGGATATATTTCGTCGCTTCTTCAGGATATCGAAGGAAATTATTGGTTCGGAGATTGGTTCGAAGAATTCTCAGCTGGAATTGGGAGATTTGACGGTGTCGATTGGACCTCATTTGCCTCAGGAGATGGGCCAGCTAGTAATAGGGTAACCACTATCCTTCAAACTGCTAGTGGAGATATTTGGTTTGGGCATAATTTTATTAATCCAGGGGATGATATGATTTCCGTTTTTGATGGAACCATTTGGAGTTATTATTCGACGGCGGACGGCCTTCCGGTTAGTGATGTTGTTTCGATGATAGAGGCTTCTAACGGTGATATTTGGATTGGCACACTAACTGAGGGTGTTTCAAAATTTGATGGGACAACCTTTACCAATTACACTTCTACAGATGGTTTAGCTTGTAATCAGGTGCGTAGTATTATGGAGGACAGTAGCGGAAATATTTGGTTCGGTACATGTGCTGGAGTTTCGGTTTTTGATGGCACTATTTGGACTACTTATACTATGGATGATGGCCTCGCCGGAAATGACGTCTTTGTTGTTCTTCAAGATAGTGATAATGATATCTGGTTTGCCTCTTTTTTTCCGGATGAGGCCCTAACAAAGTTTGATGGCACTACCTGGACCATATTCACTACCGCCGATGGTATGACGGCAGATTACATAAGGGCATTGGGTGAGGATAGTGATGGTAATTTATGGATCGGTTATGGAGAAGCCGGAGTGGGTAGATTTGATGGAACCACTTTTACAAATTATGACACTTCGGATGGTCTCGTGGAGGATCATGTTAGATCCATTATCGAAGACACCGACGGGAATCTTTGGTTTGGCACTTGGGGAGGTGTAAGCGTTTTCAATCCTACGCTAGGTATTTTTGATACCTTAAAAGAAGAAGTTGTACTCTATCCCAATCCTGCAAGTTCTGTGTTGAACATCACATCGGACGCACAGATCAATACGGTAGCAATTTACTCTATCCTTGGTGAATTAGCGTTCTCTTATTCCGAAGAAAACATAACTCAAATAGACATAAGTACACTATCACAAGGTATCTATTGGGTGAAAATAATAGATGATCTCGATCGAACTGGCTTCGAGAAGGTCATAATAAATTAGTTTAGTTAGTTTAATTGTTCTTAATTAGTGCAAACCTTGGGTTACGGCCTGAGGTTTTCACGTTTAATTGATGGGAAGATATTTTCGAACAAGAATCGGTCGAAGGAATGTACCTCATAATTCTCAAAATTGGTACCTTGCCATCTTAAACAGGAACTCATGGAACTCCCAAAATTTATTCTAGGCGACAACACGGATTATCCCAATGCCATTTTTGTAATTCATACCGAATTTCCTCGTTTCATTATTAATTTAGAGAATGATGAGGTAGAGTGGTTAGAGGAATTCGACCAACATGACCAAAAAGAATTGGAGTCTGAAACAGAGAATTACATTAATGAAGCCAGCGAATTTTACGATCGCGAAGTAGCCAGATACAATGCTTGAAGAACTGCTAAAATATGATACAGAACTGTTTCTCTTTCTGAACAACCTTGGAAGTGAACCTTGGGATGGATTATGGCGCATAATCACCGAAAAGCTAGCATCGGTACCCCTGTATGCATTATTACTTTATTTAGTGTTTAAACGGCTCGGTTGGAAAGGAACTGTGGTTGTTATGATAACGGTTGCTTTAATGATAACGGCAACAGATCAACTGGCCAATTTATTTAAATATGTATTATTCCAGCGCCCACGACCTTGTCGAGTTGAGGAATTAAAACCGGTAATGCGACTTATAGCTGATGGTTGTGGCCGATACGGTTACTTCTCTGCGCATGCCGCCAGTACCATGGCGGTAGCGGTTTTCATAGGCCTTTTATTTAAAAATAAGTACAGATACCTTCCCTTTTTAATGTTGTTTTGGGCGGCGGTGGTGGCTTATAGCCGCATTTATTTGGGTGTTCATTATCCTTTGGATATTGTTACAGGAATGTTTTTCGGAGCGATCATTGGATGGGTTTTCTACCAACTACAAGTTTGGGGACAACTAAAGTTCAAGACCCAGATCGCAACAGAAGACTGAATCAATTTTTCCTGGTTACCAAATAAAAATCACGCCAAAGTCTCGGCCGGTGAGTTCGTTTACCCGGACCTTGCGGATTCATATCATAGCGTGTCACTTTTTCAACTTTATAGTCTTTAAAAGTTCTTTGGAATAATTTAAGGTTATCTTCAGAAACAAGTATGCCAAACGAAGTATGTTTATCTACAAGGCCTATCTGAACTATTCCTTCTTTATTTTTCAGACTTTTAATTGGTTTCCCGTAGGCCCAAATTAACTCGGGAGTGAAACCTCCAAATTCAAAAACCGCTAATTCTGTTTCGCTCTCCCATTGGTTGAGCTCCGACAGACTTTTATATTCCGGGTTCACGGTTATGGATTTGGCCAGTGGCATTCCAAAGACCATTATGGAAATGATAAAACCGATCGTCAAATAGAAGACAGGTTTTATTTTTTTCTGAATTAAATTCCGAAGCAGCAAAAATCCGATGATTGCCAAAGCGATGGAAAGCAGTACAAACCATATCCAATAGCCGTCTAATTGGTCGCCCAGAAAAATGTATCCCCCTATAGGAAAAATAAGCCCGATACAGGCAATCAAACCAAAATTAAAATAGACAGGAATGGTCTCTCGTTGGTCTTTAATTTCGGCAAAACGACGGATAAGGTATTCTATGTAAAAGGCCGTATTCAATGCCATGGGTATAAGGACAGGAAGTAGATAACGGGATTTTTTCTCTGGAACAATGGACAATAAAACCACCGAACCCATGGTCCATATAAAAGTGAATAGATATCCTTTTTTATCAGCTACTCGATTTTTTAAATAGGGATATAAAAGGCCTATAAAGGCCGGAAGTGTCCATACGCCGCTTTGTGTAAAAAAGCTCCAATAATAGTAGAATGGGCGGACATTATATCCAGTCCAATTGCTTGTTTCTTTTTGAGTAATTTCGGCAACCGCCTGAGTGTCGTAAGTATAGGTATACCAGTACCACCAGCCCGATAGAATTAAAGCAGCGATCAAAAATAATAAGAGCGGTAGTACTCTTTTTTTCAAATTCTTGAACTTGTATACAATTCCGAAGGAAATTAAAAAGGGTAGGAGCAAAGCATATAAGGATACCGGCCCTTTACTCATGAACGAGCAGCCAAAAAATAAAGCTGCAATCAAGGCATTTCGATACCATCGTTTTTCTTCAGTAAAAAATAAATACAGGAAATAGATGGCACCCATCATAAAACCGTGATTGAAAATATCCCAGTTGGCATCACGCCCAGCCGAAACTACATAAAACGAGGTGGCGAGGACTAATGCACCAATGAGCGCAAAATTTTTGCCCTTAAATGTCTTTATGGAGAATTTGTACGAGTAGACCACCAACAGCAGTCCCAAAATTGCCGCAGGAAGTCTAAGAACTATTAAATTTTTCATGCCGAATACCAGGGCAAATATGGCCGTTAGCCAAGTGGGTAAAGGAGGTTTTTGGTAGCGAGCTTCGCCATTAAGTGTGGTAAATATCCAATGACCATCGTCTATCATTTCTCTGGCAGTCACAAAGTTCCGCGCTTCCATGATGTTTACAATGAGCGCGTCCAAATGCGTAAAGAATATGGCGCCACAGGCAAGAATCACTAAGAGTAGGTGATTGTTTTTAAGCTTTTCCATGGGGTTGTCTTCTCATTAAATACATATTTCGCATATAGACAAACATTCCTATGGAATGTGCTAAAAAGAGTACTTTATCCACCCTGAAGATGGCGTAGGTCAGTATTAATATGGAGCCTGTTAAACTAATGGCCCAAAAGCCCATAGGTAAGTGAGAGGTCTTTTTCTTTTCGGAGGTAAACCATTGATAAATGAATCTGAAAATAAACACTAATTGAGCCACTATGCCTAGTACAAATAACCATGAAGGGATATTCTCATTGCGGAGTAGTTTGTCCAGGTCATACACATTATTGTTGTAGGCGTAGATGACGATCATTACCGGAAACAACCATAAGAACCAACGAAATAACTTCGGCATTTGCTGCCAAACCTTCTGCAGTTGAAGATTACGGATGTAAATAAAATAGGTGATGGATTGCCCCATCATAATTGAGAAATCTTCCCGCAAGTACCCATAGACAAAGAAAATAACAGATGCTAATAAACTAAGCTTCCAAAAAATAGAGGGCGTCACTACCTTTTTTTGTTTTTCTGAAAGCAATAGCTGAAAAAGAAACCTTGAAAAGAAAAGCCCTTGTCCAGCGAAACCGATAAGATCGATATAAGTAAAATCTAGCTTCATCCCTTATCTTTCACCTCATAGTTAATGTACTTCTTCTTCATCCATAAGTAGGCGAAACAATCCATGAGTGGCCCAATAAGTCTATTCCAGACGCCAAATTTAGCTGTTCCGGCTATTCTTGGGAAGTGTTGTACAGGAACTTGTAATACCTTGCCGTTCTGCAACAAGATCATAGCAGGTAAAAAACGGTGTAACCCTTTAAACATTGGAATTTTCTTTGCAAAATCACTCTTTATAACTTTCAAAGGACAACCGGTATCGTCCATGCCGTCATGTGTAAATGCACGTCGAATACCGTTGGCAATTTTCGAGGACATGTTTTTAACAAAAGAATCTTTTCTATTGGCCCGAACGCCAGTTACCAAATCGTAGGCGCCAATATGTTCCAGCAACAAGTTAAAATCTTCGGGAGCTGTTTGCAGGTCACTATCAATATAACCCAGCAAAGGGCTTTCCACATGGTCAAAACCGGCCTTAATTGCCGCACTAAGCCCTCTATTTTCTTTGAAAGAGATAAAGTTAAAGGCTTCATTTCGTTTACAAATGGTTTCTATAAGTTGTTGACTACTGTCTTTTGAACCATCATTTACGAAGAGTATGCCGGTCTTCTTAGAGGCAATTTGCGTATAGGCGAGCAATTCTTTTTCAACTCTTTCCAGATTATCCTCTTCGTTGTAAACTGGCACAATGATGGTAAACTCGTACATAGGGGTTTCAATGTATTTCGATGCAAAAGTAATTTTTTTAACTTAAATACTAGAGCCTTCGGGGTCTATATGTCTCCCAGATGAACTACGATGGTGATCTTTTGAAAGGAAAGACCAATATACCCTTCAATTTTTATACTTTTGAATACTCAATATTCAATAAATACTACTGAATGAAAGTACTCGTTACCGGAGCTGCCGGTTTTATAGGATCGCATACGGCCGAAAGGTTGCGTGCTATGGGGCATGAGGTCATAGCCATTGATAACTATTCAAGCTATTACGACTTGTCTTTAAAAGAGCTGAATACAAGCACGCTAGCCGAAAAAGGGATCCAAGTATATAAAGTAGATTTGCGAGAGGACGATCTGTCTGAAATTATTGATGAGACGGTCGATTTTATTTTTCATTTTGCCGCTCAGCCGGGTATTTCTGCTACCAGTACTTTTGAAGCTTATTTTTCTAATAATGTGTTGGGAACACAACGGATATTGGATCTGTTGGAGGAATTCAAAAAGAAACCATTTTTTGTTAATATCGCAACGTCTTCCATTTATGGATTACATGCCACATTGAGCGAAGATGAAGCGCCCTTACCCGCTTCCTGGTACGGGGTGACCAAATTGGCGGCAGAACAATTAGTGCTTGCATACGCCCGTCGAGGCCTACTAAAGGGAACGTCCCTACGCTTATATTCTGTATATGGCCCTAGAGAACGTCCAGATAAATTGTATACGCGTTTGATCGATTGCGGTTTAAATGACAAGCCTTTTCCGCTATATGAAGGTAGTGAAAGGCACCTGCGAAGTTTTACTTATGTTCAGGACATCGTGGATGGTATCGTAAGTGTGATGGCGCATGCCGATGTTTGTAATACTGAAATTTTTAATTTGGGTACCGAAGAGGAAAATACCACCGCTACTGGAATTGCAACGGTTGAAGCTATTTTAGGAAAGAAAATAAGCATTGAAAATAAACCTGCTCGTCCCGGGGACCAATCTCGAACCAAGGCAAATATTGATAAGGCCAGAAGATTACTTGGGTATAACCCTCAAACCGGATTGAAAGAAGGTTTGGAAGCACAGGTCGCTTGGTTTCGAACCAATTTTTTGGAAAAATCATAAGTCGGTGGAGAGCGTAACTAACAACTCTTGCCTATCGTGAATATGTCTAACAACCAACAGAATAGCTTAGATCTGGTCATTGTAATTCCATGTTACAACGAGGAAAATCGATTCCGTGAAATGAAGCCAGAGTATGTGAGCTTTTTAAATAACCACAGCAAGGTTGTTTTGTGTATGGTGGACGATGGTTCTAAAGATGATACGGCCTTGGTGCTTCAGACGTTTCAAAAGGAATTTCCGCAACAAATTGAGGTGGTAATTCAACCAAAAAATGGTGGGAAGGCTGAAGCCGTGCGAAGTGGGGTGTTACATTGTATCGAAAAACTGAAGCCGAGGCACCTTGCCTTTTTAGATGCCGATCTGGCGACTTCCTTCGAAGAATGCTTGCGGATCCACTCGTATATCTTAGAAAAAGATATCATCACTTTTGCCTTCGCTTCAAGAATTCTAAAAATTGGTTCAGAAATAAAAAGAAAAAAGTTCAGGTTTGTGGTGGGACGGATTGTCGCCACTTTAATATCTTCAATACTGCGAATTAAAGTGTATGACACTCAATGCGGTTGCAAGGTGTTTGAAAAGGAATTGGCCACTATGCTGTTCAAAGAAAAATTTATATCCAAGTGGTTATTTGACGTAGAACTGTTCTTCAGAATGATCCGGTTATATGGTAGAAAGTCTGCCACAGAAAGAATGATCGAAGTACCGTTGAAGTTATGGGAGGATAAGGGTGATTCGAAAGTGCAAATGACCTACTTTTTTAAGCTTTGGATCGATCTAATGAAAATCAAAAGAAAGTATAATAAGGGTTAGTCCTATAATTTATTTGTTTGAACTCATGACCACCAAAAAAGTTTCTACCCGTTCGTTTCTAAAATGGACCGTCTTTGGAATAATAGTGCTACGCGCTATTTTAATTGCCATTGTCCCCTTGTTGGACAAAACGGAAGCACGTTATGGTGAGATTGCACGTTTAATGAAAGAGACAGGGCAATGGATCGTACTTCAAATAGACTATGATGTGGTGTTTTGGGCTAAACCGCCAATGTCCACCTGGCTTTCGGCCCTAAGCATGGAGGTATTTGGAGTCAATGAATTTGCCGTACGGCTCCCGGCATTTTTGATTTGTTTATTAATTATCTACCTGTTGGTCAGATTTTTGAGGTCGGATACATTATCCAGGTATGTTCCTGCATTTATTCTATTAACCACTCCAGAATTTCTATTGCATGCAGGTGTGGTTTCCACAGATGTTAGTTTGCTATTGGGTATTGTCATAACAATGCTTGCTTATTGGAAGGCCATGCATGAGAAAAAGAGGACGATTTGGTCTTATCTGTTTTTCGTTGGAATTGGCCTGGGATTATTAGCAAAGGGTCCGCTGGTCATTATTTTAACCGGACCGCCTATTTTTATTTGGTGCCTGCTGGACAGAAAGCGATTTAAGCCTACTTTTTTGAAGCTTCCCTGGTTGTTGGGCCTTTCCATTACGGCTCTCATTGCCGTGCCCTGGTATTGGATGGCGGAGTTAGAGTCTCCTGGTTTCGTAGATTACTTTATCGTAGGAGAACATTTCAAACGTTTTACAGAATCGGGTTGGTCGGGTGATAAGTACGGTTTTGCGAAGTCACAACCCTTGGGGATGATTTGGGTGTTTTTATTCGCCTTTGCATTTCCATGGATTCAGATAATGGCGGTCATGGCATGGAAAAAAAGAAAGACCATTTGGAAAGATCCATGGGTGTCTTTTTTACTACTTTGGTTGCTTTGGACCCCAATATTTTTTACGATCTCTCGAAATGTAATTCACACTTATATTTTACCTTCTACTATTCCAATGGCGCTGCTGCTTGTACATTGGTGGAAGGACAATAAAAACTGGTTCCGTATGGCGATGATCTTTCCAGTGGCCATTGTTTTGGCATTGATTTTCCTAATGGTGACCAATGGCTGGAGTACTTATATGAATACCGATAAATATATTATTCAGAATCAAGAAGTGAGTACCGCTTATAAGGAGAGCCCCCTGATATATTGGAAACAAAAGACCTATTCTGGCAGATTCTATTCAGAACGACCCACGCACCTTTTAAACAAAATCGCTTCTTTAGACTCTTTAGTGAAAACCGAAAAGAAGTTCTTCTTACTAATTACTGAAAAACAAGTAAAACACGTACCTGAGCGAGTTATGAACCGACTTATTCCGTTGGAATCTAACCTCAAACGGACTATTTATAGTAATATAAAAGACTAGTTGGTAAAACTCTTATTTCATGTTGAGTAATAAACTGGCAGCTTTAAAAGGTGTGGTTTTATTCTCTCCAAGGAGCTCTAATTGTATTTTGAGTTCCTTTTGAATGGAATCCCGCTCGTAAAAATCATTTTTAAGTCTGGATTCGATGGTTTGCAACAGCCAAAATTTGTGTTGCTCGTTTCTTTTGAATTGAAAACTATTATTTCCTTTCACCAGGGCCACGTAGTCAGAAATAAGCTGCCAAATATCCTCAATACCCTTGTTTTCTATAGCAGAACAACTTAAGGTTTTGGCTGTCCAACCACTCTCCTTTGCAGGATAAAGATGCAGAGCGCGGTTAAATTCAGCTTTAGCCAATTTGGCCGCTTTTACATTTTCCCCATCCGCTTTGTTAATAGCAATGGCATCTGCCATTTCAATAATCCCTCTTTTGATCCCTTGTAACTCATCACCAGCGCCTGCCAGCTTAAGCAATAGAAAGAAATCGGTCATCGAATGCACAGCAATCTCGCTTTGACCAACTCCCACCGTTTCAATGATGATAATGTCGTAACCAGCCGCTTCGCATAAAATGATTGCTTCTCTGGTCTTTCGAGCCACTCCACCCAAAGAATCACCGCTAGCTGAAGGTCTAATGAAGGCGTTGGGATCCTTAACCAGATCGTCCATTCGGGTCTTGTCTCCTAAAATACTTCCTTTGCTAATGCTACTGCTGGGGTCAACGGCAAGGACGGCCACCTTATGCCCCTTAGAAGTTAACAACTGCCCGAAACGTTCTATAAAAGTACTTTTACCAACCCCTGGCACACCGGTAATACCAATACGAACGGAGACATTGGCATGAGGTAAACAAGCCTCAATGATATCCTGTGCTTGCTGTTGATGCTTAGAAGCCTTGCTTTCAATAATAGTTATTGCTCTGCTTAATGCCGTGATGTCACCGGCTAAAATACCTTTGATCAATTGTGGTACCCTAGGTGGGCTTTTACGACGTTGCTTAAGCTTCTTGGCGGTGGCTTTACTCAAAGAATCCGGTGCAGGGACTCCGTCTTTTTCTGTCAAGGCGTCTTTATGTTTGGATGTTTTGGTCACGATTTGAAATTAGTGCTATTTTTTCTCCATTTTAAGCGGCACCACAACTCGATCCCATGCGAACATGAGCACAGGGCTGCCATCCTGGCCCTCTAAAAGATTGATGCCAAAATTTTCTTCTGAAGTAATACTGGTAGAAACTACCCCGGTGGCCACTACAACATCGTGTTCTTCTTCACGCATGGCTTTGGAATCTTGCCAACGCACTCCCCAACTGTACATTTTACTATTAAAGATGATTTTCCAGCTTTTTTCTCCGGGAATGGTCCACAGCGTGTATGCTCCGGCAGGTAGCGTTTGCCCCTCAATCAATAAGTCTTTATTGGTGGTAAAGGTAGTTGCTTCGTTTGCCCCTGTACGCCATACTTCGTCATAAGGGACCAATGCTCCAAAAATTTCTCGACCTTTTTTGGAGGGACTCGAGTAAAATACTTCAATATTCAGATCATTAGCATCGTATATTTCGGTTACTTCAGGACTATGTTTTTTAGTTCCTTTTTTTAACATTGGACCTACCACTAAAAAGAATATAAGTACGATACCTACTAGAATTCCAAGGATCCAAAGAATGATTTTTACAGCTTTGCTCATGACAATTTATGTTTGTTTAAGGAAAGGTAGTAAATTTAAAAGTTCTTTTTTTGCAACACTTGCTTTTTTGTATCGTCTTTAACCCGAACAGCAACCAAAAAAACCATCAAAATTGTCCAGTCAATTACTTGTAGAACAGTGCAAACAGCAGAACGCCAAGGCACAAATGGCTTTATATAAGCAATATTGTGACGGGATGTTTGTGGTAGCACAGCGTTATGTTAAGGATGTGGCTGCGGCAGAAGATGCCATGCAAGAGGCTTTTATTAAGGCCTTTTCAAAATTACATCAATTCAAAGGGGACGTCACCTTTGGTGCATGGCTTAAGCGAATCGTTGTCAACACCTGTTTAGATGCTATAAAGGCAAGAAAAATGGAGTTGTATTCGATTAATGAAGAAGTAATGAGTTTGGCAGATGAGGACGATTGGACCGTTTCAGATGAGACGACATTAAGCGAAATTCATCATGCCATTGATCATTTGAAGGCCCCGTATAGGGTAGTGGTACAATTATTTTTGCTGGAAGGTTATGACCATAAGGAGATATCGGATATTTTGGATATTTCTGAAAGTGCCTCTCGGACTAACTTGTATCGCGGAAAACAATTATTAAAGGAACAGTTAAAACATTTGCAGTATGGGACAGGATATTAGAAATATGTTGAAAGATCAGAAGCCTGAGCAGCCGTCGCTGAGGGACGGTCATGAAATGCGCTTTGCCAAAAGGCTGGAACAATCGTTTCCGAAGAAAAACAAGAAACCCAGCCTTTTATGGTTGAAAATTGCAGCCGCGGTGATTCTTTTTCTGGGATTAGGGTATATAACCTACCTCAATTTTAATGATGAAGAAACTGCTGACCCTATTTTAGTTGAAAGTGACGGTGTGGAGAATGCCCTGGAAAAACAATTTACGTTAGGAGACCTTTCCCCCGATCTAAAGAAGGTGGAGGAGTTTTATACCACGGGAATTGAAGTTCAACTTGCTTCTTTGAGCAATGATGATGATAATAAAGAACTCATTGATGCTTATATGAAGCGCCTTAATGAACTAAATATAGAATATGAAAAATTGAATAAAGAGTTGAACGAAGTAGGCCCAACAGAGGCAACCATCACTGCTTTGATTGATAATTTGAAATTACGTTTGGAATTGCTGTTCAAACTTAAAAACAAATTAAAAGAACTTAAACAATTAGAAAATGAACAGTTTAATGAAAATATCGTTTAGGATTACAGCAGTCTTATTACTGTTTTGTGTATCCATGGTAAGTGCTCAAAGTACTTATAAAGAAAGCTTTAACGTAGGGGATGATGTCCTGGTTTCGGTAAATACATCGCATACTAATGTGGTATTCGAAACATGGAACAAAGATGTGGTACAAGTGGAAGCGTTTATTGATGATGAAAACTTATCGGCCAAAGAGAAAGAAGAGGTCTTTAAAAACTGGGACCTGGATGTACTGGGCAACAGCAAAAAAGTGGTCATAACATCCAATGACGGAAGTCTTTGGGGAGGTTTTGAATCTATGGGGAACTTAAAAGCCCTAAGCCGACTAGAGTCTTTAGAAAGCCTGAATGGACTAGAAGCCTTAAAAGAATTGAAGAATATGCCTCTTTTTGAACAATTGGGCAATGTAAATTGGGATTTTAGTGTGCCAGATATTCCGGATTTTGAAAAATTTGATAATTGGCCGTTTTCAGACGATCGTCCAAGTATTATATCTCAAGAAGGGAATGTTAATTTTAGCTTCAATAGTAGTGATTCACGGGTATTTGACCGCGGCAAGTACAAAAGAGATAAGCAGGCCTACGTCAACAAGTTGAATAAGAAGTACGGAGGAAATGCCACCGTTAGAGAAACAGATGCCTGGCTTGACAGTGTCGATGAATGGGCCGAAGATTTTGAGAAAGTGATGGAAGATTGGGGAGAGAATTTTGGAAAGCAGTTCGAAGAGCAGTTTGGGCCGGAATTTGAAAAGAAAATGGAGAAATGGGGAGAGCAGTTTGGAGCCGAGATGGAAAAATGGGGTGAGGAATTTGGAGAAAAATTTGGCAAGGACATGGAAGAATGGGGCGAAGAATTTGGTAAAGACATGGAGAAATGGGCAGAACAATTTGAGAAAAATGCCGAAAAATGGGCAGAGCAATTTAGTGATGAAGGCGGTAATGTAAGAACCAAAGTAATTACTACACCACAGGGCAATAAGACCGTGATCATTAATGGCGAGTCAGATAATGGTCTATTCGATACCAGTAAAAAAGCCAAGAAAACGATTATAATTAAAATGCCAAAAGGCACCAAGACCGATATTAATGTACGTCATGGTGAAGTTAAAATGGCAGATGCCGTTAATTTGAAGGCAACGCTTAACTATGCAAAATTATCAGCTAACAGCATTGATGGGGGAGAGACCCTCATCAATGCTGCATATGCGCCTGTATATGTGAATAACTGGCAGGATGGTGTTTTAGATTTGAGTTATGTAGAAGATTGCAAGCTGAACAATGTCAAGAAAATTAATCTTATGGCAAATTCAAGTAATGTGAACATTAATTCATTAATTGAAGAAGCCTTTCTTTCTGGATCCTTCGGAAGTCTGTTCGTGAACAAGATTAGTGATAAATTTGAGTCGGTAGATGTTGTTTTGGAAAATACCGATGCTACTTTGAGTCTTCCAAAGGCCGCTTTTAACCTGCATTATAACGGTAAAAAGTCCCGCTTTAAGACGCCTACGGCCTTGAATGTTACCACCAATACTCAAAGTGAAAGTCGTGCTTTGGTTAAAGGATATTTTGGAGCTAGGAACACAGGAAGATCCTTTACTATTAATGCCTCCTATAGTAATATTACCTTTCAATAATACCGATCCTCATACCCAAAATAATTGATAAAAAAATACTCAACAAAAAATACCACTGCCAAACCAACAATGATAATTGCCACCTGAATTATCTGTTGTTTTCTTTCCTTCTTATTGGTGGAATAGATTAATAATCTACGTAGCGCATCCGCTACTTGTACTCTGCTTACATAAAACATAAATAGAACGCTGGCCAGATAAAAGCAAGCACTAAACATGGCTCCGTAAGCTACTCCAAAGAAATAATCGACTACAATAATATTAAGCAAAATGGGTGCTAAAATAGCCCCTCCCAGTAACTTTGTTCTGTTAATTACAATGAGAAGCGCACCAATAAGTTGGGAGATTCCTATAAATAATATATAGGGTTTCGAATGCCCAAAGAAGGTCCAGGCCAGATCATAACCATTAGTTTCTCCCAAAGGAATTTTAGCAATGGCTTCCGGAATGTTGCCTTTGGTATAGAACTGTCCTCCAAGAATCTTTCCCAATCCATAGATAGTTAACTTCAAAAAGACATTAATTCGAAGGGCCCATTCAACTAATTTGATAATTGTGTTTTGTTTCATATGTGGTTATATAAAAAGCCGCTTTGAAAATGATTTAAGTTTTCAAAACGGCTCATTCAACTAAAATAAACCTCGGTTCTAGGCGTCGTGGTTTAATTTTTTGGTAAAGTAAAATCCGCTAAATAACCCTATTCCAGACATTAAGAAGATAGTTCCTGGGTAAGCAACTTCTGCGTCTACTCCTAGGGTTGTATGTAAAATTGCTGCAATGAAGATACCAATACCAATACCCATTAAAAGCAGGGCCAAATTAATAACGATTACCTTCCAAATAGGGGTAACTCGTTTGTCTTTTCCATAAAAAATTGAGGCCTCGGCGCCTTTTTCTATAAGAGCTAATCGCTCTTTGTTTCTTGCCGAGATGTATAAGTAAAATATTCCGAAGATTATTGCGAAAAATACAATAGGTATGATTACTGCTCCTGCTTCCATAATTGATTTGATTATTAAGTTATTATTTATGTTCGTTTTTAGTTAGGACGCGTGTTATCAATTTTTGGTTACAAACTTTTTTATTTTTTTCTGAATGGAGGGTGATCGGCTAAGCCGCATTGTACGAGGTGATGACGCTTTGGACGGATTTCAATTCGGGGTGCTTTTGCATTATTTATCTATAAAAATTATATATTTATCGGTAAACAATAAAAATTTATCTATATTTGTAATATAATTCAATACTAAATAGCATGTCACAGACGAATACTCTTATTTTTAAAGGCTTAAAAGTTGTTGCCTGGATTATCTTCATTGGCTTATGTATAAAAGCAGGAAGCTTGATTGTTAATTTTATTTTTAGTTTGTATCAACCCGAAATGTTACCCAAGTTATATCAAACTTTGGACCTTTCGGCTATGTTTGAACGCAGTCCTTGGGTTTTTTATAGTATGTACAGTTTTGTGCTGGTAATCGCTTTTCTCAAGGCATTCCTTTTTTACATAGTCATCAAACTAGTGACCAAAATAGATTTGTCGAAGCCATTTAATACATACGCTTCGAAACAGATTTCTAAGCTTAGCTACTATACATTTTCCATTGGAATATTAAGCTATCTTGCGAAACAGAGCGCCAAAAACCTAATGCACAAAGGATATATTGTCGACGCGCTAGACCCTTTTTGGGCCGATAGCCAGGCATTTGTTTTAATGGCGGCTGTTGTATATGTGATCGCCATCATATTTTCAAAAGGAGTTGAATATCAAGATGAACTTGAAGAAACAGTATAAGCTATGGCAATTATTGTAAACTTAGATGTAATGATGGCAAAGCGTAAAATGTCATTGAATAAATTGTCGGAAACGGTCCATATTTCGCTTGCAAATTTGTCTAAACTGAAAACTGGAAAAGTCAAGGCCGTTCGCTTTAGTACACTGAACGCCATTTGTGATGCATTGGAATGCCAGCCCGGGGATTTGTTGGAGTTTGAAAAAGAACCAGATGCAGAAATGTGAGTATAATACTTTTTGAAATGAATAAGGATGAGCCAATTATCCTTATGACTGGCATGAGGCTTCAAAATTTCTTCGTAATTTATTCTGAATTAATTGTAACCTAATTAAAAGACCCTGCGTCTTACCTTTAAATGCAACGAGCCACTGACCAAGAATTAATTAACAAGACCCTGCAAGGTGATACGCGGGCCTTTGGATTATTGGTAGAACAATATCAGGGCTATGTGTTTACCATTATTATTAGAATGGTAAAGGTGAGAGAAGAAGCTGAAGAAGTGGCGCAAGATACCTTTATAAAGGCATTTGAGTCTTTGTCCAGCTTTCGAGGAGAGTCTAAGTTTTCCAGTTGGCTGTATAGTATTGCCTATCGTAAGGCTCTTGATAGAATTAGGAAGAACAAGAAATATAGTGCTTCTCAATTATTGGAAGATATTACGGAAAGTGAGGCAGGAATTTCTGAGAACGCCCTACATATTTTAGAAGATAAAGAAAGAAAGCAACAAATTCAAGAATGCATAATGCAGCTGCCCGAAATAGATGCTGCCTTAATTACATTGTATTATTTTGAAGAGCAATCGGTTAAAGAGATAGCTAAGATTACGGAGCTTTCAGAAGAAAATATAAAAGTTAAATTACATCGAAGTCGAAAAAAAATGTTTACTTTATTGC
>JBCCIJ010000018.1:0-73233 GCA_039028295.1 Bacteroidota bacterium
AAAGTTTTTTAACGAATCTAAAGGTTTCGGATTCATTACCAACGATGAAACCGGAAAAGACATTTTTGTACACGTAACCGGCCTTAACGGAGAAGCCCTTAATGAAGGTGACAAAGTAGAATACGTCGAAGAAGAAGGAAGAAAAGGAACGGTTGCCGCTCAGGTGCGTGTAATCCACGACTAAGATATATCTTAACCAACCAGATGACAACCTCCTAAGAGTAAACTTAGGAGGTTTTTTTATGCTAAATTTTAATTGAGATTTCGTTTTTCAATAAAAAAGCGAGTGAGCAATTCAGCAGCTTCCTCTTTCAACACTCCTCCGCTCATCTTGGTTTTGGGATGCAACTTCGTTCCCATGGAAATACACCCCCGTTGTTCATCTCGAGCCCCATAAACTACCTTCGATATCTGACTCCAAAACAAAGCGCCAGCGCACATTTGACAGGGTTCAATGGTTACATACAACGTACAATCGATCAAATACTTACCGCCCAAAAAATTAGCCGCAGCTGTAATAGCTTGCATCTCTGCATGGGCCGTCACATCGTTCAAGGTCTCGGTGAGGTTATGTCCTCTGGCGATAATTTGGTTTTTTGCAACAACGATGGCACCAATAGGCACTTCCCCCTTTTCATAAGCCATTTCAGCCTCTTGCAAGGCCCGCTTCATAAAATATGTGTCGTCGTGGGGTTTTATCATTTCAGTTTTCAGTTTTCAGTTTTCAGTTTTCAGTTTTCAAAACTACAACTTCTCCCCCAATTTGCAGTTCGGCAAGAAATTTGATGCTACTACATAAATTCAGCTGAATGAAAAAACAGTATACCATCAACATTCCCAAACCTTGTCACGAAGATTGGGATGCAATGACGCCAAATGCTAAAGGGCGTCATTGCCTTTCGTGTGCAAAAACGGTGGTTGATTTTACACAGATGGATACAAATCAAATTCGGACCTATTTATCCAAACACAGCAATCAAAGTATTTGCGGACGCATTATGCAAAAACAGCTTTCAACCATTCAAATAGAAATTCCAACCGAAACCTTCAGAAAAAAAATGTCATTTCACAAAATATTCCTTCTGGCCCTACTCATAAGCATGGGCACCTCCTTGTTGAGTTGTTCTAATGGAACTACGGCATCTCAAAAAATTGAAAGTGTATCCATAGTTGCTTCCGAAGAAGATATTCAAGAAAAGGTGCAACAGGAATTAGATACGCTTGCCCTGGAAATGGAACAAGAACTTCCCACGATAATGGGTGCATTGGAGCCTCCAATAAAAGGCAAAATGCAAATTACAGAAACGAGCGACGGTTCCCTCCCTTTTGCACATGTGGACCAACCTCCCGAATTTCAAGACACTCCACAGGAGCTTACCATTGGCGAGAAAAACGAGTTTTTTAAAAATCGGGTGCGAGAACATATTGTCACAAATTTTGAAGTAGATGCTTTTGACCATCTGGAGTTAACCAACAAACAACGTATTTATGCCAGGTTTACCATTACAGAAACAGGGACCTTGAAGAACATTCAAATTCGTACGTCTCACCCGGAAATGGAACAATATGCCATCAAGATCATCGAGCGACTTCCTGTATTTAAGCCTGCCATGCATCAAGGGAAACCCATTGACGTAGTGTATATGGTTCCAATAATATTCCAACCAACCTAAGAACAAACCTTCGAAATATTGTAGTTTTGTTTTGTGGTTCACAAACTCCTACATAACATTCAATTGCCTTCAGATCTTCGGAAACTTTCTCCGACCGAGCTACCTCAACTGGCACAGGAATTACGGGAGTTTATCATCAATATTGTTGCTGTAAAGGAGGGGCATTTGGGAGCCAGTCTCGGTGTTACCGAATTAACTATCGCTTTACATTATGTCTTCAATACTCCTGAAGACTTGTTGGTTTGGGATGTTGGGCACCAGGCATATGGACATAAAATTTTAACGGGTCGTAAAGAAGTTTTTCATACCAATCGGCGTTTGAATGGCCTTAGCGGTTTTCCAAAGATCACCGAAAGCGAGTTCGACACCTTCGGAACGGGACACAGTAGCACCTCGATTTCGGCAGTATTGGGAATGGCGATTGCTTCCCAACTGCAAGGAAAAAATAAAAAACAGCATATTGCCGTCGTTGGAGACGCCTCCATTGCAAGCGGAATGGCCTTTGAAGCCCTTAATCATGCCGGGGTAACCGACACTAATGTTTTAGTTATTCTGAACGATAACGCCATTGGGATCGATCCCAGCGTTGGGGCGCTTAAAAATTATTTCACCAAAGTAACCTTAGACACCGCTCCCCAAACAGACAACATTTTTGAAGCCCTCAATTTTAATTACTCTGGACCTATTGATGGTCATGATCTTTCTGTTTTACTTGCTGAATTGGAACGTCTAAAACATGTGGACGGACCCAAAATATTGCACGTAATTACCAAAAAGGGTAAAGGGCTGCGCCAAGCCGAAGAAGACCAGGTGAAATACCATGCTCCAGGGAAATTTGATGCCGTTACTGGTGATTTAATTCCAAAGAATACGGAAGAGTTACCACCCAAGTTCCAGGACGTGTTTGGAAAAACCATTGTCGAGTTGGCAACCGCCAATGAAAAAATTGTGGGTATTACTCCTGCCATGCCTACGGGAAGTTCTCTTAAATATATGATGGAGGCCTTCCCCGAAAGAGCCTTTGACGTAGGTATTGCCGAACAGCATGCCGTTACATTCGCTGCCGGTCTGGCCTCTCAGGGAATGACGGTTTTTTGCAATATCTATTCTACTTTTTTACAACGCGCTTACGACCAGGTAATCCATGATGTTTGTCTTCAGAATTTACCTGTTATTTTCTGTTTGGATCGGGCCGGAATTGTGGGAGAAGACGGTGCCACCCATCACGGTATTTTCGATCTGACTTATTTGAGATGTTTACCCAACCTCTTTGTATTTGCTCCTCGAAACGCCATCGAACTTCGGAATATATTATTCACAGCCCAATTGGGTCTGGAACACCCTATCGCCATTCGTTACCCTCGAGGACGTGGTCAACTGTTGCATTGGGAGCTACCCTTCGAGAATATTCAAATGGGGAAGGGAGTTTGTTTAAAAGACGGAGACGACATTGCCTTGCTCACAGTGGGTACAATAGCACATAATGTTTCCGAAGCCATTAGCCAATTAGAAGGCACTATCGACACTAAGATAGCCCACTACGACCTTAGGTTTGTAAAGCCACTGGATGAGCGCTTATTGAACGAAATTTTCGAAAATCACACTAAGATCATTACGGTAGAAGATGGTGTGGTCTTGGGTGGTTTTGGAAGTGCCATTCTCGAATTTGCCGCCAGAAATAACTATAAGAACCTGGTCAAAGTTTTGGGAATTCCCGATGCATTTCCACAACATGGTACCGTTGAAGAGTTACATGATCTGGTAGGAATCTCAACTGAAAAAATTATTCAAAGTATTCAAAACTTGAAATAAAAAAGAGGCCCTCTTTCGAAGGCCTCTTTTCCAGGGTCAAAAAAAGGGTTATTATTGAATAATTAATTTCGCGGTATGGGTGTAATTACCACCGTCAATCTTAATAAGGTATACCCCAGTGGTAATTCCTGAAGCGTCGATGGTGCTGCGGTTACCCAGCTCCATAGATTGCATAAACACTCGACGACCATTCATATCGTAGATAGATACCTCTGTTGTTCCTAAACTCACCACCGAATCGATATTGATTATCCCATTGGACGGATTCGGGTAAATTCTGAAATTATTATCGAAGTTGTTGTCTTCGGCTCCTAAGCTACAGTCCGCCGGAAGGTCGAAAGCCTCTACCTGATCGGTTCTGGAGAACTGACTTCCCTGATCGGCACTAAATCCAAGACCTCTATTGGCAAAAGCCGTCCAGATTAAACAGCGGTTTGCACCCCCATTGGCCAACTCGTCCGCTTCAATAATAGCATCACGACCAGTCACAAATCCTGGATTACAAGGCTGTAATTTCATACCATCCATCACCAATTGAAAGGCAATGTTGTTTCCGCCTGTTCCGTTATAAATGTCTTCATCAAAACCGTACTCATCGATGAGTGCCCAGGTCAAATCCCAAAGCATGGTAGCCCATACAAAGCCAATTCCGTGTGGCTGAGATACATTGTTATTGGTATCGGCATAGGTAAAGTCGTTAATGGCAAAATCGGTGCTATAGGGTGCTTCTCGAATCCCCGATCCGTTGATTCCTTGTCCGGCAGCATAAGCCGCTAACCCTCGGATATCTTCGGGCTGATCGGTGGCTTGCATCGTTAGGATAAGTCCTAAATAGTCACTCCATCCTTCTCCCATTTGTTCGTCATTTCCTAAACATCCTGTGTTGTTTGGACCTCCTGTTAAACGGTTAGAAATTCCATGTGCGTATTCATGGGCTACAATTTCGTTATCCAAATCGCCGTCTAGATTGGGGCCTAATGGCACATCCTGAATGGTTCCGTTAACCGTATTTCCTCCGAGCAACTCAGCAATGATAGCTTCACCATCCGTGCTGTTCACCATAAAACAAGGAATGGTTACACTGCCTCCGTTAACACCACCACCCATTACGATAGGGTCACCGGGAACGTTGTTTACCATAATAACAGCAACAGCTCCTGCATTTTCAGCAGCTAATGATTTAAATCCAAATTCACATTCACCGCGACGGATCACAGCAATTTTTCCGTTGAGGTCGCCACCATTGGTAAGTGTGTCACAGGCATCGTTTGGATCGGAGGAAGATCCTGAATCGTCGTCTTCGACCACGACCAAATCTTCAGTAAGGGGTGCAGCTGGAAGCGGGCCTCCATAGTTGGCGGCAACTCCGGTATAGGCACCTGCTAACGGTCCATTGTTAATGGTAAGTAATTCGACCAGGCCGGCAGGATCCCAAAGGAACATTTGCATTCTTGGGTTGCTTCCGTCAGGTGGGGTTCCAAAATTAGCGTTGTTAATTCCGCCGCCATCCTGAGCATCGGCGTTTACCGAGTCACTGCCTGCGCCTCCGTTTCCGTAGTTGTTTTCCTGAAAGTTACCATTGGCTTCATCAAACCCGTAGTGATAGGTAACATCATGGATAATATTGTTCCAATAAAATAAGTTGGTAGTAGCGGCATCTACATAATTGGCAGGCTGTTCGTCTAACAAATATGGGAAGTCGAAGTTTAAAGTGGCACCTCCATCAGGGGATGCTCCAACACCATTATTGGCGTTTTGATCTTCCTGGGCCCATACGTTGTTTCCACGTGTAATTTCAAATTCGGCACCACCAACACCATCGGTATCGTGCCATCCAAAAGGAGATGCAGTTCCGTCTTCCGGGCTGGTTACCAGGGTATCTGGCCCATCGTTTGGATTACTCAGCGGCATGGCATACACACGATATTGTGCACCCCCTCCGGCAACGAAGCTAATGGCCGTTGCATCATTCTTAAACAGCAGACTGCTTTCATTCGAGGTATCCGTAGCGTGTACATGATCGCCTTCACCGAACGTACAGCTCACCACCCAGTCTAAGGTGTTTAGCAGTTCGCCGTCCTGAGCATCAATACGCACGCTGTAGTAATGACTAGCATCTTTAATATAGATACTAAGGTCCCAAGCCAAACGAAGGTTACCTTCGTTGGTGGTTTGGTAAACCAAGCTCACCGGTATCTCGTTGAGGGAGATGTTTCCATTGGAATACAAGAAGGAAGTTCCATTGGCTTCCAGCAACTCCAAACCTGTAGGTGCTTCAATCCCCAGGGCTTGGGCAGCTTTGCCAATAGCCGTCTCCGGGGTAACCGAGGGGTTGGTGGTGTTTACCTTATTTGCAACATCCTGTACAAAGGAAGTTGCTGCGTGTACCACCACTCCGTTGCGCACAGCAAAACTAGAGGTAGAGTTAAAAATGTCGATGCCGTTGTACTGCTGGGTCAAGTGTACCGTGTGCACCTGCATGCTCTTTGAAAAAGCTTGCGATTTGATGGAAAATTCCTGAACGTCTTCGGCCAATAGGCCTAGCTGCGTTCGGTTGTTGTTTAAATAAGAACTAATTGCCGAATTGAAATCCTGTCCAAAGGCAAATCCCGCCATTAATAGGGCGAGTAAGAGGGTAATTCTTTTCATTTAGTTTGGTTTAAAGAGTGAAATTTCACATTAGTGTGTCATTTTTTTGCTATCACAAAATGACTTTGACGTAAAAACTCATCAAAAATAACAGAATGATTGAAAAAATGTCAATTTTGGATAACTTTTTATGCTTTTTATTTAACTATTATGATATTATAAAGGGAAAAAATGAAGATTTCACAGCTATCTTTAGCTTTTCCTTATTTGGATTTACCCTGTTTCAGCAAAATTCCACCCTTTAAAGATTCCCTTTAATTTTTTGAAACAATTGCAAGGCATTACCATCGGTAAGACGGGATACATGGCGGCAGCAGGCCATCAGGTACTGATAGGGAGAGGCCTGTTTAAGAAACGGTTCCGAAAACCCCTGCAATAAAAGAGTGTCGTAATGACGCACCTTACTTTGATGGTGGTTTTCGAAGGCCGTGGTATAGCCATGTAGTAAAGTAGATAGTATCTGATAGCCGGCTATTTCCTTTTCCACTACTTCGCTGCTACGATACACTTTCTCGACGGATATCTTAAGGATGTCATCAATTTGCGCTTTATAGCGACTTTTATCCAGTAGGGCTTCTGCGAATTCGCCCTTCAATATAGACTCTTCATGCCTTAGAAAAATCGAAACCGCTTCCTGAATAAGACTGCTAATGGCCAGGGATCGCAAATAGGCCAACCGATCGGAGGATTGGGTTAACTGATTGTATTTTTCAGTATTAATTCGGTCTTTTACCAACTTAATTAGGTACTCCAGAGCAAATTCTTCCTCGATTAACCCCAAATTAATACCGTCTTCAAAATCGATAATGGTGTAGCAAATATCGTCTGCGGCTTCTACCAAAAAGGTGAGTGGGTGTCGGGCATAAGCTTTATCGCCCCGTGGCAACAAGCCCAATTCGGTAGCCACTTCAGCAAAAAAAGGAACCTCGCTTTGAAAGACCCCGTATTTCTTATCGGCGATGTGGGCTGTGGGTTTCTTCGGAAGGGATTGTTTCGGGTACTTCGTAAAGGCTCCCAAAGTGGCATAAGAAAGCCGCAAACCACCTTCTACTCCGTTTTTGGATTCGGTTAAAATTTTGAATCCATTGGCATTGCCTTCAAAATCGATCAGATCCTGATACTCCTTGTCAGACAGTTGGTCTCGAAATCGCTGTCCAGCTCCATTCAAAAAATAATCTCCAATGGCCTTTTCTCCGCTGTGACCAAAAGGGGGGTTCCCAATGTCATGTGCCAAGGCGGCAGCGGCTACAATAGCGCCAAAATCATTGAATTGATGTCCATGCGTTTTTTGCAATTGAGGGTGTCGTTCCAATAAGGCTTTTCCAACGGCTCTGCCCAGAGAACGTCCTACCACGCTAACCTCCAGACTATGGGTTAGGCGGGTATGCACAAATGAGGTTTTGGACAATGGTATTACCTGAGTTTTGTCCTGTAAGCTTCGAAAGGCCGAAGAGAAAATAACCCGGTCATAATCAACTTCAAACCCAAGGCGGGTCTCATCCTGTTCGGTTCGTAATCGTTTATTGGTATCTCCTTGGCGTCGTAACGAAAGGAGTCGTTCCCATTGCATCATAGTATTCAAATTACCTTCGAAAGATAGGAGTTTCTAGCGGTTTTAAAAATACAAGAATGAAGAAAGTTTATCGCTTTCTTAAAACTCAATTAACCCCTTCTTAATCCCTCACATTTACTTTTACCATCTCATAAAATAAGCGGGATTTAGCGCTTAACATTTAGCTAACACTAATGTTACAAAAACCTAAACGAAGGATAACATTTGGATAACTATTCAGGGCTCATTTTAGGATTTCTTTGCATCAAATTTGAATAGTACTTGATGAAACATTATTTAACCACACTCTTATTACTTACCACGGTAATTTTATCCGCACAGACAGGTACCGTAGAAGGGAGTTTAACCGACAAAACATTTAATAACGAACCTTTGGCCTTCGCTTCGGTATTTCTTAAAGGAACTGAAAAAGGAGCCCAATCTGATTTTGATGGGAATTACATTATAGAAAACGTTCCCGTCGGAACCTATTCTTTAGAAATTAGTTACGTAGGCTACGAAACAGTAGTCATTCCTAACGTAGTCGTTGAGGCCGATAAGTTTACCAGAATTGATGCTGGAGTAGGCCAAAGCGCAGCAGTACTCGATGACGTTGTCATTAAAGTGCAAACGAGCAGAGAACGTGAAACAGCACTCTTGTTGGCACAACAAAAAGCAACCGTAGTAAAAGAGAGTATTGGAGCTCAGGAAATGAGCAAACTAGGTATTTCCAATGCCTCTACCGCCACCACTAAGATTTCTGGTGTGAACAAGACGGAAGGCTCTGGTGACATTTTCGTACGTGGATTAGGAGATCGTTACTTATACACTACACTGAATGGTTTACCTATTCCTTCAGACGATATTGAAAAGAAAAATATTGATCTTGGTCTTTTTTCTACAAGACTAATTCAAAGCGTTTCTGTAAGTAAGACCACTTCGCCAACCGTTTCCGCCGATCAGGCTTCGGGGAATATTGACATTGCCACCAAAGAACTATCCGGCAGTGAAATATTGGAGGTTAGAGGAAGTACTTCCGTAAATACCAATGTGATGGAAAACGGGGTATTTGATAACTTTAAAGTATCACCTAACCAAGAGGATGTTACCTTCGGAATTTATGTTCGAGAAGGAAATCCACGCTCCAATATTACTCAACAAACCTGGGCTCCAGGCACCGAAGATATTCCTGTAAACAATGCTATTTCGTTTAGTGCAGGGAAGAAATTTGGTGAAAAACTGAAGGTTCTGATCACCGCTGGACAACGCTCCAATTACGAATACCGAAACGGAGTGTTCAGACAGTTCCGTTCCAATTTTATCGATGATACCATCCCCGATGCAATCACCTGGAAAAAGACAGTAGCCACTTCAGGATTATTGAATGCCCGTTTTAAGGCAAACGACAAGAATACCCTAAAATTTAACACCCTGGTAATTAATAAACTTGAGGACAATGTTTTTGAAGGAGGTCGTGCAGGGACTGCTACTATTTTTGAAGAAACCGACGTCATGGAAATTGCTCCCGACGGTAATGTATTCTACCAATTTATAAGAGACCAAAACACCAAAAAGACTTTGTTATCGGTCACTCAATTGCTCGGTGAGCACGAACTGAACGAAAAAAATACTTTGGACTGGGCCGCCGGATATAACTTCTTAAGTGCCGATGAACCTAATCGAATTAGAAACGAGGTCAATTTCACAAGTGGAAATTTTGTTCAATTAGGGCGTACCGGAGGTTTCCAACAGCGTAAAAGTATTCAGAAAATTGAAGACATAGAATACAACGGTCGCATTAGTAATTTGTACAAGATCTACGATAGCGAAACCGATATTTTTCATGTCAACTTTGGGGCCAACTATCGTAATAAAACCCGTGACTTTGGGTCTCAATTTGTAGGTGTGGAAGAAACGATCCGAAACGCGGTGAATCCAACATCGATCGACGATATCACCTCCATTTTTACACAAACCAATTTCGATAACAATCTTTTAGAAATTAATACGCTGCAAGCAGATCTTTATGAAGGGAAACTCCAAAGTGTTGCTGGATTCGTTGATTTTATTGGAAAGTTAGGCGATTTCAGTCTGCAAACCGGTTTGCGCTATCAAAAGGATGACATCGATGTCAACTGGAATGTCGGGAACTTCCCCGGAAGATTGGGAGATGCAAGCAAAGACTATAATCGTCTATACCCTTCCATCAATGTGAAATACGCCATAAACGAAAAGCACAGCATTCGTCTGGCAAATAGCTTAACGCGTACCCTGCCCGAATTTAAAGAGATTGCTCCTTTCGAATACGTGTCGCCTACCGGTCAAATAACCAGAGGTAACCCGGACATTGAAGCATCGAACAACTTCAACTACGACCTAAAATGGGAATTCTTCCCTTCTAATGATCAATTGTTTTCTGTTACCGGATTCTACAAAAAGATTGAGGACCCTATCAACCGTGTTCAAGATAGAGGTTCTGCCGGTATCTTCTCATATTTCAATTCGGGTGAAAAAGCCGAAGTATACGGTGTTGAAGTAGAAGGGCGTGTGAATATTATTGACGGTGGCGAAGAAAATGATCAATCCAAATTACGACTAACTTTCAACGCATCTCGAATGTGGCATGAGCAGGACTTAAAAGAAATTTTCGATGAGGCCACCGGAACTTTAATCCGTTCTTTCAGATATAAAGGTCTAACCAAAACTGAACTGCAAGGTGCCAGTGATTGGATTGTAAATACCTCTATCAATTATGACACCAATACGGAAAATCCATTCCAGGCCACTTTGGTTGGAAACTATGCTTCCGATCGAGTATTTGCCCTGGGAGCTGCTGAAATCCAAACGTCCAGTGACACCAACTATAACGATGCCATTGTGGAAAACGGTTTTGTGACTTTAGATTTAATTCTGAATAAACAATTTGGCGAACACTGGAGAGTAGGATTAAGCGCAAAGAATTTATTAGATCCGGAAATCAAAAGAACACAATTAATACGTCCAAGCACCACTGGGATAGAAACCAATGAAACCGTATTATCCTATACCAGAGGAATGCAACTTGGACTTAACCTTAATTATTCATTCTAATCAAATCAAAAAACGATGAAACATTTCAAAATCCTTGCAGTTATTTTTGCTGCATTTAGTATTCTTTTCGCTACGAGCTGTAGTAGCGATGATGGCTTCACTGCTGTAGATGACGGTAGTGGCGACGTAGAACTTACCGATCTAAGCGGAAACTTAGAGACGGACAGAGTATTGGTGGCTACCGAGCAGTATACCGTTACCGGGCCCTATCTTGTAAAATCAGGAGCAACCTTGACCATTCCTGCTGGAACTGTAATTGTATCTCAGTCTACTGAAAACAGATACATCGCTGTGGAGCAAGGTGGACGTATTGACATCCAGGGAACTGCTAACCTACCCGTAATCATGAGATCGGATAGTGGTAATGCAGGTAGTTGGGGTGGATTACTTCTTTGTGGAGAAGCACCAACCACAGAAGGGGTTGATGTCATCGCAGAAGTTGGTGGCCTCGTTTATGGAGGAACAGCTCCCGGTGACAGCTCTGGAAATATCGATTACCTCATTATTGAAGACGCAGGAGCCCAAATCAACTCTGAGTCTCAATACAACGGTCTTACGCTTTATTCAGTAGGAAGTGGAACTTCTATCGATAACGTTGCTATCGTGAACGGAGCCGATGACGGAGTTGAGTTCTTTGGAGGAACTGTTTCTGTAAACAATCTTTACTTAGAAAATAACCAAGACGATGCCGTAGACTGGACCGAAGGATGGAACGGTACAGTGACCAACACCTACTGCTTGCACACCATCGATGGTTTCTCTACTGCAGTTGAAGCCGACGGTGATAATGGAAACCCAAAATTGGTCAACTTTACTGCTGTTTCCGACACCGGCGGAACCGCACTTCAGTTCAAAAAAGAATCGGGAGCTACCATTACCGGTTTATCATTAACTGGATATGAAACTTCTATTGATATGAAAGATGATGGTCCTTTAGAAAATGTGATCATCGAAGGACAAACTGGAGACCCAAGCAACACCTACATTGGGCCCGCTACCGTAGATGTATCTACATTCTCATGGGTTAACTCGAACAACTCTGGACAGCAGTTGGTAATTTTAGAAGGTAATATTACCGGAACTGAAACCTTAGATCCTAACATCAATTATTTATTGAATGAAACATTAATTGTACAAAACGGGGGTAAACTCATTATTCCTGCCGGCACAAGAATTACAGCTCGCGATGGCGGAACCGAAGTATACATCGCCGTATTACAAGGCGGAGATATTGAAATTAACGGTACGGCTAGCAATCCTGTGATCATGTCTTCTCAAGGGGCACAACCTGGGGACTGGGGTGGATTAACTATTTGCGGATTTGGACCTAACACGGAAGGTGTTGGCGTAACTGCTGAAGTAGGCGGGTTTATCTACGGAGGAACCGATCCTGCTGACAACTCTGGAAACATCGATTACCTGGTAATCCTTGGAACCGGAGCACAAATTAACTCCGAATCTCAATACAACGGTGTTTCATTATACGCCGTAGGTAGCGGAACTAGCATTAACAATCTAGCCGTAATCAATGGAGCTGATGACGGTATCGAATTTTTCGGTGGAACCGTAAGTGCTACCAACCTATACTTTGAGAACAATGAGGACGATTCTGTAGACTGGACCGAAGGATGGAACGGAGGAATTACCAATACCTATGTTTCTCATACCATCGATGGCTTCTCAACAGCAATCGAGGCCGACGGTGATAACGGTAATCCAACCATAACCAATTTTACAGCAATCTCTGCAACTGCAGGTACAGCTTTACAATTTAAAAAAGAATCTGGAGCTACCATGACCAATGTCCTTTTAACGGGCTACACCACTAATGTAGATATGAAAGATGATGGTCCAATTGGGAATGTAATAGTGGATGGAGTTCCAATGACCGCTCCAGACAACGATGTGTTTAACGGAACTGCGGTTGACATTTCTGCCTGGGATTGGATTAATGCAAGACTATAAATACCCTAATAATTTATTATAGAATTAGCGATATAATGAATTGAAAGAGGCTACCCAATTGGGTAGCCTCTTTTGTTTTTATTCAAATTTTAATTTTAAGCGGTGTCTTTTACGTTCTCTTTAATCCAAACTAGACAATCATCGAAGTTTTCAAAAGTTTGTTCTTCTGGAACCAAATCTGGGATAATATCAATACGTTGCATCATATACCAAGGTTGTTTCTGAGTATTTACAAACAACACTTTGATTCCATTGCCTACTAAATCGACCAATATATCTTCCATGGCATATAAGCCAGATTGATCCATGTATTGCATCCTACCAAGGCGTATCACTACGGCCGTGGCGGTATCCGGTATTTGCCTTGCTAATTGCTGGAAATCGCTCGTCGAACCAAAAAACAATGGCCCCTTGATATGCTTGATAAAGACCTCTTCTTTTAAATGTGGTGGAAAGTCCTTTTCATCCTTCCAGGCCTTTTCTTTAATTAATTCTTTGACATCAGATCGTTCTGCCGTTAAATCTCCCATTTTCTTCATAAATGTTAGAGACGCAATCACTAATCCAATTCCTACAGCGTACACCAAGTCCCATACAGAAGACAGCACCAAAACTATGATCATAATAATGACTTCTTGTCGTGGCATATTTGGAATGGCCTTTAACCCTCGGTAATCCATTACTCCTATACCGACGGTAATCAATATTCCTGCTAAAACTGCCGCAGGAATTTGAGAGGCAACGGGTCCAAGTGCTAGCATGATGATAAACAAAAATACCCCGGCCATCATTCCTGAAAGACGTGTTTTACCTCCGGCATTAATATTTACTACCGTTCGAATGGTGGCACCTGCACCAGGAATTCCTCCAAAAAAGGCACCGATGGTGTTCCCAATTCCTTGACCTACTAATTCCTTGTTGGGTTTGTGTTTTGTTTTGGTCATATTATCCGCTACCACCGATGTGAGCAGTGAATCAATGGCTCCTAACAAGGAGAGAGCCAAAGCCGTAAAAATGTAGGGAGTTATACTTGCCAGACTAAAGCCGGTCAAAATTTCTATGTTGGGTATGGGTAATCCCTCTGGAATTTCTTCAATGGGTCGATAATCTAGATTAAAGCCATAAGCAATTCCAGACATCACTAACAAAGCGACCAAGGTACTTGGCACTACTTTCGTAATTCGTTTGAAACCATAAATTATAAATATGGTCCCCAAGGCCAAAATTACTTCCAGCCAATTAATGTGTTGAATAGCTTTAGGGAGCACTTTTATGGTCCCCAGCACCCCAGATGCCTTACTTGCAGCTAAGGTTTGAGATTCTTGCAATATCTCGGCAGGTGTTATTTTTTGTGCTCGGGCAATCGTCTCCTCGAAGTCTTCCAGGACCAGGATTTCTTCATTGGCCTCTTCCCTTAAAATATTCTCTAAAATAAGCTCTTCTGCCTGTGGTTTAAATTGCTCTACATAAGCCATATCCTCCTTCGGGTAATACCCAATAGCAGGAAGGATTTGCGTTATCAAAATGATAACTCCAATGGCTGTCATAAAACCAGAGACCACTGGATACGGTATATACTTTATATATTTCCCTAACCCAATTAGTCCCAGGGCAATTTGAAAGAGTCCTGATAAAATAAAGACGGTAAGAATAGCTGGTAAAGCCTTATTTACATCACCATCGTTCACGGCAATAATCCCGGCAATCACTACCATACTTACCGCAGTCATTGGCGCTGTTGGACCCGAAATCTGGGTGTTGGTACCTCCAAACAATGCCGCGAAAAAGCTCACAAATATGGCACCGTATAAACCGGCTGCTGGGCCAAGCCCAGAACTAACTCCAAAGGCTAACGCTAACGGTAGGGCGACAATACCAGCGGTCAGTCCGCCAAATAAGTCACCTTTAAAATATTTAAAATCGAATAAATTCTTCATAGTTGGTTTATAAAATAATAGGTGGCTTCCAAAGAAGCTACCAAAAAATTTAAAAATGCTAAGGTGATGCACCTTAAGGTTGTTTTAAGCTAAAAATTATGAAGTATGTTGCGGAGGGGGGAGTAAGATTTTTTCATCAAACATAGATGATGCTTCTTTATAACAGCTACTTAGCGCAACACATCGAATGGCGCTATAGGGCATTAACTTTTGGTTTATAACAAGAACAACATCCTTTTCAAAGATTTCCTTTTCTCCTGTATTAGGTTCTTCTTCAGAAAAATCATTAAAGGCGATGTAATCAGGATTAAAATCTAAGAGCGAATTAAGTGCAGGTGCAACCATTGAAAAGCTCAACGCCACAGACAACATAATAAGAACAAAGGATTTTCCCATTTAATACGTTAATTACACAAATATAATAGCAAAACTATGTGTATAGCATGCGTGAATGTTAAAATTATAACAAAAAGCCAATGGATGCCTTTCGATAAATTTAATAAATAAAAAAAGAACACCGCCTATGGTGTTCTTTTTTTATTTACAATTGAATTCATTTCTAATTGGTCACTACTTGAGTATCCGTATTAATCCATGTTTTCACTTGTGCTATCTTTGAGTTCGTATAAGTTACTTCTTTCATCTCCTGACCATTATAAAATACCCATGTGCCCACCTTTTCTCCATTTTCATAGGTCGCAATGGCAGTTTTATTTCCCTTGGCATCATAGCTTATCCACTCTCCGTGTAATTTATTTTCTGTCGTATAAAATCCAGTTTGCGCGATGGTTCCATTATCATGATATAATGTAGCTTCAATGACATCACCATTTAGCACATAGCTATCTTTTTTATCACACGTCTGTGCCAAGGCTATATTTGCCGTAAAAACCATAACCAATATCAATACTATCTTCTTCATAATCTGTAATCTTTTAATTTATATACTCTAAATTATACATTTCATAACAATTATGAAAGCATTTGGTAACATTAAATTTACATTGAAAAGTTAAGTATCTGATATATAGCGTATTATATATGAAGATTTAACATTGGAATTTGGAAACAACTTTTTCGACCTTAATAATTTATTAATACTAAGATTACAAAAAAGGTACAGTGGTGTCTTTACTTTGTAGATGTCTTAAGACAAAAAAACACTTAAAATCAATTAGTTTTTGTCGACTAGATTTAATTCAGTGTATGGGTTACCTTTGGCCAGGTAACCCTTTTTTTGTTGATAAGATTATATCTAAAGAGATAAAATTAAACATTCGGTAACATTAAGTTAATATTGGATTTGGTTCTTTGCAGCGACAAAAACTAAAATTGATTTTAATGAAATTACACCACCTACTATTAGTAGCATTGTTATCCTTTACATATGTTGCTAACGCACAAGAAATTAGTGACACCAAATTTGGTAAAGGGCTCATTAATTTTATAGCAAAAGACAGCTCCTTCAGTGTTAAATTCGCTCCCCGTATTCAAGCGCGTTACATTATTGACTGGGATCATGATGGTGACAATTATGGTAGTGGTGAGCAAAGCTTTTCTATTCGTAGAGCGCGTCTTAAGTTTGATGGTTTCGCTTATTCTCCGAAATTAAGGTACAAAATTGAATTAGGACTTTCCAACCGAGATATTTCAGGCGCGAATCAATTCAACAGAAATACACCACGCTATATTTTAGATGCTGTTATCATGTGGAATTTCTACGAAAACTTCGAGCTATGGGCTGGGCAAACCAAATTGCCTGGTAACGTAGAACGTGTAGTTTCTTCCGGAAATTTACAACTCATAAATCGTTCCTTATTGAATAGTCGATTTAATATTGATCGTGATCTTGGGATTCAAATACGTCATTATACCCAATTAGGAGGTGACTTTTTGATGCGTGAAAAACTAGCTATCTCTCAAGGAGAAGGGAGAAATGTCACGGAAGGCAACTTAGGTGGACTTCAATATACAGGACGTGTAGAGTTTTTACCCTTTGGAAAATTTGCCTCAAAGGGAGATTATTCGCAAGGCGACTTGAAACGTGAAGCCACTCCAAAATTAATGGCTGCAGTTACTTACGACTTTAATCAGGATGCTGTAAAGACGCGCAGTAATCTGGGATCCTATATGTTTCGTGAAGATGGCTCGCTTTATCAGACGGACATCACCACCTTATTTATAGATGCGATGTTCAAGTATAATGGTATTTCATTTATGGGAGAATATGCTTTGAGAGATGCCGATGCACCCGTTGCGTTAGAAGCCGATGGAACCACTCCAACCGGAGATATTGTCACAACGGGAAATGCGTTAAATGCGCAGTTGGCATACTTGTTTGATAATAATTATGAAATTACAGGAAGGTATACCACACTGAATTTTGATGATATTACAGGAAGGTTACCAGAAGATCAATACACACTTGGGGTTTCCAAATATGTGGTAGGACACAAATTAAAAATTCAAGCCGATATAAGTTACAGCACACTGGACGGCAACGATGACAACATCATGTTCAGAACTGGATTCGACTTTCATTTTTAAGAAAAAGAGATAACAATTTGGTAACAAATGAGCCTTAAGAAAATGAGACATTTGTACCATGATAATTCAATATATAATGGATAATATTTACTTATTAATGCTTGTGGCATTGGTCATTCTAGCCGTTGCCGATATTATTGTTGGTGTAAGTAATGATGCGATCAACTTTTTGAACTCAGCTATTGGATCGAAAGCAATCTCTATGCGCACCATCATGGTGATAGCGAGCTTAGGTATCTTTATTGGAGCCGTTTATTCCAGTGGCCTTATGGAGGTGGCCAGGAAGGGAATCTTTGTTCCAGGAGAATTTTATTTCGATGAAATCATGATCATTTTTATGGCTGTGATGATTACGGATATTCTATTGCTGGACTTTTTTAATACCCTGGGATTACCTACCTCAACGACAGTTTCTATTGTATTTAACCTTTTGGGAGCGGCCATAGTAATGTCCTTAATTAAAATTAGTGCCTCGGATACCGAGACATTTACCAACCTTGGAAACTATATTAACACGGCCAAAGCCCTTGAGATAATTAGTGGTATTCTATTATCCGTAGTCATAGCATTCTCAGTTGGAGCTATTGTGCAATGGATATCGAGACTCATTTTTACTTTTCAATACGAAAAGAAAATAAAGAATTTTGGTGCCCTTTTTGGCGGAGTTGCACTTACAGCCATCCTTTACTTCATTTTCATGAAGGGACTGAAAGGAACTCCTTATTACAAGGATATGAAAGGTGTAGTTGAAGGAAACGAAATGTATATCATTGGAGCCGGATTTGTCCTGTTTACCTTGTTGTCCTATGTATTTCAGAAAGTGACGAATAAGAGTATCTTAATTATTGTAATTGCTGTTGGAACATTTGGTCTGGCATTAGCATTTTCAGGAAACGATTTGGTGAACTTTATTGGTGTACCGATGGCAGCTTATCACTCGTACGAAGCTTGGGTAGCTTCTGGTGTGGATGCTTCGCTGTTCTCGATGGGTGTTCTTGACAAGAAAATGCCAGCAGAACCTTTCCTATTGTTTATCGCAGGTGGTATCATGGTGGTTACGCTCTGGTTCTCCAAAAAAGCTAAAACGGTGGCAGAAACAGAAATTGGACTGTCTCGTCAAGGTGAAACTCACGAAAAATTTCAACCCAATATGCTCTCCAGAGCAGTTGTAAAAGGTTCATCCTGGTTATCTCAAGCAATGAGCTATGTTATTCCAAAATCTACTCAGGAAAAAATTGGTCTTAGCTTTCAAAAACCGGATGCGGTAATGTTAACCAAGGATCAAAGCATCAATGCCCCAGCATTTGATATGATTAGAGCTTCTGTTAACCTAATGGTAGCTGGGGTCCTTATTTCTATCGCAACATCCATGAAACTGCCTTTATCTACAACTTATGTGACCTTTATGGTTGCCATGGGTACATCATTGGCAGATAGAGCTTGGGGAAGAGAAAGTGCAGTATACCGCGTTGCAGGAGTGTTGAACGTAATTGGGGGGTGGTTTTTCACCGCCTTTGGCGCACTTATAGCAGCTGGAGTTGTTACTTTCCTAATCAATTGGAACAAAGAAGTTATGACGCCAATATTGTTACTAATCACTGTAGCCATATTGGTAAGAAACTATCTTTCTCACAAAAGAAAAAGTAATTCTTCCGTAGACCCTAAGACACTTAAAAAGTCTGAAAGCAGTACCGTTCAGGGTATTATTTCTGAAAGTGCCAGTAACATCTCGAACGTTATTTCCAGATCGAATAAGATCTATACAGATGTTCTAAAAGGATTGGCCAAGGAAGATAATAAAGCCTTAAAAAAGAGCCGAAGAGGAGTTGAAAAGTTGGATGCCGAAATTGAGGAGTTAAGGGACAACATTTTTTATTTTATAAAGAATTTGGACGAGACCAGTGTTCGCGGAAGCAACTTTTATATTACCGTTCTTGCTTACTTGACAGATATTGCACAATCTCTAGATTTCATTTCCAAGAAAAGCTACAAGCATGTGAACAACAACCATAAAAAGTTAAAGTTCAAACAAATTAAGGAGCTTCAGGAAATTGATGACACTTTAGAAGCACTACTCAATGAGATTGTGGAAGCATTTGACAGTCGAAAGTTTGAAAGAATTAGCTATGTGATTGCGCGTAAGGAAGAAATTCTAGAAGGCCTTTCTTCTAAAATTCAAACACAAATTGAGCGAACAAGAACTGAAGAATCCAGTCCTAAAAACACCTCTCTATATTTCAATATTCTGTTAGAAACTAAAGATTTGGTCAACGGAATTATGAACTTAATGGAAGAGTATTACACTAGCTATAAAAGAGAATAATTTTATATTTAACTTAAGGAAAAGCACTGTTTATAACCCATTCAGTGCTTTTTTTATATACCAAATTGTGAGTATCTTTAGCTACATAAAACCTCTAAAAATGAAGAGAATCTGCCTTTTGATCTTGGTATTGCTAGCATCTCAATTAGGTCTTAGCCAACAACAACTCTCAGGAACAGAATTACTGGATAAAGCCATTGCTTATCACGACCCTAATGGTCATTGGGACCAATTTAATGGCCACCTCAACGTCATTATGCAAACACCTGATAGTCCGGACCGAGATAGTGACATTGCCATCAATCTCCCCGCAGAATATTTTCAAGTCACTGCAAAACGAGATACCATTACGACCACTTACACCATTAATAAAGGGAATTGCAACATCAAACTCAATGGAGAAGACAATCTTTCCGAAGCCGTCCTCAAAAAAAACAATTTAAGTTGCGAACGCGCCGCGCTGTTTAAAAATTACTATACGTATCTCTACGGTCTTCCCATGAAATTAAAAGACCCGGGCACCCATATTTCAGAAACAATTCAATTAAAATCTTTCAAAGGAAAAGAATACTTGGTCCTCAAAGCAACCTATGATGAAGCAGTGGGTAGTGACGTTTGGTATTTCTACTTCAATCCAAAAACCTATGCCATGGAGATCTACCAGTTTTTCAAAGGCGATCCCAAAGGCAAAGGCAAAGACACCGGAGAATACATTTTGCTTTCGGAAGAAGCGGAAATTAATGGTATTAAAATCCCAAAAATCCGTGCCTGGTATTATAATAAGGATGATAAATATTTAGGAACCGATCTCTTAAAAACGGAGTAGATAGATGTCACAATCCAAAAAACTTAAAGAGGTCGCTCTGGTCTTCTTTAAATTAGGCTGTTTTGCCTTTGGAGGTCCTGCAGCCCACATAGCCATGATGGAAGACGCTGTAGTAGCCAAAAGACAGTGGATGAGCCGACAACACTTTTTGGATCTTGTGGGCGCCACCAACCTCATCCCTGGACCCAACAGCACTGAAATGACCATGCACTGCGGTCATGAGCGCGCGGGAGTTCCCGGACTCATTGTAGCAGGTGCTTGCTTTATCTTTCCAGCGGTACTCATTACCGGAGTCCTAGCCTACCTTTACGTGGCATATGGCACACTGCCAGAAGTACAACCCTTTGTGCAGGGCATTCAACCTGCCGTACTAGCTATCATTGCTTCGGCAGTTTTAAAATTGGGTAAAAAGGCCATTAAAAACTGGGAATTGGCCATCCTGGGAGCGGCAGTGCTCGTAACAAGCCTGTTGGGCATTAATGAGGTGATCGCCCTCTTATTGGGAGGATTTGTTGGATTGGTTTATTTTATTATGAAGCAAAAAATGTTATCTGAAAATTTGCATAGCACAGCCCCATTTCTCGTGCTACTCTTTGCTGAAAAAACCATTGCGAAACTTGCTACACTTAAAATTTTATGGACCTTTTTAAAGGTGGGTAGTATTCTCTACGGAAGTGGTTACGTATTGTTCGCCTATCTCGATGCGGAACTCGTAAGTACTGGTTTACTCACCCGTCCCGAACTCATGGACGCCATTGGGATTGGTCAATTTACCCCAGGCCCGGTGCTTTCCACAGCCACCTTTATTGGGTATCAAATGGGTGGGTTTTGGGGAGCTATTGCTGCTACGCTTGGTATCTTCTTACCGTCCTTCTTGTTTGTATGGATGCTCAATCCTCTAGTTCCGAGAATGCGAAAATCTAAATGGTTCGGTTATTTTTTAGATAGTGTAAATGTGGCCGCCGTGGCCGTCATGATTTCTGTATTATTTGTCATGAGCACCGAGACATTAACACAATGGCAATCTGTCGTTATCGCCCTAATTAGTGGAATTCTTGTATTCGGTTTTAAAAGGGTGAGCGTCGTTTGGGTGATTATAATTGGTGCTGCGCTCGGATATTTATTACATCTCATTTAAACGACACGTAGGGCCGTCAAAATGTCGGCCATAAAAAAAGGAAGGCATCTCGCCTTCCTCTTTCTGTTATTAACACTTGTAATCTTGAGAGCATTACTGTGTGATTATCGCTTGTCCAGGTTTAAGACCCACACATCAAGCAATCTTCATCGTTTTCAGCGTCTTTCGACTTTTCCAATAGTTCTCTCAATTCTTTAGCAGTCAAGGGCTTTGTTTCACTATTCAGTGAAGTAGCCTGTACTGGAGCTTCTACCAATTCTGGCTTGGGCTCGCTTTTCGTTTCTTTCTTGAGGGTAAATTTAATAGCATCTACAGCACTCTTAGTACGTAAATAGTACATTCCTGTTTTTAATCCGCTCTTCCATGCATAGAAATGCATAGATGTTAATTTTGCCATATTCGCATTCTCCATAAATAGATTTAACGACTGAGATTGATCAATAAAGTAACCTCTATGACGAGACATATCGATAATGTCCTTCATACTTAACTCCCAAACGGTTTTGTACAACTCTTTCAAATCCTGTGGAATAACATCTACGTTCTGAATAGAGCCATTGGCGCGCATGATCTCTTCTTTTAGGTCATCATTCCATAGACCCAATTCAACTAAATCTTCTAATAAATGTTTGTTTACCACAATAAACTCACCAGAAAGTACACGACGTGTGTAGATGTTGGAAGTATATGGCTCAAAGGCTTCATTATTTCCTAAAATTTGTGATGTTGATGCGGTGGGCATAGGTGCTACCAACAGGGAATTACGTACTCCATGTTTTTTCACTTCCTTGCGTAATTTCCCCCAGTCCCATCGTCCACTAAGCTCTTCATCTTTAATGTTCCAAAGGTTGTGTTGGAACTCTCCTTTTGAAATTGGCGATCCCTCATAGGTTTCGTAGGGGCCATCTACCTTAGCTTCTTCCATGGAAGCACTCACTGCAGCAAAATAAAGGGTTTCAAAAATATCTTGATTTACCTTTTTCGCTTCATCGGAGGTAAACGGCAAGCGCATCATAATAAAGGTATCCGCCAATCCTTGAATTCCTAATCCAACAGGGCGATGACGGAAGTTCGAATTTTCAGCTTCCTTAACCGGATAGTAGTTACGGTCTATCACTCTATTTAAGTTTTTCGTGACACGCTTGGTCACTCTAAACAGTTCCTTGTGATCAAACTCACCGTCCTTTACAAACATTGGCAAGGCAATGGAGGCAAGGTTACAAACAGCAACTTCATCGGGTGAAGTATACTCCATAATTTCGGTGCACAAGTTTGAAGATCGTATGGTTCCCAGGTTGGACTGATTACTCTTACGGTTCGCTGCATCTTTGTACAACATATAAGGAGTTCCGGTTTCAATTTGAGACTCTAATATCTTTTCCCAAAGTTCGCGAGCTTTGATGGTCTTTCTGCCTTTGTCTTCGGCCTCATACTTCAAATACATGGTTTCAAACTCTTCACTGTGCACGTCACAAAGACCTGGGCATTCGTTCGGACACATCAACGTCCACTCTCCGTCTTCCTGCACGCGCTTCATGAACAAGTCTGGAATCCACATGGCATAAAACAAATCGCGAGCACGCATTTCTTCTTTTCCATGGTTCTTTTTTAGATCTAAGAAATCGAAGATATCGGCATGCCAAGGTTCAATATAAATGGCAAAGCTTCCCTTTCTCTTTCCTCCACCTTGATCTACATAACGAGCCGTATCGTTGTAAACACGTAGCATTGGAACAATCCCATTGGAGGTACCGTTCGTACCTGAAATGTAGGATCCCGTGGCTCTAATATTATGAATAGACAACCCTATCCCGCCGGCAGATTGTGAGATTTTGGCGGTTTGTTTTAGGGTGTCGTAAATTCCATCAATGCTGTCTTCCTTCATCGTTAATAAGAAACATGAAGACATTTGGGGTTTGGGAGTCCCACTGTTAAATAAGGTAGGGGTAGCATGGGTAAAGAACTTCTTCGACATGAGTTCATAGGTTTCTTTTGCCGCTGCCAAATCGTCCAGATGAATTCCAATAGAAACTCGCATTAGCATATGTTGAGGCCGCTCAACAATTTGCCCATTGAGTTTTAGTAAGTAAGATCGTTCTAAAGTTTTAAAACCGAAGTAATCGTACCCAAAATCACGATTATATATAATAGTAGAATCTAATTCTTCAGCGTTTTCCTGAATAATTTTGTAGACCTCATCGCTCAATAGCGGAGCATCTTTACCCGTACGCGGATTTACATACTCATAAAGATCGGTCATTACTTCAGAAAAAGACTTCTTCGTATTTTTGTGTAGGTTTGAAACTGAAATTCTCGCTGCCAGTCTCGCATAATCTGGGTGAGAAACGGTCATGGTCGCAGCAATCTCAGCAGCTAAAGTATCCAATTCGCTTGTGGTTACCCCATCGTATAAACCTTCAATGACACGCATGGCCACTTTTAGGGGATCTACTAATTCATTTAATCCGTAGCATAGCTTACGAATACGTGCGGTAATCTTGTCGAACATGATTACCTCTTTGCGGCCGTCTCTTTTAATTACATTCATTGTACTAGTTGCGTGTTAGTTGGGTTTTTAAAAAAAATATCTTGTGCGTATTGGTTAAAACACACGTTTGTAGGTATTTAGTCTAGAAAGACCGCTAATTGGGGAGCAGCAGTATCCTTCTTAAAAATCTGCGTCGAAACTAATTTTATTCGACTCTTTGTCTTTATTGGTTACTCCAGCTTTTTGATATTCTGAAACGCGTTTTTCAAAGAAATTGGTTTTTCCTTGCAGCGAAATCATATCCATAAAGTCAAATGGATTGCTGGTGTTGTATTCTTTCTCACATTCCAGTTCTACTAAGAGACGGTCTGTTACAAATTCCAGGTACTGAGTCATCAAGGTTGAATTCATTCCAATCAAACTTACGGGAAGTGATTCGGTAATAAATTCACGCTCGATATTTAAGGCATCCACAATGATACTGCGGATACGTTCCTTGGGAACTTTATTGACTAGGTGATGATTATGCAAGTGCACAGCGAAATCGCAGTGTACTCCCTCATCGCGAGAAATTAATTCGTTGGAGAAGGTCAAACCTGGCATGAGGCCACGTTTTTTTAACCAGAAAATAGAACAGAAAGCTCCAGAAAAGAAAATTCCTTCTACAGCCGCAAAAGCGATAAGACGTTCTGCAAAACTCGGGCTTTCGATCCACTTCAATGCCCAATCTGCCTTCTTTTTAATAGCTGGAAAGTTCTCGATAGCATTAAAAAGCATATCTTTTTCTTTATCATCCTTTACGTAAGTATCGATTAATAAAGAGTAGGTTTCGCTATGAATATTCTCCATCATAATTTGGAATCCATAGAAAAATTTAGCCTCACTATACTGAACTTCATTTACAAAGTTCTCTGCTAAATTTTCATTTACGATACCATCACTAGCTGCGAAAAAAGCCAAAATGTGTTTGATAAAATAGCGTTCATCATCATTTAGCTTTTCGGTCCAATCGGTCAAATCCTGATGTAGATCAATCTCCTCTGCCGTCCAAAAACTGGCTTCAGATTTTTTGTACCAATCCCAAATATCATGATGTTGAATTGGGAAAATTACAAATCTGTCTTTATTCTCGGCTAAAATTGGTTCTACTTCGTTCATTGTCCTTCGTTTAAGTTTTTTAGAAATATTTCGCATTACTAGGGACTAACAAATATGAAAAAAATAGCGACTGTTTTGAGAAAAATATCTTCAAGGTTTTCAACAAAGTTTTCAACATCAATCTTAGAGCATTGTTATTATCGTTATGTTAAAAATAGAATTTAACTTATTGATTATCAATATTTTATATTATTTCTATTGGGGTTGTGAACAATTGAAAGAATTGTCCCTTGAAATCTCATCCGAAGGCCATTCCACGGTAGTTAAACAACGTTTTCGTAACGTTTTCGTAACCTAAATTTTCAACAAAAATTCAAAAGAAAAAAAATTCAATTTTAACATAGAAAAGAGCAAATTCATTTCAAATTTTGAAAAGAACAACGAAAAAATGATTCAAAAAAAATCCACCCTTCATTTTAGAAAGGTGGATTTCTTATCGAAAATTTAAATCCATTTATTCGCCCAGATCTTCCATGTCCAATTCGTCTATGGCATCCCAAGTTTCATCGATATCCATATTGGTCCCCGAGGCATTCATATAAAAACGATTTCCTTTAAAAAATTGGATGGTACTTCTATTATTGTTCTTTCGATATTCTTCAATGGCCTTCATCCCGTCCTTCTTTACCGTACGTCGCGTTTTATATTCGTCTTCTTCTTCAAAATCCTGAGAGAAGAGAATTCGCATTCCTGCGGTTGCAGTAGCTCCAACTTCGCCCGCGCCATCCATAACTTCAATTTTGAATTTTTTGGATTTATCCTCATTAGCATAAGTTGCTTCGATCATCGCAATTTGCATAAACGATCCCTGGCCGGCTTTATAAGCGATTCGTTTCATTCCGTTGATTTCGTCGGGTAACCATGCTTTTAATTCATCATTGGTAAGTGGCGTTACTTGTTGCAGTTCTTTTATATCGTCCTGCATATTGTTCATTTCTTTCATCGCCTCTTTGGTATTCGAAACGGTTTCCTTGGTCTCCTTGATCTTTTTTGTCACTGGATTTTCACAAGCTGTGAAAACGGCCAAAGTTAAAATGGCAATTATAAATTTCTTCATGATGTAATTGTTAAGTGTTTGTACTAGTTATGCTAAGTTAGTCATTATCATTTATTTAGCACTCACCCAAAAGGGCTATTTCCCAATAAAGTAAAATTAGATTAAAATTACTTCCTAAGAGCAGGTGTTAATTCAACCCATGGAGCCGGTACAACCTAGTTGGCAAAACCACAAGAAATCCGGAAGGCAGTTCCTTTTTAGGAATCAATTCAGTAACGTAAGAACTACTGCATTTCCAAGGCCACCTTCTCCAATTGTGCATACCAATGCTCGCCAAATTTTCGGACGAGGGCATCCTTTACAAATTTGTATACGGGAACTTTGAGGGACGCTCCCAACTTACAGGCGTCATTACAAATAGGCCATTTGTGATAATTGACTGCAGCAAATTCGTTGAAATCCTGAACCCGAACTGGGTACAAATGACAGGAAATTGGTTTTCTAAAATCCACTTCTCCAGCATTAAAAGCATCTTCAATACCGCAGCCAGCGGTACCATTTTCAGAAAAAGTTACGTAAGCACACTCTTTTCCATCTACCAACGGCGTCTCCAATTCGTCCAGATCACTTACAACGTGAGTCCCTTGTGCTTCAATGGCGGCTATACCTTCAGCACGTAGAAACGGTTTTACTTTGGAATAAATTTCTTTCAAAATACTTACCTCGTCGTGTGTGACCGGGGCACCCGCCTCCCCTGCAATACAACATTCGCCTTTGCAGGCTCCTAAATTACAGACAAAATCCTTCTCAATAATGTCTTCAGAAACAATGGTTTTACCTAATTGGAACATGTGGCAAAGATAGCTGGATTTTTCAGAAAAAAGACGGGTCGGAAGCAAGCGAATTCAATTTGAACTTTTGGTAGATGAATTTTCATTTCTCTAGGTGTTAGCTTCATTTTATTAGCTAATTTTGCAGTCTAAATGGAATCGAAATGGAATTCAGTTTAAAAGAAATAGGAACCGCAACCATGGTGTTATTTGCGGTAATAGATATTGTTGGCAGTATCCCTGTTGTGATTGCCCTTCGCGAAAAGGCTGGGCACATTAAAAGTGGTCGCGCTACTATTATTGCGGCCGTTGTTATGATTGTTTTTCTTTTTGTTGGAGAAGAAATTTTAAAATTGATTGGCATCAATGTGAACGAGTTTGCCGTGGCGGGTGCTTTTATTCTTTTCTTTATTGCCATTGAAATGATTTTGAACATCACCCTTTTCAAAGAAGGAGATGACGGACCGGATATGGCTAGCGTTTTCCCAATTGCGTTCCCAATTGTGGCGGGCCCCGGAAGCCTAACCACCTTATTGGCCCTTAGAGCGGAATATAACATTGAGAATATCATCGTAGCCATAATCGCGAACATTCTTATTGTTTATATTGTTTTAAAGACCTCCGGGAAATTGCAGCGCGTCTTAGGTAAAAGTGGAATTGCTATTATAAAGAAGATCTTTGGAGTTATTTTATTGGCTATTGCCGTGAAACTATTTACTTCCAATATTCAGGAACTGTTTAACTAAAAGCTACCGGTGCGCACCGGCTTAATTAATGAAAATTCTTATTTACATTTTGATGATCTTAGGTCTCGGACTTATTGTTTTTAATGCTAGCAAATTGGATCTTGAAAATCCGTTCTTAGGAGATAGTGGCGTCGCTGCTATTGGCATATTAGCCGCTGCCTGCGCCGTATTGTTGATGGTTATTCTTCAAATTTCGCGCAAGATCAAGCACAGAAAAAAGTAGGATAGCAACGCTATAATTAAGGAGTTTTGTTCGCTTCCAATTTCAAAATTTTCTGAATCATTGGATCGCCTTCGTTCAGAAAATACTCGTATGCATTAGGGCCGTATAGTTGCTGCGCGATATTCGCTTTTAACGCCAGCCTTAGTTCGTCGGCATAGCCTGTGATATCAATGCGAGCCTCTTCCAGGCGCGAAAAGGAAAGAAAATCCTCTCTCAAGGCGTCATCCACTTCAAATTCGTCATCAAATTGTTGCAATGAGAGGCCTGCAAAATCTTCTCGATTGGCCTCTAAATATTCAAAAACGAAGTAGCTCATAAAGCCGTTACGGGTAATATACTCTAAGGTTTCGTTTTCAATGCTGGTATCCTTTGGCACAAAAACATCCGGAATTATTCCACCTCCGCCATAAACTATTTTACCCTTTGGGGTCCTGAACTTTAACGAATCTTCCACTTTAATACTATCGGCACTAATCATTTCGCCATGGCGATATCGGTCTTCGTAATCGCTATAATAACTACCATTGCCATTGCCATAGGGTCGCTGAATGGATCGGCCTGTTGGGGTATAATAACGTGCTATGGTAAGACGAACTGCACTACCATCGCCCAGCGCCATTTCTCTTTGAACTAAACCTTTGCCAAAAGAACGCCGTCCTACGATGGTCCCTTTATCATTATCCTGAAGCGCACCCGCGACAATTTCACTGGCCGAAGCCGAATTCTCGTTAATTAATACATACAACTTTCTGTCCTCAAAATCACCGCGTTTGGTAGCATAGGTGCGGCTTTCTTCTCCGCTTTTGTTTCTCGTGATCAGGACCAGTTTATCATCCTTCAAAAACTCATCGACGATTCTTTCTGCTGTTGAAATATAACCCCCAGGATTATCTCTCAAGTCTAAAACCAGAGTGCTCAGATCGTCATCGTCGAGAGACTCCAGTGCTTTTTTAAATTCGCTGTAAGTGGTTTCAGAAAAGCGGTTTACCTTGATATAACCAATGGCGTCTGTCAATTTATAAGAAGCATCTACACTAACCAGAGGAACTCTCTTCCTTTTTAGGGTAAAATCCAGTAATTTTTTTTCTCCTCTTCTTTGAACTTTCAGTTTTACTTTTGAATTGATCTCGCCTTTCAGAAATTTAGAAATACTGTCCCGATCGATGTTCTCTCCAAATAATTTCTTTCCGTCGGCATATAAAATTCGGTCTCCTCCTAAAATTCCGGCTTCAGCAGCGGGGCCACCTTCAATGGCTCTAATTACGGCAATGGAGTCATTGTAAGGATAGAAGCTCACACCAATTCCCACAAAATTTCCTCGCATATCGTCTGCATTTTCTTCATATTGATCCACAGGAATATATACAGAATGAGGATCCAAATTCTCTAAAATACCATTTACGGTTACATCCACGATGCTATCCGTATTCACATCATCCACATATTCATAGTCGATATAATCGATCAATCGATTTAATTTGTCCTTTTTGGAGTTGGTTGCAAAAATCTTTTCATTTCCATCTCCAAAGTTAAGTTTTGACCCCAGAATGACCCCAGCAGTAACGGCCAGGCCCATCAACAAAGGAATATACTTTTTTGTGTTTCCCATTCAGTCTAAAGATTCAATGTGCGTTATGGAAACGCCAGCTTTTTTTAAAAATTTCACGCCCGAATCGTCCTTGTAGGCGTCATGATACACCAAACGGGAAATTCCAGCCTGATGAATTAATTTACTACATTGTTTGCATGGAGACATTGTAATATAAAGGGTTGCTCCTTCACAAGATTGGGTCGATGAAGCTACTTTTAAAATGGCGTTCGCTTCTGCATGGAGTACATACCATTTGGTATATCCTTCGTCATCTTCACATATATTCTCAAAACCCGTTGGTGTTCCGTTATACCCATCGCTAATGATCATTTTATCCTTTACAATGAGTGCTCCCACTTGACGGCGTTCGCAATATGAAAGCTTACTCCATTCCTTTGCCATGCGTAAGTAAGCCACATCGTATTGTAATTGTTTGTTGCTCGTCATATAAGGTAATATGTAGCGAATTTAAAGGTAAGTTACACCCCAACAAAAAATGTGGGTGCTAAATGTTTCTTAAATATTTTTTTTCTTAATACAGTACCATCAAAATTTAGGCGCCAAACGGCCAATTTTCAATGAGCATTGGGAGGGTCATTCCCAAAACAATGGACGAAACCACTAATACCCAGTCTCTTTGGTTAATACGACCGAAGGTACGAAGGCCATAACCTATCAAAAGCACCAATAAAACGATAACTACCTGAGACATTTCAATCCCTAAAGCAAACTCCACCAAGGGCCATATCTCCTTCTCATCATTGATCTCATTGTAATATCGGGCAAAGCCAAAACCGTGGACCAGTCCAAAAAATAACGTAACTAGGTAGAGCAGGTTTTTCTTATCTTCTGAAGCCACTGTTTTTGCTTTTACCAAATTGTAAAGAGCGGTGGCAATGATAGACAATGGAATTAAAAATTCGATCCATCGAGCAGCAACCTGAACCACGTCGAAATTGCTCAATAAAAGAGAAGCACTATGCCCCACCGTAAACAGTGTTACCAACAAAAGCACTTTCTTCCAAGAGGAAAAGGAATAAGCAGCGCATAAGACCACGATAAAAAGCACATGATCGTAGGCCTTCCAGTCCAGCACATGTTCAAACCCTAACGTAAAATACAACCAAAAATCTTCCATAGGTTATTCATTGAAGCCCCTAAAAATAAAGAATGTGATTAAGAATTCATAAATTTATAGGTCAAGCTGCTATAAATATTATTTGTCCATCTAAAAATATAATGAAATACCGGGGTTTAGGTAGGGTAAATTTGCCAACAACTGTTTCAATAATAAGGGACTACATATTTCTTGGCACGCACGTTCCCTCTAACAACTAATTAATCAATAAAAAAATCATGAAGCACCCATTATTTCTTCTATTTGCAGGATCAATTTCCACCCAATAGCTGGCTCAGGACGCAGATTTATTCTGAACTTGGTTTCGCCATGAAATAGCATCCGAACAGAGGCAAATAATTCAGGAATTTATAAAATACTAATCCTCGTTTACCGAACCAATAGGCAAGGTAATGGACAAAATATAATTGTTATGAAAAAAATATTACTTCTTATTTGTGTTTTTGGTTTAGCCAACAACACCTTCGCGCAAGAACCAGAACTACTGGAAACCGATTGGTACATCGATTATTTTACCTTGGACGATGTGACCTACAATAACCCTATTGTTAACGCTGTTGGGATCATAAATTCCAATATGGGTTTTGAAACAGATTACGCTTATGCTGTTATGGATCCAGAGAGTGACAGTTTTTTTGCAGACGTTGTTTATGATCCCGTAGACCCCGCATTTACCTTCATAAATATGGGCATTACACTTCCAGGTTGTAATGCCTGGTGTGATTTTGCCAACAAGTATTTCGAGTTACTTATTGACGACTTTATTGAGGCTCATTTTACCTACGAGATCATTACCAATAGTGACAACACTTTAACGCTTATAATGACCCGAGACGATGGAAATTTTGCTGTTTTTCAGGATTCTAAAATTTTAGGAATCAACGATAATACTTTATCAAAAGTGCGCTTGTTTCCTAATCCAACTTCTGATTTGCTTTTTATTTCTTCAGAACAGGCCATAGTGGATACCATTACTATTTTTGATCTTAGTGGGAAGCGTATCCCGCTGACACTTTCTGCTGATCGATCTGTAGATATTTCGGCAATCCCGGAAGGAATGTATTTTATGGAAATCACTTCTGAAAATGACCGAATCGTTCAGAAATTTATAAAGAACTAACGCTCATTTACCGAACCTCAGGGACAACACAATGACTAAAATAGAACTGTTATGAAAAAATTACTACTCACATTATTCTGCCATGTCTTCTGTTTGACTTCTTATGCCCAGCTATTTGGTCCAGAACAAACTATTTCAGAAAGCCATAATCCTGAAGATATTTATTCCTGCGATCTGGACTCAGATGGCGACATGGATGTGCTCTATCCTTACGATAGCCAGTTATTTTGGTGCGAAAATGAAAACGGTCGGGGCAATTTTGGGCCACGACAAGTTTTAGCAACCACTACAGATTTTCCCATTTCAGTTTATGCGGCCGATATAGACTTAGATGGTGATATGGATGTTCTTTCGGCTTCCATATCTCCTTTTGACAACAATATTGCCTGGTACGAAAATACAGACGGACTGGGAAACTTTGGCCCGCAACAAATTATTACCATCGAGGTAGACGGAGTGGTATTTGTTTATGCAGCCGATTTGGATGGGGATAATGACATGGATGTGCTATCGGTATCGGGATTGGATCACAAAATAGCATGGTACGAAAATCTGGGAGGCTCAGGGAATTTTGGCCCCCAGCAAATTATAACCACCAATGCCAGCTTCCCAAACGCTATTTATGTAGCCGATGTGGATGCCGATAACGATATGGATGTAATTTCGGCTTCTTCAGGAGATGACAAAATTGCCTGGTATGAAAACATAGACGGACTGGGGAATTTTGGCCCGCAACAAATAATAAGCATCGAAGCTGATCTTGCCTCCTCTGTTTATGCCTCCGATATGGATTCCGATGGAGATATCGATGTCCTTTCTGGTTCGGACGGTGATCAAAAAATTGCCTGGTATGAAAATATAGACGGACTGGGGAATTTTGGCCCACAACAAATTATATCCACCAGCCAAGATGCTCCGCTTTCTGTCTATGCTGCAGATTTGGACGTGGATGGAGATATGGATATTGTCTCTGCCTTCCAGTTTGAAGGTGTGGTTTGGAACGAAAATACAGATGGTCAAGGAAATTTTAGTCCTCCACAGAATATAACCGAACCCAATACCGCTGTGTTCAGCGACCTTTACCCTAAAGATTTAGACCAAGATGGTGATACCGATTTACTGCTCCTTTCGTCAGTAATATTTGAAGGTAAAACAGGTTGGTTAGAAAATTTGACCCTTTTAACCATAGATGAAAATAACACATTAGATTTCTTTTTGTACCCTAATCCTGCCTCAGATAAAATAAATATTCAATCCGCCACAACCATAGCTCAAGTAGATATTTACAATTCTTTGGGGCAGTTGATTTTGTCAAGATCGAATCTCACCGATAAGGATGGAGTGGGAAACAAAATTGACATTTCGAATATAGGTCAAGGTTTGTACTATGTAAATATCGTAGATGAAAATGGAAATGGTGGAACAAAGAAGGTAATTGTGAATTAGGTTTAAAAGAACAGGCATGAAAAAAGCACTATTGTTACTTACCGCTGGCCTTATTAGCTATTCAGGCTACAGCCAAGATCCACAATTAATAGATAACGATTGGTTCCTTCATAATTTGATTTTGGATGGAGAAAACAACATTCCTTACAATACTGGAGTTTCAATGAATATCGATTTCTTATTCGACAATGGCACCAATGAGTATATTATTGGCTTACCAGCTTCTTTCGAATATTTCACCTATCAAGTGACCTATCACCCTACTGACCCAGAATTTACGACCACATATCTCGTTTCCTTGACAGAAGGTGTTTGCAATATTCCCGGAGGCCCTTGTGATCTTTTTTTCCAATTGTATGAGCCCTTTTATTTCGATTATCAAGAAACGCCAATGACTTATGAAATTACTGATAACGGTAATGGCACGCTACAACTCGTTGTGACCAATATTGATGGAGATCAGGCGATTTATAATACCTTCCTCTTAGGGAATGAAACCCGTACGGCTGTTAGCTTTAAGCTAGTTCCCAATCCAACTTCAGATGTCCTTTCTTTGATCTCTGAAAACCAAGCCATCACCTCGCTCATTATATATTCCATTACGGGTAATAAAGTAATGCAGCCCTTCGTTATAAACCAACAAATTGACGTTTCCATACTGCCAACGGGACTTTACTTTTTGGAAATCTTAACCGAAAATGGCAGTGCCGTAGAAAGGTTTATAAAAGAATAGCGTCCAACTTTGTAAATGGTACAGATTTTGTAGGTAAATACTTAAAATGTACTCACGTACTACTCCCCGGTTACATCTCCCAATAATTTTATTACGAATCTAAGATAGAACGCTGTCTTGTCTATAACTTCGTATGGGAACCGTATATCCTGTAGGAGCTTCAACAACTGTCGTAACTATCAAAGTGAAATTTGCTATGGACAGTATAAGACTCCTTATCGATAATATAAGTACCAATCTGGCAATTGCCTCGGAAAAGGTGAGTATTGAGAATTCGGCCAATAACCAGAGCCTCAACCTCTTTCTCGAAACTACCTATTTAAAACTCTTTAATACCATTAACGGAACCCAATTGATCAATGCAAACAGACGGGCTAAAAACTTCCCTGGTATTGATGGTGTAGACGATCATAACAAGATCATTGCTCAAATTAGCGCCACGACGGACAGCACCAAAATTGAAAAAACCATTCGATCTGTCATTGATCAAAAGCTTTACGAACGGTACGACAAACTCATTTTTATTTTTCTGAAGAAAAAAAAGAGCTACACCCGTTCATTTCAGGAGAAAATCAAAAAAATTTGCAAAGGGAAGCTGGAGTTTAGCTTTTATAATGATATTTACGACCATACCGATTTCTATCAAGTCCTTCACAACGAACAAGACTTTGAAAAGACCAAGAAGGTCAACGAAATCTTAGATAAAAGTCTCGGGTTTTTGCCTAAAAAGAAAACCATTGGGCTCAACAGTATTAGTATTTCCTTTCATGAAGAAGAACGAGATCATGTCTATTTGCTCATCGACGGGATCCTTAGAGAAGGCATAAACGTTATTATTTCCTCAAAAAAGACCTACGCCCTATTTGCGAAGCGCAAACATCGGTTTTTGGATTATTTAATTTTGGTAGATAAGAGTCAACCGATCAGCTTTGTCAAAAAGACCATTTTGGTTCTTTCTCAAACACATATCACTAACATTTTTGGGAAGGACAGCGGGCGAAGGTGCAATATCTATAAAAGTGCGCATAGGAATGATAACAAATTTCAGTTGGTGAGCTTTGATCGTAGTTTTGAGACCATTCAAATTCCCAATGCTTTGTTCCGCAGTTATATCACACTCGATGGTGACCATCTTACACATAAAATAAAAAGCATCATTCAAAACTTTATTGCGCAATTGGAAAGTGTTTCTTTCTCTATTGACAGCGTAAAGGAAGAACTCATAAAAATATTTTCCAATTTCGAATTTACGGAAGAACTTGTTGAGAAGGAATTCCGGCTACTTAATTTCAAAATGGCCGATCAAAAGGATTGGGTCATGAACTTTTTAATTCTGAAAGACAACTATAGCCTTACCGCCGTGAAGCACAAATTTCGGGACGAAGACTTCAGTAAATTTATGCAGTACCTCACGGTTTTAATTCCGAAGAAAGTAGGACAAAAAACCAACAAAAGGATCGAAAATGTACGTGATGTATTCCCCAATTATACCGTTCATTATATTGACGAATACTTGTACGATAAAAACTTTAAAGAGCAAAAGAAAGACTGCCTGCTAAAAATTACCGACTTCGTTTCGCCGGTCATCAAAGAGGGCGAAAACTTTACCCAACTTACGGATATCGTGCATTGGATAACGGACGACGCCTCCTCCTCGGTCGCTGTACTCAAGGCGGCTGGCGGTGTAGGCAAAACGACCGTTTGCGAGAAAATACACGACAAATTGGTGACCGAACACCAACGCTATAACGTGGTTTTCATCAATGCTGAAACGTATATTAATAAATTCAAGAAAAGGAGTTTTATTGACCATTCGGAATACCATCTATATACCATTCTCAAAGAGTGCAATCCCAACTCCAATATTAAAGACGAAAACTCTTTCAATCTCAATTATTCGTTAGGAAATATCATCATTATTTTTGACGGCATTGATGAGGTGATCTCCACCATTCCACTTTTTAATATAGCCACTTTTTTGGACAAGCTGAACGCTCTTAAAGACCTTATTGGAAAGGGAAAGATCATCGTGAATTGTCGGGATACTTACGTAGAAGATCTTATTCAGTATTTCGAGAAAAAAAACTCTGCCACGCTCTCCAATATTGTTTTTTACGAACTCTTAAGCTTCAATAGGAAATTGGCTGAAGAATATTTCTCCAAGCATTTTGTTCAGACCGAAAAAGTGAAAATAGCACTCCGCCTGCTCGACGATTTCGATATGGGTCAAGGCAACCTTGAAGAGGTCTATACCTACCCGCCCTTCGTTTTGGAAGTTATCGTTTCTATAGTTTCGGACGACTTTCAATACCAGGAGATGGATCCCAATTTTAATTCATTCTTGTTACTCAACACCATCTATTTGGACTATGTTACCTATCGGGTCTTAAGCCGGGAGATCAATAAAAAAATTGAAAATGGATTTACCATTAGCGTGGATGAGCAGGTATTATTTTTATGTCATTTGGCCGTAAAAGAAAACGGGCGAATCAAAAAAGAGCAATTTCCACGTATCCTCAAAAAGATTGGGTTGAAGAACCGAATTCAGGAAATCTGCAAAGGACTCTATGACCATCCATTTTTATATAAGATCAATGGCCATTTCGAGTTTCGGTTTGCCTTTTTGGAGTCTCATTTTAAGGCAGTGACGATTTTTAATATATTCGATTATGCGGGTGAAGTTCCGTTTGATGATAAGCTTATCGAACTGTTTGCTGAAGACCTTAACTTTGATTCTTATGTATTTAAGGCGGTGTCAAAAAAAATGCGGCGCGCCAGAAAACCCTTTAGCTTTTATTTGGAGAGTTGCAAGGAACTACTCACAAAAATTCATAACAGTAATTACCCCCTGGTGGAATATAAACAAAGGGCTACCAGTAATTTGGCTTTGCTGTTTTTGGAGTTTAAAAACACCCGGATAAGCCAAAAAGATGTGCTCATCAAGCTGTTTCGCGTGGGTGATGCCATCTATAATTTCAGCCTGTTGGATGTACCCGATAAGCTAAACTTAACGCTGGACTTTTCGGGCTTATGGTTCTCAGAAACAAAGATCGATAACTTCAAGAATTTCTTTCGTTGTACCTTTTCAGAAAACACCTTTTTTGACAATACATGCTCCATTTCCAAAGTGTATAACGCCGAACTCAATTACCAGAAGCTTACCATTTCGAGTGACTACTTTGATGAGAACATTAAGGGGGACAATTCTGCCTATAAATTTTTAAAGTTCTACGAGGAAACCAATGGTTCTGTCAAGGTTTATTTTGAGCGCTTTTTCAAGTTATTTGAAGCCAATAACAAGATCAAAACCAAGATCAATCGCTCCGCGGTGTATACCATGGAAGTCCCTCATAAAGTCATTCAATTGATGCTTCGGTGTCTCAAAGAAAGTAATATCATTTCAATGGAAAGTGACTTTGAAATTAGTATCGATGTCAGGTTGAAATTCAAGATCAGTAAATTCATTAAACAAGACCTGCCATTCCGTGAATTGAACACCGCTCAGAAAGCTTTTGAAAGAAGCCTCGCCGAAGAAACAGATCTGCAATAGCGGTAAATTTGACAGTGACACACTAACGCCATATAATAAATTACTGATTATTAGATATTTAAATGCAAATATGGATGTTTAACAGAAAAAATAGCCTGACAGGCACAAGAAGTGGAACGCTTTTTGCGTTTAAGACCATATAATATCTGAGCTGTACGTTTGGATATACGATCCCGGTTTTATCGATAAAACCAAGATCATCTCCCTCCCATTTTAACAAATCTCCCTTCGGGCATATTGCCCAAACATTTTTATTAATTTTTTAAACCATTTTATTATGGCAAAAGCACCTATTGCTTCGACGTTGTTTCGATTTGTGACAACGCGAAATCCACAGTTATTATCAAAAGAAGAGAGAGAAAGGGGATTTGTCTACTTCCCAACCGCAGAAAAGGGTAACAGCCACTTTTTAGATCAGTTGGAGAATGAAGTAGACGACGAGAGTCGTATTACCTACCTCAACAACAGAACAGCCACATTCAACAACTTAACCACACGTCAAATTGTAGAAAACGTAAACAGCGATCTATACGATTTCTCGCATTGGTTAATGAAGAACAAGAACATTGTTACCTCCGAAGAGGCCGCAGCCAAAGCTACGGGAGTCACACAATTAACCACCGCTCAGCTGGTGAATCTATGGGACAACCTTTTTTATCAGGTGGTATCTAAAAAATCGGATGCCGTCCGTGAAGCGATTATCCAAATGATCGTAGCGGACAATTTCCTGAAAAAGGATGATTCGCAAACGACCAAGAGTTTAATTACCGATGATATTGACCTACAACGACTTGCCAATGCCTACGTAGTGATCACCAAGGATGTGGCCACCAACCACCTCACTCAAAGTAATACGCAACGCAGTGCAAGCAGAAAAGACTACAATTATCTCGACCAACAATTGACAGCCTTCGAGGCAGCTGTAAAGGTTGAAGCATACGAAACGGCCGTTGAGGAAATAAAAGAAGCCATCAATATCAATAGAAGTGAGAATAGCGCGGCTTATAGTCTGGCCTATGCCACCTATGAAGAAGAGCTGGCCTCAGCTTATTCAAATGCGACCAAGAGCACCGATCCTGACACTGGCTATGCTACCTATACGGGATTAGTGTTACCAGACTTTAGTTTTTCCCGAAATTCGATTTTGGCAGAAGGCTATCTGGATGATAAAGCTTCTCCTGCAACACTGTCTATCGTTAGCGAGCTAACAAAAGCAGGAATTGACGACGAGATCTCGCTGGTTGAGCGTTTGGAAGAAGAAGCCTCTCAATTGTCTGCTCAAGTTGAAGAGGGAGTTTTGAACAACAGTAAAACGGTTCTATACAACGGAACTTTAATTACGGTCTCAAAACACAATGTACCAGAATTTACCTTTAGCGCCAGCGCTCAAACAAGCCTTAAGGATTCCTCTCAAATGATCCTGGCATTAAATCTAGCCACAGGCTATGAGGCGGTTGAGGTAACTTCCAATACATTATCCCTTTTATTTGATACTGAAGTAACTGAATCCAATGTACTTTTACAGGTGGAAAATGCGACTACCCAAACTGCGGTCCTGACCTCCTATCCTGAAGTGATCTCGATTCCGCCCAACGCCAAATCCTTTAAGCTATTAGGCTCTTTTACCTTAGATAATGGAGAAGAATTGGAGATTGAAGCCAATCTGGAGATTGACCAAAACAGAACCTACGGAAGCGCTTCCAGAAAGACAGCGCCAGCCAACGACGTAGAACATCACGGAGTAAAAAAGGTAGGTGTAGCCGATTTTAGAAAAGTAGATCAGGAAGTATGTTGTTATGTTCCCGGCGAAGTATCCCGTATTGAGAATATTCTGGCCAAGGAATACAAAGAACGTGCTACCAGAAGCTTGCTCAGCAGCGAGACCACAAGTGAGACCACCACAGAAAAAGAAGTCGAAAATTTAACCGATACAAGCACTTCAGAACGGAACGAACTTGCCTCCGAGGTGTCATCCATTCTTACCAGCGACGAGTCCAAGGACTATGGAGCTTCTGCGGGTGTTAACGGAACTTTTGGGGGCCCTACCAGTTCCATTTCGTTTGGTGCAGATGCCTTTTATAACGGAGCTTCTTCATCGTCGTCTTCAAACTCGAACAGTTCTTCACAAACCTATGCCGAAGAAGTTACAACCCGCGCTTTGGAGCGTGTGGTGCAAAAAGTGACCAAAAAGCGTACGTCTCGTATTTTACGCGAGTTTGAAGAAAACAACAAACACGGTTTCGACAATCGTGAAGGCACCTCTCATGTGACAGGAGTATACCGCTGGGTAGATAAGATCTATAACAATAAGTTGATCAATTATGGGAAGCGTTTGATCTATGAGTTTGACGTCCCGGAACCTTCCAAGTTCTTTAAGGATGCCATTTGGGAAACCATCGATGGGCAAACACCCACGCAAATTGAAAGCCTGCCTGCCGATCTGGTATTACCCGCCAAGCCGCGTCCTTTACCTCCTCAAATGAAAGATGCCCGTGCCATCAAATGGAACAACTATCAATATTGGGGAGCCCGATATAATGCAGAGGTAAAACACCCTCCCATGTGGGAAGTAAAAGTGGCAAAAGCATTTTCCGGAGGAGAATTTGCCGAGGCCAACGGCTCAAGACAATTTTCCTTTAACGATCTGGAAGTACCCGAAGGACACTATGCCTATAAAGCAACCTGGACCTTCGATTTTAGACCTGCCTCCAATGGCAATGTTGACGCCAAATTGATCATCGGAAATGTGGAGTATCCTATTGTGAAATCTGAAGGTGTTACCGGAAATTTGGCAAGCCCTTCCAGTGACGAATTCGATTTGCCTCATATAGGTGCCGGAGCCATTCCTGTAAGTGTAGTAGGTTGGGATCTGGGTAGTTTTGTAGTTAATGTCACCATTCACTGTCATCCTACTTCCGAAACCGTAAACAATTGGAAGAATGAAACGTACAACGCCATCGTAGAAGCCTATCAAGAACGTGTGAACGAATACAACGATAGCCTATTCGCGACTTTTGTACCTGATCTTCCTTCTGCGGTAGATGAGAAGAGCAAATTGGAGTTCAATCCATTGTTAAATCGTGCTTTGGAAAAACGAGAGTTAAAACGACTGGCCATTCAAATGTTGGCCAAACCTTTCGGCATTCTTACCGCAAAGAACAATTACAGAGGAGGTTCGAACACAAATATAAACCTGAACAGTGCCTTCGAAAAACACGCTCAGTATATCAAGTTCTTTGAGCAGTGTTTCGATTGGGAAATTATGGCCTATTCGTTTTATCCATATTTCTATGCGCAAATGGATAAATGGAAGGAACTTTTCCGTCAAAGCAACGGAACCGATCATATTTTCCAGGCCTTTTTACAAAGTAGTATGGCTCGCATGGTCGTCCCGGTTCGGCCTGGTTTTGAAGAAGCCGTCACCTATTTCCTGGAAACCGGAGATATTTGGATGGGTAACCAATTGGCTATCGAAAGCGACGACGATCTGTACTTGTCTATTGCCGAGGAGCTGCAAAGCACCGAAGGTGTGGTTGAGAAGGAATGGGAAACCCGTGTTCCAACAGCCCTTACCATTGTACAGTCAGACTCTGCACCGCTTACTGAAAACGGACTGCCTTGTTGTCATAACGAGGACAGTACCGAGAACCTGGCCTATGGCACCAGTATCATGGTGGGTAAAGACGAGACCCCTTCTGTTTAAATTTTTATAAGTCATTACCGAAGCATTTCTGGGGAGATTTGTATTCGGTATGACTTTTAAAGAACCGCTCTCTGCGTGAGTCTTGGGAGATGTAGCAAAGAGAGTGGTTTTAATCTTAAACTACTACTCGCACCTGTCTGTAAGGACGGGGCGAGGGTGGTTTATTTAACACAAAATAGTATGAACATATTTAATAATATAAATGGCCATGATCCTTTCGGAGCATTGCCAATAGAAGGAGCCAAAAGTCCTGAGTTTCCGAATGGGTTTCAAAACAGCCCCTTTCAGAACCAAACAGAAGAAACAGAATTGGAGTATCATACAAAAGGTATTGATTTTGATGGTCTTGTGAAAAAGTTGAAAAACTCCAATTCATTTGACTATAAATATAACGAGTTCATAAATCCAAATACAATAATTACTCCTACTAATCCATTGGACGGCACAGAACCAATTGAGACTCGGTTACATATTCCAGCCGTAGTATCTACTGACGAAGGGAAAAGAGCATTAAAACTTACAGGACGACTAAATAAAAAAGAAGGTGTTATACGTAAGAGCTCTCGAAAATCCCTATTTAGTTTTAAACTTAAGGTTAACGACACGATTCAGTATATCAAAAAAATAAAGTATGACACCATTGACGAAACTGCCGTTGAACTTATTGCTACCTCCTATAATGACTACCAAGATCTTTCGATAGAAATAGGAGTTGGAAATAATACCAAGGTCAAAACAAAAATTAAAACTAAGTTCAACACCGCTTTTCGAAATGTGGGAGACCACTTGAAAGGTTTAAAATGGTTATATGAAAACGCCCCTCGGTTTGTATTAAACCAGCGGGGTGACGAAATCTTAATTCAGGATCTGAAAAGACTGTTGGCCTATGATACCAAAGGCACGTTAAGTTGGTTTAAAGATAGTAGTAGTGCCATTATAAATCTTTTACTTGGATTCAAAGACCTTAAAAAAGCTTATGATCACTTTTACAACAACCCAGATGAAGTTATACGATTGTATTCAGCTTTAGAAGATGAAAAAAAGGAAAATTTTATTTTTTTGTTAACCTCCTTGAGTCATATTTATTGGAAGGAACCCTCAACAGATGTGACTTTTATGATTGGCGAGAATTTTGAGATTGACAACAATCTTTTCTTAAAGGATAATCAAAAGAGGATCTCTCTTCAGGGTTTGAAGCTCGAAAAAAAAATCGAGCGCTTCGGTGCAGGTGATTTTGGAACCCCTGCTACAGTAAAGCAAACAGTAATTTATCCCCGCAAAGTTTTGCAACCTAAGACCATATTCCACCCCATGGAATTGGTTGCGTTACAAGACGAGGCCACAGGAGAAAGGGAGTTGGTATGCGCTTTACACGTAAAAAGCCTTGTGGATAAGGCTAAATGGGAGCAGATCGTAACTACCATTGAAATAGTGGTGGTTGTGATCGCTATTATAGCATCTGTTGGAGTCTTAGCGGCGCCAGGAGCTGGAGTGGTTGTCACCGTTATTGCCACTGCCGATATTGTGGTTGGCGTTGGAGACCTCATTCATATCTTTAAACGCGCAAATCTCGACGGTACAGTGGAAGAAGATTGGTTTGTTCAAAACTGGCCGAAAATAAGTGTTACGGTTGGGGCCGTAAGCCTTTCAGCTATCTTAAGACGTGGCCTGCTCAAACATGGTCCCAAAACCCTGGGTAAACTTAAGCGGGTCCGTACTGCAGCCTCAATTGCTATGCAGAAAAAAATTATTACCCTTATTACTGAAATACAAATAGAGCTTTATTTCTTTTTCAAACAAGGAGTGGTTTTGGTAGGTTTTGAACCTTTTAGTGTCATTGGAAAGATCATTGGTTCTAATTTTGCTAAAAAGATGGAGGCTTTTGGAATATTACTTACGACACCTGCTGAGGGCAGTAAAATACGGGCACTAATGTTTAATGGCCAGAAAATTGCAGAGGGTACGGATAAAGAGCTAAAAGTTGTTTTGAAGGAGATTTTTCCTTTTGGTGGAAAAGATATTCAAACCATAAGATATCTTGAGGAAATTGTTCAAGAATCCATTGGGTTAATTAATAGAACGTTCAAAACCTTTGGAAATGTGAAATATGTTATATTAGAATATGAAAATATTCTTCTATGGAAGGTAAAAAATGTCAAAGTTGATTGGATTAATAAAGCTGAAATTAAAAAAGGCGTCTTAGAATTTGACTTTAACACTTTTGGCATTAAGGGAATCGGGCAAAAATGGACTGAAGAAGCCTTTAAAATATTTAATAAACGAATTGAAAAAGTTCGGGCTGAGTGGACTACTAACCCGAATTACCCAGATGGAGAATCACTGGGATTCAAACAGTTTTGGAGCCATTTTTCTGAAAGTTGGGATGAAATTGATGCACTTAAAAAAACAACCTTCTATCAAACCATGAAATCGAATGGGTTTGATGAGATAGATGATTTTTTCCCATTTAAGAATAAAGATGTTATAGAAGTAATTTTAAAATCAAAATTATAAAGCGATGCAAGAACAAGATCGATTACAGTTAATAATTGAAAATGGAATCAACTATGGTAGAACTTCAAATACTCCTTGGGAAAGTTATGAACAGTTAACATTACCCAATTCACTGAAGGATACCATACTGAATCATATAGAATTGGAGCAAAACTTTCAAATAGATGTTGTGAATCTTCATAAAATAATTGAAGCATTGCAGCAACGTATTGAAGCACTATTAAAACATGAAGACTTCGATGGAGTAAAGAAAGAAAAAAGAAAAAAGTATAAAACACAATTTGAAAGTTATCCCTTTATTTACGCAAACAAAACTTATTATTTATACCCTAAAGGGTCAGATTACCCTATTGATAAAGAAATATCGAGCAATGCAGGATTCAAAGTAATCCTAGAAGAACATGTTAAAGCAAATGAGCCCTTGAAATACAATTATACTGGTGGATAATTGACTTTTTAAGATATATAGGCGTGTCTTCGCCGGTGATTATCTCCTGCGCTTGAATTGCCTATTGCTTTATCTTAAGGCGACATCATAAAAAGCCCCCTCGTTAGCACCCGTCTCCTGACGGGTGCCGTATCGAGTAAGCAGGCAGACTATTCCAAACCCAACCCAGACTTGACAATTCATGAATTACCACTAATAGACAACAGCTGGATTACATTCAGAATAAAAAATAAACTATTCTAATTACCATGTTGCGATTTATCAAGGAAATGACGGGCAATCCGTAACTTTAAAAAGATTTGGCGAGCAAGAAAAGCTGGAAAAACTATTAAAGAGACGACCTAAGAAACTTTGCATTTCCTGTATCTGTTTATACCTTCAATTTTCCTAGTTCAATGTTAATTTTTGGAAATATTCCATTTTATTGGAAATATTCCATTGTTATTCTAAAAATAGGTTGTACATTTGTCTTCACAGTGCCACTTATTGAAGTTGCATACATCAAGTAACCTGTTCAAAAATGGCTGTGGGTAAAGGCTTATCGGGCTTCCCGTATTTATGAAAAAACAAGAGTTATTTTAAACAAGTTAAAAGTACGTAATGATATTTTAACAAAAGTTTACGCTCCCATGTAAACAACAATTGAGGTTTTATTCCGTTCTTTATATAAGCAGACAAAAGCTCCCATTTTGTTTGAATATTACAAATCTCCCTCACATTAAATTACGTTCTTAATCAAACGAAGATTTCATTTTTCGTTTGACAATAATCTCCCTCAGAAGTTTTCGGTTTACCGAAAAACTTTCAAGTTTTTTACCTCCCAACCCAAAAAGGGCGTTCCTCATTATTTGAGGCACTCCATTGTACAAGTGTTTGGTGCATTTTGCACTTAGCGCACAGATTTTATACACCCCTATTTTAAAAAAATAGGTGGTTAATGTTAATTAAATTTATAATAACGATGTCAAAGATTTCTTATAACCCAAGTTCTCATTTCTACATTGATCATTCCAACTTAATTTTGCCTGTTTCCGGTGATTACGGCACGGACGCATTTGGTCCGGTTGACGGAGATCCTTCCAATAAATTTCGAACCACTTCTGTTGTTCGAACCTCGGCAACTTCAAAAGTACTTGCCATTTGTGACGGTCAATTGTTGATCCAACCCTTTACGGGAGATAATAATAAAGTAAACCTTATTTTAAAACCTTCAGCGAGCTATGCTCCCTTCAAGATCAAGTATTTTATTTATAGAGGTGTTAATAAAGCACATATATTAAGTGGTGCTAATGTAGCTCCGCAGACCAGTGAAACTCCAGAATTTATTCAAAGAGTATGGGAAGCACATATCAACCTGTACGAATCTATAGACCAGCCACTTCCCACATTCTTATCTGCAGACTATATCGGCTTTGACCCAGATAATCAACCCGCTGGAGATCTTATTGATGAGGTCTTTTTTGGTACCGCCTCCTTAGATTTCAATGCCTATAATATTCCCAGATGCATAAAGGGGGAATCCATTGGAACATTTACTGGTCAAATAGGATTGGATATTGTACTGGATCACGGTGACTACGCGCCTCAATTTGAGGAACAACTTTTTAAACTGGATCTGGAATATGCTAGAAAGGCTGAACATGTTTTCGACCTATCGACTGTTACAGGAGCAGTAAAACAAAAACGGTATAGAGAACATATTCAACAATTTGTGGACGCAGCAGCTTTTTGGGGTTCGCACATTGATAATGGTTCCATTACCCTTTACAACGATCCCAATTCAAAATCCAGTGTTGATGAGATTTATCCTTTGGTTGAAAATTATCAAACCAAGGATAAACTCTATGTATATATTCAAAGCGAACGAGAACGGTCATACAATTACTATGGCAACAACGGACAAATATCGTTCGACGTTCAAGGGACATCTCCAAGTGTCCTGGTAGATTATGAACATGAGTCCTGGCCTATTCTGGTGAAAGATATCCCTCCCGGTCCCACAGATATTAAGGAATTACAGTTCAGTTTTGAATACAATATTGATGCGGCAATTGATGCCGAGGTTATCAACGTTGCCTGTTACTGCCGTTTTCCCAATTGGACTCAGGACAATTTAATAAAAACGAGTCATCTCGTGAAGACCACAGCTCCACCGCCACCAGTAGGTGATAAGCCTGATGTTGTTACTCGTACCGGACAATCCAAACTCGTTGAAAATATTCCTGTTAGGATGAAGGATATTTCCAGTGTTTTCCATCCGGTGGCCAATTTCTACTCTATTTATACCATGGGAAATCAAACCCCTGCAAGCTTTGATCTTCATGAAGATCTTTGGAAAAGTGATCTTTCGGATATTTTTGCGGTGCCCTCACCGTCAAACGATCAGGTAACCTGGTCCGTTTCTACGCGGAATTCTTTAATGGATTTGTCCGAAATTGGATACAAAAGCTCTCTTAATGGCACTAAAATGATTACCGATTTTGGTGAAGATAGCTCAGGCAATGTAGAAGAACGCAATTTATTCGTTTCGGTACTTGCCGATATAGATGAAAAAAACCGAGCACTACTTCCCAAGAGCATTGCATCCGGATTTCAAAAAAATGTAACCAAAGATAATTACGGAACCATTATTTACGACGATGTCGATTTTAGACTTTATAAAGGTAATATTGATGATGGTACCGTATTTCCGGGATTACATCTGGTTCATGAAAAAGTATATGCCCAAAAGAAAGCCTATCTCCAACTCGGTATTTTGAAAAAGGAACGCAATAGAATACTTTATGACAGTGAAGTGATTCCCGATACCACAGATCCTAGTTATGTGCCCTTCATTTTGGACCCTGCTCAAGTATTTTTCTTTCTGGAAGAGGATACGAGTATTGCGCCGGCTAAGGGATTTAGAAAATTTAGACTTGGTGTAAAATATGAAGATGATACCGGTGTCATAAATACAAAGTTTCCTACCACCGACGTGTTTGTTTATACCTATGACAATCTCCTTTACAGTTCTCGCGCATTTGCAGAACACCAAAAATTTTCTGAAGAATTTCCGAAATGCAAAGTAGACTTTAGGACCAAAGCACCCTTTGCAGGAGAATTTGGGTTTGACTGGATGCGAAAAGGCGACACCGGATTACCGGGTGATGTGGACTATGAAACCAATGTTGGGAAACTCTATTCTGACCCTGCGCATACTATTGTAATAGACAATGTTAATACCTATTCAGGTCATTTTAATGTAATTCCGTCTATGTACAAAAGACTAGAGCTGGAATATGATCCCTTTCCCACGCAATTCGACAGTAGTAATAATATAGCGAAATACTATGCACCAAAATTAGTTATTTATCCGCTCTATGTAGCTCCTGCCCCACCCATTCCGGATTTGGATCGTCAGGCAATATTTACCGCACCTTATGACGATGTTGTAAACAGAATTGCATCACTTACCCTTCATATCGAAATTACGGATGAACCTGTTCGATTGGAGTTGGACTATGACGCCTCCAAATTGGTTGTCGGACCATCACCGGTAGTGATTCCTAAAACCGTTGGGAGTCATACGCTGGATATTACTGTACGCTCGGTGGGAGGATTTGGAACAGATAAGGAAATTGCGGTTAAAGCCTTTTATAATGATGCTTCAGGCAACTTGGATCCCATTGGCAAAAAAGTTGGCGTCTTGAGAGTTGCGGCTAATGACAAGGCCTCAAGGGCATCTAAAAAAGTAGTTTTGGTTACCGTAAAGACTAACATCAATGGTACAGACATGGTCCCGTCTGCAAATGATAAAGCACTCTTTCTTAAGAAATACCTGCGACAGATGTTGATCACGCCCGTAATTGACGATATAGAACTGGACATGAGAACTAATGTAACTTTCAACGCAGACTATGTTCACTTGCATGGAGGGACTAATAAATTGATCTCTTGGGACGACACAAATCCCACTCTAACACGTCTCTATACATTTTTACAAAATCAGAATGTGCCCGGAACCTCAACGTCCATTGACACTACTTACCCTGACTCATTCAGACTATTCTTCTTCGAGGAAAGTGGAGGATATATAGATAGTTCAGGTGCTTATGCAGGTCTTAATGGCTTATCCAGTGGCAAAAACATTTTGACGTTTGTAACTGCTAATGACGCGACAGGGACGCATGAGTTTTCTCATTCCGCCGAATTACCACACAGTTTCTCAGCTTATGAAGCGAGTAAATATGCTACCTTTACTCATAAACCCAGGACCACGGAAAATATTCAGGATTACTCACATCAAGCGAGTCCTCCGATAGATAGAATTCTTCTTTGGGATTGGCAGGCTCGAGTTGCTTTTGTGCATTCGGATGTTGAACCTTAAAATACAGATCATGAAATACGCAGTTATACTGCTAGTAACATTAGCTATTAGCGCTTGTAAATCTCAAAAAAATAACAATATGAATATTCCTAAAATAAATAAAACCACTGAAAAATTCGACACGAAGGTCTTTGAGTCTGATCCCAAGTCGGAAAGTGTTATCAAAAAGATCAATAACAAAGATGTTGAGGTCTTCATTAATAAAAGAAAAAATCGATATGAGGAAAGGGATTCCAAGGGTGTAACCCTGGTTTCTTTTTCCAAAGGAAGTGAACCCAATTCGATCATTTCAGGTTATGATTACTCCGAAAATTCCACCATTGGAATCTATAAAGAGTTCTATTCTAATGAAAACATCAAAACAAAAGGGGCCTATTGCAAATATGGGTTTAAAATAGGTCTTTGGTATTCCTATAATGAAAAAGGAGAATTGATCGAAACCCAAGATCATGACAAAGGATTTGCATTCGGTTTTGAAGAAGTCCTTTCCTTCTGTGAAAAGGAAAAAATAACATTGGAAAGAAAGACTTCAGGATACCCGGTTCAAATATTCAAGGTGAATTCGGCGAAAGAAGGGACTCATTGGGACATTAACTATCCGGATTTCGAGAAATCCGTCTATGTGAAAATAAAACTTGATGGTGAGACCGGTAAAGTTTTAGGTACATCGGACAGTCCGCTACCTGGCTGGGTGAAAGACCCTTCCGATAATTAAATTTCTTAACACCCCGTAAATTCATTTCATATTCTCCTAGAATTTTCAGGGACGAGATCAACCACTAAAATAAGATAACGAGCTGAGTTTGGCGACCAGTTATCGCATGGGAAACATCGCTTCCCCAAGTAATCGACTGCCTAAACTCAAAAGTACAAACCCTGCGTTTGCACTAGAACCATGCGAAATAATTGAGGTTAAAACTCAGAAAAACTTCTAATGAAGTTGCCACGATCGCTAATTGTAATTAATAAAAATGAAAGGAGATTTCAGTGTTAAAAAAGAGTCTCCATTTAAGATTAAAAAATAAATTCATGCCAGTTAATAAATATTATCCACCGCTTTCTGATGTAGTTCAAGTGAATGATCTACCAGACATTCTTGGTTTTGTCAAAAACGGAATTCAAGAATTATTTGAAAACATCTATTATAAAAATCTTCAGTCTTCGAAGAGCGTTAAAGGCGACTCTGCGTTCTATGGTTTGGATATTGTGAGTCCGAAAAAACTCGCAATTGAACTTCCAGGTACCGGAATTTTCCTAGTCCTTAATCCTGACCAAGAAGACTTCAACATCTCAACATTTCCCATAACCGTTGCCTGGGAATGGAAAGTATTAGCATATAAGCGATACTTTAACACCGATAACTTCTCTTTTTCAGTTGAAGATATCTTCCATTTAACCACGGACATCCTTGGAATTGGTGAAGATGAGGTTATTAATTTTGCTATTCGACAATATGTTATCCCTGTGGATCCCTCCATATCGAGAATCCAGCAGTTCGTTACAGATATCAATACTGCGTATGGGACTTCCATTACGGTTCCGAGTGACCCCGAAACGCAACTTGAAGATCTGGTTTTTGAGATCAATCAACAAGCCGGCGTAAGTGCTTATGTCGCTGTGCTATCCACCTATGTTTTGGTAGGTGATTCCAGTAGTCAGGAACAAAAGCTCAAGGACATGTTCGCAGCATTCGTACCAGACGATCTGGGAGACTACGTGAGAGACATTATCTTCCCAAAAGTAAGAGCAACCCTGGAGTTATCGGCAGGAATCGAATTCCCAAGAAACCTGGTCCAACCAGTATACGATGAACTGGGCGTTAATCCGTATGACCCAACCGATACTGGTGAGCCCTTCGAGGTGATCCCGGAAGAAGGTGACGATGGTTATCCGAGAGTTCTTCTAACCTTTGGAGAAGCCAATTTCCAGGCAGATACTGAAGAAGGAATTGGGTATAATATGGAATTGGTATTGAATACCAATGTTCCCGCTCAAATTGGAAACACCGGTCTGATCATAGATATTCAAAACCTGAAAATTGACCTCAGTGAAACGAAAAATTTCATCGAGGCAGATCTGGATGGGCGTCCTCCAGAATTCATGGGCGTTTATACAGATTATACCGCCATTGTTTTACCGAAAAAATGGTTTAAGAATGTGGACAATACTACCCTGCAAATTGCCGGTCGAGATCTGCTCATTGGGACCGGAGGTATCTCTGGAACTATCGCACTGGAAACTGTTGGAGGACTTCCAACCACTGGTGATGACTACATGAATCTCAATATTGGAAGCTGGGTGCTAGGGTTTAATCATTTCGATCTGGTTTTTAAGCAAAACACAATAACCGAATCTAACATTGTCGGCCTTTTGACCATTCCGAAATTAAAGGATGCTACAGATCAGCCTGCACAAATAGAGATTAACGGGCACATCAATGAAGCTGGAGATTTCAATCTTACCGCATCAGAACCGGACGGCATCCCGTTCACTTTATTCGATTTTGTCACTTTTAATTTTCTTTCTATTGAATTGGGAAGGGAAGACGACAATTTCTATATAGGAACTGCCTGTCAGATCTGGTTTGAAAATGAAACGATGCAGCGAATCATTGGCGATCAAATTATTGAGATCCCGGGCTTACGCGTATATGACAACGGTAGTATCGAGATTGTTGGAGGTAATGGATTTATTCCATCCAATATTTCTCTCAATTTAGGTCCAATTGAAGTTGCGGTAACAGGTATTCATTATGGATCGTCCCAACAAGAATTTGATGGCGATATGCGTAAATATAACTATTGGGGCTTTGATGGTGCCATTAGTTTGGACCCTCTGGGCATTGACGCCCGTGGTGAAGGAATTAAATACTACTATACCACCGATAATGACGAACTCAATGAGGACGGCACTCCAAAATATACGGGTGGAGATTCCTTTATTCGCATACAAACCATAGAAGTGGACCTCATTATTCCAGGAACTGCGAGTCCAGAAACTGCATTGGCCATCATTCATGGATTGCTTTCCATCCCGGAGCCGGGAGAAACCCAAGAATTCCGTGGAGAAATTGGAGTGAAATTACCAAAAGCCAGAATTGCAGGAGCCGCTCATATGCGTTTACAGCCAAGACACCCTGCTTTCATCATTGAAGCCGGCTTCGATATTCCAACTCCTATTCCTATTGCTGCCACAGGGCTCGGTTTTTATGGCTTCGGAGGGCTGCTAGGCTACCAATATGTAGCAGATAAAGCCGCCGTCGGGCTGGAACCGGAAGACCGATGGTATGACTATTTTGTCTACCCGGAAAGAGGTGTGAACTACGAAAAATTTGTAGGACCAGATCGATTTGAAGAATTGGGCTATACCAATGCCTTTTCTATTGGAGCCGGAACTGTTCTAGGAACCATATTTGACGATGGAAATCTATTTTCCACGCGATTAATGGCTATTCTTTCCTTACCACAGGTATTCATTTTGGACGGTCGTGCCAATGTATTAGGCGAACGTTTGGGTATGCTGGATCACACCGAACCCCCTTTCTTTGCCTTTGTAGCAATCTCTGCGGACAGCATCGAGTTTGGTTTTGGAGCAGACTATCAATTGCAAAAGTCGAACGGCTGGATCTTAGATCTTTATGCTGAAGTACAAGCCGGATTCTTCTTTAATAATTCATCGGCCTGGTACGTCAATTTTGGGACCAGAGACAACCCAATTACCGCAACGTTGTTCAAGAGTTTACTGAATTTACGTTCTCAGGCCTATTTGATGCTTTCAGCTCAAGGAATTGAGGCTGGCGCCAGAATAGACTTCGATCTCCGCAAACGCTTTGGCCCCTTTAAGGTACACATCTGGGCCTACCTGGAAGTAGGAGGTTTCATAAGTTTTGAACGACCACAGATTGGTGGATACATTGCCGCCGGTGGTGGTATTGATGTTGACGTATGGATCATTGGAATCACGTTATCTCTCGACGCCATTTTCTCTGCGGAAGCAGCGAAGCCGTTCTTGATCTATGCTGAAGTTGACTTTAGAGCATGCGTGAAAATATTGTTCGCAAGAATATGCAAAAGCTTTACTATAAAACTTAAATGGGAAAAGAATAAAAATGTGGACCGTTCACCCGTTCGTCCACTTCCTGAAAATAGAGAAGAAGAACTGGTTAAAGGAATTCACATGCTTACCAATGAGCTATTCGAGTTGGATTCGTTTTCAAGTGTTCCTTCTGTCAATGCAATCAGTAGCGTCATCCCCCTGGATACTTATATCGAGTTTAAGACGGAAAAAGGACTTATCCCAGCAGCGGTTACCGGCCCTGGAAAGTTAGGTGGATATACCTTCCCTCCAGAGAATCATGTAGATCTTATTCCACCAGAGAAAACGGTACGAGGAGGACATACTTTACGCCAGGTCAAGCACAGCTATTCCGTTGAAGAAGTTGAAATTAAAGCTTGGAACGGGAGCGCATGGGTGGATTATCACCCCTTTGAAGCTCTGGTGGCCGCTGAGGACAGGCCAGATGTGGCCAATCTCCGAGTTGGTTATTGGCAGGTCAAGGGAAAACAATACGATACCATTCGGATGTTGGCAACCACTCCTTTCACCTATATGGAGGCAGGAGAACCAGGTTGGGTGATTCCCGAGTTGTACGGAATTACGCCCTCCACGTTATTTTGTTCCGAAGAAATTATCAAGGAAGACTGTTCTAACGTACTTAACAAAGTGCTGGGAACCAAATATTATCCGCCTACTCAATATGTTGGGCACTTCATTAATGGGGCCTATTTTACATTGTCAAACCTTTCCGGTTACGAAATTATAGATGGAAACCTTGTAGTAATCGAGAATGATTATATGGAGGTAAGAGATAATGAGAATGTGTTTGATTTTGCCAAATCTCTTGGGTTCAGCAACTTCAATGCTATGGAAATTATTTTGCCTGAGCCATCCTTTAGGGTTCAATTGAAATTAACCACCGATGCAGAAGGGGTAGCCATTGGATATTATGAGGCGGTCATTAACGATATTACCAGTGTTGTAGAGTATGTTTTGGTGCATCAAACTTATAAAACGGCCGCAGAGCTCAATACAATGCAGACGTATGAAAATGCAGATAATCCTATTTCGAAAGTAATTATCAATCCGGAGGATCCAAGTACTGAAACCATCATGCAGCTTACAGAGCAAATTGCCGAGTTGTTTCAAGCTACTTACGAAAAAGCTCGGGGAGAGGTGACTATTTCAGAACCTTCAGATTCCAAATTATACGGCGAGTTGTTGGCCAAACTAGAATTAGAAAAAGCCAGAGCATGTTCTAAGGAAAAAAACGGCAAAGGTAAAAACGGATCTTGCGATCCCGACCCGAAGTTATGTGAACTATACGAGGCTTTGCTGGCTCTTTTCGAGGAATGCTTTATTTATCCGGTTCAGAGCGTACAACAGCTCAGGGATTTGCTACGATGCTTCCATCAATTCAATCAATTGATCGTGGATTTCGATAAGGCCCATCCAGAATACGATTTGATCAATCAGATGGATTTCTTATATGCTGTTTTTGCTCAAAAATTGAAGGATCTGGATTACTTGTTAAACAATCCAGGTGGTATTAGCGACACTGCTATTATCGAGATTTATTATGAGTTCAGAGAATGTGCAATGGAGGTCATGGAGTTTATCAAATTTCTAGGAGATTGCGATTGTGATGATGAAAAATTGAAATGTGATACATCGCTACAAGAGGTTTGCTGGCTTACTTTAGAAAATCATGAATGGAACGAAACTATTCCTGGTTCCGAAGCCGTGCAAGAAGAATACGAAGATATGGTTGAAGGCTTACAAAAAACCGTTCAACCTATTTGGAGACCCAATACTTCATTTTACATCAAATATTCCTTAAAAGATGAAGTAGACAATGGAGAAAGCAACCCAGGTGAGTTTGATTACTACTATGGTTTTAAAACGGTTGGTCCCTTAGGGCACTACCACAAAGATCCAGAGGCAGATTACATCCCTGAGGGAGCAACGGCTAGTGAATATCCTTTAACGTCTTTACGCTCTTATCTGGATTACAATAAATCGTTCCCGAACGCAGCCGGAAATATATTGAAATCGAAACCAGCCTTCTATGAAAATGGGCAATTCAGAATATCGCTCTTTTTTGAAAAGCCATTGGCCTATCATATGCTTAACGGCTGGCACGAATATAACGGAATGCCCGCGTTAGAAGGAGCATTGCACATTGCTATAAAAGATCCGGTAACGGACGCTATCATTCCTTACCCATTACCGGTGGATTACAATGAAGAAACTGTGCCAACCGTAGATACGGATGACCCAGGATCAGGATGGTCAGGCGATGATGACCCATTATTACCCATTCATATACAGGCAATTATTAACATGATCGAGAATGGTGACATTCCATGTAATATTGAATTGGGCGATCAAATTAAACCAGCGAGTTCTCATATAAACATGGTGGTTACTAATTTGAAACCAAGAAAATTGTATACAGCCCTCTTGTATAATGCTTTCGAGCTTAGTACAGGTAATGTTGTAAGTGAACCTGTTCATGAATTTGTGTTCCAAACTTCAAGATATCCAAGTTTTGAGGCTCAAGTGAAGAGTTATCTTTTTGAAGAAACGGAATCCTTGGAACCGCTACAGGCCGTATTTGAAATTCCGGTGACCGTGGATAACGCCGCTATATCTAAGGCGTTTGACATCATTGCAAACCCTCAAGATCAAATTGGAGATTATCCTTTGGAGAATCAATACCAGCATTTGTTCGATAGGGTAACCGAAGGCGTGTTAGGAATAATTCCATTAGACCCACCCGTCCGGACAGAGTTTCACAAAATAGTAAATACCACTACGGGTAATGTTCTTGCCATTCTAATTCGGAATCCGGAACCTTTCAATATTCCAAGTATTCCATTGGAAGATGCACAGGATACAATTCAGGTAACATTCGCCAATGGTAATCCGCATGGATCGTATAGAGTATTGCATAGCAAAGACTACGCACAAGCAATAGTAATGCGAGGAAGCGGCAATATTACCGCACCGGAAATGCATTTTAAATTCACCCACTTAATTCCGCAAGAAGTTGGATATGATACAGAAGAAGTTACTGCGGGAAATATAATTATTAACGAATAAACAGAAAATAAAAATGGCTTTTTTTAAAAAATATATCGATTTCGCTGAAGGTGAGTTTAACGCCACCTTGGAACACAATGGATTCATTTACGCGATAGGATTGTACGGTGACCGAAATGAAACCTACGAAGGAATCCTACATAAATTGGACTTAGAGGGAAATGTGGTGTTTGCAAAAACTTATCGTTTTCAAAACACAGATACTCAATTTAGAAGAATGATTCTTTCTAGTACTGGTGATTTACTAATCAATGGAACCACGGGAGATCATACGGAAAGCTTTGTATGCAAAATTTCAGCGTCTAATGGCAATGTACTATGGAACCGAAATTTTCCGAACAGTATTCTTCAAGGGTACCTCAACTTGTCTACACTCTATAGATTAAATGCAAATGAATTTTTGTTTGCCTGCGATTATGATGTTGAAGGCGTTGTATTATACAAAATGGATGAAGCAGGAAACATACTTCTTTCCAAGTCGGTGTCGGGAGGTTACTTCAAAGGAATCTTTGTAAATCCTTCTGAAACCAAAATCATCATTTTTACTCAATATATAAGTGTGTTAGACACCTCACTAAATTTAATTTTCACACGAGGGATTATTGGGACCAGTCATTTGTCTCAACTGGTGTTTTTGAATGATAATGAAGTGGTCATTAGCAGTGGTGGCGCACATAACAAGACAACGCTTGTTAAATTCAATATAAATGAATTGGATTCGTTGGAGACCATAAATACCAAGGTAATTGAACATGCGCAATCATTTCAAACTCCGTCTTTGACATTGGATTCGAACAACAATGTTCTTGTTTCTACAGAAGGTTATGGTGAAAACACTCATTTTAGCTCTATTATTATAAAAATGGACCAGGATTTAAATGTAATCTGGTCCAAAAGAATGAATATCGACTTAACCTCAGAAACCATAACACCAAGAGCTTGGCTATACCTGGATCAGGTTGTGAACACAGCTGGGACAGACGAGTTTTTAATGCGTATTCGAAATAGTCCTGCCTGCTGTTTATTGGTGGATGACCAGATGAATAGCTGCCTTACGGAAAACTTCGCCGTCAATGTGGAAAATATCGTACAAGATGTACGCATATTCACACAAACATTTGACCCCATTACCATACCGCCTACTACCAGGACTGTTAGTATTGTTCCTTATACTGAAAATCCAGTAGCTATTTGCGGCTCAAATGACCCTGTACTAGATATTGATGAAAGTTCCATTACAGCGAATCCAACGTCAATTTTGGCAGATGGTTCCTCTGAATCTGAAATCACGGTACAACTCAATGACGCCACAGGAAACCCATTAACGACAGGTGGCCCATATAATATTCAGGTAATTACTTCGGCAGGTACCCTAACCGTAGATAGTGGATTAGCTGATAGTAACGGTCGGTTTACAACAACACTCGTGGCTTCCACTTCCGTAGAAACGGCATTGCTACAATTTACGGTAAATGGCGACGGCCCTAGTACCAATACCGCCACGGTCGAATTTACGCAAGTGGGTAACACCATAGAAATCACTAATGACACTTCTATTCAATCACCACATTTATACCTTCAATCTGCTGGTTCGGACGGGTCAGAAAGTACTGAAGGAAGACATTTGCGATGGGCATTTAGAGGAGCTTTGGGAGAAAAACATCTTCCAAAAGGAAATTATGCAGGAAGTAATGTAAACTTTAACAAGCCGAATGATTTTGTGAAAATTTATAGAGCACCTTATGTTAAGAAAACGGTAAGCCTCAATTTTTTCTCAGATGCTCCCGAGGTGATCGATCATTCCAATTATTTATGGATCTACAGAATAGATGGCTACGATTTCTATGTTCGTTTTGAAAATAATGCTCAATACGATCAGGTACTATTAACCATCGACCCTTCTTCTAACCCAACTCAATTTTTGGGTGCCTATGGAAAGGAATTGATCGAGATAGAAAACTTGACAGAATTGTTCTTCATGGCTACTTGTAATTTCCAGCCCGTAATTGGCGAGCCAGACGAGCCCTACTTTAAAGTAGAAACCCTTTCTGTCGAAACTAACGATATTACTGCCAACAAAACAGTCTCCAACAGAAGACTTTTAGAAGGATCAGAACTTAATGTGCCGCTAGAATTAACTTGTGAAAATGGAAGATCTATTCGAGGTGAAATCTACAACATAGGTCTTGGATCCATCGATTTCGAATTTTACACAGAAATTATTAACGAGGTCAATGAAACTACAGGTTGGGACGAGATGGGAGCTTACGCACTCTCTTTGGATTCTCCAACCGCTTTGGCACAACTGGAACCAACACCGGGTGATGTGCATGGAAAATGGCAACGATTCAATGATAATGCATTTGTAAATATTCCCAACTATGAAAAGAAATGGGAAGGGACGTCCGAGCCTGGCGATAGGAACATAAAAGAAGTAGTCGAAAAGTATATGACCTTAAGTGACAACGCGTCCAATCCTACGGCTATTGAAGAAGTTCCATTAGGAAATGATCCCTCAGACCCTAACGATTATGTAACCATATCTAATCTCGACGTGTTAAATCTAGCCGCCAGTGATTACCACATAGCCAGATTGCTAGGATTAGGTATTTTAGATGTTCAGGAATCACTTACGCTTACGTTTCAATCTAAAAAAGGAAAGGAAACCAAAGAAGTAAGTCCTTCCTCAAATTATATCTACGTAGCGGAGTATTTTACAGTTGCCGACTTGGAAGACGGTCAAGGTATTAGAGACGTACACCATCTTTATATGAGTTTACCAACTACCAACAGCGACCACCGTTTGCCGGTTCCTGTGAATTTGGATGAATTGGCAGCTGGATTATTCATTGGAGGAAGTAACGGAGAGGGTTCTCCTATTACCGATGAAGGCGGATATACGTATGATGGTCTTGCAAGATATATTACCCTATACTCTGAAGAAGTACCAGATAACGATACCAATACTCCATTTTTTGTAACCAGTAACAAATTGGATCTAAGCACCATTACCACACCTATTTTCGGAGGTTTGGAATATAAGATCAACGATGAAAATTGGCAAAAACCGGAACTGTCCAACGACCCTGAATATAACAATGAGGTGCCCGTTGGTGATGAACCCCATTTTGAAACTCGGTTCCTAATGATTCCGGAACCTCAGTCTCCATATTTCATTCATCGTCAAACGGTTACCGGATTGCACACCTACAAAGCGTATGGCATTAATTGGTTTTCCAGAGCAGTGACCAGCGATATTGAGATGGCCATTGAAACCGTATTGAAGCCGGCCAATCCACTTAAGCCGCCTTCCGCAACGAATGCTTTGCTTATCCGTAACGAAGCACCTTTATTACTTACTTCTGAAGAAGAACAAGATCGATTAGGAGCTATCACCGATACGGACAAAACGCTTATTCGGTTGTCGTATAATTACCATTCTACACAAGACCTGAAGGACTACAGAATTCAAGCAGATTCTACTGTAAGCAATGAAGACCTGATAAATTTAGTAGAGGACGCCAGTATATTATATCCGGATTCGGCCGAAATATTCGCAGAGAAAATTGAAACCTTCTTCCGCAATGAAATTCCGAATAACGTCACTGGAAAAGCACTAAGTGTTACGGACGATCCGGTTGAGGAAGCACTTTCCATTATTCCCACAGGAATCTATGAAATTGCCAGTGACGGATCCGAATTGATCCCTTACATAGCACCAGGAACTGAAGAGAATTTTATTGGTGGGGTATTTGTTTCAGGAGAAAACAAATATGTTATCCATGCGGTTTCGCAAGCTACGGAAGGGCCAGTTTTTACAGTATATAAAAAGGAAATAAGCGATTCCATTTTAGCCGGAGGTATGCCATCAGACACTACTAACGGGGAACTAGAACCGCCCATTTTAACACCGGATGGTCTCTTTATGGCTATCGAAAATATGCAAAGCCCGGACAGCTGGGGTAACCCTAACCCTCTTGGTTTAAAAGTGACCGTGGGAGACAACTGGCCTATTCATAGAGAAGTGATTGAATATGTAACCGATGATGGAGAAGTAGAAAGGCATGTCGAAAAGTCCAGAGGTATTTGGAACGATGCACATATTACCAAGGTTTTAGAATCTGACGGACTCTTTGGAGGAATGTATAAAATTGAATTCGACAATTATGTGCTTCATCAACATTCGCAATATGTGGAAAATGGTGTTTCCGCAGAGTGGTTTAGAGGATCTGTTCGCGTACTTACACAAGGAGCAAGCTCAGGTAGCGTTCCCAGTGATACAAGAAAGGTGCTTTCCGTATTAAAAATTGAAAACATAAAGTATCCAACAGATACCGAAGAAAACGATTTGATAATTTATGCGCAAGACCCTGGATTTAATCCCGATGACCCGTTATACGATGCCATTCCGTTCGACGAAACCGTTGAGGTAAATTTCTATCCGGGTTATAAAGTGTATTTGTACAAAGACACCCCCTTTGGGCTGGATGAGCCTAGTATTCTTCCTGCTGAAGGAGAAGACATTCGGTACTCGATCTTTAGTTTTAGAAGTCACGATCCCGACGGAGGCTGTGACCCGGTAACGATGGATTGCTTTTCAAAAGTGAGCGTTCCCAACGTAATGTACGCTCAGGAAATTATAGAACCTATGCAACCCAGGTTACCGCAAGGTCCTTTGTATGCAACAAGACCCGACTTCTTTGGAAGATCTACGTATACAATTACTACGGAGTACCAGCACAAGCCACATGGTGTATTGTTCTATAGATCCAACGACGAAGCGCTGCTAAATGCTCTTTATGAAAAAGCTACGGTCCTGGAAATTCGGAGGGAATTGAAGGAACTCGGCGGTAATAATGAAGAATGGGTGACCGATCGCTGGCAGAACTTTATTGATTTCCCCACTTTAGAAGGCGGAGATTATGACGAATTTCCACCTACGGGAGGTTATAAGTTTCCAAATCCCGACAAACAAGCGTTTTTCGATTGGGCCAATGGGGTATTAGCTAATTTAGGTCATGACCCTATTGACGGGGCCCCGGGAACCATAGCCGTTGGAGACGAACGTATCTTTAACTTTGTGAAAGGAGCCATTTATAGCGCGTTTGTACCTCTAACCGAAATGCCTATTCTGTATAAATACCTTAACGGAAAAGACTATAAGGTATTGGATCAAAAACAAGTGGTTAGAGACCATAACGGAGCCGTTATAGCCCCCTTCGATCCTAAAGCAATTCCTCCGCCGGAGGATACTGGTTTCAGAATGGCGCCTATGGCCAAGGTAATTGGTATTACGCCAGAAGATTCGGCAAATGAGACGCTTTTTACCGATTTCAAATTGGATGGAACTTCTAACAATCTCTATTTCTACGGAGTGAAAGAACTGGGGACACAATTAAAAATGAGTGAGTTCAGTCCTTTCTTGGGGCCAATTAAATTGGTGAACACCAACGCCGCAGAAACACCGGAAATAAAACGAGCTATTCCCGTTCTGGAAAATGACACATTGGGTATTGAGCCAAAGATTCAATTAGAGGTAAACGCCTTTCCTGAAGTTCAAAACATCAAGAAACTCACCGTATACCGTACTAATAGTTTGGCCGCTGCTCAATCCGTGCAAAGCATGCAGGTAGCTAAGGTTATCGACCTTGCCGATGCCGGTCTTTTAGGAGAGGCAATTTGGACCGTTCAGGATGGGTTTGACGACCTTCTTGAGATCCCTTATGGAGACGGACTCTATTACAGGGTTACCGCCTTAAGAGAAGTAGAATATGCTGAAGCTGACGGAACAATTGTCACTGAATATGCACCATCTCAGGCGTCAAAAATAGTGGCTTCCGCTATCGTGGAAGTAAAAGCTCCAGAATCGCCGAAGTTGCAATTCCTGTCTACCACGCCGGTGGACTCAGAAATTCATTCTGTTTCGCTCAAGTGGACTAAAACGGCATACAATGCCAAGTATTATGTGTATAAAATGAACGAGCAGGGAAATTGGGTGGAGATTCACGTATTCCAATCGAATGACGATGAGATTGAGCTCGCCCTTTTGGACACGGCTTTAGGAGAACCGTCCTTAAAGTTATTGGATTCGGAAGGTCTTCCAAGGTTCCATCATTTCAAAGTAATCGCACAAAACACCGCTGGTATGTTGAGCAAGGAAGAGAATATTTTAACTATCTTTAATGAAGAGGACTGGATTATGGTTCCTTAATGCACAAAGCAATATGATTTTGTGAGGTTGAAACCTAAACGGTTTTAACAATGACATCTACCAATTCCCAGTCTATTAAACGGCTGGGAAATGGAGGTGGCAGTGCATCCTATGCTTCAGAATAAAGAAGAAAAAAAAGAACCATTTCATAATCCGCGAGTTTTAAAAAAGTAAGTACACACTTTAGTAAACTAGACCATTGAAAGAAAAAGAAATATACAACTGTCATTCACATATTTTTACGATAGATCACGTCCCTAACGAGTTTGGACGCACATTTGTCCCAAGGATATTATCCAAAATATTCACCATTAAACTGGTGAAGTGGTATTACCTCAATTTTACAAGTAGAGGAAATTATAAATACAAACGCTTTAGACATCTACTGAAGAAAATCAAATACGGAATCCTTCGATTTTGTAAATGGACGATTATTTTTTACGTGGTCTATGAGCTTCTGGCATTCCTATTCAATTGGGTGTTTAGTATTCTCATTAATTTTTTCAAGGTTGAATATTTCTTCAGTAAAGAATTAAGAACCATAGCCAATCGGTTTCTCACTTTGGGACGCTATTCATTGAACTATAAATCGCAGGCGAAAATTTACGATCTGCTCGAAAAAACCTATGCCAAAGGAACCAAGATAGTGGTCCTTTCTATGGATATGGACTATATGGGAGCGGGCAAACCGGTCAAAGGCTATTTGGAGCAATTACAGGAATTAAAAAGTGTAAAAAGAACCAATCCCGAATTACTTCCCTTCATTTTCCTCGACCCGAGACGAATTGAAGCAACCAAAGACCTCTCCGGGAAAAAGAATTACGCCAATTTATTGCGCTCTGAACTTCAAAAAGGTCATTTTAACGGTATAAAAATGTACCCGGCTTTGGGCTATTATCCTTTCGATAAAAGCCTTATTGACAGCTATCTTTTTGCTCAAGAACATCAAATTCCGTTGATGACACATTGTATTGAAGGAACCGTGTTCTATCGCGGAAAGAAAAAAAAGGAGTGGTGTCATCATCCCATTCTGAAGTACAAAAAATCGGGCGTGGAGGCACCTGTACCTATCCCTTTACCTCAAAGCAAAAATTACCAGTGGAGCACTAATTTTACACATCCATTGAATTATCATTGTCTGCTCGATCCCAAATTGCTCTCAGACTATCTGGGCTATGAATGCGATCTCAGTAAACTAAAAATTTGTTTGGCTCATTTTGGCGGTAGTAAGGAATGGTATAAATATGAAGCGGACGGTTGGAACAATTACAATAAAAACATCAACCATGCGCCCTTAGAGGATTACAAACGCGTAAAAAATACACTGGACCATGGTAGCAGACGTTCCATTTGGTGGAATGCGAGCTGGCTTTCGGTGATCTATGATTTGATGATTCGTTATGAAAATGTATACACCGATATAAGTTTCATCCTGTTCAATGAAGATCTTTTTCCTATGCTGAAATTTATTCTGAATGATCCCAAGGTGGCGGACAAAATCCTATATGGCACCGACTACTATGTGGTCACCCAAAAGAAAACAGAGAAATCCCTTTTTCATGACCTGCGGGGTTATTTAGGCGAGGAACTCTTTTTTAAGATCGCTCATGACAACCCGAAGCGGTATCTGGAGACGACCTTATGATACTTCAGAAATATAAAAATAAGGGTTAACATGAATGTCAACCCTTTATTTGATTTATGAACACAATTTGGTATCTATTATACTTAAAAACCTTTATTGCATTCCATATTCGATTTTAATAATCTCTAAACGACGATACTTTGCCATTGAGATTTCCTCCGCAACAATAGGTTACCTTAATCTGGCTATCTTCAAAGCTTTCTTCAAATTCCGGAATCAACTTTTCAGCAAAATCCTGTTTGATTTCAACTATTAAATAATCGTCGTTGGTAGAGCCACTACTACTGTCAAATATGCGATAGATATTACCAGCTTCCATATCCCATAATACCGCAGATTGAGCCTCATCATTTTCACAGCCGTAAACGTCCGACGTGAAATTAACATGCCCAACGGGGTTATCCAAAGGGATGGTGCATACCACGCTTTCCGAAGCGTCTTCTCCCTCATAAAAGATGATTCTTGATGCCGAAATGCCACCGGTATCGTTAATAGAAGATACCTTGCCATTCAGGTTTCCTCCACAACAATAGGTCACCTTAACGTCGTCATCCTCAAAACTGGTTTCGAAGTTTGGGATCACTTTTTCTACAAAATCCTGTTTGACCTCAATGATCACAAAATCGTCCGTGGTGCTACAGCCGTAACTGTCGAATAGATTGTAGGTACTATTGGCCTGCATATTTAACAATCGTGCAGATTGAGCCTCATCATTTTCGCATTGATAAATGTTGTTGGAGGTGAAGTTCACACAGCCCAAAGTAGTTTCAACGGGTATAGCACATACCAGGTTTTGAGAAGCATTGTTTCCCTCATATAACATGATGGTGGGTAATAAGGCAAGGTCGCTGAACGCCGAAACTTTACCATCGAGATCTTCGTCACAACAATGGGTAATCTTGATGTCCGCGTCTTCAAAATCGTTTTCAAATGAACCGACTATTTTTTCTGAAAAATCCTGTTTGATCTCAATAGTCACGAAGTCGTCGTCCATATCCCCATCTGAATTATCAAATAAATTATAAACTCGACCTTCGACCATATTGAGTAGTCTGGCCGATCTGGCTTCGTCGTTGGTACACTGATATATATTGCTTTCCGTAAAATTGACATGACCTACAGTACCATCCAGTGGTATAGTGCAAACTAAATTTTGAGTTGCATTATTTCCTTCATATAACATAATAACCGGATTGTAAAGGGTATCACTAAAGGAAGATACCTTGCCGTCAAGGTCATTATCGCTCCAGGAGGTTACTCGTACGTCATCATCTTCAAAACTATCGTTCAAATTGTTGATGATCTTGCTGAAAAAGTTTCTTTTAATAGTGATGCTCACAAAGGGATCGTCCATATCTCCATCGGAGTTGTCAAATAATCTATACGTGGCTCCCTCTTGCATGTCTAGCAGCTTTACGGACCTGGCTTCATCATTTTGACAGGCGTAGACATTAGTAGTGGTGAAATCCACATGGCCTAGCGGGTCTTTTAAAGGTAGGGCGCAAATTAGATTTTGCGTTGCATCATTTCCTTCATATAACAAAATCATGGGTTCGGGTGTATAGTCGTCAATGGTTACATAGGAAACCTTCCCGTTGAGATGATCATCATCGTAATTTGGATTATAGGTGATGGCAATGTTATTATTCTCAAGGGTGGTATGCAAGCTGTCAATATTGAAAGCCGTAATATCATTTTTAGTGATAATCTCCATCCATGACTTTCGGAACTGATCATCCGGATTGGTCGAATTGAATATGCGTATCCTTTTATCGGCCGGGGTATTATTAATAACGGCGCTTCTCGCTTCATCGTTAACACTGTAATACATAGGGTCTGATGCAAAGTTCTGATGGTGGTTGAAAATTGTATTTTCTATAGCTACTATGTCCTGACCAATGTTCACAGCTTCGTAAAATTCAATGACTTGATCAATACTGTTTTCAAGGTCGTTGGTGAAGAAGGCATCGTGCATCATGGCCACATCGTCCGCATTATCAATCACAAAGTTGATTTCAATATTATGATTCCAAGAAAACGCTTCCTGATTTCCAGATCCCACCATAGCAATTTGGTCATCTACGCTCATGAACTTTGCATGCATAGCTCTGGGAACATTACCTATGATGTCCTGTTTACCATCGTAACTATACCATTTTAAATTGAAAAGAGGTAATAGGGTAGGATCAAAGCTTCTGATGTTCTGTCTAATGTTGCTTACCGTTTCTCGATTGTAACCGCCTCCACCAAAGTTCATCAATGGGGCGTTAAATAGACGACTGGTAATAAGGTTCACGGTAACACCCCTTCGAATGGCTCTAATAATGGCTTCTTCAAAATCGCGACTTCCAATATTTGGAGTAGCCACATTTATGACACTTTGAGCCCCATCCATGAGGGTGATCCAGGCATTATTTTGTGGGCTATTGGGACCATTATGGCTGCCCGTACCCGCGTAAATTATGGTCGAATTTCCACTGGCGGTCTGTACCTGAGGCAACCAATCTCTGTTTGGGATAGGCCATTGTTCGCTGCGTTGATCGCAATCGCCATTTTCGCATTCCCAATGCTTACCTTCATTTTGCCAGGTAAGATCATAATCGTCCATTCCAGAGATTCCGGCATCACCCTCGATCCAATAACCAGTATCTCTCCAAGGATCTCCCGGATCGTGCTTAAATTCTATATTGGCACCAGTCACGACCATTTTTTTGCCGTCAACAATGAATATTTTGGAGTGGTAATTACCATCGCCCCAGTCCAACACCGTGACTATTTGAATTTCCCATTTGGTGGCATCCAAGCCCCATGTGTTAATTTCGTCGTGAATATTTTCTGCCGGGTCTCCACCAAATAGCGGGAAATCTTGCAGCATTATTCGCAGTGGTAGTTGATCGCCTTCGTCTCGCTGTGATTCATTAAAGAGCAAAGCATCACGTACGGCATCGCTGGCCGTACATCCTGTTTCCCAGGTTAGTAAACCAATTAATATTTCGAATTCGGCCGTTCGCATCAGGTCAGACACCACTTGATAAATTTCAGGGCCATCTACCATTACATCCACTAATGCGTTTCCACCCGTGGCGAGAGGAGTTACCCCTTCGGTATCCGAACTGCTTACCGCGTCAAAAACATCTTCTCCTAACGGACTGAAAGGCGGTGGCGGTGGAGGTGGAAAACTGATGGTGGTTTCTTCGTTGAGGCATCCATTGCCTTTCGACGTTTTTATTGGGTAGTCTCCAAAGGGTAAATCTCCAAATTCTGTAGGAACCCATGGATCTCCAGAAGAAGGAACCCAATTTTGGCCTCCATCAATACTGATGTAGTCCGAATAAATGGAATTCACCGTAATTACTCCATCGCTGCAACCATTACATCTTGGGGCTACCTGTGTGACCATGGGAAGTCCTACACCGCAATCTGGATCTTCGCAATCGATACGGCCATCGCCATCATCGTCAATCCCATTATTACAGATTTCGTGATCGTTTGTGCTCATGGGACCATCGCCAAAGAAAATAGCGTCATTTACCAACAGATCTCCGGAACCAGCATTGATGATAGTCACATAGTTGGTAAGAATGTTGTTTACCGGAATAAAACCATCTGCTGGTAAATTTCCGGAAACATGAATATAATCTACCCATGGGTCTGCTATTAAGGTATTTAAATGGCCAGATACGATCGGAGCCTTTGAAAAGAAAATATAAAAGTTGGATAGGCTATTGGAAGTTAAGCCTATTTGGTTAATACGATACCTCGATTTTAAATCTATTTTTAGATATGCATTTGCTTCAACTTCTGTTAGCGAATAGGTGTTTCTGTCTCCATCCACGGCCAATTGGGCTGTTTGATTGGTCATCGTAGTTGATTGATGGGCTATAAAGTCTCTACTTTCAATGAGGTCTCCGTTTCGTTGGGCCGAAACAACGCTCGCACATAGGAGCGTCAGGACAATTGTGATATATTTTTTCATAACTATTGGATGATGATTTTTTTGATACTTATTGCTTGTTCTGGTGAGACCACCTTGAGGAAATACATTCCAACGGGAAGCCGTTCTATGTTAAGGGTTTCCGTTTTTTCGGAAATTTCACCTTCCTTCATTAATATCCCCTGAGCCGAAAATATTTGATAAGAATAAAGATCTTGTTTCAGGTTGGGTATTTGTATTTGAAGTTGAGAAGTCGCTGGATTGGGGAAGAGATTGACCTGAAAAGTGTCCGATGGTTTGGCTTCATTCGGTTCGCAATTCATCAAAACCGCTTTTGACACCTCTCTTTCACCTTCCGGACTAATTAAAGTAACTCGATATACTCCCACATCTAATTCGTTGAATTGATATTCTACCGCGTGCAATTCTATTCGCTCTATTTTCGACCAAATGTTTGGTAACTGTTCCTTTTCAATAAGCAGCACGGTATACTGATCATATCCCTCATAGGGATGCACCACCTTTATGGAATTGCAGGAGGTTTGTTCCAGACTAAATATTTGAGCCGACATTATGGAACCAACCAGTAATGCCAACGAAAATGCAATGATTTTTTTCATGATTTTTATTTTAAAAGATTGCTGTTGAGTTAGAAGAGCCGTTGCGGTTTCTTCTTTTAATAGGAAGAGTCTAAATATCATTTTTGTTACCCAAATGAAGGATGTACTTCTAATAAAAAACGGAAAATGAGCAAAAAGTATTGGAGGAAAATGTGCTGTCTCATTTTAGCTCACGGATTCTTGAACCCCATCACGAAAATGGCCAAGCGATGCCCTATTACTGTTACCAACTTTCTAAGGAACATCATCCATGGAATTGGCAACTAATATTACGGGTTTATCAATCGCATCAGCTAATCCAAGTTCATAGAAAACATTGGCATTTTTGCCAGTCAAATTCGTCAGAATAATTTTGGTTTCTTGGGTAAACTCCCAAATATCTTCTACAATAGTACCAGGAGATATATCATCTGCTCGACGAGCAATTAAACCAGCATTTTCAATAGCCTGTTTATATTTTATCATTTATAAGTAGTTATACTACCTAAAAAAGTAAAAAAATAAACTTCTGAGTTAAAATAGTTTATATTTTTTATTATATTGGTATTATGAATACCCAAAAACCATCTAAAATAAACCAATTGCTTTTCTCCCAACCCTCTGGAGTGGTTTTAGTGTCTTCCTGGCTAACCCGACAGGGATATAGTCTGGATTTGCAAAAAAGCTATCGAAAAAGTGGATGGCTGGAATCCATGGGAAACGGTGCCATGATACGCCGCAATGATATTGTCGAGTACGAAGGAGCCATATATGCCTTACAAAAACAACTCGGTCTTCATATTCACATAGGTGGAAAAACCGCTCTTTCCTTATTGGGTAAGGCACATTATATTAATTTAAGCCCAAGAGGCGTCACTCTATTTGGCGGGGCCAATGAAAAACTTCCCACATGGTTTAAAAGGTATGATTGGGGTGTCAGCATAGACTACCATAGTTCTTCATTTCTAAAACCCGATTTGGGACTGGTAAATATGGAATTCAGAACGTTCAGCATAAAAATTTCCGGCGCAGCTCGCAGCTTGATGGAATGCCTATATCTCGCACCCAAAAAACAGCCGCTTTTGGAGTGTTATCAGATCATGGAAAGTCTTAACAATCTTAGACCCGACAAAACACAGCAATTATTGGAAAACTGTTCATCGGTAAAAGTGAAACGTCTATTCCTGTATATGGCCGAAAAAGCTAATCATGAATGGTTCCAACATTTATCCTTAGAGAAAATATATCTGGGAAGTGGCAAACGTAGTTTCATAAATAAAGGAGTTTATGTTCGTAAGTATAAAATAACGGTCCCTAGAGCGTTAGAATATTATGATTAACAAGAGTTACAAGGATCAGGTTTCACTACTCATTAGTGTTATTCCCGAAATTGCCAGGGAAAATTGTTTTGCCCTTCACGGTGGAACGGCCATCAATCTCTTTATACGAAATATGCCTCGACTTTCAGTAGACATCGACCTTACTTATATCCCAATTGAAGATCGGGCAACTACCTTTAAAAATATCAATGACGCACTGGCACGCATCAAAACCCATATTGAAAAAGTGATTCCAAAAGTGGTCATTTCCCATAAAAAAGCTGCATTAAAACTACTCATTTCGGCAGGTGGTGTTTTGGTCAAACTGGAAGTAAGTCAAATTAACCGAGGGCTACTTCAGGCTCCGTTAAAAATGGATCTTTGCGAATTTGCTCAGGATATGTTCGATGCCTTTTGCAGTATATCAACCATGCATTCTGGTCAATTGTACGGAGGCAAAATTTGCGCCGCTTTGGATCGACAACATCCGAGAGACTTATTTGACATTAAGGATCTCCTTGATCAGGGAGGCATCACCGAAGACATTAAAACCGGATTCTTATTATGTCTTTTGGCAAGTGCGAGACCCATACATGAACTGCTTTCTCCCAACCTGCTGGATCAAAAAATTGCAATGGAGAATCAGTTTTTAGGTATGACTGAAGACGATTTCACTTACGAAGAATATGAACAAACCAGAAATGTGCTCATCAAAAGTATCGGAGAAAGCCTTAGTGTTCAGGACAAAAAGTTCTTAACCAGTTTTGTTGCTACTCAACCCGATTGGACTATTCATGATTTTGAAAAATTCCCTTCGGTACAGTGGAAACTTCAAAATCTACAACACTTAAAGGAAAATAATCCCGAAAAACACGGTGCACTTTTAGAGGCTTTGGAGGAGGTTTTGGCTTAAGCCATGAACTAATAAAAAAAGCTAAAGGCCATTGACTTTGTAAACCGCAACAAAAAGAGAAGAGAATTATTTTTTGCTTTTGTTGTTGGGATTGTGACCTCACTAATTGCTTCTGGAATCTGGCAGAAAGTGTTCAACTGAGTCCTTATCTAGATCGAAATTTTACCTTATTCTTAAGCACAGGTTCGCCAGAGTCCTGAATAAAATAATCTCCCTGGTATATTTCCCTATCTGATACTATAGAAATATATTGCATTAGCTCATCAAAATATTGTTTGTTGAATTTTGGCTCAATTAAAGAGATCAATTGTTTTCCTACAGTAGTCAATTTAAGAGCTGTAATATTCATCGAATCCAACTTGCCTGTATGTATATGTACGAATCCCTTATTTCCAATTTTATAAAATGCATTTCCCTTTTGTTTTTCAGTAGACGATAAATTAAATTTGAACGAAAGTAATGAAGTTAAAATATCAGCCTCAAGCATCACAATTCCTTCTCTCATTCCGAACTTGACATATTTTTTAAGATAGTCTATGTCGTTTTTAAGCCAAATAAAAGACATTGACCCCACAGTAATTATCAATTGGGAGAGTTCAATTAATATATTCGCTTCATTTCTGGTTAAGTTCGATAAAGTATTTAACGTTTTAAGCGAAAAAGAACCAGGTTTTTTAAGTTCTCCAGCTAAAATTTTACCCCATAAAAACTGGACTTCCTCATCCGAGACATCTTGTGCATAATTGAAAAATCTCCTAGTCCAGTCTTTATTGATGGGTTCTTCAGAAATGTCCTCTGCTTCACTCAATTCCTTACCTGCAATTTCTACCACCGCATCAATGTTATTCTGCCGATTGGCCTCTACCCCCATAAGCCTTTCTTGAATCCTCAAATAGGACTCCAACTCAATCTCCTTACCTTCCTTAATGGCCAAAGCTTTGGCTCGTTCAATCGTAAATATCTCGTAAGCTTTGGCATCCGCTTCTTTACGCAATTTTCTTGGACGATATAGCGTACCAATTCCTTGACTCACCACCTCAATGAGTTTCGTAAGTGGCTTTCCTTCTAATTTTAGTAGATTAAATTCTGACATATTATTACTTGCTCCTCTTGGTTTAACTGATAAGTAACCAGTTCAAATAAGGCGCGTTTTATTGCACTTTATTATTTCTTAGCTGCATTTAGATTATACCTCACCAGTAAGTATGGCATTTACGTTGTTAACTATACTTTTTTCAAGTTTTTTACACCCCTTCGGGCTAAATTCATAAAGAAGGATTCTTCTGTGCCTTAAATCGAAAGGAACATCGCTCATGCTCTGAGAAAGAAGCAGTACGTCTTTATTAAGTGTATGGGCTATCCCTACTTCGTAAAATACGTTGGCATTTCTTCCTGTCAAATCCGCAATGACAATCCTCGCTTTTGAAATACTTCTTCTTATATCATCCATAACAATATTTGATCCAAACACATCATCCCCTCTTTCGCAAACCAAAAGGCATTCATTTTCAATCGTTGGTTTAATAAAAAAATCGTACACATCATTTAGGCTATCCTCTCCAAATGGCATCATAACAAAACACAACTTGGTATCAACTTTTGAAACTTGGTTCTGAGATTGAGTGTATTCATTTTCGGATTTTTCAATGAATTTATCCACTTTCAATTGAAGATCTTTCACCAATACTTTAAGTTCTTCTGACTCAAAATCACGTTCAGAAATTGAACCAATAACTGCCCCTGTTTTTTTTCTCCTTGATTTTAAGGCTAGCGGCTGCGATTTATCTCTTTGAAATACCTCTAAAATTGAAGAAATGGATTGCTCATTAACTTCTTTACTTGTAAGATCCAGATATACTTTTGTGCGTAGTATTGGAGGAATTTCACAGTCGGCAATAAGAATTGGAATAACTTTTACTTCTCTTTCTTCAAACTCGTGATTTAATGCCAATTCAAGCTCCTTCTTAGCCCATAACGACTGAAAGTAACTCGGCGACATTATGATAATAACATATCTGGCATCTTCGATAGCTTTACTAATAGTCTGTGCTAAGGATGCACCAACGGTTATGTCTGCTTCATCAAAGAAAATAGTAACACCTCTTCTTTTAAGTTTGCTAGTGAGTTTTCTAACAAATGAAGCGTCATTTCTCGAGTAACTAATAAATGCGTCGTATTTCTTTTTTTTCACCATGAAGAGATTAATTTAATAGCAGCTAACGATCCTATTCTCGGCAAGCCGCCATATCATTTGGTTAATATTCTCAGCCAAGACTGAGTTTTAATTGCTGGGGAGAGGTTTAAAGTTAGCCAAAATTTGGCAATGTGGGTTATGCGTTGTTATTATCCAAATCTTTGAATTTATTCGAGATTGATTGAGCAATTTTCATTAAGAAAGTTGACGGTTTAAATTCTAATTCTTTTAATAATGATAGCACTCTGTCAAAAGCAATATAAACTAGGAATGACTGTAAAATAGCTTTATCAAAAGTTGCATTTTCCGTTAAAGAAAAGCCTTGAAAATCATATAAATTTATTGCTATCAATGAGATAAAATATAAAGTATAAATTAAAAATCTGATGTTTTCTTCAGAAATAAAATAATCAGTGAGCTTATCCAATTCATACGGTTTGAGTTTTTTAGAGGCCCTAATTCTTGCTGGTGAAATTCGATACACAATTTGTCTAATTTGATGGTTAAACAATACAGAAATAAAAACGCACAAGGTAATTTGTATAAAGAAAAGAGTAGACTCTGTCAAGAAGGATAATAATTCAAAGTGTTTTAACCCTCGTATTATTAATATTGGCAGTGCGACCGAAATAATAAAATAAAACATTAGGTGCATAAGAAGTGTCATAAAAGGAATTACAACAGTTCCAATAGC
>JBCCIJ010000019.1:0-73132 GCA_039028295.1 Bacteroidota bacterium
AATCCGCCCAAAACCTCGTCACGAACAACCGTCAGATCAAAAAAGGTGAAACCATCGGCAACTGCATCATCACACAAACGTAAAGGCTCAGCAGGAGTAACAGCCTCAGGAATCTCACGTACAACCAAAAATAACTCGACGGTCTCAACACAGCTGTTCACCGAGCTTTCCACACGGGCCCAAACACTGTCGTTATAAATATCATCGTTGGGATATAAACCTGTTATTGGTAATAGATTATTTTGAGCATCCAATAAAGTACCATGATAACTTACCGTAAGGTCGGGGTCACCGCCCGTTATATTTGCATCGGCCAAAGTAAGATCGAAATCACTAAAACCATCATCATCGCAATTGATCAATGGGTCTGGCATATTGTTAATTACAAAGGGGGTATCAAATTCAACAAAAATTTCACCTTCACTCTCACAAACTCCAGCAAAATCTACGATCAGCTTATAATTTCCTGTAGTAGAGACCGTTAAAGTCGGGCCTATTTCAGGAGGTGAAAATGGAAGAAAAATACCCGAACCAATAGGGTCTTCATACTGCCATTCATAAAAAGTTCCCGGAGGAACCGTTAATTCTGGTGTAATTTCAAAAGGTTCGCCTTCGCATCGGGCGTTTCCATTGTTTATGGTTAGATCTATACCCAAATCCACACTTCCAATATCAAACGAGCCAGCTCTAAAGAAAACGGCAGAATCATAGCCTGTATCACCTCTATCAGCGATTACCATTTTCAATTCATACGTAGAGCCGGGAATTAATGTTGCCTGTGCAGTTAACGAAGTCGTAAACCCATCAAATTGTATTTCATTCATATTATTTCCCGCCCAGTTACTAACGTAAAACTCTGGGAAAAAATTGACACCGGGAATCTCTGTACCACAAGTAAATGTATCAGAATGTATAGAAAGTGTACTCACCGGAACATTGGCTGAACCTGGAACAGCTGCAATATTAGTTCCTCCAAAAGCGGTTCCTGAGTCGTTCGGTATTCCCGGGCCTCTTAATAAAAAAGCAAACCCATCCCTAAAGGACGCATTACATTCAAATTCATTTTCATATTCTTCAGAACCAAAAATAAAATCGAAAGAAATATCCGGAATAATGGGGGTAAATGTAAATTGGAATATCGTGGCGTTATTGGTGGGTCGATCATCTCCACTCTGAGCATCCAAAATGGCCTTTAAATCGGGATCACCCTGCCAGGTTACGAGGTTTCCATTTTCGTCTGGACAAAGTCCAGAGTCTGACGTATCAGAGGCATTGTTTGGCCCTTCGGCACTTTGCCCAAAACCGGTGGATAAAACAATTCCCTCTTCAAAAGGAAAAGAAGTACCGGCGGCATCAAAATAGCCCCAACTTCTTCGCGTAAGGTCACCAATACCGTCGCAATTCTCTTGAAGGCGGGTTAATTCTACCTGAACACAGTCACCTCCAATTAAAACCTGATTGATTAAATCTTCTGCGGAAAGAGCGTTTTCGGGGTCTGCAGGGTCGTTCACTACTATACTTTGGGCCATACTTGCATAGGCAAAACAAAGTAATACGGGGAGTATTAATTTTTTCATAAAGTAGGTCATTAAGTTCCCAAATATATTGAATACAATGGTTTTCTTTCCTAATTTTGCAAAAAAATGAGATAAATGGGAGATTTTAACATTTCAATACAACCCACTAGTAACGAGAATATTGTAAAATTTATTGCCAATTCATTCTTTACTCAAGCTAATAGCTTCGAATTCAAGAACATAGATGAAGCAGAACCAAGCCCGATTGCTCAGCAATTATTCTATCTTCCATTTGTTAAAACGGTATATATTTCGCAGAATTTTATCGCTATTGAAAAATACGCTATCGTTACCTGGGAAGACGTTCAAGAGGAGGTGGCGGCATCCATTTCCGATTATCTTAAATCGGGTAAACCCGTGATTACCGAAACTCACGCTCCAACCAAGATTCCCGTAACGGTTTATGCCGAAAGCACACCTAACCCCGCAGTGTTAAAGTTTGTAGCTAATAAGCCGTTGGCCACAGGGGTTTTTGAATTTAAGAGTATTGATGACACCGCACATGCGCCCTTAGCCCAGGATTTATTTGGGTTTCCTTTCGTGAAGGAAGTTTTTATAAGTGCTAATTATGTTTCGATTGCCAAGTACAACATCGCTGAATGGCAGGAAATATCCATGGAACTTCGAGAATTTATTCGAAGTTATATTGAAAGTGGAAAACCTATCCTTAACGACAAAATCTTGGCAAATACCGAGGATTCGGCACCTCAGAATGTTGTTGGAAATAGTACGGAAAATCCCAAAGCCCAATCTTCAGGAGGGCAGGCTCCTGTTACCGATATTGAAAAGGAAATTGTATCCATATTGGATGAATACATAAAACCTGCGGTGGCCAGCGATGGAGGCAATATTGCATTTGATTCGTTCAACGAAGCTACAAAAACGGTCCGTGTTATTTTGCAAGGTGCCTGCAGTGGATGCCCTTCTTCTACCATAACACTTAAAAATGGCATCGAAACCATGCTTAAAGAAATGCTACATGGAAAAGTGATGACCGTTGAGGCCATTAATAGCTAGTATTGCAAGGCATACGTACTTTTCTTGTGCTATTTCATTACCTTTAGGTGAATTAATTTAAAAAATTATTGAAATGGCAGTATTAAAAGTAATTGAAGTATTGGCCAACTCTAATGTAAGTTGGGAAGATGCTACTCGGAATGCCGTAAAACACGCGGCAAAAAGTATTAAACAAATAAGATCGGTATATCTGAATGAACAAAGCGCTATTGTTAATGGCGATGACGTCACCGAGTTTCGTGTAAATGTTAAAATCACATTTGAAGTTAAATAAGACCTTACAATTCTTTTATTCGAATACGCTTTTGAAATTCCAAAAGCGTATTTTTGTTTTCCATTATACCTTACTATGAAGCAATTGATTACCGTTCTGTTTCTAGCTGCCACGCTGGTTTCCTGTACAACCACAAAAAATGAAAAGGTGAAAAGCCAAAAGTATACCAACGAGTTAATTGATGAAACCAGCCCCTATCTATTACAACATGCCCACAATCCCGTAGATTGGAAAGCTTGGAATCCAAAAACCTTACAACAAGCCAAGGATGAGAACAAATTGATGATTGTTAGCATAGGTTACTCTGCCTGCCATTGGTGCCACGTGATGGAGCGCGAAAGCTTTGAAGATTCTACAGTAGCCGCTGTTATGAATTCCAATTTCATTTCAGTAAAAGTGGATCGAGAAGAGCGACCAGATGTTGACCAAGTATACATTAACGCGGTTCAATTGATGACAGGAAGAGCTGGATGGCCTTTAAATGTAATTACTTTACCCGATGGCAGACCCATATGGGGAGGCACTTATTTTCAGAAAGAGGAATGGATTCAGGCAATCGATCAGATACAGACGCTGTACAACGAAAATCCTCAAAATCTCATTGACTATGCTACCAAGCTAGAACAGGGTATAAAAAGTATGGAGCTAGTGACACTGAACACCAGCGACGTGGATTTTTCCAAATATGATACCCAACCTATGGTGGAGTTATTAAAAACACAATTTGACACGGTATTTGGCGGAACTAGACAGGTTCCCAAATTCATGATGCCGAATATTGTTGCATTTTGGTTAAGAGAAGCGGTGGAAAAAGATGATGGTGATCTGCTTAAGCAAGTGGAAGTTACTTTGGATCGAATGGCTTACGGTGGAGTTTACGACCACATTGGTGGTGGGTTTGCAAGATATAGTACCGACAAAAAATGGCATGTTCCGCATTTTGAAAAAATGCTCTATGACAATGCACAATTGGTAAGCTTGTACAGCAATGCCTATGCAGTTACTGAAAAACCCCTTTACAAACAAGTGGTTGAAGAGACCTTGGCGTTTATTGCCAGAGAAATGACTAGCCCTGAAGGAGCCTTCTATTCGTCCCTTGATGCAGACAGTAAGACTGAAACCGGGGAATTAGAAGAAGGGACTTATTATATTTACACGAGAGAGGAACTTCAAGGATTATTAGCCGAAGATTATGAGCTTTTCAAAACGTACTATAATATTAATGACTACGGAATTTGGGAGGAAGAAGGAAAATATGTATTGATAAGGGATCAAAGTGATTCGGAGATATTGGAAACGTTTTCCATTTCCGCTAGTGAGCTTCAACAGAAAAAAGAGCGCTGGAAAACTCGTTTGTTGAACTTCCGAAACCAACGTGCCAAACCTCGATTAGACGATAAAACACTTACCTCTTGGAATGCCCTGATGCTAAAAGGCTATGTAGATGCTTATAAGGTATTTCAGAAAAAAGAATACTTAGACGCTGCCAGATCAAACGCCGAATTCATTTCAGCAAAACAACTACAATCCGATGGTGCCTTGTTTCACAGTTATATAGACAACAAAAGCACCATCAATGGTTATTTGGAAGATACGGCTGCCGTAGCCGAGGGCTTTATCGCATTATATGAAGTAACATTGGATGCTCAATGGCTGGAAAAGTCGAAACTCGTTGTTGATTATGCCTTTCAGAATTTCTTCGATGATGAAAGTAGTATGTTTTACTTCACATCGGCAGAAGATGGGCAAATTGTGACCCGCACCGTCGAATATCGAGATAACGTGATTCCTGCCTCTAATTCTATTATGGCAAAGAACTTATTCGTATTGTCACATCATTATGATGAAAGGAATTATGCCGAAGTAGCCACTCAAATGTTAAAAAATGTACAATCCGAAATGGAACAATACCCGGCTGGCTTTTCCAATTGGTTGGATCTACTCTCTAATTATCAATCCGACTACTATGAAATTGTTGTGGTGGGAGAAGAAGCCCTTGAAAAAACTCGAGAGATGAACAAAATTTATCTTCCTGGAAAATTAATCGCGGGGAGTACAAAACCCGGTGAATCTCCATTGTTAAAGGGACGCTACCTGGAAGGAAAAACCTATATCTATGTATGCGTGGACAATACATGCAAGCTACCGGTCACATCAACTAGAATGGCAATGGATTTGCTGAAGTAGCATAAAAATTTCTTTAACATTTTTATATCATCAGTAAATCTCATTTTTTACTCATTTTTAACATTCACCAATCCCTATATTTTATATATTCGCTCGCTGTTCTTCCAAATAGACTGGCAGTTCAAGCCATTGTCATCTTAATTTATAAAGCACGACTCGGTTTGTTTCGGAATGAAGGCAATTAGATTTAATTTTGACCCCATTACCCTAAAAAAAAATACAACGTATGAAAAATGTTTTAGCCCTTGTCCTATTTTCTGTTTTAGCGTTCAACGCCTCTACTTCTTTCGCCCAAAGAAGTACCGAAGAAACTGAAAGCACTAATTATATCACCAACAAAGCGATTACTATTAATGCTAACGAGCGTAATTTTTCAGGATCTGCCTATGAGAACAAAGAATTTGCTAGTGGGTATGTATTTAAGAATGGTAAAACCTTAGCCAGTAATGTAGCCTTAAGATATAATGCTAAGCGCGATGAGATTGAAGTTAAAAACTCACTTAAATCATCCAACCAAAGTGCTCGGGTACTGGTAAAAAACGATGATATCTACATTAAGATATTAAATAAGGTTTTTGTGTACTCTCCGGTAAGAAAAGGAATTGACAAAGCAGGATATTTTATGGTGGTTCATGAAGGAGCGAATTATTCTCTTTATAAAAAGCTTACTAAGAAATTTATTGAAGGAAGAGAAGCGATTAACTCAATTACTCGTGATACACCTCCAGCTTTTCAAAATAAAGAGGCATATTATCTTGTAAACAAAGTAGATGGAAGCTTCACAGTCTTTCCTAAATCCAGAAAAGGAAAATTAAAAGTCTTTTCAGAAAACAAAAAAGAAATTAAAAGTTTTGTGAAATCGAATAGATTGAATGTGAACAAAGGTTACGACTTGGCAAAGTTGGTGAAGTATTATGACACCTTATAATTAAAAAAACATTATGAAATCGCTTGTCTGTTTATGCTTATTTGTCTTTTCTGCTACTTCATTTGCCCAGGCTGAACTCCGTGGGTTAACTTCGGATTTGCAGTTGGTGGACACTTACGTTAAAAGAAATGACAAGACCCTAAGTTACGACCTTCCCAAGAACTACAATGGTTCCCCCTATTTTAATGATGAATTTGTTTTGGGAAATATCTATCAAGGAGATGAATTGATAGCGGTAGAAACGCCTATGCGTTATAACATTTTCTCAAATGAAATTGAAGTCAAAGAATCCTTAGATGATCTCGATGAGGATGCAAGTCCGCTTACAAAGTCTTCAGACATATGGGTGAAAATTAATGAGGTTATTATTGTGCTTATCCCTTTTAACGGAAGTGACGAAGAAGGAAGTTATTTTCAGGTATTGTTTGAAGGTAAAAAAGCTGATTTTCTGAAAAAGGTAGATAAAAAATATACGACCCCAAAAAAGGCAAGCTCATCAATCACACGAGATTTAAAAGGAGCATTTACCGATGAGACCACTTTTTTTCTTCAAACTAAAAACGGAAGAATGTTTCAGATGCCAAAAGCTAAGAATAAAAAATACTTGATTTTTGGAAACCATGCAGAAGCCCTTAAAGAATACGCCAAAGAAAATAAGTTGAATATTAATAAAGAGCCGGATCTCAAGCGACTCGTTATTCACTTCGATAGCCTCTAAACGACTGCAAATACTTTATTTCTTGTCTATCAATTGTTTTATGTAGAATGAGGGATATATCCCATACTTCTTGTAAAATGCCTTAGAAAAGGACTCAGCGCTCTTAAAACCGCATTCCTGAGCTATCGCTTTAATGGTATATTTTCTGAAGGTACTATTCGTTTTTAATTCGTCAAAAGCGTAAATAATCCTTAGGTCATTAATATACTTTGAGAAGTTCTTTTGTTTCTCTATGTTAACCACCTTGGAAAGATAAGTTGAATTGGTACCAAAACTTTTGGCGGTATCACTCAAAGACACTTTTTGCGACAGATAGCCTTTGCGTTGCTCAAATTTGTGAAGGTATCCTAGGATCTCATCAATAGTTTCCTCTGAAATTTCACTTTTTTGGGCTCTTGGTTCCTGTACTTCCACTTTTTTCTGAGTGGATTGAGATGTTACTTCATTCTTTTCCATCAACAATTCAAAGCGTTGTTTGTACAGTCGTTGCCTTCTAAAGTAATATCCAAGCGCTAATATGGCCAATAGCAGTGTAATAAGGGCTCCCCAAACTTTTATGGTCGATTTTCGATTGGCGAGTCGAAGTCCGGTAATAAGTTCATTTTTATTTTCCAATAATTTGGGAATCGTGTACTCTTTTTCCGTTTTATCCTTAATATAAATTTGCTTTTCATCGATAAGGCTATCTACTAATACCAGCTTATAGAGGTATTCGAGCTGCATTTCATCGTTGTCCTGCTCTTTATAATATTCTGCCAGTCTATTATAAACCAGGGGGAGTTCGGGGGACAGGAGCTCATGTTGTTCATAAATTGAATCCACAGCTTCGAAATGAGTAATGGCCTCCGTCTCATTTCCCAAATCGTGATAGATACTCCCAACATAGTAATTATAATATATAGGGTAGCTGGAAATAAAGAAATCTCGGTATTGATGGCCTTATTTAAGCTGTCAAGTGCCGCTGCGTAATTTCCTTTAATGTAAAGTGCCGTTCCGGTTCTAGAGACGAAGGCATGGTAGGTAGCAGTATCCTTTGCCCGCAATGCTCGCTCAATTCCTTTTTGAAAGAAATAGAGTGCAGAATCTGGTTTTTTCAGTCTAACATAACACTTTCCTAAACCTTCTACCGAAGATTGATAGAGTTCATAATACCTATTAATACCCTTATTTTCCTGTAATAAACTGTAGGTAAGCTGCTCGGCTTCTAGGGTTTTATTGTAATCGCCCCAAAGTTCATTAATACCATTAATTTGGTGAAGTGCAGTAATTTGTTGCCCCACATTTCCTTTTTGCTTTGCGTACTGGTAGCCCGATATAGCATTTTTAAGACTTTCCTCATAGGCTTCGTTGTTATAATGGTATAAGGATTTAAAAAGATAACCAACCGTAGGGAAATTTTTGTGATTGCTATTTTTAGACAGCTGAATGGTGGTATCCAGATACTTTAATGCTTCCTCATATTTCGAAACAAAAGACAACCTGCTGTACCCTCTGGCCATTCTAATACTGTCCTGTTCCAAACGGGCCTTGTCTATATAAACGTTTGCAATTCTTCTAGCAACCAGTGTATCGTGGACATTTTGATCGTAATAACTAATGAGACTGTCATAGGTTTCATTTGCAAGGTCTTGTTCGCTCATATTTTGGGCAAACACACCTGAGCCGATCAAAGTAATTGCTAGTAAAATTTTCTTCATAAGGGTGGTTAAAGGCTTTTTGAATTTATAAATTAACGGTAATCTCACTTAATAACCCAAATAAAAGGATCATGTCGTGCAAATCATTTTTCAAGGTTACACTAAGGTAAACTTTTTGCAGAGTAACTTCTTAAATCCAAATTTTTAGTTTTATATTTCAAAAACTAAACTAGTCATAAATCAGGTTTATCCTATATAGCGTCTGGTCTATATTTATAAAATACGACTCTTAATTAATAAAAGGTATGACTTTTGATTAGTTTATGACACTTACCTTTTCTAATTTTGAAGGGTAAATAAAAATGTAAATTTATACAAATGAGAAAATTAATTTTAGTTGCAGCAGTTTTATGCATGCCCCTTAGCGTTACTGCACAAGGTTTTGATGGAGTCTATGGCAACAGGCAATTTACTAATGACTTGTACCAAATGGACGAGTATATTAAAAGACAAAACAAAGGGATTGATTTCGACGATACGGATAGTTACATCGGAACACCATATAATCACCCAAGCTACCTTTCGGGTAACGTTTATAAGAATGATGAGCTTTGGGCAACCAATGTCGCCTTGCGCTATAATGCAATTGCCGATGAAATGGAAATAAAGGAATCGCTTACCACCGATGATTCTCAGGCCAAAGTATTAACAAAATCTCCGGACGTTTATGTGAAAATTGTCAATGACATTTACATTTTTGCCCCTTATAAAGGCGGTGTTGAAGGTGGTGGATATTTTCAGATTCTTTTTGAAGGAACTAAAATTGGACTCTTTAAAAAGCCCAAAAAGAGTTTCACAAAAGCAAAAAAGGCCACTACTTCAATTACCAGAGACCTTCCAGCGTCATTTAAGGATAAGCCCGTTTACTACATTGTTGATAAAAATGGAAAGTACTTTGAGCTACCTTCATCAAGATCCAAGAAATTAAAGGTATTTGGGAAAAATAAAGATGCCATTAAAGATTATGTTAGAAAGAACCAATTGGACCTTAATAATGAAAAAGACCTCTTGAGAGTTATAAAACATTTTGACACCTTTTAGGCTATCATTAGCCCGAAATAAAATCTTTTAAATAATACGGTTCAAAATAGGCAACATCTTCGGTATTGCCTATTTTTTGTTTGACCTCGGCCAACGAAGCCATTTGCGCAGCCGAAGGCAATTGGTCCAGAATAAAATTGGCATTGGGATGGTTGCAAATGTCCATAAACTTTGCCACCCCGCTTCCAATGAAACTCACGCTTCCTTTCTCGAGATAGTCTAAAAAAGAGGATTCGGTCAAGATCTCGGCTTTTGTTTTACGGATTTCTTTTTTTTCAGAATTAAAAACAGCGCTGTACACTTCCATTCTTCTGGCATCCAACATAGGAACTATCACACCAGATTCATCCATCGCCCTATGCGCCAGAGCGGTTAAGGTGGGTACGGATATCAAAGGAATTTCCAAGGCATAGCAAAGCCCTTTTGCCGCCGAAACTCCAATGCGTAAACCAGTATAGGACCCTGGCCCCATACTAATGGCAATAGCATCTAAATCTTCTTTTGCCATTTGCCCCTCTTCCAACACTTGTTCTATATAACTATGCAGTAATTCCGCATGGGAATAACCCTGACTCAAATCTTCCCTCAAAGCAATAACGCTTCCGTTTACCGAAAGCGCTACTGAGCAATTTGTCGTTGCTGTTTCTATACAAAGTATGTTTGCCATTATTCTTCGCTATCTTTCTCTTCTTTTTCTGAAGATTCCTTTGCTACTTTATCACCAGATTTTAAACGCTTAGTAACTAAATTATAAGGGCCGGTAATAACCACGTCGCTTTGAGAAATTCCTGAAGTGATTTCAATATTACTATCATCCTGAATACCAGTGGTAACAACTCTTAATTCCGCCTTGCCTTCATTATTCACAAAAACTCCCTCAAACTTTTCATCATCCTTCGAACTGGTTTGCTTTACCGTATTTGAGCCTGCTTTTTTTGTAATGGTGTCTGAAGGCAGCTTTACCACGATCGCACTAATTGGAACCCCAATAATGTCTTCTCTTTTATTGGTAATAATATCTACGGTAGCAGTCATACCAGGACGAAAAGGTGAAAAATGTTCCGGTTTTCCTTCGGTGAGATCCGAATAGGAATTTGGAACAATGCGCACTTTCACTTTAAAATTGGTCACCTGATCCACAGAAAGCGCTGTTTCGGCCGAATTGGCAATCTCAGTAACAATTCCTTTAAATTCCCTTTTTAAATAGGCATCCACCTCCACAACGGTTGAGTCGCCAATGGCTACCTTAACAATGTCATTCTCATTCACATCAACCTCAACCTCCATATTGCTCAGGTTGGCCACTCTAACAATTTCTGTACCGGCCATTTGGGCGGTACCTACTACTCGTTCGCCCAATTCTACCGAAAGTTTAGAAATAGTACCATCTCTAGGGGCATAAATACTTGTTCTTAATAGATTATCTCTCGTTTGCTTTACGTTTGCCGCTGCACTTTGCACATTGTAATAAGCCGACTCCCTATTGGCCTGTGCCATCTCATAATCTGCTACCGAGGCATCCCATGTACTCTTGGAAATAACACCCTTTTCAAATAGAGATTTATTTCGGTCGTAGTTTAATTTTGCGTTTTTTAAACTTGCCTCCGATTGGGACAGCTGGGCTCTAATATTTTGAAGACTTGCCTGTGATTGGGTCAAAGCCGATTGAATTAAATCTGGATTGATCTTCACCAACAGATCGCCTTTTTTTACTTGTTGTCCTTCAGCAATTGGCAATTCAATAATTTCACCGGAAACTTCTGAAGAAAGCATCACTTCCACCTCGGGTTGAATTTTACCCGTCGCAGCAACAGTCTCAACAATAGTGATTGGTTCTATCTTTGATATCTCGACCTCCTTGACATCGCGATTGCTGCTTTTCCCTTTCATGATTAACAAGGCAAAAACAATAATCAATACTAGAACTACAATCCAAATAATGGCTTTTTTACTCATAATTAAAACTTTAGATCCGTTGCGGAGATACCAAAGTACAACTCTAGTACCTTCAATTTAAATATATAATCATATTTCGCTCTATTGGCATCAATATTGGCGTTATCATAACGAAGTTTTGATTGACTAAAATCGAAGGCATTGGTCAAGCCCACATCATATCGATCCTTAGCGTACTGATAAGCCAGTTCCTGTGACTCCAAGGCCAATTGAGCAGCCTCGTACGATTTAAGCGAACCTTTGGCATCTACGAAGGCTTGATACACATTGGACTCCAAATCCAATTTGGCCTGATCCAATAAATATTCCTGACGTTTGGCGTTTATTTTGCTCCGTTTTACATTATTACGGGTGGCAAAACCATTAAAGATAGGAACATTTAATTGAAACCCATAAGAAATACCATCATTCAAATAAAGTTGTTCTTGAAATGGAAGCGGATCCAATTCTCTCGCTCCAATGATGTTCGGGTTTAATCCAAATACCGATTGATCTGTTCCTTCTACCACCCCAATAGGGAACTCGCTTTGTATAACAGGGTTATCTGGATCTAAGATAGTTTCAACACCACTTGGTTGATCAGATTCTCTCGTATTATAGTTAATAAAACCGGTCAATGTTGGTAAATATGCAGATCTGGCTATTTGTAAGTCTTTTTCTGCGATTTCAAAATTAGTTTGAGCAATTTTAATTTCGCTTCGGTTTTCTTTGGCGGCTTCAATAAGCTCGCTGGCCGATTTTTCACTAATTCCTTCATCGATAATATCGTATCCTTCATCTTCAATATCAAAAGTTTCATAATCCTGAATACGTAACAATTGTGCTAAATTGATCAAAGAAATCTTTACCGTGTTCTCCGTCAATGCAATGTTTTGTTTTTCACTGGCATCGGTAGCTTTTATTTCGAGCAAATCGCCTCTTGGAAGTACACCTGCATCAACCAGATCATTGGTACGCTGAATTTGTTCTTGAGTTACAGCGTTTTGAGACACAAGCACTTCAAGATTCGCTTTGTTGGTAAGTACTGTTAAATAGGCATTGGCAACAAAAAGAGAAATATCGTCCATCATTTTGGACAGCCCATATTCTGCAGATAGCTTAGACAACTTTGCTCGTTGCATGGTACGCAAATTACGCAACCCCTGAAAAATAGTAACCCCAGCACTTATACTATAAGATGAATTACGAGAAGTTTGCGTTTCCAACACTCCTGTAGTAATGTTTTGCGTTAGACCCGTATTCCATGAATTGGACGCCGAACCATTCAAACTTGGCAAGTAATTTCCAAGTGCATCCGACTTTTCGATATCGGTCAGAGCCACATCTAATTCACTTTGCTTAACGGAAATATTATTCTCCAAAGCATGCGTAACACATTCCTTGAGCGTCCATTTTTTATTTTGAGCTTGCGCATTAAAGGCAAGAAACAGCACAATTGCTAAGATTCCAATTTTCTTCATAATTGAATATAGTTGATGAATTTGTCTTTTGAATGATGAAAGTGTTACAAAGATAATTTATATATCCCTATTAAATATGGAACACTTTGCTATTGGTTGGTCCCACTAACGATCTTAATCGGCTCGGTTTTACTCCAAACTTTTATTTTATCGCCTTCGTCGATTCCCGAAATTATTTCCACATTAATGCCATCAGATATCCCCGTTTCAACGTTCTTGCGTTCAAACTCTTGTTCGCCAACTTCAACTTCTACGTAGGGATCCTGAGTAACCTGATCGAACTGCAATAGTGCTTCCTTAATGGCAAATATGCTATCTCTTTTCTGAAGCACGATAGAGGCATTTGCACTATAACCGGCTCGTATAAAATAAGTTTCGTCCAAGTATACTTCTCCTTCAATTTTAAACTGAACAGCTCCTTGCTCTTCATTTCCTTTGGGCGCAACGAACTTTAGTTTTGCATCAAACTCCTTGTCCTGAATAGCACCAAGGCTTACTTTTAGTGGCATATCGATTTTTAATTTCCCCACTTCAGCTTCGTCTACTTTTCCCTCAAATATCATCTTACCAAGATCAGCAATAGTGGCAATAGAAGTTCCTGCATTGAAGTTGTTACTTTCAATTACCTGATCTCCTTCTTTTACAGGAATTTCAAGAATTGTTCCCGCAACGGTTGCTCTAATATTTGTGTTAGCCGAAGAGGAACCTCCTGCAGAACCAACACGGATAATTTGAAAATCACTCTGGGCGTTTGAAACTCCCTGCTTGGCTTGATTGTAAGTCAATTCCACATTTTGGAACTCGTTTAAGGAGATCACTCCTTTTTCAAATAGCTGTTTATTTCGGTTGAACGCAATTTCAGCATTACCAAGAAGAATCTGAGCATCTTTTACTCTTCCGCGCGCACTGTTAAGAGATTGTTCATTTGGAACCACCTTCACTTTTGCAATTAGATCTCCAGCCTTAATTTCATCTCCTTCTTCCACGAATATTTTTTCAATGATCCCGGAAATCTGAGGTTTGATTTCAATTTCATCCTTTGGAATTACTTTTCCCGTGGCTACTGTTTTTTCTTCAATACTCGTGAAAAATGCTTCTTCGGTGGTAAAGACAATAGGTGATTTACTGTTGGAGTTCAAAATATAAGACCCGGCAAAAACAAGGGCCACCACAAAAACAACAACTATTAAAATTTTAATAAACTTTTTCATTACTTGGATTAGTTATATAATTTATTACGTTCTTATTTATTCTTCTCTAAGGGCATCAATGGGCTTTACACTAACGGCCTTTTGTGCAGGAATCAACCCAATAAGCGTTCCTAGTATTACAATGGCTGCAACGGCTCCAACGACGGCTAATATATCCACAGTAGGGTTTAATATGGGAACATCATCATTTCCTTCAACTGCCATATTAATAGCCCATAAAATCGTGGTTCCGAAAATAAAACCGCTTATGCCGGATACCGATGTCAATAACACCGATTCTAGCATGATCTGCCCTCTAACCTCCGTGGGCGTTGCCCCAAGAGCGCGGCGCACTCCAATTTCCTTGGTTCTTTCTTTTACCGTTATCAAGAGTATATTTCCAATGGCAATGACCCCTGCAATTAAAGTAGCGATCCCAACAATGTATCCTATGAGCTTAAGCCCGCTTAAGAATCCATTGACCTTCGCTACTTGCTCACCTAGATTAAAGCTTCCAAATGCCTGCGTATCACTCGGGTGTACATTATGTATTCTTTTCAGTGTCGTTTTAATGACCTCTTCGGTTTCCACTATATTCTTATCGGCATAGGCGGTTATCACCATCCAAGAAATTCGGTTTCCTTGATTGAATACCTTTTGAAACGTGGTAAACGGAAGAAAGATAGAATCATCTCCTTCAAACCCCATACCCGTTGGCTTATAAACCCCAATCACTTTGAAATAAATACCGTTGATCCTTACATAATCACCAATGGCATCCTCATCCTTGTCATAAAATTGCTTGTAAATATCTTCTCCAATGACACATACTTTTCGTTCAAGCTTAATATCTTCATCATTAATGAACCTTCCTCCATCAAATATTTTCTTTTTAGACACTTTGTCGATGGTAGGGTAATCCCCAAAAACTTTGAAAGCGCCAGATTTAGACCCTCTCACGAATTGCCCTGGAGGCGTCCCCCATTGTCCTGTAACATTCCTAGGCGCAATAAATTCGATATCATCTACTTGTGATTTTAACGACTCTACATTGTCCAGCGTAAGTTGTATTCTCCTTCCCCGTTCAAATCCTTCATTAGGCATGCTGGTCTGCTGACCCCATAGGAACATGGTATTGGTAGCAAAATCGTTGAATTGGCTTTTAAAACCGTTATCCAGTCCTTTAGACAATCCTAAAAGCAGCATGAATAGAAAGACTCCCCAAAAAACGCCAATAACCGTAATCACGGTGCGTAATTTGTTTTTTCGGATGGTCCCGTAAATCTCTTGCCAAGTATCTCTATCGAATATAAATCGCATCTCTCAATTGTTATTCATCGCGTAAAGCGATTATGGGTTTTATCTTAGCTGCTCTTCTAGCAGGAACATAACCAGCAAATAAGCCGGCCAAAATTAGTGTCACCGTAGCAAAAATTACGATTCCTGTATCGACGTAGGGATTTAAAATAAAGAAATCTTCCAGGTTGTTTCCAATTGCCCTGAGCAGAACAATTCCAATCAATAATCCAAGATATCCAGCGACTACAGTAATTAACATCGCCTCTTGTAATATCATAGAAACGATAGATCTTGGACTGGCGCCTAAGGCTTTGCGAATTCCCAACTCTTTGGTTCGTTCTTTCACCGCAAATGTCATAATGTTACCAATACCAATAACCCCGGAAATTAAGGTCCCTATGCCTACTATAAAAATGACGAGGTTGATTCCTCCCAGAATGATCATGGTTTCCTTAATATCTTCAGCAAAACTGCGCACCCGTACCGCACTCTGATCGTCTGGGGCCACATTGAATTTTTGCTTAAAATCCCGTTCAATTTTGTCGGCAAAGGCGATCGCTTGATCTGTAGACATTGCCATATTATAGGACAGATTTATTTGATCCAGGTGGTCATTGTTTCCAAAAAGAAGTTGCACTGTGGTATAGGACATATAGATCAAGCGCTCCTCATTATCACCTCCACTGTCCTGAAAAACCCCAATCACCTTATAGGCCATCCCATCCATATTGAGGTACTTTCCCAGGGCATCTTCATTTTTAAAAAGATCTTTTTCCACCAAGCGGCCAATGACAATATTCTTCGATCTTTCGGCAACATCATCCTCGTTGAGATATCGACCTTTCATCATAATGGTCTTTTCCAAATGTTGATGGTCTGCACTCACGGCCCGTATGGTATAATTACCAGATTCCTTTTTATACCTGGCCAAAGTCCCCCGATATATCCGTGGGGTAATGTATTCTACTTTTCCAATATTATTGTCCTCAATAAAAGCGAGATCTTCGGACTTAAGTTGAAGTCTACGTCCCTCTTGAAATCCTTTGTGGGCTTTTGAAGTTTCTCCCGTTCGCACAAAAATGATATTCTGCGCATCGTCTACAAAGCTTGTAAGAAAGCTGTTATGTAGGCCATTACCCATTCCCAGAAGTACCGTAAAAATTAAGATGCCTAATGCCACAGTAAAACCGGAAAGAACCGTTCTCAATTTATTCTTCCCAATGGCTTGAAATATTTCGCTCCAGCGATCTTTACTAAACATAATTTGATGCTCTTACTTGTTCTATTTTCTTGTCTTCCACAATAACCCCATCCTTAAGATGCACAATGCGCTTGCACATATGGGCGATGTCTTCCTCGTGGGTAACCACCAAAATAGTTTTACCCTCGTCGTTAATGGCCTGTATAATATCCATTACTTCGTAGGAGGTGGTAGAATCCAGTGCTCCCGTAGGTTCGTCTGCCAGCAATACTTTGGGCTCTGCAGCCAATGCCCTCGCAATGGCAACCCGTTGTTTTTGACCTCCCGAAAGTTCGCTCGGTAAATGTGTTGCCCAATCGGCCAAGCCAACCTTGTCAAGATATTCTAACGCCTTTTTCTGACGTGCTTTCCTTTTCTTTTTCTGATAATAAAGTGGTAACGCGACATTTTCTAATGCCGACTTATAGTTAATTAGGTTAAAAGATTGAAAGACAAAACCCAAAAATTTATTTCGGTATTTCGCGGCTTTTGTCTCATTGAGATTACGAATGGCAACATCGTCCAAGTGATACTCTCCCGAGTCCAATTCATCCAACATTCCCAAAATATTAAGCAGTGTAGATTTTCCAGATCCGGATGACCCCATGATCGCTACAAGTTCGCCTTCAGCTACCTTAAAATCTATTCCTTTTAAAACATGAAGGGAATTGCTTCCCATCTGATAAGATTTGTGTAAGTCTTTTATTTCTATCATATCATAAACATTGCTGTGCAAAGTAAAGGCGTTTGCATCTTTATTTTCCAAAATTCATGTTAAGACTTGCAGGAGTTGGTTAGTGAAAGCCTTAGATATAAGACTCTTTCGAAAATAAATTGTTACAAGCTAACTGTGAAGAAAATGTTAATTTTCTACATTCTTGCTCTTGCGGTACATTCTGTAAATGAAATACCCAACTCCACCAATAAATAAGTAAGGGAATAACATTAAATACACTATTCCATCATTAACCCCAGCCGCCATGGCACCATCTTCCTCACTTTCTAAAACTGCTCGACACATTGCACATTGTGCATCCACAGGTAAGGTCGCAAAAACCAAAATGGCAAGAAATAAATAATGTTTTCGTTTCATGGGTCTAAAATAGTTGAGAAATGTCTAAGTTATTCGCTGGGAGCGGTTCGCTATTGGTAATTGATTGCTTCATATTAATAATAGGGTGAAATCATTAGGTATACCACAACTCCCGTAACGGCCACATAGAGCCAAATAGGAAATGTGATCTTAGCAATTTTCCTATGCTTCTCATAATTGCCCATCAATGCTCTGGTATAGGTCACTAAAACAAATGGAATTACGCCGATCGAGAGCAGTATGTGCGAAATTAAAATAAAGAAATACACCGTTTTTAAAACCCCTTCTCCCCCATAGGAAGTCGAATCTGAAGTCATATGGTAAGCTACGTACATTAGTAAGAATAAGGCAGAAAGCAGTATACACAATTTCATGATACGTTCATGATTTTTTCGGTTTCCTTTTTTAATTTGAAGAACCGCCACAACCAATAAAATAGCCGTTAATGCATTGATGGAAGCATAGATGGGCGGTAAGAATCCCATACGCTCCACGCCAGGAATTTTTACAGAAAATAATACAGCCACAGCCACGGGAATTGCAATGGATAAGATCCAAATCCACATGGTGTACTTTTTTGTTGAATTTGATTGTGACATGCTAGTTTTTCAATAAAATTTTAATATCCTCTATGAGCATCTGAATGCCCTCCGCTTCAAGCCCGTCGTAGTAGATCAATGCATTGCCATTCTCATCGTATCTCGACCTAATATTTCCTTCTTGATCCATAAGAGCGAACAATCCCGAGTGCTCAAACATTTCATCACTATCCAGGCTTTCACCGGCATAAATGTGAAACCCTTCATTGGCCAAAGTATAAATAGCAGTTTTATCGCCTGTGAGCATATGCCAATTAGGGTTCGTCACCTTATAATCATCTGCATATTGTTTTAATACCTCAGGTGTATCTAATTCGGGGTTGATGGTGAACGAAGCAATACCAAAATCCGGGTTGCCGTAGAATTCATTTTGAATCTTGACCATATTTCTATTCATGATAGGACATATGGAGGGGCAAGTGGTAAAGAAAAACTCAGCCACATACACTTTGCCATCGTAGTTCTTATTCGTAATGGTTTCACCATTCTGATTCGTAAAGCTAAACGCAGGAACTTTAGTTGGTTTCTGTTCCTCATTGAGGATATAAGCCATATCCGCCTTAGAAAAGGTTCCAACAATTTTTGGCACCGCCCAAATTCCGAAGATCAAAATAATGGCAGAAATCCCAATATATGCTGTATTCTTTTTCCTTGAAGGTTTGTTGGAATCTTGGTTCATTGCTCCCTATTTTAAGTTTCTATCTCTAAATGCATCCTTGCGGTCCGCCTTATATTTTTTTAACTCCAGTCTATATTCGGCCAGCAATACTTTAATATCGTCACTCATTTTATTGTTGATCTCAGCATAGTCGCTGGCATCAAAACCAAAAAGTTTTCCCACATCTTCATCATCATTGCGGCCGCGCAGATTTCGTTCCTTGTCAATAATAAACACAAAATCACTAGCCGATTGGTTATCCAAGTTATACTCCAATTTTAGTGACTTAAACACTTTTTCGATGGCTGAAGTGCTTCCCGTCAAAAACCGCCAGTTTCTTGGGGTTTCAATTTCGGCCAATTTTTTCTTAAGCTGAAGCGCAGCAGTTCGTTGATCTTCCGTAATAAGGGTTACAAACTGAAACTCGCTAAACTGATGGTTCTTCTTATAGATTTTATGTGCCAAATTGAAAGCATTGGCTTTCTTAACATTTACATCACTTCCGAAGAAAGTAAGTACCGTAATTCGCTTCTCCAACCGCACCGAATCGCCAGAAACCGGTGTAAATTCTGTTAATTCGGACACTCCGTAAGACAGGGTTGGAAGGTTTACGAAGTTATCTTTTCCGGAAGCAAAAAAAATATAGACCGTTATGGGCAACAGAAAAAGAACAGCTAAAACGACAAATTTCTTTGTTTGCAAGATGTGAATATTTAATGATGCAACCCCTTCAAATTGACTTTAGAGCTACAAAAATGTACTTTCCATATAGCTTCGGAAGAAGCAGTGCAAAAATACAACCCAAAAGATATGCAGACAACCTTTATCCGTTAATTTTGAGAATTCAGAAATAAAAAAGCCCCACCAATAAGGCGAGGCTTTCTATGAGTTTATGACCGCATTAGAAATTAAATTTAATGTAGTTTTCTTTATATACATCAAAAATGTAATCCCCTTCGATCAATAAGATTAATATCAAATAACAGATTAGGAAAATAGCGGTCCATACCACAGACCTACGCAATCCTTTGGTTTCGTCGCGCATGTGCATAAAGTCCCAGGTAATATAGTATGCCTTCACTAAGGTCAAAATAATAAAGACCCAATTGAGCAATTTCATAGCCAGGAAGCGCCCTTCGATCAAGAATTCTGGTTTCACAATTCCCAAGTACACCTCGACAATAGTGACCACAGAGAGAAAAGCGAATACACCCCAAATTTTGCTGACGTTGGACTTGAAAGTAACCAGCCCTCTGAAAATTGTTAATTTATGTTCGTGTCCCATTCTTTATTTTTTATGCTGAAAAGCGATTCAGTATCTTTTTTTAAACCAGATAGAAAAAGGTGAATACAAATACCCATACCAAATCTACAAAGTGCCAGTAGAGTCCAACTTTTTCGACCATCTCATAATTCTTTCTTCTTTCATAGGTTCCAATAATCACATTAAAGAAAATGATGATATTGATGATAACCCCAGAAAATACGTGGAAACCATGGAAACCAGTAATGAAGAAAAAGAAATCGGCAAATAATGGATGACCATATTCATTGCGCACAAGGTTGGCACCCTCAACGACCAATTTACCGTCATTCACCAATTTATCCACAGAGGCTTCTCTACTATAAATAGCCTTTTCTCCAGTGGCGTCCAGATTAATATACGAAGCTTCCAAACGAGCTACTTCTTTTTTATCTGCCTCCAACTCCGAACTTCTCAACTTTTCCATATTTGGAATGAGTTCCTGTGAACGAATCAATAAGCTTTCGTCCTTTAAGAATCCAGCTTTTACTTCTTCAAAAGAAACCGTTGTAAGCGTTTCCGGTTCAGTATCGTACCAAACCCCATTTTTTCTTTCGTGGGTGGTTCTTTCTGTTGGAATATCTATAGCAAATTCTGAAAGTGCGATTCGTTTTCCGTCATCATCTACATCCAAAAATTGCAAGATCTTTCCACCTTTCGTTTCAATAGCACCATAATCACCTTTGATAAAGGTTGCCCATTCCCAAGCCTGAGATCCCACAAAAATGGCACCTCCAATAATGGTAAAGAACATATACCAAATGACTTTATTTTTCTGCATTTTGTGTCCTGCATCCACCGCCAACACCATAGTTACGGATGAAAAGATAAGCACGAAGGTCATAAATGCTACATAATACATGGGAGCCGGAACTCCATGTAAAAATGGAACGTGAGTAAAAACTTCATCGGCAATGGGCCAAGCATCGATAAACTTGAATCTGGAAAAACCATAAGAGGCAATAAATCCTGAAAAGGTCAAGGCATCTGATACAATGAAAAACCACATCATCATTTTACCATAACTGGCATTGAGTGGGCGGTTTCCTCCACCCCAAGTTTTTCCTTCTGTACCTGTTTTAGCAACGGTAGATTCCATATAAAGAAATTGGTTTATTAGTGTGCAAAAATAAGTATAATTTTTATCTCACGAAATAGAAAAATAAAAAGAGATATATCCAAAGAATATCTACAAAATGCCAAAAGGTAGCAGCTAGTTCTATTCCAAGGGTTTTCCCGCCCTTATACTTTTGTTTATAATGATTATAAATTACGACCAAAACCGAAATCAGCGCAGCAATTACGTGTGCTATGTGAACGGTAGCGATTAAAAATATAAAAGTTCCTTTGGTATTGCTCGTTGGCCCGGTTGGGTTCATTCCGAATTCATAAATCATTTCAGAAAAACCACGAAACTGTAAATAAATGAAACCCAGTCCTAATAAAAAAGTAACCCATAACAACAACATTCCTGTAGTTTGTTCCTCCTTTCTCACTAATACTTTGGCAAAATGCATGGTAACACTGCTTAAAACTATAACTATTAAGCTAAGAAAAAAGGCCTGGGGCAACTGTAAATCGGTCAACCATCCCTCTCCCGATCGACTCACGATATAGGCACTGGTAAAACCGGCGAAGCTCATTCCCAAACTAACAATCCCAAACCAGAGCATCATTTTCTTTGCCCGGACGGTTTTTATTCTGGCAGAACCCTCTGTATAATCCTTCATAATAATTAACTTCTTTAAAATGACACCCAACGCCTTAAGAGCCTTTGGGCGAAAACGCTATCGTATAAATTTATCTGCTACATAAATAATTTGTAATAGTGTAATATAACTTACGCTTACTAACATTAGTTGACGCGCCGCTTTTTCGGTCTTCAACTTATAAAGTCGTACCCCATAGTAAATGAGCCATACTCCCAACCCTAAAATTAAAATCGCAGAAATTGGTGTAATATATAGTCTACCTGTCACCCCAACAGCAGGAATTAATGAGGCCAACACGGTCCAAATACTATATAAAATTACCTGAATAGCCGTTCCTTTATCTCTTTTTCCTGTAGGTAACATAAAGAAACCTCCTTTTTTATAATCGTCGTACAAAAACCACCCGATCGCCCAAAAATGCGGAAACTGCCAAAAAAACTGGATCATAAACAAGCTTCCCGGTTCAATTCCGAAATCATTGGTAGCAGCTACCCACCCCAGCATAAAAGGAATCGCTCCCGGAAACGCACCCACAAAAACTGAAAGTGGTGTTCGTGTTTTTAGGGGAGTGTATAAACTTACGTACATAAAGATAGAAATAGCCCCGAACATTGCGGTTTGAGGATTTATTACATATAAAATGCCAATCCCAGCGATAACCAAAACACTGGCCAAAATAAAGGCAGGTGTCACTCCCATCCTACCCGCAGGTATAGGTCGATCCTTGGTTCGATCCATAAGAGCATCCAAATCTCTTTCAATAATCTGATTGTAAACATTGGAAGCTCCAACCATACAGTAACCCCCCAAACACAAAAGCAAAAGTATGGTAAAATCTATAGGGCCTTCAACACCCAAAAGATAGCCAGCCACCGAGGAAAAAACAACACTTACCGAAAGTCGCATTTTGGTGATCTCCGTAAAATTTTTAATTACCGAAGTTGGAAATGTCTGTGATTGAGTATTGGGCAAGTGATTTTGGTTTTTAAAAGCGCTGCAAAGATACACTACAGGGTCATTTTTCGCAATATATATCTCATATTGTTGCTGTTGTATTTTCAACTATTTTATTAAATTCGATTTTAATTTAAAAAACAATTTCATGCGCACATACATCACCTTCGGTCTTATATTTTTTTTAGGACTTTCAACAACCTATTCTCAGGACACTGGAGACATAAAGGGTACGACTCCCTCTAAAGCAGCTCGCACTCTAACCATGATTCGTGTTACTGATAGCATTTATATGCTGAAAGGAAAAGGCGGAAATATTGCGGCTAGTATTGGAGAAGATGGTGTTTTAATGGTGGATGATCAATTTGCACCCTCAACAGAAGAAATAGTTGGTCTTATAGGTAGCCTTAGTGAAAGGCCAATTCAGTTTTTGGTGAACACCCATCATCATGGGGATCATACCGGAGGAAATAAAAATATGATCGCCAACGGTACAGTCATAATGTCAACGGATAATGCTCGAAAAAGAATGATACAAGGTGAAAAGAACAGATTTTTGAAAAAGCAAGATGAGACTCTCAAAGCGTTAGTGGATGATTTAAATAAGAGCGGTGACAAAGAAAAAGCCAAGGAAAAGGCCAAGGAAAAAGGAAACGACATGCCGGGTTTTATTCCTTCGAAAAACACCTACCCGGTGATTACTTTTTCGAAGGACATGACCTTTCACTATAATGGAGAAAAAGTGATGGTATTCCACCTACATAATGCTCATACAGATGGCGATGCTATTGTATATTTTACGCAAAGCAATGTATTGCACACGGGAGATATCTTCTTTAATGGCCGTTACCCCTACATTGATCTTAAAAATGGAGGAAGTTACGATGGTTACGTAAAAGCTCTATCGCAAATTCTTAATATCATTGATAATGACACCAAAATTATTCCCGGTCATGGCGAATTGGCAACTAAAAGCAATATGAAATATTCGCATGACATGATGGTTGCTCTAAAAAACAGTGTGAGCTTTCATGTGTTAAGTGGTAAAACCAAAGAAGAGGTATTGGCCATGAGTGAACTTAGCAAAGCATATGATGACGCTGGTTTTGGAGATTATTATATTACCCGAGAGAAATTCGTTGGAATGATTTACGACCTGGCAAAACGAAAATATCCCAACCCGGCTAAAAAACAGTAGTTTTTGTAGCTCTAAAAATCGTTATACCAATTAAACAGGTCCGTGCGAATTCCGAAGTTAACCCAAGTGGTTTGGTTTTCGAAGTTTACTTCAGTATCAACCATGGGTTTAAAATCTCTGAAAAGCACACTCCCGTATATCTTTAAATTGGTTGCGGGATTGATTAAATATCCGGCTTGTAATTCGGCATGTAGGAAATCTGTTGTATTCCCTTGTGCCAGCTCGTTCCCATCGTCCGAGACGCGATTGTCTTCACTTCCGTAGATACTTCCTCCATAAAATAAAGAATCATCTGAGGTGTTGAATTCAAATCCCCGTTGGGCTACAATCACTTTCACGTCCCCAAAAATGCGGCCTTTTTGGTAGCGGGCAATGGCAATGAATTCGGAAAAATTAGATCCTAAAGTATGGGCCAACGATTGGTTATTATGACCATAATTTAGAATTACGCTGTTGTGAGAATAAGTATAGGGTCGTACGCGATTGTATTCGGCTTGCAAATAAAGGTTTTTAATTCCGAAGGCATCATAATACTTCGCTCCCAATTGATACCCCGTTTTATTTTTATAACTCCCTTCGCCTCCAAATATATCGCTGGACGAAAATTCATCTATGATCAACTGCGCATAGGCATTTACCCTATTCGTAAACTTGTACTTTGCACTCAAACCGATCAACGCATTTCCTCCTCTGGAACCCGTGGAAAATTCAATAGCTCTATAAAATATAACCGGGTTGATAAAGTTCAGGTCAAAACCACGATCATTGTCATTCTCCCAGATCACAGATTCAAACAAACCTAAATTAAGACGTTTGGTAATATTTATACTTAGGTAATGATTGGCTAAATACTTGGTACGAAAAGAACCGTCTGCAGTGACTTCAGATCGAACATCCCTTAAAGAAGTCCATGTATTGGTGTATTTGATCTTCCAAAAAGTAGTATTCAACTTAAAAAAGGGATACGGACTAGCATTGTCGCTCAAAAATAAAGAGCGATAACCATCTCCAATAAAGTTCTTTCCATGCCCCAGCTGAAGATTGAAGTGCTCTGAAGGCGAATAAGAAACATGTCCTGTAGCAATGGGATAATCGAAGGAGTCGGTCCTAAATAATTTTGCAATACCTCGACCTGGGATAATTCCTGCATTCCCTCCATCGGGCCGTCTTTCAATGGCATATCTATTAAAGTAGTCTGCAAAACGGCCTTGACTTTCATATATCACAGCAAAGAAATTCACTTTCTTACCAATACCTCCCTGAGTATAGATGAGCCTCGTATTATTATAAGTGTCGATATCCGCGCCAGTATCTTTCCCTACTTGTAGATCTACTCCCGGATCTAGTGTAATCCAATAATCTTTTCCTTTAAGGGTAACCATATGTTGATCCCAAAACTTTCTTCCAAACCAGGACGTTTTATTGGTTAGTAATGGCTGGTTCTGGGCCTCAAAATTATAGTATTTGTTGACATCACTATAAGTGAAAGGCTTTTGTGCCGTATGGCTATTGGTTCCCACTTGGTTCATGGCTGGGTCAAAAAGGCTATAATTGTGATGAGAAAGGGGTATATTTATCTGGCTTGTATATTCATCATTTTCATAAGGTAGCTTTTCAATAGCATCGTATTCCAAACTTTCAGTGGTTCCAATTTTTTCTTCGGAAAGAACCGGTTCCTTCACTTCCTCGGCAGTTTCAACATTGAACGTGCCTAAGGGGATCTGTAACGACACGGTATATTGAGTAAAGGTGGGTTTTCCATTATACGTCCCTGGTTCAATTTTAGGAAACTGCTCCAGAACACGAGCCATTTCATCTTTCAATTCAGAATACACCGCATCTACATAGAGTAAATTGAAATTTCCTTCTTTGTCAACTTCAAAAAAGACATTCATATTGCCTTTATAATTTTCTTCAGAAACAATTTCGGGTTCTTTAAAATTGGCATGGATAAGTTCCCGAACGGTATTATTGAAACAAAGCTTGAGTTCATCGATCGCTACCGATTCACATTTGGAAAAGACAGGATATTTTTCAAAGGTATTCCCGCTAATTTGAGCGTGAAGTGGTAAGTAAAAAAGGGATATTAAAGAAAGAAGTAAGGCTAATCTCTTCATCAATTCAAGGGCGTTTAGTTTCCCGAAAGATACGTATTTTTTGAAATGCTTATGACAGAAAACAAAAAACCCGCTTAAAGAATAAAGCGGGTTTTACGTTTTTATTGAACTTGAAACCGAATAGGAACCATGAATAGTACATCTACTTCGGTATTTCCCTGTTTTCCAGGTGTCATAATAGGCATCCTACCAATGACTCTTTTCGCTTCCTTTTCCAATTCAGGCAGCTCAGCCCGAGCCAAAATGTCCTTCACCCGGCCATCTTTGCCAATGGTAAACTGTACACGGACGGTATGCAATTTGCCCGACTCCAAGTTGGAGAACTTATCTGCATTAAATCTTCTACTGATAAAGGCGTTCACCTTTGATGACATACATGCGCGTCTTTCGGCGTTATTAGATAGCGACTCGCAACCAGGAAAAACAGGGACAAATTGAACCGTATTGATATGCGATGGCCCTTCTTTCTTAATTACTGGTTTGGTTCCGGTACTTGTAGTCGGTACCGTTGGAGTGACCTCGGTCGATTTAATTTCAATCTCAGTTTTCGGGCTATTATTTTCTACCGCAGTAAAGGTAGAAGTGATAACCGGTTGAACCACTCTGGGTTTAGCCGTTTTCTGCACTTTTGCAACCGTTTTTACTTCAGGCTGTTCCAGCTGAAATTTAAAAAAGGTAGGTTCCTCGATGGTCATTTGTTTTTTTGGAACAAACATTACCTCTCCTCCAAGGTCCCAATCACTTTCCATAGCAATAAAGGTTAGCAGCAAAACCGCCGCCAAACCCAATTGAAAGAATATCCCAGAATTCCAGGGAATGTTAATTCGTTTTTTTACTTCTCTTTTTGATAGTACCTTTGCTTTGGTACTACCTGCATTTTTAACAGATGGTAACATAGTGTTTATATTTAAGAGTTATATCACTAAGCTACACAAGGGTTGTGCCAAAAAAGAAACGCCTCCTAATGGAGGCGTTTCCTATATATATAAATTCGTATACTAATTCTCTACCTGGAATACAATTGGTAAAGCATATAACACACCAACAGCTTTTCCTCGCTGTTTTCCTGGGGTCATTTTAGGAAGTGATTTCACCACCTTAATTGCTTCCTGCTCCAAACGTGGGTGCGGAGCACGGGCTCTTACATTTACAACATTTCCTTTATTATCAATTTTAAATTGAACCGATATACGTTGTCTTCCACTATCCAAACCTAAATCGTTTGCCAATTCGTTATCGAATTTCTTTTGCACAAACTTCATTACCTTTTCGGACATGCATTTTTTCTTGGCATCGTTGTTACCAGCGTTCTCACAACCTGGATAAATAGGAACATTTTCAATAACTGCAAAAGGCACATCTGCGATTTCCTCTTCTTCTACTTCTTCAATTTCTTCTATTTCTACGATCTCTTCGTTTTGATTGGTTTCCGTAGATTCAATAATGGTCTCCTCAACTTCTTCTTCATCTTCCACTACTTCAATAACCTCAGGAGCTGGTGGTGGAGGTGGTGGAGGTGGCGGTGGTGTCACCGTATTTGTAATTGGAATTTCTTCCTCCAAATCGTCATTCAACGATAAACCATCGCTTGCCAAATTATCTTTGTCATAGTTTTTCCATTCTACAGCGGCCAATGAGATCGCCAGCATGAGTGCCAGGCCAGCTAGAAGGAATATGTTACTCCATCTGTTTAAATCTGCCTTAGGGTTTTTCTTTGCTTGCATAATTGAGAATTTATATTGTTGCTAAAATATGTAAAATGAATTGTTTTATAAAACGAAAATCAATTTTTCAGCCTAAATAATTCTTTATCTTCCGAAAAATCAACCATCCAAGGAAAATACCAGCGGAATTTGCGACAATATCCCAAACATCTGCGGTTCTGGACTCTAAAAACAACCATTGCAATGCTTCAATTACTATGCCATAAATAAAGGTTGCGATCACGACCCACCAAATCTTGTCGCGAGCCTCCTTACTTTTCATAAATGCAAAGAGGGCCCAAAGAATAACTAGCAATGAAAATACCAAAATGTGCCCCAACTTATCAAAGGACGGAACATCAATTTTTGGGACATGCGTCGCCGGAAAGAGTAATAGAAAAGTGATGCATAGGGTATATGCAACACTGATAATTTTTAAGGTTTTAGCCCCCAATAATGGCTTTATATCCATCATCGTCGAGTAGGGTATCCAATTCTTCGGGATTGGACATTTTAATTTTGATCATCCACCCCTTTCCATAGGCATCACTATTTACGCTTTCTGGTTCGCTTTCTAAGGTGTCGTTGAATTCAACAATTTCCCCACTAAGCGGCATAAAAAGATCCGAAACCGTCTTGACAGCTTCGACTGTGCCAAAAACCTCGTCTTTATCTAAGGTTTCATCCAGAGTTTCTACTTCAACATACACAATATCGCCTAATTCACCTTGTGCGAAATCGGTAATCCCAACTGTGGCAATATCGCCATCGACAGAGACCCACTCGTGGTCTTTTGTATATTTTAAATTTGAAGGTATGTTCATGGTTGTTTAAGTTATTTGGTGTTTATTAATTTCCGAAATTATAACGTAAGGTCAATCCACTTCTAATGGTTGTTTGCGGAAACGCAGTAGAAATTGCATACTCCGAGAATGTATGATCATAATAGAATAAGGCGGTAAGGTTTTTGCTAAGCGCATAGTCCGCAGAAAACTGTACTCCATAAATAGTCTGTCCCGCTGTGGTTTGATTGTTATTAATATCCAGGTATCTAATTATCGTTCTATTATCTCTACGAGAAACATCCAATTTGAAATTTAAATCGCTTGTAATTACCTTTTTCTTTCCACCAAAGTTAGTACTTATCTTTAGGTCTTTGACACGATATCCAAGCCCAAGAATGATTTCATCTCCCCTTATTTCAGTCATCAAATTATTAGCGAAACTCAATGAAAGAGCACGATCTCTTCGTAATTCTGCCAGAATTTTAACCGAATTCTGCATTTCAAAATCCAATCGAATAAGCGGAGAAAACTGCTCCGTTAGGTTCACGTTGCTTAAAAAGGTTTCGCTTTTAAAGTTTCCTGCCTGATCCGTTGTGGCCGTGGCCGGGTCAAAGTCTGTGTCTCTATTAAAATCTAAATTAGTTTGAAACTGGTTGACGGTATAGGAAGAGCGGTATCCATGCTGAATAGAGAATCTTTTAAAGTTCTTCTTAAACCACTTAATGTTCATTAAACCGGTGTACTTAACATCCCAATTAGGAAGCGGAATATCTCTGAAAATACCCGTCTTCTCTTTGGAAGCATCACTTCCTTTGTAGGCAGCAAGAAATGCCGGCAGTAATACATTCTGACTTGTTTTACCAAAACCTACAGGAAAGCCTTCCTCATCTCTTGCAAAACCAGTACCGCCATAAAAGGCCTCAGCCAGTCTATTAGCGACCACCAAACGGTTATTTCTAAAATCGTTGAAAGCTGCACTGTTATTTTCATCACTACTACCAAATGCTGTTTTTATAAGCACCGTAGAAATATTGAAGTTTCCGAAAGTATTAGGCGTTAAAGAGCGATACAGACCGTCTTCCACGATATAGTTCTCTGCGTAGTTTTCAGAATAAATTCGGCTACCATTAAGATCAATCTTCAAGTCTGGAAGTAATTCGATATTCACCTGAGCATCCAGTTGACGACTTTCTACCTCCGTATATTGCTCGTTGAATTCAGGATATAAGGTAAGCCATCCTTTTCTTGCGGCCAAGTCTCTAATTTCGGCCTGACTACCAAAAACAAAGCCAGTAGTAGGCTTCAAAGAACCTGCAAATCCTATAGAAGGCGTATAACCTGGTAAAAATATCCCTTGATTTTCCTGATAATTAAATTGAATTTTCTTTATGGAAGTAGCCAGGCCAATGAGCGTATTTACCGCTTTGTCGCCACCGCTTAACGAACTTCCAGAAGAAGCTCCTCCAGCATTGTTACCCCCCAATACAGAACCACGACCACTGGTTAAACCAGATTCGCTATTTTCGTTCTCGTTCTTTCTTGTCTCGTTGTTCTTTCCTCCTTTAGAAGCGCCACCATCTCCAGCTTTGGATTTTCCTCCACCTCTCTCATTTCCACCAGGTCCACCTCGGCTTCCGGCACCATTCCCATTTCGATTTGTGCTTTTCTTAATTTTGGTTAGTCCAATATATCGATAGAAATTCTTCATATCGAAGGTAGAATTAATTCGATGCGTGCTTGCATTTTGAACCGAATTACCCAAATTAAATGTCTCTACGGTTCCATCTATGGACGGTATTTGTATGTTGTTGAATAAATCACTTCCATCCTGCCATTGATAATCTCCCTGATAAGAATAAGTAGCTCGAATCCATTTCAGGAAAGGAAACTTAGCGGTAGGTAAGTCATAATTTACCTGTAAGGATTGGAAATGTTGGTTCGGATCTCCCACATCCCAAAAACCATCCCAAACACCAACAGTATTGTCTACAATACCGTCTTCATCTATATAATTATTAATAATGCGATTATTAGCTGCGTTAAAGTTAAATCGCAGAGACTTGGTCAAGTTATAATTTAAAGTATACTGCCAATCAAATAAAAAGTTTCTTTGGAAGAGTGTTGGAATTCCAATATTACCTTCCAATAAATTTAATTCTCTAAATTTTTGTTCATTATACTGTCTAACAATATTTGAACTCACCGAAATATTGGTCGGGAGGTAATTGAAATTCAGGTCTTTTAAGAATTGCCAATATTTTCCAGTAAACAATGAATCATTTTTCTTAAACGGCTCAATGGGTTTTTGAACGAAGTTGTAATTATATGTTGCACCCACTCTTACGTTTTGATCCAAGGATTCTTCTATTTCGAAATCGGTATGATCTACTTGATTATAAGAGCCCGAAAAGGTAAAATTTTCAATATCATAGGGCATGGGTTTTGCATCTCCCGTTCGATCTTTTCGAACCCCAATAAAGTTTATACTTTGCCTTTTGGTATAGTTAATGGACTGGTCATTAATACGATCTCGCTCTTCTTGATTTTCGGCATTATCCAAGCGTTGTTGCAACTCGATGTCTTGGAATTCAGGATCATACTTTGGTGTGATTCGTTCTTCTCCAATTCCGTAGTTAAATGGTAATTGTACTCCCCATTTCTGCGGAAGCATTTGTCCTAGATTGAAATTGGTTACTACGTCATATAATTCGGTGTCTTCCAGGCTTCTTTGGTTCGGCCCCTGTTCGATCGATCCAAAACCGATCGTACTTTTCCTTCCCGAAGCACTTACGTTTGCGAAATCGGCTAGATTGGCGTCCAAGCTAGCGACAGCTGCCCAACCTCCTTTGTTATCCAATTCAGACAAACGCAATTCATTGAACCAGGCTTCTCCACAAAGCTCTGTATTTGCCGTGTTTCTCAGCCCGAGCATGATCACACGCACATTACCAAAACTAGGATTTCCCTTAATACCAAAACGATAGGTCTCCGGGGCCGTAATCACGCCAGCATCTGCATAGGTAATTCCTGTAATAGGATCTGGATCACTTAATCCTTCTCTACTTCCCAAGGCCAATGTTTTTAATTGCTGAAGCGCTTCCAGAGGTAAATCCAGGCGGTTTTCTGCAGGCCAAACTATTTCAGCATCGCCATCGGATGGATTTGGCAAGTTAGGTGAGACCACCAACGGAATCTCTATTTCGTAAAAGCTCGTGTTTAGATCGGTCCCCAATCGGATAAAAGCAGATAACTGTCCATCCGAAAGCGCCACTTGATTTTCCAAAGATTCTGCATGTACAAAAAGTTCTAAGTTTTTGTATTGACGCATATCTACATTAAAGTTTTTATAGACCGCACGCGCGTCTCCCTGTTCCAATCCGCAGACTCTTAATGCCAACGACTGCTCATCTTGTCGAATGATGTTATTGTTATTATTCAATTCTTCCCTAAATACCCCTGGCGGAATTACATAGTTACTATTCTGAATAATACCAACAGCTTCATTTTCAAAAATGGTTTCGTCCATTGAGTTGTCCTCACCGGTAACGTCCAGAGATTCGATATATCTTCTATAATCTCCCCGGAAAAGCTCTAGGGTTCCCATTCGAAGTATGGTTTCCTGTTCAAAACCAGACATGAACATACGCATAAAACGAATCGATCTAAAATCAGAAATTCCATTAACGGCTCTATCAAATTCGCTTAAAGGCAGTCTAAACTGCACCCATCGTACCGGAATATCTCGATTGTCCTGAGTGGTAACTGATATTTCTCTCACATCGGTGATATACTTTCCACTTTCCACATCCATACCAGGGAAAATATCTATTTCATATTCGAAATAGCTATCTACCGTATTCATAGTATTATCTCGGTTAATATCCTCTACATCGGGCTGAGCGTTATTACCTCTATTGGTATTCGTTACCTGTTCCGGGGAGTTTCCTTGAGTACCATTAAATCTCAGGTATCGCTCTAAAATATTTCCTTCCGCTTGTAAGAAGTACTCGTAGTTGTCATTTGAAGGATCAGCCAATCCACCAAAATTGGGGTACATTGCTGCTTCCTGCGCATCGTTTAAACCGTCAAATCCAATATCCTGGTTAGCACGCTGCTCTCCCGTGGTATTGAAAGTATAGACCAAGGACTGGTTGCTAGGCACCTTACCCCATTCGGTCGGAATGGTATTAAAATCGCTACCATCCTCTGGCAATCCGTTCTCATATTGTTTCCGACCATCTTTCAATACATCTTCCGAAATATTTCCTAAGTTGAAGGTTAATTTACCCCCATTGTTATTCGCGTTTTCGGGATAAATAAATGGATCCATGATCCAAAACTGAATGTACTCAACATTGGATCGTTCAAAATCGGTTGTGGTTAACTGTCTTGAAATACCCCCAAAACGAGTTTCGGGATTAGGTAACGTATTACCACCTGAGGCTTCCGGGTTAAAGTTATATTCACCCCTTTGGGTTGGATAATAAGCAAGATCTAAAGTAAATAAGGCTTGAGTCTGCCCTTGAATAAGGTCTTGGTCCGGGAAAATCTCGTCCCTGAATACACGACGCGTAAAAGGAGAGGAAAGGTCCTCGTCATTGATCCCTTCCGGTCGTTGGCTACTATAGAAGACCGGATCAATAGTATACCAAGCCAGTTTTGCACGGTTGTAGTTATAGGCCAAATCGTTGTTGGCCAGTTCACCTCCAAAACCAATAGGCGTACTAGATAAAGACCATGTTAATGGAGAACTAATATCCACTGCCGTTTGTGCCGCTTCAAAATCGTCTACATAGGCGGTAACTCTACCGTCAAAATCTGACACTTTGGGAGCTCCGGGTAATAAATAGGCAAACTCACCTCTTATGGATACATTAGATTCTACGTCGGTATCAATATTAGGTAGTTTATTTACCAATCTCGTTAAGAAAGGAACTTCGGTAGAGTAGTTGGCATTAATACCGAACATAGTATTGTTGATGGGTTCATTCTGAAACGCAGACTTTTGTGTAAGTGGTCTTTCATTAAGATTTAAAAAGGTACCTCCTAATTGCAATTTTTCACTAAACCTATGCTGAACGTCAAGACCGGTAAAACGTCTGGTTTGCTGACCGAACAAAGTGTTATTCTCCGTAGAAATATTAATGGGAGTATTTGAATTAAGTAAAGCCGGATCCAGAATTTGTACCCGTCCCAGTTGATAATTCACCGTATAATCAACACCTTCAACAAGCGTTCTTCCACCAGCAGTAACCGTAACCGAGCCTTGTGGAATGTTAAAAGCTCCTATAGGAATTCCATCTGCTCCGGTAGATTTATAGGAACCTCTTAATTGGAATTTGTTCTTGTCGCTATCCTCTTGTTCCGCTTGTGTCTTTGTAGAGCGATACATGGTTCTAAATACATACTTTTCCTGGTTGGCATTGTACGTTTCCGGAACATCGTATAATTGTGATTCTCCATTAGGCGGAGTTGTCAATTTCAATTTGTCGAACAGGTATTCACCAAATGGTTCTACGCTTGTGAAAATAATACGCCCGTTTTGTTGGTCAATGGTAATTCCAGGGTAGAAATCGAAGAAACCATCACCTCCTTGTTGTGGATCGTTGTTAAAATTCAGCTTATCCAAATTAAACACACGTAGTAAGGTGGCATCATTAATATCCACAGGATCTGTACTGCTTATCGGGGGTTCAGGAAAAGGGGTTCCTTCTACCGGGATAATATAGTTTAGCGGTGAAGGATCAATGTATAAAATGTTCATTCTGAAGTCCTCCCGCTCCAATTGAAAAGCTCCAATGGGATAGATATTTTTCATCATAATATCCCAGACCGGCTCATTGACATTGGTGATATTCGATTTAAGCAACTTCACGATTAGGTTTTGAGCAACCCCTTGTTCTCCTTCTCCGCCACCACCTTGTTGGCCTCCTCCTTCGTTTCCTTGACCGTTGTTAAAATCTCCTGTATTGGCTTCTACACCATCGGTTGAAAATTCACCTACTTGAAACACCTGTCCGTTCACCGTAAATTGAAATGCCACCCCAAGCACCTCATCGTTATTGAGACGTTGGTTGAGGGAGATATATCCCAATTGCGAATTCAGTTGATACTCATTGGGCTGCAGTCTTCTTGCGTTTTCCAGGGTCACATAGTCTATTCCGTCATTTACCGGAACGCCGCTAAAGCCATTCTGGACGGTTGCAATATCTCTAATAGCCGCGTTAAGTATGGTTTGTTCACTTGGGTTTTCAATTCCGAAGGGATTAAAATCGTTATTAGAGTTGTCTGGAAATGAGCCCTTAGGTTTATTAATAAAACCTCCAGGTACGATGTTCAAACCAATGTTTGTTGGGTCAGATTCACCAATATCCTGTAAGGCAATAATATTTCTTACATCGTTGGTCGTATTGTTACGATTGGTGATCCATACTTCAGCACGTGTAATTTGCACGTTCGAATTGATAAAAGGATATTGTGCTAAAACCCGGTCGTAATTATCTCTGAAATAATGCGCCAAAAAGAAGTGACGATTCTCATCGTAATCCAAGGCGAAGAGTTCATATTCGGTCACTGTAGCACCACCTTCAGCAGTTACCGATCGCGTTTCCGATTTTTGTTCGGAGAATACACCGGTAATGGTAGTTTTCCCAAACTGCAGTTCCGTTTTTACACCGAAAAGGCTTTGAGCCCCCTGAATTAGCGTACTATTTAAAGGCATACTTACATTACCCACTTCAATTTTCTGAATAATGTCATCCTCCGTAGGTGTGTACTCCAATTTAATAACGTTCTGAAAATCGAATGTCGACTGGGTATCGTAATTGGCGGTTACTTGTAGTCGCTCCCCAACCTTACCTAATAAGCTTAGACTAATACGTTGGTCAAAGTCGAAAGATAAGTTACTTCTGTTTCGTGGAGAAAAAGACGGGTTGTCTTGTCTGGTATACAAAATCCCTAAATCCATTTCCACGGTTCCCTGAGGAATTACTTCAATGGTATTTCCCCCAAAAACGCTTTCAAAAAAGCTTGAATTAATATAAAATGTTGGTAATAGATTTTTTTGTGCTTCTTCCGAGCCTTCCTTTCGTCCGTCGGCGGCATCAATCTTTTCCTTAAAGTATGCCTTCATCTGCTCTTTCAATACCAAATCTTGATACTCCTCTACCGTTAAAATCACGGGATATGAAATATTGAAGTCGCCTAGTGTTCGTGTTAAAATATAGCGTTCGGTAATGGGATCATAGGTATATAAATCCTGAATGCCAGCTGGAGTTGGCAGATCCATTCTACCCATAGTAGAACCGGTAGCGGTAGAATCCTGGGAGAAAACAGTGGTTGTTCCCAAAAGTAATACTCCGAATAATATAAGTTTAGCTAAGCTATTTTTGAAATAGTAATTTTTTGCACCCAATTTTTACAAATTTTTTAAAGCTTCTTTAATAATGGTTTCAACGCTCGCTTGCGGATTCGATTTTATAACCAAATCACACACTTTTTCTGCTTGTTTCCTAACAAAACCAAGTGTCTCCAAAGCTGATAACGCTTCATTTTTATTCGTATTGCTTGAAATGGCAGAAACATCATCCAAACCATATATCTTCAAAATCTTATCCTTTATATCCAAAACCACCCGTTGTGCCGTTTTTGCCCCAATTCCCTTCACGGATTGAATGGTTGCAATATCGGCAGTTGCAATGGCCTCTTTAACCTGTCCTGGGGATAGCGATGACAACATGGTTCTTGCGGTACTGGCCCCAACCCCCGAAACAGAAATCAATAATCTAAAGATCTCACGCTCTATAATACTCGAAAATCCATACAACGTATGTGCATCTTCTCGAACTTGCAAGTGCGTAAATAGCTTTACATTTTCAGTATTGGGGAGTTGTGAAAATGTGTGCAACGAAATGTTCAAAAAATAACCCACACCATTACAATCAATAACAATGTCGGTCGGGTTTTTTTCTACTAATCTTCCCTGTATATGGGTAATCATTCGCTGGCATAAGATTAATGGCCCAAATATAGCATAATTATTTGCATCTACTAATATTTACGAATACGAAAATGAGCCTCTAATTATTTCTCTTTTAGTTTCTTTTCTTCCTTTTCTCGCTTCTCTTTTTGTTGGGCATCAACCACAGCAATTGCGGTCATATTCACCATTTCTTCCACTTTAGCACCAAGTTGAAGAATATGAACGGGCTTCTTCATTCCAAGCATGATGGGACCAATCGATTCAACATCTTTTTGCTCTTTCAACATTTTGTAGTTACTATTTGCTGAATCCAGATTGGGAAAAACCAACGCGTTCACCTTTTTACCGGCAAGTTTAGAGAACGGAAAGTTGTTTTTCAACATTTTGGAATTCAACGCAAAATCGGTTTGTAATTCGCCATCCAGGATCATATCTGGGTTGGATTTGTGCAACATTTTCACTGCTTCACGAACTTTGGCCGCATGGGGATCCTTTGACGACCCAAAGTTGGCATACGAGATCATAGCAATCACCGGAGTAAGTCCGAACATCTTAACCGTATAATTGGTCATTTGAGCAATGTTTGCCAATTCCTTTGCCGTAGGATCTATGTTAATGGAGGTATCTGAAATAAATATTGGACCCTTGCTGGTAAGCATTAGGTTAGTAGTTGCCACCTTGTCCACTCCATCAAACTTACCAATGGTTTCTAAAACTGGCCTTAACACCGCCGGATAGGCCCTTGCATAACCCGAGATCATTCCATCTGCATCTTCCTGGTTCACCATCATCGCAGCGAAATAGTTGCGTTCGCGCATTAAACGAGAAGCATCATAAAGGGTGACTCCGCTTCGCTTCCTATTTTCCCAATAACTCTTGGCGTATTGATTCAACTTTTCTAATTGCTCATCGCTTTTTGGGTCAATAATTTCGACGTCTTCATCAAACTCCAACTCCTGCATCAATTCTTTGATCACGGTTGTTCTCCCCAATAAAATAGGAATCGCAATCCCCTCTTCGTGTGCAATTTGCGCCGCTTTTAGCACATCCAAATGGTCTGCTTCGGCAAACACAATTCGTTTGGGATTGGTTCGAGCGCGATCCATCAACAGGCGGGTAATTTTATTATCACTCCCCATTCTTTCTAAAAGTTCCTCTGTATAAGCATCCCAATCCTCAATGGGTTCAGTAGCCACTCCACTTTCCATGGCGGCCTTTGCCACGGCTGGCGGGATTTTAGCAATTAACCTTGGGTCAAAGGGTTTTGGAATTATGTATTCCCTTCCGAAGTTGAGTCTGGTTTCTCCATAGGCAATATTAACTTGCTCCGGCACCGACTCCTTTGCCAATTCGGCCAACGCCAACACGGCGGCCATTTTCATGGCTTCATTGATTTTTGTGGCCCTTACGTCTAATGCCCCTCTAAAAATAAATGGGAAACCCAATACATTATTTACCTGATTGGGATGATCACTTCGTCCCGTAGCCATGATAATGTCATCTCTTGTTTTTATCGCCACATTGTAACGAATCTCAGGGTCTGGATTTGCCATGGCAAAAACGATGGGATTGTCCGCCATGGATTTAAGCATTTCGGGAGTTACGATATCGGCAATCGATAAACCTACGAACACATCGGCATCGACCATAGCCTCATCCAAAGTATCAATCTTCCTATCCGTGGCAAACTCTCCCTTTTCTGCCGTAAGGTTTTTACGGTCCTTTCGGATCACACCCTTACTGTCTAACATAACTATGTTCTCTGCTTTGGCACCACAAGCTTTGTACAATCGGGTACACGAAACCGCCGCGGCACCTGCTCCACTAATAACAATGCGTACCTCATCAATTTTCTTTTCAGCTATTTCCAATGCATTCAACAAAGCAGCAGCCGAAATGATGGCAGTGCCGTGTTGATCATCATGCATTACCGGAATGTTCAATTCATCCCGTAATCTACATTCAATTTCGAAGGCTTCCGGCGACTTGATATCTTCCAGGTTAATTCCGCCAAAAGTGGGGGCAATATTCTTTACCGTTGCTATAAATTCTTCAATATTTTCTGCATTCACTTCAATATCGAACACATCAATGTCGGCAAATATCTTAAAAAGCAGGCCCTTCCCTTCCATAACAGGTTTAGAAGCCTCCGGCCCAATGTTTCCCAGCCCTAGCACAGCAGTTCCATTAGATATTACAGCTACCAAATTCCCTTTATTGGTATACTTATAAACATGCTCTACCTCTTTCGCTATCTCCAAACATGGTTCTGCCACTCCCGGGCTATAGGCCAGTGACAAGTCTCTTTGAGAGGCATATTTTTTGGTAGGAATCACTTCAATTTTCCCAGGTCTTGGTTTGGAATGATAATCCAAGGCCTCCTTACGTTTGCTCTGTTTACTCATATATTTGTGATTATTGAGACTTACAAAGGTAACGGTGTAGTGGAAAAGAGGAAACTTATTTTAAGAAATTTATATTTCGTTCCAAACCGCTGAATTTTGTTCGCTTTACAGCACTTTTTCTGAACAACTCATGAAATACTTCCTCGGTAATTTCTTCCCATTCTTTTTTGGACATGGAAAGCAAAGATGGGTTGGGGTCAAATAAAGGTTCTTTGTGGCTTTTACTAAAACGATTCCAAGGGCAAACATCCTGACAAACATCACATCCAAACATCCAATCATCAAATTGTCCGCTCATAACAGAAGGGAGTTCGTTTTTCAGTTCGATGGTAAAATACGAAATGCACTTACTCCCATCGACCACATAAGGTGCGACGATGGCTTGCGTTGGACAAGCGTCAATGCAAGCAGTACAACTTCCACAGTGATCGGTTACAGGAGTGTCATAGTCCAAATCTATATCTACTATTAATTCAGCAATGAAGTAAAAAGACCCTAAAGATTTGGTAAGTAAGTTCGTGTGTTTTCCAATCCAACCCAAACCACTCTTCGCCGCCCAGGCCTTGTCCAATACTGGTGCAGAATCGACAAAGGCACGGCCGTGGACCTCACCAATCTCCGTTTGAATGAATTGCAACAACGACTTCAATTTATTCTTAATTACAAAGTGATAATCGGTTCCATAGGCGTATTTGGAAATTTTATAACTGTCCGTCCTTTGAATTTCTTTGGGAAAATAGTTAAGTAATAAAGAGATGACACTTTTGGAACCTTCCACAAGTTTAGTAGGATCTAAGCGCTTATCGAAATGGTTTTCCATATAGCCCATTTCTCCATGTCTGTTTTTGTTGAGCCAGGCCTCTAATCTCGGGGCTTCTTCTTCCAAAAATTCAGCTTTACTAATACCACAAGACAGGAAACCGAGGCGTTGGGCTTCAGCTTTTATAAGACGGGTGTGGACTTGTTTGGACATTACCGAAAGATAGCCCTTTTCAGAAAAACAAAAACTACTTTCTAATAATCCATTTGTCCTGTGGGTACCATTGTCCGACGGGCTGTTGTTCGATATGATCTACCACCGTGGCGTTTGAAAAAAGTTTTGACATGAATTCCTTAGGCTGAAAGGCCGAGAAAATACGGTGTCCTTCGGTAACTTGTCCGCGAACCACCAATTCACCTTTATTGTATTGTTCGAGCTCCACCGGTGTCATTTTCGCTTTGTAGATATCACCCTGAGTGGTAAGCATCATAATTCCTTCCGGCTTCAGCACGCGAAATAGCTCTGCGTACCATTGATGGTGTAATTCTTCAGAAAGGTGCGTAAAAATTGAAATCCCGTAAATCACATCGAAAAAATGGTCTTCATAAGGCAAACTGGCTTCCAATGTATTGGTATTGAAGTTTATTTCGGGTAAATTTTTGGTACACCATTGAATGGTTTTTGCGTTATAATCGGTTCCATAGTATTCACAATTGTTCCCGACGAGTTCCGGTAAATGACGTACGATCCTTCCAGGGCCACAGCCCCAATCCAATATCTTTTTGTTCTTCAAATCGATATGCTTGTTAAAAAGCTGTACCAAATTATTAGCACCTTCCTTGCTTTGCACATAGTATTTGTGATAATTTATTTGAAATGACTCGTAAATCAAATAATCTGGCGGCAACTTAACTTCAGGATGTGCTGCTTTAAAAGCCTTGTTGGCCTTTCGGTTTTTAAATTGCTGAATATAGAATCGCACCTTATCGGCAAGGTGTAGCACTCTTAGTTTCCTCAATAAGGACGAAATACCCTGTTTTTTCATCTGGGATCAATTATTCTGCGAAGATTGAAAATCTTTACGAACCCACCTCAATTGTAAGTCAAAAAATTTAAGTTTTAATGGTGTCGTTTCGTAAAACTAACCTTCACATCTATAGGCTTAAGTGTTATGAGCGGGTTTAGTTTCATCTCTACCTGCTGCGTATTCATTTTATAATTTTTAACCAAAAATGCTGTAGCCAAAACCATTTCGTAAATAGCAAAACCTAATCCTATGCACAAACGAGGACCCGCACCAAACGGATAATAAATACCTGCCGTTTTCTTTTTCTCTTCCCCTAAAAAACGTTCGGGTTTAAAATCGTTCGGATTTTCCCAATAGTCCGGGTGGCGATGCAATTCATAGAACGAAACCCCAACCAACGTATCTTTTCGAATATGAAAACCAGCCAGGGTATCATCTTCCAAATTTTCACGGTCCGTGATCCAAGCCGGAGGATAGAGGCGCATGGACTCATCGATCACCGCCTTGGTATATGCCAGTAGCCCAATTTGCTGGATAGGCTCTTGTGTTTGCCTTTCAACTTCTTGTACTTCTTCCCATACCTTTTGTTGAATTTCCGGATGTCTTGCCAGTAGCCAGGTGGTAAAAGTCAAGGCGTTGGCTGTTGTTTCATGGCCCGCGACAAAGAGAATCGTAATCTCGTCGATCAGTTGCTTATCGGTCATGGGTTCTCCCGTGTCCTCATAACGAGTGGCCAACAGCATATCCAGCAGGTCGTTATGCTTGTGCTCGGACTGTTTTCGATCTTCAATGATCTCGTGTAATATATCTCTGCTTTCTTGTGAAAGTTTCAAATGTCTTGAAACTTGCCCACTCAGATTAAACCACCAACCCTTGTGAGGTAACCGAACCTCCTTAACCAAAAATTCCTGTACCTCCTGAATGATGTATTGCAACCTGTGTAATGTCTCTTCGGAAGCGGATACGTTAAACAAACTGGTGGCCACAACATTGAATGCCAATTGGTTCATTATTGGGAAAATGTCTTCCTCCTTTTTTTGCTGAATTTGACTCAGCTCACCTTCAATAGTTTGCTGCATCAAGCCCACCAATTGCTCCATTTTTTGTTTGTGAAATGCAGGTTGAATTAAACGTCGCTGCTTTAACCAATAGCTCCCATTGCTTGTCAACAGACCATTTCCGAGGTACTTGGAAAGATAATTTGTTTGAATTTTAGACTTGTAGTAATTCTTGTGGTTTTTCTTCAGCATATATTCCACTAAGGCCTTATCACGCGAGAGCAATAACCATTTTTTTCGGCTCAATCGCACTGAAAACGTATCTCCATATTTCTTAAAAAATTGATTGTGAAAAGGAATGGGGTTTTTCCGAATGGCTTCAGCGTTCCAGAAAAATTTGAGGATGGGTAGTGATTTGGGGTAGTTGTATTTACTTTCTTTCATTAAAATAGTCCCCCTTGAATAGGGCCCTTCAATTTACCTAAATGTTTATAACCGGCCTCGGTCACTTCACGACCACGCGGTGTCCGCATAATAAACCCTTGCTGAATTAAAAAAGGTTCGTAGACCTCTTCAATGGTCTCACTACTCTCAGAAACTGCTGTGGCAAGTGTGGTGATACCAACCGGACCTCCTTTGAACTTATCAATAATGGTGTTCAAAATCTTATTGTCCATTTCATCGAGGCCATGCGCATCAACGCTTAACTGTTCCAAGGCATATTTGGCAATTTTAATGTCAATCGTCCCGTCTCCTTTTATTTGGGCGAAATCACGTACGCGTCTTAGCAAGGCGTTAGCAATACGAGGGGTTCCTCTGCTTCGTCCGGCAATTTCGATAGCGGCTTCCATGGTGATGGGCATATCTAAAATGTTGGCACTGCGCTGCACGATAGTTGTGAGTAATTCGGTCGTGTAGTATTGTAGTCGTGATGAGATTCCAAAACGAGCACGCATAGGCGCCGTAAGCAAACCTGAGCGAGTCGTCGCTCCAATTAAGGTAAAAGGTGCCAAATCTATTTGCACTGACCGCGCATTGGGTCCGGATTCGATCATGATATCAATGCGGTAATCCTCCATGGCCGAGTAGAGGTATTCCTCAACAATCGGGCTCAAACGATGAATTTCATCAATAAAAAGAACATCACGTTCATCCAAATTGGTTAGTAGTCCCGCCAAGTCACCCGGTTTGTCCAAAACAGGTCCCGAAGTTACTCTAATGGCCACGTCCAGCTCATTGGCCAGAATGTGTGCCAGTGTGGTTTTCCCTAAACCCGGGGGGCCATGAAATAAGGTGTGGTCAAGTGCTTCGCTTCTTAGGTTGGCTGCTTGTACAAACACCTGTAAATTTTCAATGGCCTGGTCTTGTCCCGTAAAATCTTCGAACGTTAGCGGCCTTAGTTTTTTTTCTAAGTCCAGCTCTTGAGGGGACAATTGATCACCGGAAGGATCGAGATGTTCATTCATAACACAAATATACGAATGAAATTTGGTTGGTTGGAGCTAGAGTTGATATCACTTTCAATAAGTCCTTATTTTGGAACACCTTTGTACAGTATAGCTCGAGACAAGAGAACCTGGGAATAAACTCTCGCTTACAATGAAGATTTGCTCCTTTGTCCGATCTCTTTCTGGTCTATAACGATAATTATTTTAGTGGAGATGTCTTTGTCGCAAGATTTCGAACCGTTAATTTGAAAGTTACGTATTGGTTGTATTTGTGATGTTCTTACGTTTAAATTAATTTGAAATAGCGAGCTATTTCCCGAGAACAGTGAAGTGCCAACTAAAAAGAGCCGCAATAAAATTACGGCTCTCAGTATCGAAGGCTCCCCAGCATTCGATACACTAGTATTACCACCTAAAGATATGGAGAACTACTACTTTTGCAACTAAGTAGAAATACGTAGATTCATTATGGTTTTACACTAAACCTTTACTTTTTTCCAATGGCCTTTTTTAAACCAAATAATGGCAATTAAAGCAATAAGTATCTCGGCGAAGGTAATGGCAAGAAGTACACCAAGAACACCTAACTCAAAGTAGATTGCCGCTACATAAGCAAAGGGCAGTTGAAAGACCCAAAAGCAGAAAAAGTTAATAATGGTTGGGGTTTTGGTATCGCCCGCTCCATTGAAAGCCTGTACGATCACCATTCCATAGGCGTAGAACACATAACCAGCTGCGATTATTCGAAGGCTTAGGGCACCACTCTTAATTACCTCAGGCTCGGCGCTAAAAACTTTCAGAATAAATTCGGCAAAGCATAAATAGAAGAGCGATACAACCACCATGAACCAGGCGTTGTATTTTCCCGTTTTCCAGACGGAGGACTCGGCACGTTTCGGTTTACCAGCTCCTAAATTTTGACCTACAAGCGTGGCCGCTGCATTGCTCATACCCCAGGAAGGCATAAGTGTAAACATAAGTACTCGAATGGCAATGGTATATCCGGCCAGCACTTCACTACCGAATTCGGCCATGATACGCATTAAAAAGACCCAACTCGAAGTTCCGATGATAAATTGGCCTATGCCCCCCAAAGAGACTTTGATTAAATTAATCATGACCTTCATTCGAAGTACTATATCTTTTAGACCCACTTTAATTTTACTCCAACCCAGGAACAGAATGAGCAATTGAAGTAATACCGCGCTTCCCCTACCAATGGTAGTTGCTATGGCAGCACCTTGTACACCATATGCAGGAATGGGGCCCCACCCAAAAATAAGTATGGGGTCCAAAATGATGTTGAGCAGGTTTGAAAAAATTAGAACCTTCATAGCTACAGACGCATCCCCAGCTCCACGAAAAACCGCATTAATTATGAACAATAGCATAATGGTGGCATTACCGCCCAACAGTACTTGGGTATAACCATATCCTTCAGCAACTAAATCGGGTTCTCCTCCCATGAGGGACAATATTTCCTTTGGAAATAAAATACCTATAATGCTTATTAACAGTGCTACCGCCAGACCCAGAAAAATGGATTGAACTGCTGCTTTGGAGGCACCGGGAATGTCTTTTTCACCAATCCGTCTAGCGACAATGGCCGTAACCCCCATACTCAACCCAATGGCAATGGCATAAACAAGGGTTACCACAGATTCGGTCAGTCCAACGGTGGCAATAGCATTGGCACCCAAACTAGAAACAAAATAGGCATCTACTAAAAAAAATATAGACTCCATCATCATTTCCATTACCATAGGAACAGATAGCAAAAAGACTGCCTTTCGAATACTTCCTGAGGTAAACTCAAGTTCTTTTCCAGAAATGGCCTTTGGGAAATAATGAATTATTTTTTTTAAAGTGTGCATTTGCAGTTTATGAGGGACGGTAAATATAACAAAAAACCCTTCCTAGTTCTTAGGAAGGGTTTTCAATATTATTTAGACACGTTTAATGATTCATCTCCTCTTCGTTATCCTGAAGTGGTAGTGTCTGAGGCGCATAATCTTGTCCAGGAACAACGTAATCGCTTTCGTCCTTGTTTAATTTGCTATAGTCATAAGCCCAACGATACACGTGTGGAATAGGTCCATCCCAGTTTCCATGTATGTGCTTTATAGGGGCAGTCCATTCCATCGTGTTCGACTTCCATGGGTTTTGTGGGCCTTTCTTTCCGAAGAACATGGAAGAAACAAAGTTATATAAGAACACCAATTGTCCAGCCGCCGCAAAAAATGCGAACATGGTAATTACTTTATTTACATCGGTCAAATCGTCAAAATAAGGGAATTCTGTGTTCGTATAATAACGTCTTGGAAGACCAGCCATTCCAATAAAGTGCATTGGGAAGAACACCCCATAGGCACCAATGGCGGTTATCCAAAAGTGAATATACCCAAGATTTTTATTCATCATCCTCGATTCGAACATCTTCGGGAACCAATGGTACACTCCCGCGAATAAACCATATAAGGCCGAAATACCCATTACCAGGTGGAAGTGAGCCACCACAAAATAAGTGTCGTGAACGTTAATATCCAAGGCGCTGTCTCCCAATAGAATTCCTGTTAAACCTCCAGTGATGAAGGTAGACACCAGTCCAATGGAGAAAAGCATTGCTGGATTGAGCTGCAAGTTTCCTTTCCACAGCGTGGTTATATAGTTGAATGCCTTTACTGCAGACGGTATTGCAATTAATAATGTTGTAAAGGTAAATACCGAACCTAAAAACGGATTCATCCCTGAGATAAACATATGGTGTCCCCATACAATTGTTGAAAGGAAGGCAATCGCCAGGATTGAGGCTACCATCGCCCGATACCCAAAAATTGGTTTTCGAGAATTGGTCGCTATAATTTCTGAAGTGATTCCCAAAGCAGGTAATAATACAATATAAACTTCCGGGTGTCCCAAGAACCAAAACAGGTGTTCAAATAACACAGGAGAACCACCTTGATTATGCAACGCCTCTCCGGCAATATAAATATCGGAAAGGAAGAACGATGTTCCAAAACCTCTATCCATGATCAACAATAATGCTGCTGACAGTAAAACAGGGAAAGAAACAACACCAATTACGGCTGTAATAAAGAACGCCCAAATGGTCAAAGGAAGTCTGGTCATAGACATTCCTTTTGTACGTAAGTTAATTACGGTCACGATATAGTTAAGTGATCCTAATAATGAAGAGGCAATAAAAATAGCCATAGATACTAACCACAATGTCATTCCCGCTCCTGCCCCTGGCATTGCCTGAGGCAAAGCACTCAACGGCGGATATATGGTCCACCCAACGGCAGCTGGTCCAGCTTCAACAAAGAGAGAAAGAACCATGATAACACTAGATATAAAGAACATCCAGTAGGAAAGCATGTTCAAGAAACCTGAGGCCATATCACGGGCTCCAATTTGCAATGGAATTAAGAGGTTACTAAATGTACCACTCAACCCAGCCGTTAACACAAAGAATACCATAATAGTACCATGGATTGTAACCAAGGCCAGATATACATTAGGGTCCATTACACCACCTTCTCCCCATTTACCAAGTAGCACCTCGTAAACGGTAAATTCGACGTCCGGCCATGCCAGCTGCATTCTAAAAAGAAGCGACATAGCGATACCGATAATCCCCATGAACAAACCTGTAATGAGGTATTGCTTAGAGATCATTTTATGGTCCTGACTAAATATATATTTGGTTATAAAAGTCTCTTTGTGATGATGTCCATGATCATCGTGGTGATCTTCTGCGTGGTCGTGTGCGTGTGCTGACATATCTTATTAAGCTATATTTTATTATTTTTTGAGGGTTTGGGCCAGAGTAGCTTGTTGTGCTATCCAGGCATCATACTCTTCCTGTGTTTCAACAACAATTTTCATTTGCATATTGTAGTGATTGACACCGCAAATTTTATTACAAAGTAGCATATAATCAAACTCATATGGCTCCAGGGCCTCTTCTTGTTTGGCAATTAATTCTTTGCTCTTTTCCCTTCTAATCTCGTTAATTCGTTTTACTTTATCAATAATATCCTCGTTCTCCCGCATCTCCAAAGTGGTCAAAGTAGGAGTGAATGAAAATTGAGTGATCATACCGGGAACACAGTTCATTTGTGCACGGAAATGAGGCATATACGCAGAGTGCAATACATCTTGAGAACGCATCTTGAATATGATCTTTCTTCCTTTGGGAAGGTGTAGCTCATTCACCACAATATCATCCTGTGCATTCGGATCTGAAGTATCTACCCCAAGGGTATTAGCACCCTCGATAAGTCGGACATTTGCTTCTCCTAAAGTATTATCTTCTCCGCTATAACGAGCTCTCCAATCGAATTGGTAGGCATATAGCTCAATGACCATAGGATCATCCTCGTTATCGATGTTCATAATATCGGTCCAAGTAAACAGTCCATAGATAATAAGACCGGCCAATACGATCACTGGAATAATCGTCCAAATAAACTCCAGTTTATCATTGTCTGCATAGAATACGGCTCTTTGCCCTTTTCTTCCACGATATTTAAACGTAAAGTAGTAGAGCAACCATTGTGTAATGATTCCAACAACAAAAATAAGGGCCATGGAAATAAACCATAACTGATCAATTCCAATCCCATGTTCGGATGCTGACTCCGGTAACAATACATTCCCATATTTCCAAAAGGAAAAAATGCAAATGCCGTAGATAAAAAGCACAAACATTAATGACAACCATCCGTGAATGTTATTGTCCTTATCATTAGCTACTTCGGAAGTGCCATCATCTTTGGCTTTGGATAATTTAAATATCTTACCCATCTGCAAAACGGCAACTCCAAAAAGTATGATTACTAATACAACTAAAAATGCGGTCATCGTTATCTTTCTTCTTTAATTTATTAATAATGAAAATTCTTACTCTCTCTGATAAACGGACTTCCTTCAGCCAATAATGGCGCCTTGGTCAATGCGTTAAATACAACAAAGACAAACAATCCAAAGAAGAATAAGAGCGCTCCAAGTTCAGGAACTCCAATATACCATGACGTTCCAACGGTGGCTGGCATGACTAAATTAAATATATCAATATAGTGCCCAGCTAGTATTACAATTCCCGCCATTACAACAAACCAATTCACTCGCTTGTAATCGCTATTCATTAACAACAATATTGGGAATATAAAGTTCATCGCCACCATTCCAAAGAAAGGCAAATTATAATCTTCTATCCTTGTCACAAAATAAGTAACCTCTTCTGGAATGTTCGCATACCAGATCAGCATGAACTGTGAAAACCATAAGTAGGTCCAGAAAATACTGAATGCAAACATAAACTTTGCTAAATCGTGAATATGACTGTCATTAACATATTCCAGATATCCTTGTGATTTAAGGAAAATTGCAATCATGGCAATTACGGTAACAGCGCAAACTATCATCCCAGCAAATACATACCATCCATATAAAGTAGAGAACCAATGTGGATCAAAGCTCATTAACCAATCCCAAGACATCATCGATTCAGTATAAATAAAGAACACTAAGAATCCTGCAGACAACTTAAAGTTCTTTTTAAACCATTTTGTATCGTTAGAACCATCTTGATTTCGCAACCATTTTCTCGAGAAATAACGGTATAGATTATATCCTAATAAATAGATAACCGCTCGGATCATAAATCCTGAGGTGTTCAACCATCCGCTTTTTCCAGCAATTAACTTATCGTAACTATCACTTTCCGGGTTCACTAATTCCGGGTCCATCCAATGGAAAATATGATTTACATGTGCTACGGATAACGCTAATAAAATAAGCATGATAATGGACCCTACCGGTAAATAAGCGGTTATTCCTTCCATGACTCGGAACAGTACTGGAGACCAACCCGCCTGGGCCGCATGCTGTATGGCATAGAAAGCTAGTGCACCTAATGCGATCATAAAGAAAAAGAACGAAGCAATATACACCGCAGACCATGGTCTGTTTTGCAATTGATGTAATACATGTTCTAGATGTTCTTCATCACTTCCATGAGCATTTTCACCGTGATCTCCACCATGGGCATCTTTGGCCTCACCATGGTCAACGGTAGCAGTTTCGTGACCTCCATCGTGATGATCTTTACTGGCTAACAATTCCTTTACCTCTTCTGTACTACTAGGGGCAGAAAGGAATCCAGAAATCATCCCAATGGCACCAACCACCATAAAAATGATTGCAAACAGTTTTAACTTCTTGGGTAGCGTATACATATCTTTGCTATTCTCTTAATTCTTTAGTTAGTGTTGTTCTTCTGAAGTATTCTCTTCTGAAGTTATATTCGCGCCTGGCATCTGTGCGACTGAAATTGCATCGGCGATCGTATCTTCTGCATTTGGCGTTAACAATGGCGTCCCTTCCAATGCTGCTTTCAGATTCATTACATGTTGTGTAATTTGCCAACGTTCCAATTCGTTCGTTTGGGAAGCGTAGGACCCCATACTGTTCAAGCCATACATTTGTACATGATATACACCGCCTTCTGTAATTATACGATTATCATCTGCATATCCTGGCACTCCTTCTATTTTCTTTCTCTCCCCTAAAATTCCTTTTCCATCTCCTTTTATACCGTGGCATAATGCACAATAAATATCGTATAGCTCTTTACCTTCAGAAAGGCTTTTCTCGGTCACTGGAACGGGGTTTTTCAACTCGGTCTTTGCCAATTCTAATCCTTCCGGAGTATTGGCATAATCGTACGGTTGCCAGCCACGAGGAATGGAACCCTCTGCAGGTAACATAGCCTCTTGTTCTCCAGGGAAAACTTCATACTCTCCGTAGGTTTCATAACCCACTGGCTCATACATATTAGGCATGTACTGGTAATTGGGCTTTCCATTGTCAAAGCAAGAAACCATAATCATGGAAGCGGCCAAAACCAAACTTATATTTTTAATTCCTCTCATCTTAGTGATCGTCTTCTTTATCGATTAAACTAATTTCTATAGCTCCTGTATCGGTCAAAAACTGAGATACTTCCTCCACGTCGTGATTTCCAGCATCAATGGCCATAAGGAAATGATCATCTGTGGTGCGAACGTCTGGGTTTTCAGCTTTCTTAAACGGCCATAATTTGCTTCTCATATAGAAGGTAATTACCATCAAGTGAGCCGCAAAGAAGACGGTCATTTCAAACATAATTGGCACAAAAGCCGGCATGTTCTCTATATAACTGAAACTTGGTTTACCACCAATATCCTGAGGCCAATCCGATATCATAATGAAATTCATCATAGTGATCGCCACGGAAAGTCCAACCAAACCGTACATAAAAGAACAGATGGCGATACGAGTATCTGCCAAGCCCATTGCCTTGTCTAGTCCATGGACTGGAAACGGTGTATATACCTCTTCAATATGATAATGTTCCCCACGAACCGCTTTTACTGCGTTCATCAGGATATCGTCGTCGGTATAGATAGCGTGAATTACTTTCGATGCCATACGTTAACTATTTTTAAGTTTATCAGCTTGTCCAGCCCAGTCGTCGCGTTTCGCTCTTCCTGGGAATTCTCCGGTAATGCTGTCTAATAAATCATATTCAGTATCGGTCATTTTACTTACTTGTTCGAAAGTGAAAATACCCAATTCATGTAGCTTCTGTTCCATTTTAGGACCCACACCACTGATTCTTTTCAAGTCGTCTGCCGTTTGAGTGTTAGGGTCGAAAGTTCCTAAGCTACTCAATAAATTGCCTGCTTTATCTTCGGCATCATCTGCACTGGTTTCCACGGCATCGGCTATTTCCGCAGAGGCAATAGCCATACTACCGCCTTCAGGCATTACATAATGTTTTACATCATCCCCTTGAGTAGCTCTTAGTTTTTTATAGAAACTACCTGAACTCTTCAGGATCGATTTCACTTCGGCCTGTGCGATCACAGGGAAAGTTCTTGAATACAAGAGGAACAATACAAAGAAGAATCCAATAGTTCCAATGAAAATTCCTATGTCCACAAAAGTTGGTGAGAACATCGTCCAGGAAGATGGAAGGTAATCGCGGTGTAAGGAGGTTACGATAATCACGAAACGCTCAAACCACATACCAATATTTACTACAATCGAAATAATAAAGGAGAACATAATACTTCTTCTCAATTTCGGGAACCACATGAATTGCGGTGAGAATACATTACAGGTCATCATAGACCAATAAGCCCACCAATAAGGTCCTGTCGCACGATTTAGGAAAGCGTATTGTTCGTACTCCACTCCAGAATACCATGCAATAAATAGCTCGGTAAGATAGGCCACCCCAACGATCGATCCCGTAATCATAATTACGATATTCATCAATTCGATATGTTGAATGGTAATATAATTTTCCAGATTGGACACCTTCCTCATAATAATAAGAAGCGTGTTTACCATCGCAAATCCTGAGAATACGGCCCCGGCAACAAAATAAGGAGGGAAAATGGTCGTGTGCCATCCTGGAATTACCGACGTGGCGAAGTCAAAAGATACAATGGTGTGTACCGAAAGTACCAAAGGTGTTGCCAAACCGGCAAGCACTAAAGAAACCTCTTCGAAACGCTGCCAGTCTTTAGCGCGTCCACTCCATCCAAAGGATAAAATACTATAAACTCTTTTTGTAAAGGGTCTAATGGCTCGGTCACGAATCATCGCAAAGTCAGGTAATAAACCAGTCCACCAGAATACCAGAGATACCGATAGATACGTAGAAATGGCAAATACATCCCAAAGTAAAGGAGAATTAAAGTTTACCCATAAAGAACCAAATTGATTTGGAATAGGCAATACCCAATAGGCTAACCAAGGGCGACCCATGTGAATGATGGGAAACAATCCTGCCTGGATCACGGAGAAAATAGTCATTGCTTCCGCGGAACGGTTAATGGCCATTCTCCATTTTTGACGGAATAGCAATAGTACCGCCGAAATTAGAGTTCCTGCGTGACCAATTCCAACCCACCAAACAAAGTTAGTAATATCCCATGCCCAGTTGACCGTCTTATTCAATCCCCAAACTCCAATCCCTGTAGAAACCGTGTAAATAATACATCCAATTCCCCATAATAAGGCGACAAGAGCTATTGTGAAAACAATCCACCAAGATTTATTGGCCTTTCCTTCTACGGGAGCCGCCACATCCACAGTCACGTCATGGTAGGATTTATCCCCTGTAACTAAGGGTGTTCTAATAGGTGCTTCGTAATGCGATGCCATATCTATATTTTCTATTTCTTAGTTTTAATATTAAGCTTCATCGGTATTTCTAACCTTTGTTTGATATACCACATTTGGTTTCGTTCCTACGGCTTCAAGCAGATAATAGGCTCTATCGTCCTCTTTCAATTTAGAAATTACGCTATCTTCTTCGTTAATATCTCCAAATCGCATAGCTCCAGATTCACAAGCCGCAGAACAGGCACAGGCGTCATTAAATTCGCCTTTCGCAACAGGCCTTCCCTCTCTCTTTGCCTTCAAAATTATGGCTTGAGTGGACTGAATACAGAAAGAACATTTCTCCATTACCCCTCTAGAACGAACTACAACATCAGGATTTAACACCATACGGCCTAAGTCGTTATTCATATTGTAATCAAATTCATCATTTTCCGCATAAAGGAACCAGTTAAATCGACGTACTTTATAAGGACAGTTATTAGCACAATAACGAGTACCTACACATCGGTTATAAGCCATATGGTTCTGTCCCTGACGTCCGTGCGAAGTTGCCGCTACTGGACAAACCGTCTCGCAAGGAGCATGATTACAATGCTGACACATAACAGGTTGGAAAGCCACCTGTGGGTTATCCGAAGGATTTTCTAACTCTCCGAAATCAGAAAGTGAACTACCCAAACCTGAGATATTATCTTTTTTCTCTAAATCTCCGGAAAAGCTAGATTCACTAGAATAGTACCTATCAATACGAAGCCAATGCATATCACGACTTCTACGCATTTCAGATTTTCCAACTACAGGAACATTGTTCTCTGCATGACATGCAATAACACAGGCTCCGCAACCTGTACAAGCATTGAGATCTATGGACAAATTGAAGTGATGCCCAATAGAACGATCAAATGAATCCCATAAGTCTGCGTCCGGAGAAGATACTGGAATCTCGATATGATCTTTAGACACCTCTGGAACTGAGTTCCATTCGTGTACGTCTTTAGTATTAAAAATTTCCAGTGTGGTCTCACGAATAATATCGCGACCCATCATGGTGTTTTGCAATTGGATGCAGGCAAACTCATGGACACCAGCTGCTTTTTCCAAAGTTACCTTCTGATTTGCGTTGAAGTTATTATATAAAGGATAAGCATTAACTCCTGTTTGCATTTCTGTTTGAACAGCGGCCGTTCGTCCATAGCCCAAGGCAAGGCCAACAGTACCTTTTGCCTGCCCTGGTTGCACTAACACAGGTACATTTTCCACAACAATATCGCCCATATTAACATTCACATAACTTCCGTTCAAAGCTCCATTGGCCACGTGTGAGTTTTCAAGTCCCATTTCTGCAGCATCACTTGCAGATATCGTTAAATAGTTATCCCACGAAGTTCTTGTCAAGGGGTCAGGTAATTCCTGCAACCAAGGGTTGTTAGCCTGTTGTCCATCTCCCATACCCGTTTTGGTATACAGCGTAAGCTCTAATCCGCCATCCTGTAAAGGTGTGGAAAGGGCGGCATTAGAAGTGGACACATTAATTTCGCCGCTAGTATCCGAATCTGTAGATACACTAGCTGAACTTTCAATGACACCATCATGCAACGCTTGATTCCAAGAACCGCCGTCTGCTAAAATGGTAGTTGACCATAGGTCTTTTATATAGTTATAGTAAGAGTCTCCATTAGATGTCCATTTCACTAAACAATCTTGAAATTGTTTCGTATTGAACAATGGGCGAATGGTTGGTTGTACCAAACTAAAGGTTCCTTTCTTCAATTGTACGTCGCCCCAGGCCTCTAAATAATGCGGAGTGGCGGCAACCATTTTTGCCAATGAAGCCGTTTCATCTTCTTTCATGGCAAAAGCCAGTGAAAGGTCTAAGTTATTATATGCTTCAGCGAAGGCGGCATTTGGAAAGGAATACACAGGATTTACACCTACGGTAATTAAGCCTTTAACACTTCCACTAATTACGCCGTTCATTACATTGTTTACTTCCGAAGCACTACCCATAGCGGTCATTTTAGGATGATCCGTATCCATTACCTCGCCTCCTTCGTTACAATTAAGTACCGCTGTTTGAGCAGCAACATTTTGCAATCCGGATATCACCACGCCTTTATTACCCGCCTTCTTTAAATGAGCCTTCGCCTTATTAACAGCGTTCATAAGGTTTTCTGACAATCCAGAAGCACTTCCTCCAGTTAAGGCAGTGACAATTTGTAATTGTTCCGCATAGGTACATGGCACGCGAGTATCTGCATTGGCTCCGGAAAGTGTCATATTCGATTCAAACTGAATATGCTTAGACATTTTTCCGTGTTTTGGAATACGACCTTGTGCATATCCAGCGTCATATCCTCCTCCTTGCCAGTCTCCTAAGAAATCGGCTCCGACCGATACGATTACTTCAGCTTTAGAGAAATCATAATCGGCTAATGCTCTTGTTCCGTACTTAGCTTGAAACGCATCCAGTGCTTCCGAAGAAGATATTGTATCGTAAATTACGTGACGTACGTTTGGATATTTTGTCTGGAAATCTGCAATTAATTTTGAAGTAGATGGGCTAGCGAACGTTTGCGTTAACAAAACGATATCTTGTCCGGCCATCGCATCCATTTTGGAAATAAATCCTGCGTCGAGGTCATCCCAAGAAACCAATTCTCCGCCCACTTTAGGTCCTGATAAACGATGAGTGTCATACATGGACAAAACTGAAGCGTGCACACGAGCATTCACACTCCCGCCATGCTTGGCCATATCGTTGCGTTCAATTTTGATGGGACGCCCTTCACGTGTTTTGACTAAAACATTAGCAAAATCGCATCCATTTGCGATGGTAGTTGCATAATAGTTTGCAACTCCAGGAACAATTTCGTCTGGAGCGACAACGTAAGGAATGGATTTAATTACCGGTCCTTCACAGGCAGCCAACGATGCAGCTGCGGTAGTAAATCCAACGTATTTTAAGAAATCGCGACGTGTAGTCGAAGAAGCTTCCAACGTATCTTTGTCGCCCAAAAACTCATCGGTTGGAATGGGCTCTACAAATTCATTTTGTCGTAGCGTCTCAACAATTGAGCTATTTTCGTTTAGCTCTTCAACACTTTTCCAGTATTTCTTGTTTGATGCCATATTGTTGTTTTCTGAAATAGTATTCAAATTCTTTATTAATAGTGACACTTACCACATTCAAGTCCTCCCAATTGAGCGATCGTCAATTTGTCCTTTCCATACTTTTTGGCAAGTTCAGCATGTATTTTCTCATAGTATTCGTTCCCCTCCATCCGTACATTGGTTTCTCGGTGACAGTCCACGCACCATCCCATGGTCAACGGAGCAAATTGCTCAACAATTTCCATTTCTTCGATAGGTCCATGACAGGTTTGACATTCCACTCCAGCAACAGTTACGTGTTGAGAGTGATTGAAATATGCAAAATCGGGAAGGTTGTGAATACGCAGCCATTTTACGGGCTTTTCTTCTCCCGTATAGGCCTGAGCATCGTCATCCCAACCAACGGCCGCATATAATTTTTTAATTTCGTCGTTGTAGTTCACACCAAACTCATTTCCTTCAGCTAAAGTTTCAGGAGCTACTTCAGAAATGGTCTTGTGACAGTTCATACATACGTTCAGAGAAGGAATGCCTGACGTTTTACTTTTTCTAGCCGAACTGTGGCAGTAGTTACAGTCTATCTGGTTATCACCTGCATGAATTCTGTGCGAATAATGAATAGGTTGTACCGGTGCGTATCCCTGGTCAACGCCTACCTGCATAAAGTAACCATACATATAATATCCAGCCGAAAGCAACAAGAAGATAGCCATCACCAACATTAAAAATTGATTCTGAACCACCGCTTTCCAGACTGGCATACGTGGTTCTGGTTCTTCAATTTCTATTCCTTGTTCTCCAGCAAAATTTCGTAATGTTTTATTCACTAATACAAGCAATATGACCAGCATTAGGAATACTAAAGCCAGAATTCCCAGGATGATATTGGTAGAGACCCCAGTCGGAGCAGGTGCAACATCACCGCCACCAGCAATAACCGGAGGGGCTGGTTTGGGAGTATAGGTATAGGCAAGGATATTATCAATATCCTCATCGGTCAACCCCTGGTTAGGGGTCATAACTGACTTATTATATTCTTCAAATATTTTTACGGCTTGGGCATCACCCGCTTTCACAAGGTCCTGGCTATTTCTAATCCATTTATACAACCAATCACGCTCGTATTTATCTCCAACTCCAAATAATGCTGGACCCGTTCTTTTCTTATACAATTGGTGACATGAGGCGCAATTTGCTCTGAAGAGCGCCTCCCCCTTAGCGGTATCAACAGCTTGGGTTGGTAAAACAGTATTGGTGGCAAATGTGCTATTAGAAACTGAAAACGCTAGCACGAAGGCTAACAAAACAAGTGACAATTGAGAGGGTAGATTTCGGTAACTTACCTTTTCCATACGATCGGTTATATTATTGTCCATAAGTTTGGCACGCAATTGGTTATAAAAGTTTGTATTTCGAACATTTTTTACGTGCCTCAAATAACTGTGCAAAAGTACATCATTAAGTCGATTTTCGAAATCCAAATAAAGTGTTAATAACTAATTTATATCAATTCTAAATAATAAATTTGCCCCTGTAAAAGTTATTAAGGTTTACATTTGCATTAAAGCTATTAAGTGATGAAATTAAAAAGCCCTACTATCCTGTTGATTTTATGTCTGTTTGCCCTGTTTACTTCGGAAATGGTATCTGCCCAGTCCGGCACCCTCACGGTAAATGAAGATGCTAAAATTGCCCAGTTATTGGAACTAAAAAAGACCATGGAAAAAGACAACAAATTGGGCGATGGTTTTACCATTCAGCTCTATTATGGCGACTTGAATAAAGCCAATTCGATTTTGAGAAGCTACCGTAACAAATCCAATAGCTGGCCCGCTTCTATTGAATATGAAACACCTAATTACAAGGTATGGGTTGGGAGTTTTGACTCTCGGTTAAACGCAGATCGCGCCTTGCTGGAAATCCATCGAAATTTCCCGGATGCCTTTGTGCTTAGGGTGAAACAGAAGAGCAGTTAGCGGTTATTATTTACGGATACGGCCTCTTCTTCCCAAAAACAATAACATTTTATAGCGTAAAACAAAAAAGCGACCCACTGGGTCGCTTTTTTGTTTTATGGTAGATTAAAATTATTTCAGCTTTTTCTTCACGGCAACCTCTTGGAATCCTTCCACGATATCACCTTCTTTAATGTCGTTATAGTTTTTCACCTGCAGACCACAATCGTATCCTTTGGCTACTTCTTTTACGTCATCCTTGAATCGTTTTAACGAGCTTAGTTCGCCTGTATAGACAACCACTCCTTCTCGAATTAGTCGAATACCAGAGTTACGTAAAATCTTACCGTTGGTTACCATACAACCTGCAATAGTTCCAACTTTAGAAATCTTAAACGTTTCTCTAATTTCGGCAGTACCTGTGATCTCTTCCTTCATTTCCGGAGATAACATTCCTTCCATCGCGTCTTTCAAGTCGTTGATAGCATCATAGATAATGGAGTACATTCTAATGTCAATTTCTTCTTTATCGGCAATTTGACGGGCATTCCCCATTGGGCGCACATTAAATCCAATAATAATGGCATCGGAAGCCGAGGCAAGTAGCACATCACTTTCCGTAATGGCACCTACTCCTTTATGAATGATATTTACCTGTATCTCTTCGGTAGTTAATTTTAAGAAGGAATCGGTTAAGGCTTCAACAGATCCATCCACATCACCCTTAAGGATAATGTTCAATTCTTTAAAGTCTCCTAAGGCAATTCGACGTCCAATCTCGTCCAGCGTAATATGACGTTGTGTACGAACGGATTGCTCTCGTTGTAATTGCGTACGCTTTGTTGCTATGTCTTTAGCCTCTCGTTCATCTACAAATACATTGAACTTATCACCTGCTTGCGGTGCTCCATCCAAACCTAGAATAGATACGGGTGTTGAAGGACCAGCTTTCATAATTTTTTTACCGCGTTCATCATGCATGGCCTTGACCTTTCCACTATGCTGACCGGCCAATACATAATCTCCAATTTTCAAGGTTCCACCTTGCACCAAAATGGTAGACACATATCCACGCCCCTTGTCCAAAAAGGCTTCCACGACCGTACCATTTGCCAATTTATTTGGATTGGCCTGAAGCTCTAATAATTCGGCCTCAAGCAATACTTTCTCCAGCAATTCATTCACGCCATCTCCGGTTTTGGCAGAAATATCATGTGATTGTATTTTACCGCCCCAATCTTCAACTAACAAATTCATTGCGGCAAGGCCTTCTTTAATTTTATCTGGATTAGCGGTCGGTCGGTCTATTTTATTTATCGCAAAAACAATAGGTACTCCAGCTGCCTGAGCATGAGAAATAGCTTCCTTCGTTTGCGGCATAATATCATCATCTGCTGCTATCACAATAATAGCAAGGTCGGTTACCTGAGCACCACGAGCACGCATAGCAGTAAACGCTTCGTGACCTGGTGTATCTAAAAAGGCAATTTTTTGACCATTTTCCAATTGAACACCATAGGCGCCAATATGCTGAGTTATTCCTCCAGACTCACCGGCAATTACATTTTCTTTACGTATGTAATCCAGCAAAGATGTTTTTCCGTGATCTACGTGTCCCATGACCGTAATAATTGGGGCACGTGGCTCTAAATCTTTTGGATCATCCGCCTCTTCTTGTACAGCTTCCTCAATATCGGCAGTTACAAACTCCAGCGAGTATCCAAATTCGTCGGCCACAATCGTTAGCGTTTCCGCATCCAATCGCTGGTTCATGGTCACCATCATCCCTAATGACATACAGGCCGAAATTACCTGAGTAACGGGCACGCTCATCATAGTAGCAACCTCACTCACGGTAACGAACTCCGTTACTTTAAGGATCATGCTTTCCGCATCTTGTAAGGCCTGTTCGTCTTCTGTTTTTTGACGGTGGGTATCTCTTTTCTCTCTACGGTATTTTGCTCCTTTACCTTTAGAAGATTTTCCTTGAAGCTTCTCAAGAGTCTCTCTTACCTGTTTTTGTACTTCTTCCTCGCTCGGCTCCTCTTTAGGCACATGAGTACGGCCTTTGCCTCCTCTTCCTCTATTATCGCGTACATTATTTCCACCTCCTTTTGAAGGTTCTTTACTTATTCTTCTTCTGCGACCTTTTTTCTCACCAGCTTTTTCATCGGTCTTCTTAACCTCTTTCTTCTTTTCCGGCTTTTTAAACTGTGAAAGGTCAATTTTCTTTCCGGTAAAGTTTGGTCCGTCCAATTTCTTGTACTGTGTCTTTACCTTATCGGAGCCAATTTTTGATTCTTTCAATTCCTCGTCAGCCTCCTCAGTTTTCTCTTCAACTACAGCCTCAGCTTCTTCTTTTTTAGGATCTTCGGGGCTTTTTTCTTCGGTCTTGGATGCTTCTTTTACCTCTTCTTTTTCTTCTTCTTTCACAGGCGCTTCGGCTTTCGCTTTAACGACTTTCTTTTTCTTAGGTTTCTCTTTGGCCTCAGGAGTTTCAGTTGCAGTTGGTTCAGGAGCTTTCTCTTTAGGAGCTTCTTCCTTAGTTTCTGCACTTCCTTCCAGGTCAATTTTTCCGACCTTTTTAGGACCTTCTAGTTTGGCTTCAGCCTTAATAACTCGAGATTCCGGTTGCTTTTCCTCTTGTTCCTTTTCACGTGCCAAACGCAATTCTTCTTTTTCTTTGCGCTTTTCTTCACCTACTTCCTTAGAAGCAACCTTTTTACTTTTATCCGTTTGAAATTCATCAAAAAGCACTTGGTATTCGGCATCACTAATTTTGGTAGTAGGGCGTGGCTCGATCTCATATCCTGTGGCAGCTAAATGCTCCACGGCACGATCCAGCGAGATGTTGAATTCTCTTAATACCTTACTAAGTCTCATTGTTTTTACTTCAGCCATAAAATGCTTTCCTGTTATTCTTTTTCAATTTTTGAACCGTAAATGTAATCAAACTTTCGACTACTCCTCAAATTCTTCCTTCAATATATTTACCACTTCCTGAATCGTTTCCTCTTCAAGATCGGTACTGGAAACTAAAAATGGCACTCCTTTTTCGAGTACACTTTTGGCCGTTTCCAAACCAATTTTTTTGAATTCTTCGATCACCCATCCTTCGATTTCATCGGAGAATTCGGTTAATTCTACATCTTCTTCAGCTCCTTCTCTTAACACGTCAATTTCATAACCTGTTAATTGTCCTGCCAATCGGATGTTATGCCCACCGCGTCCGATCGCTTTAGAAACCTCTTCAGGCTTCAAAATTACTTCCGCACGTTTGGTTTCTTCATTTACTTTAATTGAAGTAACTCGTGCCGGGCTCAAAGCGCGTGTAATAAATAGGTTTAGGTTATTGGTATAATTAATAACATCAATATTCTCATTACCCAGCTCACGAACAATACCATGGATACGCGATCCTTTCATTCCAACACAGGCTCCAACCGGATCTATTCGATCGTCATACGAATCTACTGCAACTTTCGCTTTTTCACCAGGAATACGCACCACTTTCTTTACACTAATCAATCCGTCAAAGACCTCAGGAATTTCTTGTTCAAATAATTTCTCCAAGAACAATGGATTTGCGCGCGACATCACAATGGCGGGCTTATTTCCTTTTAATTCAACGCTTTCAATAATTCCTCTTACATTATCACCTTTCCTAAAGAAGTCGGAAGGAATTTGCTTATCCTTTGGAAGGATGATTTCATTCCCGTCGTCATCTAACAATATCACAGCACGATGACGAATGTGGTGTACCTCGGCAGTATAAATTTCACCTTCTAATTCCTTAAAGTGCTTATAGATATTGGTATTATCGTGCTCGTGGATTTTGGAAATTAAGTTTTGACGTAGTGCCAAAATAGATCTTCTTCCAAGGTCAATTAATTTTACTTCTTCGGAAACGTCCTCGCCCACCTCAAAATCGTCTTCGATCTTACGTGCTTCACTCAGAGAAATTTCCTCATTCTCATCTTCCACTTCTCCATCGGCTACCACAATTCGATTTCTCCAAATTTCCAAATCCCCTTTATCGGGGTTGATAATGATATCAAAATTATCGTCACTTCCGTATTTCTTCTTTAAAGCATTTCTAAACACGTCTTCCAGTATCGCCATAAGGGTTACTCTGTCTATCAGCTTATCATCTTTAAATTCTGAAAATGAATCGATCAACGCTAAATTCTCCATATCATTCTAATTAAATGTTACCATAACTTTTGCTTCTACAATATTTTGATAAGGCACCACTGCCTTCTTTTCTACGGTTACTTTTCCTTTACCTACCGGTTTAGGTTCTCGAGCTTTCCATTCCAGGGTGACATTGTCTTCACCTACAGCGGTCAACTTACCTTCCAGAGTCTCAGTTTTCGTTTTTAAGTGAAGTTTACGCCCCAAATTTTTCTTGTATTGACGTCCCTGTTTCAAAGGTTCAGAAACACCTGCTGACAAGACTTCCAATGAAAAATCCTCTTCCTCACGATCCAAATTGTGTTCGATACCCCTACTCACTGCTATACAGTCCTCTACCTTTACACCTTCATCTCCATCAATGACAACCCGTATATGGTTATTTTCTGTAATAGAAAGGTCAATTAAAAACAGAGAAGGATTCTCTTCCAGTACATTTTGTAACAATTCAGTAACTTTTCCTCGCATCATTTTTGGCTATAAAAAGAGGGGACTTACCGTCCCCTCACCTCTTCGCTATTTATTTCGGTGCAAATATACTATAAATTTCGAAATTATAAAAATGGGTGGGTGTCATTATAATTTCGTAATTTAATACAGCTAAAACCTTCCAATTTCAATGCTTATATCTGGTTAAAGGAGCCTTCATTTTCTCTAATTTGTAGAGATACTTGGTGTTCTTTCCTGCATATTAACCTTTGTGAAAGGAAGATAATCTAACTTACATGAAACGCATCCTCGTTCCCACCGATTTTTCAAGCCAAGCAGAAAACGCGCTTAAAGTAGCTGTCCAACTCGCTCGTAAAAATGACAGTGCCATTTATTTAGAACATTCCTTAAATATGCCTTCACACCTCAACGACGTGGGGCAAACGGGTACTCTTCCAGAGTCGCTCTATTTTATTCGACTTGCAGAAAATGAATTTAAAAAGCTTCTGAAAAAACCTTTTTTACAAGACATTGAAATACATGAGGCAATAGGGCACGGCGAAATTTATGACGACATCAAACAAGCGGTACAGGAAAAGGATATTGACCTCATAGTAATGGGATCGCACGGGTTAAGTGGTTTTAAAGAAATGTTCATTGGAAGTAATACTGAAAAAGTTGTGCGTACCTCCGATATTCCCGTACTGGTTATTAAAAATGAACACGCCCACTTTGAAATTAGCGATTTTGTATTCGCTACCGATTTTTCAGAAGAATGCAAAAAACCTTTCTCCGTAGCTCAAGATTTTGCCAAAGATGTCAATGCCAAATTACACTTACTCTATGTAAATACGCCCAGCGGATTTAAAACTACTTCGGAAGCCAATGGCATGATGGAAAAGTTTATTAGAGGTACAGGAGTTGAAAATTATACGCTCAACGTCTACAACGATTCGTCCGTCGAAAAAGGAATACTGGGTTTTGCAAGAGATAACAATGCTCAGCTCGTAGGCATGAGCACCCATGGCCGAAAGGGTATTGCACATTTTTTTAATGGAAGTATTAGTGAAGACCTGGTAAATCATGCCAATATGCCCGTGATTACGTTCAAGATCTAGGCCGGGTTGGCGCCTTAAAAACAGGTAAAGCTACCCGCAAATCATTTCACTTTCCGAAAAAGCCGTCATACTGCTTGTTTTTCAATTTTACATATTGAATGGAAATTGTCATATACAACCGTTTTAAATTGTAGTTCAAAATTACTATCCACAGGCCTCAGAAAATATGATTTTAATCAGTTAAAGGAATGTGCTTATCGTTTTTTAATACATAGGAATTTCAGTATATAAGATACTTAGCTCAAGCTCCTATAATTTGTGCATTTGGTGCTCAATCAAATAAAACACATGGGAAGAAGAGGCATTAGATCATGAAGAAAAAGGCACGACTAATTGAACAGTAGTTCCTTGATTTATGATGCTGGTTACCTCCAATTTGGAATTAATGATCTTGGCTCGTTCCATTAAGGTTCGCATCCCTAAACTCTCACTTTTACCAATGGCATCAGAAAATTGAAACCCTTGACCGCTATCCACTATTTGAACCCCAATATGATGGGCTTTCTTTTGGATAGAAACCGTTGCGGACCTTGTTTTTGAATGCTTAACCATATTGTTAAGAACTTCCTGAACTATTCTGTATAACTGCAAAGCGTTTTCTTTGTTGAGTTGATCATCTATGGTATCAATATCACAAGTAAACAGTATTTCGGTATTGGCATCTATCTGGTTCACTAATCCTTCTAATGCCTTTGAGATTCCAAGTTTTTCAATACTTGCTGGATGTAGACCTCGAGAAATGGTACGGATTTCGTCCAGTGAACTTGCCGCAAGAAATTCCAATTGTTGATCTCCAGCGGCTTTGGTCTTTTTAGACAATAACATAAGCTTCTGTCCTACACTGTCATGTAGGTCTCTGGCAAGCCTGGACCGCTCTGTTTCTTGGGTTCTTATTAACTCTTGTGAAAATCTTCCCATAAGCCTTTTACGCCTTTGGACATTTATTTGAAGCCAGGTTAAGTAACCAATAATCCCTAAAATAACAATACCTATACTCCCGGAAATGAGCCATTGTCTTTTCAATTTATTTTGAACATCCAAAAACGCTATCTCGGCTTGTTGTTCCGATATGGTGGCATCCCTACGTTTGGTTTCATAGAGCGTTTGATAATAGGTAAGGGCTCTTACATTTTGAATGTCGGTAATACTGTCACGTATCCCAGCAAGTTTCTGGAAATGGTAATAGGCCATTTTGGAATCCCCTAGAGAATCATATACGCTACTTAAAATGTCATGTACAACTTTGGCATTTCCAAAATCCTTAACGCTGCCCGTGCTAAACAATTTTTCGGAGAGGTCTCTGGCCTTGCGAAAATTACCTAGTTTAAAATGGTATACGGCGAGGGCCGTAGTAAAGTTAAATGCATCAAGTCCCTGCTCATATCGATCGCTATCTTGTTCTATATTGGCAAGAACAGATCTAGCCTGATCTAAACTATCAATAAGCGCATAGGACTTTAAAAGAGAGATCTGAATCTTTGGCACATAACCGTCTAGTTCGCCCAATTTCGCAAAATGAAGGGCTTTGTTCAGATATGATATACTTTTTGCATAATCCTCCTTCAGTCTTGCGTCAATGGCGACGTTGTACAAGGTAGACTGTAACATTCGATAGTCATTACGTTGCTCTGCCCATTGTACAATCTCATTACGAACCTCATGTGCTTCATCATAAAACCCAATCCTACTATATAAATTAGCTCTTGAGTTTCTGGTGGTAAGAAGGTTAAAGGTATCCTTCATGGTTTCAAAAATTAACTCAGCTTCCGAAAGTATTAAACCGGCCTCAGCAAATTTACCCGTATCCGCATAGGCATCGGACATATAGGTCTTGGATTTACCCAGCAGTAACGAATCCCCTGCTTCAAGGGCTAAGGATCCTGCCCTCTCATACAAAGCAATAGAACGGGAAGTCTCTCCTCCAAAAAAGTAACTATCACCTCCATTTAGATACAATTGGGCTTTGTGGTTTTTGTTTAAGATTTTCAAATCTTTGGCAATAAACGAATCAAAATAGTTGATTCCTTCTCTGGGTTTACCATCTCTATTGGCCAAATAAAAAATATATTGAGAAGCATGGTAGGTTGCTAAATCGATCGAATCGAGTTCCAGGGCCAAGTCGATCGTGGCCCTTGCATGTTCGTCGTACCCGTATTCGGATTGATGCATGACTCTTTTGGTAAGACTATCCAACAACGCCAGTTTAAAAGACCCCGAGGTTTTGTGAACTTCGGAGACCAGTTGTTGGATCGAATCTTTATAGATTCCTCTTTCCTGGGCTATTCCAATAGCATAAGAGAAAATGATAGCTATGTAAATAAATCGAATCATAGGCAATATGTAGCTATTGGCTACTCTATGGTATTTTTTAAATGATCGACAAAGGTGGTTATTTTTTCAAATGAATCATCAATGTGAATATAAGTTGAATTAGGTAGACTTCCATCGAAGTTTTCGGGAAATATTTGAATTACCTTTGTTGCAATATTCTTTCGCTTAATTGCTGATACCACATCGCTTGCGGAAAGATAATGGAATTCATGCTCCAGCAGCGCGAATCTAGGCTGATACTTCAGAATATATCCTAACGCCACAAAGGCATCATCCACGGCAGCGTAAACATGATGGCCATGCGCTTCAAGTATCGATTTCAGTTCTCGAGCATAGTTTGTATTGGAATGAGCTATTAAGATTCTCTCTTTCTCCATCATTGTCATCGGTCAAATTGTTGAGACAAAGGAAAAGAAGAAAAACAGACAAAGCCATAAGGGTTAGCACGTAAGATATACGTGTTACTACTTATAACTCGAGTATAGTATTTTTATTGATCAGTGCCCAGTTAGTGAGTGTATTAGTTCCTCCTTCCAATTCGAGCTTCGTAATAATATTACTTCGATGTTTCTCAATGGTACGTTTTGAAACTCCAAGGTCTACAGCAATCGTATTGGTAGGTGTTTGTTGGGCAACCAGCTTCAGGATGGTGAGTTCTGAGGGTGTCAGCAACTGCAGGCGTTTGAATTCTACATTCGCCAAATTCATCGTGCCTGTTTCAAATGAATTGCTATAGTAATCTACACCACCAATTACAGATTCTATACAACGCTCGATCTCGAAATAAGAATCCTCTTTTAATAGATACCCATTGATCTGTAAGGCTTTGGCCTGAGTAATGTATTCCGATTCTCGATGAAATGAAAGCACGATAAATTTAGTAGAAACTCCCTTGTCTTTGGCCATTTTTATGACATCAAAGCCCGTAAGTAAAGGCATGTCTATATCGAGTAAGGCCACATCAGGTTTCAATTTAAGTACCAATTCCAGTGCCTGCATGCCATTGGTTGCTTGTCCTACAACATTGTATTGATTGGTGACCAATTCCTCGTATAACCCTTTTAAAAGCAATGGGTGGTCATCGGCTAATATGACAGAAATGTTTTGTTTGTTCATGATAACATCGTTGGGACAGAATAAATCACCATAAAGATATTTGTTATTTCAGAATTTCTACGTGAGAATTAGAAAAAAATGAGTCAATCAAATTACCTGTTTAACCTTCGAAACAGCAATCATGACCTAGACTACGTAGTAGTACGTATATATTACGTATTGCTTCTTATTTCCAGTAGACAGCGTCGAAAGTACCTTGCTCTCATGATTAGCTGGTTATTTCCAGCGCCTAAAATTTTGATCCAAACATTCTAAACTTTTTATTATGAAACTCAAAAACTTACTTACGCTTGTCCTTTTTTCAACCTCTTTTGCAGTTATGGCTCAGTCCAAGGATCTGCAAACAAATAACACAAAAGTAGCTACTGCGAAGGTCATGGATACTCCTCGATTGACAGTCGATACCCAGAAGGAAACGAATCAGTCTCAAGAAGAATTGAAGCAACAGTTGCTCGAGAACGAAACAAAGAGCAAAGCTGCGCGTGCCAAACGAGATCAAATCTCGGATGCGGTTAAAAGACGTCTTAACAAAAGTAAAAAAGATAACCGCAACTAAGCTCAAGTCTTTTTTGTACCGTATCAAACGACCCCATTTCCCTCATTAAATATCCACACTAATTATGAAATCTATTACTCAATATAATAGTACACTGTTACTATTGCTTGTCCTCTTATTTGGTTCTCAAGTACATGCTCAAACGGCTACCGTACAAGGTAGTAATACCTTGGGTTTTGTTTTTATCCCCGGTAACGATCCATCCGGAGCCAACAGAAATGTCGACATTTCTGGTATTCCTGCCGGAGCTACTATTACCGATGTTGAAGTTCGGTTAGCCGTATTTCACCGTTTTATTGGCGATTTGATCATGGAAGTGACCGATCCCAACGGAGAAACGATAACACTGGTGGATCGTCCGGGTACCAACGACGGCTCAACAGGCGACGGCAGCGATCTATTCAGAACTTTCCCGATCAGTTTTTCGGATTCGTTTTCTGCAAATCCCGAACAAATGGGAAATTCGTTGGGGGTAAGTGAAGTGGTTTGCCGTGATGATGGTATTTGCGATTATCGGGCCTTTCAGTCGGGCTCGGCATTTGCAAGCCTGGTATCAAATATCAACAACAACAATTTAAGTGCCAATGGAACATGGGTGGTGAACATCGCCGATGTGGCTGCTGGAGATGACGATGGTAATTTTACGGTTCCCTACATCAGGGTAACCTTCAATACCATCGATCTTATTCTGGACGGTACCACGGGCGACGACACCTTTGAAGTGGTTCGCGAGGGCAACGAGACTGTTGTTACCTTAAATAGTGTTGAAATTTCAAGAGTACTGGGTGCTGGATTAAATTCACTGACCATCAATGCTGATAGTGGAGATGATATCCTCATTGTAGATTATGATGGCGGTGATTTTCAGCATCCTATTACATTCAATGGAGAGGGTCAAAATGGCATTCCCGGCGATATCCTGCAATTGAACGGAACTAACAGTTCCTATGCTTCCGTGAGTCATACTTTCACCAACGAAAGTGACGGGACCATTGATGTTTCGGGCAATCCGCTTCTTACGTATACGGGATTGGAGCCCATCGTCGATAACCTGGACGTAGCCAACCGTGGATTTGTATTCAACGGCGGTGGTGAGACCATCACCCTGGACGACGGAGGCAGCTTGGATCTGCGCATCGATTCAAGCTTAGGGGAGTTAGTCGAATTCAATGAACCTACAGGATCCCTATCGATTTTCTCAGGCGATGGTGCCGATACGATCAATTTGGAAGGGTTTACCGCAACTCAGGATTTCGGTCTATTCGTGCTGGGAGGAAATGCGGGTGATGCAACATTGGACGTTGTCAACCTACAAACCAATCCTACAACAGTAAATGGCTTTGTGACCATTAGCGCCGATCAAATCACCATGAATACCGATTTGATTGCTTCAGGCGACATAACCATTATTAGCGAAAGACAAACGACCATCAATGCTGGCTTTACGCTAGAAACAACTGGAGGTGTAATAGATATTGATGCAGGAACCTCTAATCTATCCAACATTAATCACACTGGTTTTCGATGCAATAACTGTACGGTACGTACTGCCGACGGAAATATTGATATTGAAGCCACAGGAAAAAGCAATGGGTCTTCTTCCAACCAACCGGGCATCTTTGTAAACAACAATGGATTGATCACTACGACAGGTACTGGGTCCATTTCTTTGGAAGGCACGGGCGGTGATGGTGTAAATCGCAACTACGGAACCAACTTGGCCAATGCAAGAGTACTGGCTCCTGGCGGCGGAGACGTAACCATCGTTGGAAATTCGGGAACCAGTTCCGGAGAATTTAACATTGGGGTACGTATTCTGGAAACCAACGTAACTGTGACCTCTGGTAATTTGACAATGAATGGAACTTCCCAAAATACGGCCAATGGCTCGAACAACGTGGGTGTTTGGTTGCAAGGCCCTGGTAATATTAGAAGTAATGCCGGGGGAAATATGACTTTTACGGGAACTGGAGGTGTTGGACCCGATGGACTTAATGTTGGAATTACTCCTTTCAATAACGTTCGAATCTTTAATAATACAGCCTCAGGCTTTATTCAAATGACTGGAAATGGTGGTAGTGAAGGGGATTTTAACGATGGTATTTATATTCAAGATGTAAACACACTCATCAGCACCAATGGTGGTGGACTCAGTTTAACCGGTACAGGTGGAGACAGTGCCGCTGGAGAATTCAACACAGGTATTTATGTAGCTTCTGGAACCCTGCGGGATCAAGGCACAGGTGCTGTTCAACTCAACGGAACAGCAGGAGATTGTCTTGAAAGTAGTGATGGAATATTTATTACTCAAGATTCGGACGCGACCGTGGTGAGCGCTAATGGCGGTGGTATCACTATGACTGGGCAGGGACAAACCAGTGCCGGAGGTTTTAGTGATGGCGTTTATATCGCTGGTGGACTTATAGAAGAGCTAGGTGCTGGAGACATTGATATAACCGGCACCGCAGGCAGTACAACCAACAATGTTGCAGCTGGAATTGTTATAGCTTCTGGAAACACAGAACCCACCATACGCGCTAACGGAGGAGACATCACCATGGGGGGTCAAGGAGGAACGTCAACAACCGGAAACTTTTCGGATGGGGTTATCCTACAAAATGGAAATGTCATTGCCAGAGGAGCAGGGAATATTCTGATCGATGGTATCTCAGGAACCTCCACAGGTACAAAGACAGAAGGGGTTTACTGGGAGGAGACCGTTATACGTTCTGAAGACGGGAACATGAATATAATAGGAGATTGTGAAGATAATTTAGGAGTAGAAAATGCGGGTGTTTATATGATCAATCCAAATTTTGAAACTACTGGAGCTGGAAATGTCACCATTCGAGGTGCCTCTCTAGATGCAAGCATTCCAGGTGTAGACCAAATAAGTCGCGATCGTGTAAATACAGCAGGTGGCGATCTAACCATAAATGGAGTTGTTGGAGAAATCCAAACTCCAGATGGCAATGCAGCAGCATTGTATAGTGCCACAAATACCAACTTTTTTGGAAGATTGGCTCCCGGGCAATCTCCAGGACGAATACTGCTGACGGGAAATCTTATTTTCCCAGCTTCTGCGACCTTAGAAGTTGAAGTAGATGCTTTTGGCAATGCAGGAACCGACTACGATAATATAACCGTACAAAGCGGTGATGTGGATTTAGGTGGAGCTACTTTAGCACTTGTTGATAATACGGCTGCTGTGGCTACCGGAAGTGAGGTTCTTACGTTAATAGATGTTGCAGATTCTGCAGGGACTGTAACAGGGACCTTTAACGGTTTGCCCAATGGTTCTGCAATCGCATTCAACGGAGAGACTTGGTACCTCTATTACAATGGAGGCGATGGTAACGATGTAGTATTACAGTCTACGCCCATTGTTCCCAATGTCGAAGTGGATGCCGGAGGCGCTCTGGTTTTTAACGATCCGGATGGAGAGGAGGACGACCTTACCATTATAATAGAAGGATCCAACTTTCGCCTAAGCGATGCCAGTAGATCATTGCTCGCAGGTACGGGAGCCAATCAAGACGGGAATGATGTCCTGGTACCGATCGCTTCGGTGACTGGAAATATTAAAATCAATACCCAGGATGGTGACGACAGCTTTACCGTTGATTTTGACGGTGGAAACTTCGCCAATAATATCGAATACGACGGAGGAGGCCAGTCGGCCAGTGGAGGAGATATATTGGAACTAACTGGTGGTGGTAGCTACGACAGATCGGTCCATTCCTTTTTTAACGAATCGGACGGATGGGTGCTATTGGATACCGGAGCATTCCTTGCTTTAGCCATTACCTATGTAGGTTTAGAGCCTGTCATCGACAATCTTGACGTAGCCGATCGCGAGTTCACCTTCACGGGAGGCACCGAAACGATTACCCTGGACGATTCGGGCTCTTTGGACAACCGCATCGACTCCACGCTGGGCGAATCGGTAGATTTCAGCAACCCAACCAACTCCCTAACGATCAACGTCAACACGGCGGATGATGTTTTAAATATAGACGGACTCGATGCTGCCTTCAACGCAGCGTTAACGATCAACAGTCCAGGGAATACCTACTTCAATGCAAACCTGCCCGGACTCACAAACCTAACTACAGATGCTGGTGGAACTTCCACCATCAATAACGTGGCCATTACCACCACCGGAGATCAGTCTTTTGGTGAGGCTGTGGGAATCTTCGGTGCAGTGGCCCTCAATGGTGTGAATGTTACCTTCGGAAGCACCATCGTCGGAGGAGACGCTACCGCTCCAACAGATGGAGAGGGAGATCTTTCGGTAAACGCTTCTGGAACCAGCCAATTTGGTGGTCTAGTGGGTGGCGCAGGCCAACGACTCAACTCATTGATCACTGATGCTGCAGGAAGCACAGTAATGAGTGCCGGATTTAGAGTGCGTGGTGATCTCATTTTTAACGATCCCGTAAGAGGAACCGTAGGAAGCTTCATTCAATCAAACGCCGGAGCGATCACCTTTAACAGCACATTGGATGGCGGGGATCATATCATTATTGCCGCCCCAGGAAACTTTCTAACCTTTAACGGTGACGTTGGAGCTACCACACCTGTTACCAATATTCAGGTCTCAAATCTGGGTGCAACGAGAGTCAATGCCACACTTATGAATGCGTCCAATATTCTCAGGTTTAGAACTCCTGTTGAAATTAATCCTCCGGGTACAGGAACCACGAGACTGGATGCTGGCACCGTGAACTTTTTTAATACCCTCCGCGGAACCAATGATGGAGAAGACAGTGTTATCATCTCTTCCGGGAATATCATAACCCTTGATGAACCGGTGGGGGACAATGGTCAACGACTGGCAAACCTCACCATCGATAATGTAAAAAATGATGGCAGCGCCAATGAAGTCAATGATGTTACCTTTTCAGAAACAGTTACACTATCGGGTAATTTCAATCAGGTAGCAGGGTCCGGAACTACCACTTTCAATGGAGCAGTCGTAGGGGGCGACCTGGACGTTACCACCACGACGGCATTGCTCAATTCAGGAACACTAAATGTTGCAGGTAACGCTACCCTGACAGCAACTGATATTCAAACAGAAGCAGGAATTAGTGCTGCTAACGACCTCATTGCAACCACAGCCGTAATCAACGGTAACTTAACCCCTGGAGCGTCTCCGGGACAGTTTGTGGTTCAGGGAGACTTTTCATTGAGTTCCGGAGATACCTTTACTGCAGAAGTCGACGGAATAACTACCTCGGGAACCGACTACGACCAAATTGATGTTACAGGCACCGTCGACATAACCGATGCTACTCTGACGGTGGTAGATAATTTTGCGGGTACTTCAACAACCTTTGATGTCTTAACCCTTATCCAAAACGATGGTACCGATCCTGTAACGGGGACCTTTACGGGTCTTCCTAATGGATCGACGGTTGCCTTGAACGGAGAAACCTGGTACCTCTATTACGATGGGGGTGATGGCAACGATGTAGTGCTGCAAGCCAGCCCCGTGAACGTGATCGTTGACGGCGCAGGTAATCTGGTGTATTCTGATATTCTCGGTGACGACGACGAGCTTACGATTGTTATCGATGGCACAAACTATCGATTGAGCGATCCTAACAAACCTTTAATAGCCGGATCGGGAACCGTTCAAGACGGGAATGATGTTCTGGTTCAGATTGCTTCAGTAACAGGAAATATAAATATCAACACACAGGATGGGGATGATAGCCTCAACGTAGACCTCAATGGAGGGGTTTATGGTGACGCCATCAACTACAATGGTGGAGACCAAAATACAACTCCGGGTGATATCATGATCCT
>JBCCIJ010000020.1:0-72451 GCA_039028295.1 Bacteroidota bacterium
GATCCATTGGTAGTGGTTCACACCAATACGGCTCCTAATTTATCTTACCGATATGTGATTACCGATAACAGCCCCGATAGCATTATTCTTGCCATTGCCGGGACCAATGAGATCAGTTTGGATGGAGCCGGCCCTGGTACTTGTCAGATATGGGGATGGTCGTACCGAGGATTAGCCGATAATGGAGCGAGCTTTATAGGGAGTCCTTTGGCCGATCTTAACGCTGTGGATTGCTCGGATATTTCTGATAATTCTATTGAAGTTATTCGGGAAGAGGCTGATGGTGGTGAAGTTCGTGTAGATTTGGACGCTACTGGAAACCCAAATAATACAACAAGCATTTCGGCCAACGGCGAGTCTGTTGTAATTTGTGTTGACGGCCGACCAGATCCTTTGGTTGTAGTGCATGATAATACAGCGCCCAACCTTACCTACCGTTATGTTATAACCGATCTAAGTGACACTATTCTAGCGATAGCCGATACGAACACCATTGATCTGGACGGCGCAGGAACTGGCGCATGTAAAATTTGGGGTTGGTCGTATAGAGGTTTAGATCAAAGTACTTTTATAGGAGGCCCGTTATCCGATTTAGCCGCCGAAGATTGTAGCGATATTTCTGACAACTCTATCCTGGTTGTTCGTCAAGCAGCAGATGGTGGAAATGTGGAAATTGATATCGCAGCCACAGGAAATCCAAATAACACAACTTCTATTTCAGCCGATGGCATGACCGCTGTGATTTGCGTGGACGGTAGACCGGATCCTATTGTGGTAAGTCATATTACGTCGGCAGCATTTTTGTCATATCGATACGTAATTACCAACGAAGATGCCAGTGAGATTTTGGCCATAACCGATTCAGATACCATAAACCTTGATGGCGCTGGCCCTGGAACTTGCCAGATTTGGGGATGGTCCTATCGGGGTCTCGCGGATAATGGAGCGAGTTTTATTGGAGGTCCTCTGTCAGATTTGCAAGCGGTGGATTGTTCAGATCTTTCTGACGAATCTATCACCGTAATCAGAGAGGCAGCCGATGGTGGAACAGTTACTTTGGCAAATGGCGATACCGAAGTAACTATTTGCGCCGGTGACGGACAGCCCGATCCTCTCGAAGTGGTTCATACCAATACTGCTCCTAATCTTACATTCCAATACGTGGTAACTGATAGTGACGCCAACAATACTATTCTGGCTATTTTCAATACCAATATTATTGATTTGGAAGGTGCAGGAGAAGGTGTATGTCGTATTTGGGGGTGGTCCTATCGAGGATTGGATGGCGCTTCATTTATTGGAGAACCATTGCAAATGTTGCAAGACGAAGACTGTAGCGATATCTCCGATGACTTTATCGAGGTAATCCGACTAACGGGAGCCGACTGTGAAGTGTTAGGCGTGGAAGATGCGATTTCTAGTGATGATTTCAGTATTTACCCCAATCCTGCAAATTCCATAGTGAACATTAGTTATGCCGGTAATCCATCACTATCTATTGCTGTTACGATGTATGATATTACGGGTAGAAAGGTTCGTCAAATTACTTTAGCGGATCAGTCTTCAAACACTATTGATGTTTCCGGTCTTCCCGGTGGAATTTACCTATTGAATTTGCTAGATGTTGATTCTGGAAATGCCGTGAACAAACGATTAATTGTGAGATAACTTCTTTGCTTTTTAAAGATTTCATGATGAGGTGATAGTTTGATTACTTCTGAAGGGGATGGAGCCGTAATGGCTCTGTTCCCTTTTTTCATTTATAAGTACTAATTTTGAATTTCATCGTCACCGAATTATTCTATGAAGCTCATTTTTGTTTACAATGCAAATTCTGGATTCCTTGATAAAATTTTAGACGGCGCTCATAAAATTATAAGTCCGTCCACCTATGATTGCAATCTATGCGCGATAACATTTGGGGCTTTTAATGAAGATGATTTATGGAAGGCCTTTCGCGAGAATAGTGACCTGCCCATGGAGTTCTATCATAAGGATGAGTTCTCAAAAAAATTTAAGTCCAAATGGCTGCCTGCTTTCGATTTTCCTATCGTGCTTTCACAGAATAACATGAAATTAGAAGTCCTTATTTCTTCTGAAGAACTGGAAAACCTCGCCTCTTCAGAAGCCTTGATCGAAGAAATTAGGAGGCGTTTATCTCTTTATTGATCGAGGAAATATAGTCTAGCACTTCGTCACGCCCAATGCTCTTACTGGCGGAAGTCACAAAGTGCAAAGGCATTTCTTCCCAAGTTTCCAACATTTTAAGTCGGTAGGAAGCAATATTACGCTCAATAGCGTTAGGTTTTAATTTGTCGGCCTTAGTAAAAATAATGGAAAAGGGTACCTGTCGCTCTCCCATCCACTGCATAAATTCCAAATCCACAGGTTGTGGTTCATGTCGGCAATCAATGAGCACAAAGGCCAGCACTAATTGTTCTCTTTTTTCAAAATACTTGGTAATAAATTTTTGAAATATCTTTTTTGTGCTTTTCGAAACTCGGGCATAGCCATAGCCCGGTAGATCGACCAGGTACCAATTTTTATTGATCAAGAAATGATTAATGAGCTGGGTCTTACCAGGACGTCCGGAGGTCTTTGCAAGGCTTTTGCGTTGCATCAGCATATTAATGAGCGACGATTTCCCAACATTACTTCGACCTATAAAGGCGTATTCAGGTAAACGATTTGATGGGCATTTATCCACATCGCTGTTACTCATTACAAATTCTGCCGAAGTAATTTTCAAGGTGTAAAAGGCTTATGGGTTGATACGTTTTTAGTTAAGCTATGTCAAGAAACTTTAAAACTTACGTTCCTGGAGCCAGGCAAATAGCAAGTCGTTAAAAGTGTCTGGGTGTTCCATCATGGCCGCATGACCACATTTGTCTATCCAATACAGGTCCGAATCGGGTAATTTCTCATCAAATTCAATAGCAACTTCCGGCGGAGTAACGTTATCATCTTTCCCCCAAATGATACAGGTAGGAGTTTTCATATCTGGTAGATCCTTGCCCATATTATGACGAATGGCACTTTTGGCAATGGACAGTGTTCTAATGAGTTTGTTTCGGTCATTGACGCTGGCATAAACTTCGTCTACAATTTCTTTTGAAGCAATAGCCGGGTCATAGAAAACATTTTCAGCTTTTTTCTTAATGTAGTCGTAGTCCCCTCGTTTGGGATAGGTTTCTCCCATAGCACTTTCGTAAAGCCCAGAGCTTCCAGTAATGACAAGCGCTTTTACCCTTTCTGGGAATAACTTAGTGACCATAAGCCCAATGTGTCCTCCCAATGAGTTTCCTAGCAAAATCACCTCCTTATAGCCTTTATGCTCTAGAAATTCGGAGACATAAACGGCGATATTCTTAACATTGGTTTTTAAGATAGGCATACTGTAAATAGGCAGCTCCGGAATTACAACTTTATAGCCTTTGTCTGGAAAAAAATCAATCACCCCATCGAAATTACTAAGGCCTCCCATAAGCCCATGCATAATGATAATAGGAGTGCCTTCTCCTATCTCCAAGTATGAAAATTTACCTTCTTTCTTAAGCGTATGCGTCATTTGGGTTAGTGAAATTAGCTAAACAAAAGTACACAAATTTTACTGAAACCGAACAGGGTATTTCGTTGTTGAAAACCTCATCGAAGTATAAAATGTAATTAACTGAAAATCAGTATTTATGTGAAGTTATTGTAGCGATTGGAAGGTGGTGGTGTTAAAACTTATTAACAAAGTGGGAAAATGTGGGAAAATGTGGGAAAACTTATTTATATTTGAGTTTATTATTCACCCATAGTTTTAATTCATAGTGCTCAATCTTCTAGGGACATACGATTGTAAGGCGGACGTAAAAGGCCGTGTTATGGTGCCTGCCAGTTTGAAGAAACAGTTGGCGGTGGTTGCAACCTCTGGCTTTGTAATCAAGCGAGCCGTCTTTCAACCTTGCCTGGAACTGTATCCCATGGAAGAGTGGGAGAAGCTCATGAAAAAGATGGGCGAACTCAATCGTTTCAATAGAAAGAACAATGATTTTATTCGGCGTTTTACGGCAGGAGTTCGAATGATTGAAATGGATGCCTCTGGCCGTCTTAATATTCCCAAGGACTTGATGCTGTTTGCGGGTATTGGGAAGGAGCTGGTGGTTTCTTCAGCAATCAATATTGTTGAGATATGGGATAAACAAAAATACGAACAAGCCATTGATGACGCGGCTAATGACTTTGCAGATTTGGCTGAAGAAGTAATGGGAGATGCTAGCGACACAGATGGAATATCATAGACCGGTCCTTTTGACCGAGACCGTAGCGGGCCTTGACATCCAACCTAATGGGGTATATGTGGATGTGACCTTTGGCGGCGGCGGACATTCCCAAGAAATACTAAAACATCTGGATGAGAATGGTAAACTAATTGCTTTCGATCAAGATAAAGACGCTCTTAAAAATGCTATCGATGATCCGCGCTTTTTGCTCATTAATGAAAACTTTAGACACCTCAAACGCTTTTTGCGCTTCTACGGATATAGAGAAGTAGATGGAATACTAGGCGACTTTGGAGTTTCTTCACATCAATTTGATGCACCGGAGCGCGGATTTTCTACACGATTTGAGGCTCATTTGGATATGCGGATGAACACGGATAGTCCCGTTTCTGCTTATCAGGTAATCAATGATTATTCGGAAAGTGATCTTCGGAATGTCTTGTTTCAATATGGTGAATTGCGATCGGCAGGTGGCATGGCTAGAGTAATCGCAGAAGCCAGGGCAAAAGAGCCTATAAAATCTAGTAGTCAGCTTAAAGTTGCGTTAGGAAGATTTTTGCCCGGTCATAGGGAGAACAAAATATTGGCGCAGATCTATCAGGCGATACGGATTGAGGTAAATCAAGAGTTGGATGCGCTGAAAGAGTTTTTAGTTCAAACGCCTGAAGTGCTTAGATCGGGCGGGAGATTAAGTCTCATTTCTTACCACTCATTAGAGGATCGATTGGTAAAAAGATTTATGAGAAGCGGTCTTTTTCAAGGAGAACCTGAAAAAGATGTATTTGGAAGGGTGGAAGTTCCGTTTAAACTAGTAGGCAAGTTTGTAATTCCTTCCGAAGAGGAAATAAAAATGAACAATAGAGCGCGTAGTGCAAAACTTCGGGTGGCGGAAAAATTATAGTATTTCAGTGGCGGAATGTTTGCCAGAAATAGAAGTAGCGAAGCGGATAACAATAAGGATATAATGAAAAAGAATTTCTACAACATTATCAAAGGACGGTTTTTGGTCAATGATGATGCGCTCAAAAATTGGCGCTTTATCATTTTTCTATCGCTGCTGGCTTTGGTCATGATTGGAAGTTCCCATACAGCCGATAAAAAGGTGCACGAGATTGCCCGTTTGAGCAATCAGGTAAAAGAGCTTAAGAGCGAATACGTTGACGTTCGTATGAGGCTCATGCAGTCCAAAATGGAAAGTAAGATCATTAAGGCCATGGAACAACGCGGGTTATTCCCTTCTGAAACACCACCTCAAAAAATTATAATTAACACCAGAAATTAGCGAGTGTCAGAGCTGAACAAAAACATATTGAACCGTTTTTACTTTGTTGCCGGAGGTATGTTCATCTTCGCTATCCTAATTGCGTTCAAATTGATAAGTATTCAATTTGTGGAAGGTGAAAAATATCGCGACCTGGCATTAAAAAATACGACCCAGAACTTTATCATTGAAGCCAACAGAGGCAATGTTTATGCCGATGATGGAAGCTTATTGGCTACTTCAGTTCCCAAATATGATATTCGATTTGATGCCGTGACCGTTTCCAACGATCATTTCAAAGAATTTTTGGTTCCACTTTCCAAGGAGTTAGGAGCTATGTTCAATAAACAACCATCCTATTATCAAAATCTGTTCAGAAAGGCTCGAGCTAATAAAAATAGATATCTATCTGTTGCGAAAGGACTGGGTTATTCAGATTATATTAAAGTAAAAAGCATGCCTTTGTTTAACAAAGGACCCTACCGAGGAGGGATTATAGTTGAACAACGGACGGTTCGCGAACATCCCTTAGGTAAAATTGGAGAACGATTAATTGGGAGCGAGAAGAAAAATGAAGAAGGTAAATACGAAGTAGGTTTTGAGGAGGCTTTTGATGAATACCTGAAAGGTAAAGAAGGGCAGCGATTGAAACAAAAAATCGCTAAAGGTCAATGGAAACCTGTTTACGACGAGAACGAAGTAGAACCTCAAGACGGCTTTGATATTATTTCTACCATCAATGTTAATATTCAGGATATAGCGCACCATGCATTGCTAAAGCAAATGGAGCTTTATGAGGCGGAACACGGCAGTGTTATTGTTATGGAAGTAGCAACGGGTGAAATTAAAGCAGTATCTAATTTGGGAAGAACTTCCGATAATAAGTATTATGAAAAGAGGAACTATGCCGTTTGGGAAAGCCATGAGCCTGGTTCTACCTTTAAAGTGATGGCCATGATGGCTGCCTTAGAGGATCATGTTATTGATACGGCTACGGTAATAGACACCAAGCAAGGAGCAAAGCGATTTTATGGAAGGACCATTCATGATTCAAAAAATGGAGGCTATGGAAAAATATCGGCTGCTCGGACTTTGGAAGTGTCTTCCAACATTGGCTTAGCCACCATCATTGACGAAAACTATTCAAAAACCCCGCAAAAATTTATTGATAGGCTAAAAAGCTGGAATTTGGACAAACCCATTGGCATTCCCATAAGGGGAGAAGGAGAGCCAGTTATTCCAGGGCCAGGACATAAGCTTTGGAGTAAAAACGCCCTTCCGTCTATTGCTTATGGATATAATTTGCGCATAACTCCTTTACAGACTCTTGCCTTTTATAACGCCATTGCCAACGATGGGGTAATGGTTAAACCTCGATTTATTAAGGAAATAAGGGTGATGAACAAGAAGGTGAAATCGTTTGAGCCTGAAGTTACTAACGATCGAATTTGTTCGGACCAGACCTTAAATGAGATCAGAGATATTCTGAAAAACATTGTGATCCGGGGAACTGGCGAAAAGCTTTACTCCGAATATTTTTCTATGGCAGGTAAAACAGGAACCGCTCGTACCGAATATTGGTTGCCCGGCTGGGAACAGGACAGGAAATACATTTCGTCTTTCGCTGGTTACTTCCCAGCCGAAAACCCAAAATACTCTTGCATTGTTGTCATTCACAAACCAAGCACCAAAAAAGGATATTATGGTGCCGATGTTACTGGTCCGGTTTTTAAAAGAATTGCTCAAAAGATCTTTACGGATAGTCCTCTTATAGATTCTATAGATGACATTAATGAGAGTGATGCATATCTGGCTGTAGATTTTGAAAATTATTATGAAAAGGCTCAAACTAATATAGTTAAGGTGCCAAATGTTGTAGGTATGGCGGGTATGGACGCCATTTCATTGCTCGAAAATGCAGGCCTAAAAGTAAGACTCATTGGAAATGGTACTGTAACACAACAATCGCTGGTTCAGGGTACTTCTATTAAAAATGGACAGCAAATAACACTTCAAATGAAATGATCGTGCTTAAAGACATATTGTACAGGGTGAAGCTCGAGAAAATCGTTGGAAGTACGGGAGTGCCTGTTACTAATATACATTTTGACTCGCGCTCCATTGGATTGAATGATGTTTTTGTGGCGATACGGGGATGGGTTTCAGATGGTCATGACTATATTAAAAAAGCCTGTGATAATGGAGCTATAGCAATTATTTGTGAAGAATTACCAAAGGACTTTATCAACGGAATTACCTATGTGCAGGTAGCCGATAGTCAACAGGCTCTGGCTCTCATGGCTTCCAATTTCTATGAAAACCCTTCCGAAAATTTAAAGTTGGTAGGTATAACAGGAACCAATGGGAAGACCACTATTTCAAGTTTGTTGTATCAACTTTTCAAGGATTCGGGCTATGAGGTTGGCCTTATTTCGACCGTTAAGATTATGGTAGGTGCAACCGAGTATAAAGCAACGCATACCACGCCAGATAGTCTGACCATTAATAAATATTTACGTGAAATGGTAGATGCCGGTGTTGAGTTCTGCTTTATGGAGGTGAGTTCTCATGGAATACATCAAAAGCGCACTGAGGGACTTCAATTTGAAGGAGGAGTATTCACCAATCTTTCTCACGATCATTTAGATTATCACAAGGACTTCAAAGAATATAGAGATGTGAAGAAGGCATTTTTCGATCAATTGCCTAAGCCGGCTTTTGCCCTGGTAAATATAGATGACAAGAATGGTCTTGTAATGCTTCAGAACACTTCAGCAAAAAAATATACGTACGCATTAAAGACCTATGCCGATTATAGAGCTCAAATATTGGAGAATCAATTTAGCGGTTTACTTCTGAAAATAAACAACAACGAACTTTGGGTAAAGCTCATAGGAAGTTTTAACGCTTATAATCTATTGTCCATTTATGCTACAGCCGAATTACTTGGTCTAGAGTCCATGGAGATATTGAGGCATATGAGTCTGTTGGAAAGCGTAGACGGGCGTTTTCAGTATCATATTTCTCCTAATAATATAACTGCTATTGTGGATTATGCTCATACGCCGGATGCCTTAAAAAATGTATTGGAAACCATAAATACTATTCGCACAGGAAATGAAGAGCTAATTACCGTAGTGGGATGTGGTGGTGATCGAGATGCCGCCAAGCGACCTAAAATGGGGCAAATTGCCGCTCAACTTAGTACCAAAGTTATTTTCACCAGCGATAATCCACGCTCCGAAAACCCGGAATCGATTATTGAAGAAATTGAAGGAGGAGTTCCTGCCGAACATTATAAAAAGACCCTTTCCATTACGGATCGAAAACAGGCGATAAAAACGGCCTGTCAAATGGCGGTAGACGGTGATATTATTTTGGTGGCCGGGAAGGGACATGAAAACTATCAGGAAGTGAATGGAGAGCGAAAGGAATTTGACGACTATAAAATTGTAAACGAAATATTAACAGCCCTAAATAAATAATATGCTTTACTATTTGTTTGATTTTCTCGATAAAACCTATGATATACCTGGGGCAGGGTTGTTTCAGTTTATTACGTTTCGGGCGGCTATGGCTTCTATCCTTTCATTGCTAATTGCAACGGTTTGGGGAAAGAAGATCATTCGGTTATTGCAAAAAAAGCAAATGGGAGAAACCATACGTGATCTAGGTTTGGCAGGTCAGGTAGAAAAGGCCGGAACGCCGACTATGGGTGGAATTATAATCATTTTGGCGACTTTAATTCCAGTGCTGTTGTTTGCCAAATTGGAAAATATTTATGTCATCATGCTTATTGTAACCACCTTGTGGATGGGTGCCATTGGGTTTTTAGACGACTACCTTAAAAAATTTAAAAATGATAAGGCCGGACTCCCAGGGAAATTTAAAGTTATTGGGCAGGTTGGGCTTGGACTGATTGTGGGTCTTACGATGTTCTTTCATCCCGATATTACTGTGAAAACTGAAAAAGTGGATCCAGTTACGGGCCAGGAAATCATAACAGAAAGGGGTGAGAAGGTTTTTAATGATGCCGAGAAGGCTTTGTTTACTACCATGCCATTCGTAAGTGGAAACGAAATTAACTATGAAAAACTCATCACCTGGATCGATGAAGATTACAGCAAATTTGCCTGGATCGTTTTTATTCCTATCGTGATTTTCATTATAACGGCGGTATCCAATGGAGCCAATTTAACCGATGGAATTGATGGCCTGGCAGCAGGTACTTCGGCCATTATTGCCATTACACTGGCCTTGTTCGCCTGGGTTTCGGGGAACGTCATCTTTTCTGATTACCTCAACATTATGTACCTGCCTAACATGGGCGAATTGACCATTTTTATTATGGCTTTTGTAGGAGCTCTCATTGGGTTCTTATGGTATAATACTTATCCCGCGCAGGTTTTTATGGGTGATACGGGAAGTTTAACCATTGGAGGGATCATCGCTGTAATAGCAATTGCCATTAGAAAAGAATGGCTTATTCCAATTCTCTGCGGTGTTTTTCTGATGGAGAATTTGTCGGTTGTGATGCAAGTGAGTTGGTTTAAATATACCCGAAAGAAGTTTGGGGAAGGTCGAAGGATTTTTAGAATGTCACCCTTGCATCATCATTATCAAAAGGGCGGGTTTCATGAGAGTAAAATTGTGACTCGGTTTTGGATTGTTGGAATTTTTCTGGCAGTGCTGACCATTATCACATTAAAAATTAGATAGCAGAAGTGAGCTTTGATGTGTAAAGGGTACATCGGCTTCTAAATATTATATGAGTAATAGACTAGTCATATTAGGAGGAGGAGAAAGTGGGGTTGGAACAGCACTACTTGGGAAAAAGGAAGGTTGGCAAGTGTTTTTATCCGATTTCGGAAAGATTGCGGAAACGCACAAACAAGTTCTTATACATCATGAGATTGATTGGGAAGAGGGAAAGCATTCGGAGGAGAAGATTTTTGCGGCCGATGTTGTCATGAAAAGCCCGGGAATTCCGGATACAGTTGCTTTGGTGGAAAAGTTAAGGAGCAATGGGATTTCTGTGATTTCTGAAATTGAGTTCGCCATGCCTTATACAAATGCCAAAATTGTTGGTATTACAGGCAGTAACGGAAAGACCACAACGGCAGCCTTAACGCATTTTATATTGAAAGCGGGCGAATTGAACGTGGGTTTGGGCGGAAATATTGGAAAAAGCTTTGCCGCATTGGTTTCCGAAGAAGATTACGAAAACTATGTGCTGGAACTTAGTAGTTTTCAACTGGATGGAATTGAAAAGTTTGCACCGCATATTGCCGTGTTAACCAATTTAAGCCCAGATCACTTGGATCGATATAACTATCAATATGATAAGTATATCGCTTCTAAATTCAGAATAACAAAAAACCAGACAGCGGAAGACTTTTTTATTTACGATCATGACGATGAAGCCACTGCGAAATGGCTTTCAAACCATACAATCAAGGCTCAAAAATTACCTTTTTCACTGCTTCACGAGTTGTCGGAAGGGGCTTATATAAAAGACAAAAACATAATTATAAAAATAAATAACAAACAAACCACTATGCCAATCGCTTCATTAGGATTACAAGGACAACACAACACAAAAAATGCAATGGCCGCCTCCATGGTCGCCACCTTATTGGGAATTCGCAAGGAAACCATTCGTCAATCCTTGGAGGACTTTCAAGGAGTGGAGCATCGTTTAGAAAAGGTGCTGAAAATAAATAATGTGAAATATATAAATGATTCCAAGGCGACTAACGTGAATGCCACTTTTTATGCTTTGGATAGCATGCAGGCCCCAACCGTTTGGATCGTTGGAGGAGTAGATAAAGGAAATGATTATGGCGAATTGCTTCCATTGGTCAACGAAAAAGTGAAGGCTATTATCTGTTTGGGAATGGCTAATCAAAAGATTGTGAACACCTTCGGAAACATTGTGGATATGCTTGTTGAAACACATTCAATGAAAGATGCAGTACAAGTGGCTTATCGTCTTGCCGAGAAGGGGGATACTGTGCTATTATCTCCGGCGTGCGCAAGTTTCGATTTATTTGAAAATTACGAGGACCGCGGAAGACAGTTCAAAGAATCGGTTCGAAACTTATAGGATAAAACCAACAAATAGAAATGAGAAAAATAGTTAGCAATTTAAAAGGAGATAAAGCCATCTGGGCCGTAGTCGCCTTGTTGGCACTATTTTCCTTTTTGCCTGTTTATAGTGCCAGTAGTAACCCTGCCTACCTTTATAGCGATGGTAGCACGTTGCCATTTCTGTTAAAGCATTTTGCACACCTCCTTTTGGGTTTTGCAATTTTGTATGGGGTGCATAGGATTCCCTATTTTTATTTTAGAGGGCTTTCGATTATTGCTATGCCTGTGGTTATCATTTTGTTGCTAATAACCTTAAGTCAGGGTACCACCATTGAAGGGGCCAATGCGAGTCGATGGATTCGCGTTCCTTTTGTTGGAGTGACCTTTCAAACATCTACATTGGCGGCGGTGGTTTTAATGACCTACGTAGCTCGTTACCTTTCTCGAATTAAGGATATGAATGTCACTTTTAAAGAGACGCTATTGCCTTTGTGGTTGCCGGTGTTTTTGGTATTGGCTTTAATCCTTCCTGCCAACTTTTCCACCACCGCGATTATTTTTGCCATGGTCGTGGTCCTGGTATTTATTGGCGGCTATCCATTACGGTATTTGGCAGTTATCATGGGAATTGGGCTGTTGAGTGTATTCCTTTTCATTGGGTTCGCCAAGTTGTCAAATATTAGCTCACTTACCGTAAAAGTGAATACATGGGAAAATAGAATTACCAATTATATAGATGGGACAGATACCGAAGCGGATTATCAAATTGAAAAAGCAAAAATTGCTATTGCCTCTGGAGGAGTCACTGGTTTAGGTCCAGGTAAAAGCGTTCAAAAGAATTTCCTGCCTCAATCTACGTCCGATTTTATTTACGCGATCATTGTTGAGGAATTTGGAATGCTAGGTGCTCTATTTTTATTGCTATTGTACCTTTTGTTGTTGTTTCGACTGGTAATTGTTGTTTACAAATGCTCTACTTTCTTTGGTAAACTTCTTGTGATTGGAATTGGTCTGCCCATTATTTTTCAGGCACTTATTAATATGGCTGTGGCTGTGGAATTGTTCCCGGTAACAGGGCAAACACTTCCTTTAATAAGTAGTGGAGGAACGTCTATTTGGATGACCTGTCTTGCTTTGGGAATGGTGCTAAGCGTAAGTGCCAAAAGAGAAGTAGAATTGAGGCAAGACAATGAAGAAACCCCCCTTGATATTTTAAGTCAAACCATATAAGAATGCATTGTATTAACTAATTCAGAATAGAAAATTATCAAAACAGAATCATCAAAATATAAGTTTATCATTTCCGGTGGAGGTACCGGCGGACATATTTACCCTGCCATCGCCATCGCTAACGAATTAAAGTCACGGTACCCGGATGCGCAATTTTTGTTTGTAGGAGCCAAAGATCGGATGGAAATGGAAAAAGTGCCTCAAGAAGGATACCCCATTGAAGGTCTTTGGATTTCCGGTTTGCAGCGCAGCCTCAATATTAAGAATCTGTTATTTCCGTTCAAATTGATTTCCAGTTTATGGAAGGCCAAGCGCATTCTAAAACGCTTTAAGCCCAATGTTGCTATCGGAACGGGTGGCTATGCCAGTGCACCATTGTTGAGAGTGGCTGCAAAAAAGAAAGTGCCTTGTCTTATTCAAGAACAAAATAGCCATGCTGGAATTACCAATAAGTGGCTGAGCACTAAGGTGCAACGTATTTGTACAGCCTATGACGGAATGAAGGCTTTTTTTCCTGCTGAAAAGATACGGCTTACGGGGAATCCCGTGCGTCAGGATTTGTTGGATATCTCAAACAACAAGTTGGAAGCGCAAACTTTTTTTAATCTGAAAAGCGAAGGAAAGACCCTCCTGGTATTAGGTGGAAGTTTGGGGGCTAGAAAAATCAACGAGTTAATAGATGGAGCGCTGTCTTTTTTCGATAAAGAAAACGTGCAAGTGATCTGGCAGTGTGGAAAATATTACTATGAAAATTATAAGGAAAAGGCCACCGATACAGTACAGGTCCATGCTTTTTTAAACCGAATGGACTTGGCCTATGCCGCGGCAGATCTAATAATTTCTAGAGCAGGCGCCTTATCCGTTTCTGAATTATGTCTCGTGGGAAAACCAGTAATATTTATCCCTTCGCCTAATGTGGCCGCAGACCATCAAACCAAGAATGCCTTGGCTATTTCAGAAAAAAATGCTGCCATTCTTTTACGAGAGAGTGATGCCGACCAAAACTTTGAGACGGTTTTAGAGGGATTACTACACGACGAAGCCATGCAAGACCGATTATCAAAAAATATAAAGAATCTCGCTAAACCAAATGCAACCAATGACATTGTTGAGGAGATCGAGAGACTGTTAGTACCATAAAATAAGACATTGAGTATTTTAAAGGACATAGAAAATATTTACTTCGTGGGTGTAGGCGGGATAGGCATGAGTGCGTTGGCTCGATATGTCAAGTTGCTGGGTAAAACGGTCTTTGGGTATGATAAAACACCCACCAAACTCACCAATGAGCTCATTCAAGAGGGTATCGATATTACATTTACCGATGCCACTACTGAGGTGGATCTTAACTTAATTAACCCACAAAATACATTGGTGGTCTATACCCCGGCGATTCCCGAGTCTAATACTATTTTGCAATTTTTTACTTCGGAAGATTATACGGTCTTGAAACGAGCCAAGTTGCTAGGAGAAGTAACAAAGAACACCCTTTGTTTAGCTGTGGCGGGGACGCACGGAAAAACAACAACTTCGGCCATATTGGGGCATCTTTTAGCCGAATGTGATATGCCGGTTACAGCCTTCCTTGGAGGGATTGCCGAAAACTATAATTCAAATTTTATCAGCAAAGGAACCAAAATTACCGTGGTCGAGGCCGACGAATTCGATCGGTCATTTCTTCAATTAAGTCCGGATATCGCCTGCATCACCTCTATGGATGCCGATCATTTGGACATCTATGGTAACACTTCCTCCCTCGAATCCTCATTTATAGCCTTTGCTGAGTTGGTTCCGAAGAAAGAAAATTTGTTTTATAAAAAAGGACTGCCACTGGAAGGACGGTCCGTTGCCGTGGAAGGTGTCGCCGACTTCCAGGCGCAGAATATTTCAATTGAAAATGGGAGTTATGTATTCGATCTAAAAACTCCAAACGAACTCATTAAAGGATTGCGATTTTCGTTACCTGGACATCACAATCTACATAATGCCATCACAGCCTTGGGTATGGCGATCTCTGCGGGAACCCCAACTCCTTGCTTACCCGAGGCTTTATATAGTTTTAAAGGTGTGCAACGCCGATTTTCATATAAAATTAAACGAGATGATTTGGTTTTGATCGACGATTACGCCCATCACCCGACTGAACTTAATGCATTGTTTCAGGCCGTTTCGGAAATGTATCCTGCCGATGAGAAATTGATTGTTTTTCAGCCGCATTTGTTTAGTAGAACAAAAGATTTTGCCGACGATTTTGCAACAAGTCTCGCTCAATTTGACGAACTACTCTTGCTCGATATTTATCCTGCTCGGGAGGCACCCATAAATGGGGTCACTTCTACTTGGCTGTGCGATAAAATTTCGATGCGTCGTAAAAAAGTTATTTCGAAAGAAATGCTTTCTGAAAGTGTGCAGAAATCTACCTGTAAAGTTAAACTGCTTGTAGGTGCCGGAGACATTGGTGCTGAGGTGGAAAGAATCACTAAATACGTTCAGGATGAAGGCTAATTTTGGATTCATAAAAATGGCTTTGGTGCTAGTGATAGTAGGGCTTCTCTACGGATTTACCAATCAGCGCAATGAAGCGAGGAAGCTCCAGGGTATTGATGTGGAATTCACCGATGAAAACAGCCCGTTTATCACACTTTCCGCGGTTAATAAATTGTTAATACAAAATAACGACAGCGTTACGAGCATCGCCAAAGAAACTTTAGTTTTGAAAGAGATGGAATCTAGACTATTGGATCACCCCATGGTACGTGATGCTCAAGTGTTTGTGACCGTCGATGGTGAATTGAGAGCAAAAATTGAACAACGAAAGCCCATTGGTAGGGTGACGGCTTCTCCCAATTATTATGTAGATGAAGACGGTGGTAAGATGCCACTTTCGAAAGTTTATGCTGCAAGAGTACCGTTAATTTCGGGGACCTCAGAAAATAATTTTACAGAGCTCACACCGTTGTTATTAAAACTACGTGAGGACGAATTTATGAGTCAGAGTGTGGTTGGGGTACATAAAAATAGAAATGGAACCGTTGAACTGAAGATGCGAAAGATGGGCTTCAAAGTGCGCTTCGGTAAAGTGAAGGATATTGATAGAAAGTTTCAAAATTATAAAGCTTTTTATAAGAAAGCCAAAAAAGACAAAACGCTTACAGCTTACAACTTGGTGAATTTGCAGTTTGGAAATCAGGTGGTGGCGATTAAAAAATAGGGCATGGAAAACAATAACATTGCTGTTGGGTTGGATATTGGGACCACAAAGATTGTGGCCATGATTGGTCGTAAAAATGAGTACGGCAAAATGGAGATTCTGGGAATTGGGAAATCCAAAAGTTTAGGTGTGCATCGTGGTGTAGTAAATAATATTACCCAAACCATTCAGTCTATTCAACAAGCCATTCAGGATGCGGAAACTACTTCAGGAGTAAAGATTGAAGATGTAGTGGTAGGTATTGCGGGACAACATATTAGAAGTCTTCAGCATAGCGATTATATCACCCGAAATGACAGTGAGGTAGTGATCGATGAGGATGATATTGATCGTTTGTGCAATCAGGTGCATAAGCTTGTGATGTTACCAGGTGAGGAAATTATTCATGTACTGCCGCAAGATTTTAAAGTAGATGGACAGGCCGAAATAAAGGAACCCATTGGAATGTACGGCGGACGATTGGAAGCTAATTTTCATGTAGTGGTAGGACAAGTTTCCTCCATTCGAAATATTGGCCGATGTGTAAAAAGCGCTGGATTGGAACTTTCTGGAATAACCTTGGAACCATTGGCATCTGCAAATGCGGTACTCAGTCAAGAAGAGAAGGAAGCTGGAGTGGCTTTGATCGATATTGGAGGCGGAACTACCGATCTGGCCATTTTCAAAGATGGCATTATTAGACATACGGCGGTCATTCCTTTTGGCGGAAACGTTATTACCGAAGACATTAAAGAAGGATGCTCCATCATTGAAAAACAAGCAGAACTATTGAAAATAAAGTTCGGTTCGGCCTGGCCGGGAGAGAATAAAGACAATGAAATTGTTTCCATTCCGGGATTGAGAGGGCGAGAACCCAAAGAAATTACTTTGAAAAACCTCTCGAAAATAATTCATGCACGTGTTGTAGAAATTGTTGAACAGGTGTATTTGGAGGTAAAAAACTATGGTCACGAGGAGCAAAAGAAGAAATTAATCGCTGGTATTGTACTCACAGGGGGTGGCTCTCAATTGAGACACTTAAAACAATTGGTAGAATACATTACCGGAATGGACACCCGTGTAGGTTATCCAAATGAGCATTTGGCAGGTGATAGTGACAGCGACACAACGAGTCCAATGTATGCTACGGCAGTCGGTCTGGTGATGAACAGTTTACAAAGCAAAGAACGAAGTGTTCAATTGAAAGGAGCTGAAGCTGCTGAAAGTAGCGCGGAAGAGACCACCGTAGACATGGAAGAACCGGAGTCGACTTCGGAAAATGATACACCTAAAGAACGTAAACGTTTTTTTGATAAATGGGCGGAGAAATTCAAAGAGTTTTTGGACAACGCCGAATAAGAACAAATTAAAAGGAATACTAACTAAAAGGAACAGAACAGCCGTTAACCCGGAGAAGAAAAAATAGATCCTGTATAAGGGCCAACCTCACAAAAAACAACTATATGAGTAGCAACACAGAATTTGACAATATTTCGTTCGATCTACCCAAGAACCAATCCAACGTCATCAAAGTAATTGGTGTCGGTGGAGGTGGTAGCAATGCTATCAACCATATGTTCAATCAGGGTATTAAGGGCGTGGATTTTGTTATCTGCAATACCGACGCGCAAGCATTGGAGAATAGCTCGGTACCTAACAAGATACAATTGGGTGTATCTCTTACCGAAGGACTGGGAGCAGGAGCAAATCCTATAATAGGAGAACAATCTGCAGTAGAAAGCTTGGAAGACATCAAAAATATGTTGTCCACCAATACCAAGATGATCTTTATTACAGCCGGAATGGGCGGTGGTACAGGTACAGGAGCGGCACCAATCATTGCACAAATGGCAAGAGAATTGGATGTGCTTACTGTAGGAATTGTTACGATTCCATTTCAATTTGAAGGTAAAATTAGAAACGATCAAGCCAAGATTGGTGTTGAAAAATTACGAGCGAACTGTGATTCACTCATCGTAATCAACAACAATAAATTACGCGAGGTATACGGTAACTTAGGTTTTAAAGCGGGATTCTCAAAAGCCGATGAAGTTTTAGCCACAGCAGCACGTGGTATAGCAGAAGTAATTACACATCACTATACCCAGAACATTGACTTGCGGGATGCGAAGACCGTATTGGCCAATAGCGGTACTGCCATTATGGGAAGTGCTAATGCAAGTGGCGCCAATAGAGCACATGAAGCCATTGGAAAAGCCCTGGATTCACCATTGTTGAATGATAATAAAATTAAAGGAGCCAAAAACGTATTGTTGCTCATCGTTTCGGGTACCGAAGAAATTACCATTGACGAGATCGGTGAAATAAGTGACCACATTCAGACCGAAGCTGGACACAGTGCTAATATCATCATGGGGGTTGGCGAAGATCCAGAATTGGAAGGAGCTATTGCCATTACAGTGATCGCAACAGGTTTCAATCCCGAACAACAGGATGAAATTGTAAATACCGGAGCCAAGCGCATTATTCATACGTTGGAAGACGAGCAGAAGGCCGAACATGATTTGACATCTGGACCTGCTGTAATGGAGGTGCCAGCCGAGACAAAAACAGAGGAACCTATTATTAGACACACTTTGTTTGAGGACGATGATGATCAAGAGGAAATACCTGTTGCAGTCGAGAAGATTGAGGCCCCTTTAGCAGAGCAGAAAGTAGTCCACAAGGAACAGACTGATGCTCAGGAGGAAATTCCCTTCGAAGGCTATATCCCCACTTCAGAATTAATTAAAAATATTGAGGTGGAGTCTACTTTACTGGATATTCATTATTTAGCTGAATTTGAACAGGTCGATATCAACGAGATCGATGTAAAGAATTTTGTAATCGTCGAGGCAGATAAAGAGGAGCAAAAGGAAGCTTTTGTTGAGGTAAATGAAACCAAAGAAGACGCAGCCGAAATTGAAGAGCAAATGTTAATGTTCGACCTGCCGGTGAATGTTACTGAAGAGAAAAAAGTGGCTTCCACCGAAGGTAGTTTGCAGGAAAATGAGCCGGAACTTCTTACAAAGAAGATAGAAGATATTGAAGTGAATGGCGCTATCGAAATAGTCCCGGTCACGGAGATAACCGAAGCGGGTGTGAAGAGATACAGCTTGGATGATTATCAGGAAGTGGAGGATACATTAATGAATGCAAAACCTAAGACCACTGAAGAACCTGCCGAAGAGGAACTGATTTTTGAAACTAAAACCATCGATGCTCCAGATACAGAAGTGGGCGAAGACGAACCTATTGATCCTTTAAATGCACCTATTTCGAAATTGTTGCGGGATCGTACCGAGGAACGCAAAAGGAAAATGAAAGATTTCAATTATAAGTTTAGAAAAAATAGCGCTTCTAAGATCGAAGATATCGAAAAACAACCTGCCTATAAGCGTATGGGTATTGAATTGGACGAAACCGATACCAGCGACCCCAATATTTCAAGGACATCCGTGAATACAGATGATGACGATGTGGATTTAAGATCTAACAACTCATTTTTACATGATAATGTAGATTAATTCTGAAAAAAAGGCTCTTAACTTCCATTGTGAGCCAATTGTAGAAAGACCTATTGCGTATATCAACAATAGGTCTTTTTTTATGCCTGGAACGATGAGGATTTTTCTTTCTTTGAAGACCGTTTGGTTTAATTTTCCTTTATAAGGACATCCATTTCGGCATCATGTTTTCGGTTTTTCCATCTTGCATTTCTATTTTTACCACCATCACTTCGTTTACTTCCATTTCAACCAAATAGGAAAATTCCTACAAATTGTAAGAATTTAACCGCATCCCAAATAGCCGTTTTTCACCGTAATTTTTTAGAAACATCCAAGATTATTGCACTTAGCCGATTGATTGTCCTTTCTATGGAATTGAATATAAGGATTGATTATATTTAATTGAATAATAATTACAATGTCGAAAACGTAAAGCGCAAGGGGAATGAAAAAAATTACTTTACTATTGGTTTTGAGTTTGTTTATGCTTCAGATGGATGCTCAGGTAAGCTATGTGGCAGAACAATATTGGGGAGGACAAATTTATTATACGGGCACATTATCTGGTGATGAGAAAACAGGATTATGGAAGTACTATCATGAAAATGGACAGTTAAAGGATGTTGGTTATTATGCCAAAAATAAAAAGACCGGAGAATGGAAATATTATTACAATAATGGAGCCTTAGAATCATTCGGGTATTATCTGAATGGAGAAAAGACCGGCCCGTGGAAGTATTTCGATAAAGAAGGACAATTAACCAGGACCGAAGATGGATCTTATGAACAGCTTAATAGCAATCCCCTGGCAGGAAGAGATAATCAGGTGCAAATTACACAGGTGGAACCGGTTTCTAAGGTGCTTATTGATGGTGTGGATTACGATCGATCTGCTGAAGTGGAAAGAAAAAATGAGTATGTCGATAAGGAAGAAGTAATTACCTCTCGAAACGATTTTGCCGAGAAGGATGGATATGTTCAAACCTATACCGTCGAAGGTGATCCCGATCTTGCCAATCAGTTAAAAGCAAAAGAAGAGGCGCTTGCCAACGAAGAAGCCTTTGCGGATTATTTGAAAAAGGAACTGGAAGATCGATTGGCAAAAGTCAAAAAACTAGAAGCTATCATTTCCATGAATAACGAAGCAGCCAATAAAGTGGCTGCGTTGAAGGAGGATGCAATTAAGCAAGTTGCCTCAAAAGAGGAGGCGCTAAAGGAAGCAGCTAAAAAAGAAGCCGATCTAATTGCTGTGGCCTTAAAAGAAGCTAAGTTAAAAGAGGCCGCCATTGCCGAAGCAGCTAGAAAGGAAGCTGCATTAAAAGAGGCCGCTGAAAGGGAGAATTCGTTAAAAGAAGCTGCTCTAAGAGAGGCACAACTAAAGGAGACGGCCTTAAAAGAAGCACAATTAAAAGAAGAGGCATTAAAGGAGGCTGCACGTGTAGAGGCGGCTAGGTTAGAGGCAGCTAGGCTGGAAACCGCAAGAATTGCAGCGGCTAAGGAAGAGGCTGCAAGGAAAGAAGCAGCTTTGAAAGAAGCCCAATTAAAAGAGGAGGCCTTAAAAGAAGCTGCACTTAAGGAGGCCGCGATAAAGGAAGCTGCCAACAAGGAAATTGCCTTACGTGAGGCTGCCTTGCGTGAAAAAGCGTTAAAAGAAGCTGCCTTAAAGGAAGCTGCGCTCAAAGAAGTAGCTTTAAAGGAAGCACAATTGAAAGAGGCTGCTTTGAAAGAAGCGGCTCGCGTGGAAGCTGAAAGAATAGAGGCGGCAAACAAGGAAGCTGCTCGTATCGCTGCAGCCAAAGAAGAGGCGGCCCTGAAAGAAGCCGCAAGAAAGGAAACCGAATTAAAAGAGGAAGCGCTTAGAGCAACAGCGCTCAAAGAAGCAGCTATTAAAGAGGCTGCGCAAAAAGAGATTGCGCTGCGGGAAGCCGCTGCTAGAGAAGCTGCCTTAAAGGAAGCAGCACAGAAGGAGGCGGCCTTGAAAGAAGCAGCCTTGAAAGAAGCTGCACGTGTAGAGGCCGAAAGAATTGAAGCGGCCAAGGTGGAAGCAGCCAAATTGGAGGCCGCTAAAAAGGAGGCGGCTCGTATCGCTGCTGCTAAAGAAGAAGCTGCATTAAAGGAAGCGGCTCGCAAGGAAGCCGAATTAAGAGAAGCGGCTTCGAAAGAAGCACAATTAAAGGAATTGGCCTTAAAGGAAGCTGCTCAAAAAGAGGCCGCATTGAAAGAAGCTGCCTTAAAGGAAGCCGCCTTGAAAGAAGCTGCTCTCAGAGAAGCTGAACAGAAAGAGATTGCACTTAGAGAGGCAAAACAAAGAGAAGCCGACTTACTGGAGGCTGCTAAAAAGGAAGCTGCTTTAAGAGAGGCTGCACTTAAAGAAGCAGAGCAGCGCGAAGCCGCTCTGAAAGAAGCATTACAACGAGAAGTTGACCTAAGGGAAGCTGCTGCAAAAGAGGCCGCTCAAAAAGAGGCCGCCTTAAAAGAAGCTGCCAAGCTGGAAGCTGCACGATTGGAGGCGGCTAAAGAAGAAGCTGCTCGATTGGCTGCTCTGGAAGAAGAGGCTAGAAAAGAAGCTGCCCGTATCCTTGCCGCCAAAGAAGAAGAAGCTCGTGTCGCCGCCGCCAAGCTGGAAGCCACTAAAAAAGAAGCTGCTAAACTTGAGGAAGCTAGAAAAGAAGCTGCCAGAATTGCCGCTGCCAAAGAAGAAGCAGCTAGAAAAGAAGCCGTTCGAATTGCTGCTGAAAAGGAAGAGGAAGCTAGAAAAGAGGCCGCCAGAATTGCCGCTGCCAAAGAAGAAGAAGCGAGAAAGGAAGCCGCTCGAATTGCTGCCGCAAAAGAAGAAGAGGCTAGAAAGGAGGCCGCCAGAATTGCTGCTGCCAAAGAAGAAGAAGCTAGAAAAGAAGCTGCCAGAGTTGCCGCGCAAAAGGAAGAGGAAGCCAAAAGGGAAGCCGCTCGAATTGCTGCTGAAAAAGAAGCAGCAATGAAAGAAGCCATTAAAGTAGAAGCGGCCAAATTGGAGGCTGCCCGATTAGCAGCGGCCAAAGAGGCAGCCATTAAGGAAGAAGCAGAGAGAAAAGCTGCTGCCGAGGTGGAAGCGGCCATGAAAAGAGCAGTAATGGAAGAGGCAAGGAAAATGGAGGAAGCCAGAAAGGAAGCCGCTCGAATTGCTGCTGAAAAGGAAGAGGAATCTAGAAAAGAGGCTGTCAGAATTGCGGCTGCGAAGGAAGAGGAAGCCAAAAAGGAAGCTGCTCGAATTGCTGCTGCGAAGGAAGAAGAAGTGAGAAAGGAAGCTGCTCGAATTGCTTCTGAAAAGGAAGAGGAAGCTAAAAAAGAAGCTGCTCGACTTGAAGCCGTCCAACTGGAAGCTGCGAGGGAAGAGGCTGCGAGAATTGCGGCCGCCAAAGAAGAGGAGGCCAAAAAAGAAGCCGCCAGAATTGCTGCTGCTAAAGAGGAGGAAGCTAGAAAAGAAGCCGCCAGAATTGCGGCTGCTAAAGAAGAGGAGGCCAAAAAAGAAGCCGCTCGATTAGAAGCGGAAAAATTAGCGGCCATTAAAAAAGAAACTACAACAGTACCAACTGAATCCAAAGCAGAAATAGCCAATGAAATCACCGAAGTTTCAGAAGGAGAGACTCAAGCGACAGAGGCCTTTTATGAAAATGGCCAGTTAAAATTTGCGCGAGGATACTTAAACGGAAAACCTGAGGGTAAATGGACGGAGTATTTCGAAAACGGAAAATTAAAGTCTATTGGTTATTACTCCAATGGTCAATTAAATGGTCTTTGGAAGTATCATACCGCTATTGGTAAGCTGGAATCCATAGGTGAATACAAAGACGGACAGAAATCTGGAAAATGGAATTATTATAACGAAGACGGATCTTTAAAAGAAACGAAATTCCATAGAATAAAGTAATAGAACGAACCATCACTTCTCATAGTTTCATATACTAGGAAAGTCCACTAAATGTAATTGTTTAGTGGACTTTTAATTCACGGGTGAATGTCGAGATAGACTATAGTTCCCTTTCAGGTTTCATTGTGTAAACCAGAAATCATACGTGGTCACGGCTGTATCCTTATTTTGTTCTAAAGATTTGGAACTGCGCTCATCTTTTCCATAAAATTAAAAAGCCACACTTACAAATTCAAATGAGTTTGATTTGACGTATGACTTTTCAATTTATTTGTGACCGCGGAGGGATTCAAACCCCCAACCCTCAGAGCCGAAATCTGATATTCTATTCAGTTGAACTACGCGGCCGGTATTATTTTTTAGGAAAGCCGTTGCTTTACAAGTGTGGAAATGGTTTTGCTATCCGACTTGCCAGCTAGCTTTCCGGTAGCCATTCCCATTACTTTTCCCATGTCTTTCATGGAAGCTGCTCCCGTTTGAGCAATAATTTCATCTATTATTTTTGCTACCTCTTCCTCACTCATTTGCTCTGGAAGAAAAGCCTCGATGACCTTGGCTTCGGCCATTTCAGGATCGGCTAGATCTGCTCTTCCTTGCTCGGTAAAAATAGCGGCACTATCCTTTCTTTGCTTTACGAGTTTTTGTAACAGTTTTAATTCTTCAGTTTCAGATAAAGCCTCTTTTGCACCACTTTCTGTCTGGGCCAAAAGTATGGCCGATTTCACCGAACGTAAGGCTTGTAAGGCCATAGTATCCTTCGACTTCATGGCAGTTTTCATTGCCTCCATAATCTGCTCCGATAAGCTCATGATGTGTTATTTATATTTGGAATGCGAAGATACATAATTTAAAAAGTAAAATAAATGAATGCGTCCAGAAACCTTTTCAGATAAAAAGAAACTTTCTATTTTTACGTTTCAAAAAAAAATCTACGATGAAAAAAATACTGGGAATAGGCTCACGAATTGATCACCCGGAACACGGAAAGGGAGTAGTCACAAATGTAGACTCAAGAATGTATTGGGTCACTTTTATTGAAAACGGATTGGAAACCATTAACGTGGATGACGACTTTGAAATCATTGAGGCCTCAGATGACGATTTGGATACGGTTAGTTTTTATGAAGTGGAGAGCAGCCTTAGAGCTATTTTAAAGAAATGGAGTGACGCGAGTGAGATCGTACCTATAGCCGATAAGTATAAAGGAGGAACGCTGGTCCTGCAACCCAAAGACCCAAACTTGTCCAACAAGGAAATTCCCATCAACACCTTTTTCCATAAAATTGTCATGCTTAGGGATCGTCTGAGAGTGATGGAGCAAAAAATAAATTCGAACAAGCAGTTGGATGATCAGGACAAGGTAGATCTACAACAATACATTACACGATGTTATGGCAGCTTGACTACTTTCAACGTGCTTTTTAAGAACAATTCACAACATTTTAAAGGAGACAGCTCGAAAAATTAGCTATAAATGAAGTGTTCAGCGGTCACATTAAAATAATACTTTAGTGCGCAGGTATGAGCTTCAGAATCAAGGTAGTACCTAACTTCCGGTGGGATCTATAAGTATGAAAACGATCGTTAGATGAGAGCTTCACTTGCTTTGTTGGCTTTGTGGATGTCACTTTTTGACTATATTTTATCGCAGGTAATAAACTACTTCAATTGAGCGTTTAATAGTTTGAATTAAGGGTGTGGTAAATATTGACTATCTTACTCTTCCTAAATCTGTGAGATGTTATTTTTCCAACCCGAAGACAATGCTGTATGGCTGGCACCTTATGCCTATGCCATAGTCCTTTTGGGTTTTGCGTTTTTCTTGTTTAGAGTTTTTGAAAATTGGTATGCCAGTAAGTTCGATCGACCGCTCTACCGCCATTATTTTGTTTATAAGAAATTGACTCCAAAACAACTTTCCATTATGGAAAAGGAGTTTTCTTTCTATCCTAAACTGTCACGACGTGAAAAGAGGCAATTCCAGCATCGTGTGGCAAGTTTTATTTCGGATAAAAAATTCATTGGTCGGGACGGTGTTGAGATCAATGACCGTATTAAAGTACTCGTGGCCTCTATAGGTTGTATGCTCAGTTTTGGGCGAAAGAATTATGAGTATGGCCTTATTGAACATATTCTTATTTATCCGGATGAATTTTACAGCAAGATCAATGACGCACATCATAAAGGAGAATTCAACCCGCATGGAAGAGCCTTGGTTTTATCGTGGAAGGACTTTGAAGAAGGGTATCAAATTACCAATGACAATCGCAATTTGGGGATTCATGAGTTTATGCACGCCATGCAGTTGGAAGCAAGAAAAAGTAGGGATTTGGATTCGACTCGTTTTGCCAAACAATTTCAGAATATTCTGAAACAACTTACCCATCAAGAGGTGAAAGATAAGTTGGATGAGACGCGTTATTTTAGAGCCTACGCCTTTACGAACCAATATGAATTTATGGCAGTTTTGGCCGAGTATTTTATAGAATCGCCCAAAGACTTTAAGTCGCATTTCCCAAAACTATACAGCTATACTCAAAAACTACTCAATTTCAAATTTGCAGGGTATTAATTGCTACAAATGGCATCCACGATCATTTTTGCATGTACTCGGGAATTTTCAATGAACCATTTATGAGTTTCAACCCCTCCACAGATTACACCGGCCAAAAAGAGGCCTTTTACGTTGCTTTCCATGGTGTTAATATTATAATTGGGAATTTTTTTCTCTTCTGAAAGCTCAATCCCTAAAGATATCAGGAATTCAAAATTAGGGCGGTATCCCGTAAGTGCCACCACAAAATCGTTGGCCAGAGTTTGTAGGCCATCTGGTGTTTTGATGGTGACTTCGGAGGTGGTTATCCGGGTTATTTCAGCATTAAAAATGGCCTTAATACTGCCTTCCTTAATTCGATTATCTATGTCGGGGCGTACCCAATATTTTACCCGATCCCCAATATGAGGCCCTCTTACCACCATGGTCACGTCACCCCCTTTGCGCCAGATCTCAAGAGCTGCGTCAACTGCGCTATTACTTGCGCCAACCACAATTGTTTTTTGCATGATATAAGGGTGAGCTTCTTTAAAGTAATGAGATACTTTGGCTAAATCTTCTCCGGGTACCTCTAATAATTTTGGGATGTCATAAAAACCCGTGCTTACAATTACATGACGGGCCCGGTAATCATTTAATTCCGAAGAAATTTTAAAAAGATCTCCTTGTTTTATTGCTGAAATGACTCCTTCAAACAATCTGATGTTTAGTTCATTAGAAGTGGCTACTCTGCGATAATACTCCAGGGCTTCGTTGCGGTTGGGTTTTGGATTGGCGCTAATAAATGGTATTTTGTCTATTTCCAGTTTTTCCGAAGTAGAAAAAAATTGCATATTCAAAGGATAATGATAGAGTGAATTGCATAGGGCGCCCTTTTCTAAAACTACATAGGAAAGCCCATTTTTCTTACACTGAAGCGCACAGGCAATACCAATAGGGCCGGCACCAATGATTAATACATCGAATTTTTTTTGCATTCCTAAAATTAGGCATTTATTGAACGTGCCGTCATAGAATTATCACAAATTTGAATTAAAAAAGGCATATGAAATTGCGTTCATATGCCTCCAGACTCTGCGAGTATTTTGATTGAATTATTTTCGCTGTACCACGATTTTTTGGGATGTTTTTTGTCCGTTGGGTGTTGTGGCTACCATAAAGTAAATTCCTTCAGAAAGGTCTTGAGCACTCCAAATGGAGGTGTTGCTCAATTCAATAGAGGTGATTAAGGCGCCATTGACGTCATAGATATCGATGGTCCGAAAGTTTAACGCCATTTTTGGGTTGATAGCGAATTGACTTCCAATGGAAGGTGTTGCCATCACTGTATTTAAGACTTCCTCAGAAACCGACAGAAATATGCTATCCCTTAGGACTACAGCATTGGGAGTAACAATATTACCTCCGTTGGTGTAATCTCCAAGGTCATTGCCATTGGCATCAAATTCCCGAACAGAATTAGTTCCGTTATCGCCAATTAATAAATGACCGTTAGGTAAGAATGCGAGACCTTCAGGGTTTTGAAGTGTTGTAATGAAATCGTCTATGAAATCTCCGGTGGTGGCGTCAAAGCGAACACATTTTCCAGCATTCCAGTCCAACACGTACATAACACCATCTTTTATTTCCAGGTTGGTCGGGCCAGATAGATTGGAGTCTATAAAGGTTCCGGCATCTATTCCAGAATCATCATATTGTTGTACAAGGCCTCCTCCAAATGAAGATACGTATAAGTTCGAAGCGTCGTCCCAATCTATTCCAATGCTTTGTACCACTCCGGTGTCCGTATACTCGTCCACAAGGGTACCATCCAGTTGGTAACGTAGCACTTTATTATTGGTATTACTCCATTGCAGTACATAAAGTAGCCCGTCGTCACCGATTTTCATTCGCGTGGGACCACCAGCGACGGCGGCAAAATCTTCAATATAGGCTCCTGTACGGGAGTTATGCTTAGTAATTCGGCCAGATCCCAAGTTGGATACTAACACTCGATCTTCGTCTTCCAGAAAGACGATATCTTGTGGCCAGGCCAATTCATCTACAATGTAATCGATTGGGTTTTCACCGTCCGGGTCAAATTGGACAATTTTAAACTCACCCGATGAGAAGTTGGCGGCGTCACTTACATAGATGTAAAAATCCTGAGCCATTACCATGCTACCCATTAGTATGAAGGATAAGGTTAAAAGTAGTTTTGAAGTTTTCATAGGTATAGATTTTTAAATTATACCTCGAATTTCCAAAAAGCTTTATGAAGAAGGGTTCGTAATTATAAAACGAAACCCATCCTTTTATAAAAGAAGAGTAGTGCCGAATGGCGTATAACTAATTCTCTAACCGATAAACAATGGCTTGATACGGTGCTAACATAAATTCTTTGTAGATACTTTCATCCAATATTTTATTATTTGAAATGACCTTGGTAATTCGATTATAGGTTACATGTCCCGGCAATGAATAAGTAAGGGTCTCTTTGGCAAAACTAAGTAACACTAGAAATCGTTCCTCTTTTGAATGTCTGAGATAGGCATAAACTTCTTCATGTTCTGGATGTAGCAATTCGTAGGCGCCGTAGATAAGGGTTGGATGTTGCTTTCTTATTTTGGTCATTTTTCTGAAATAATTCAGTATGGAATAGGGTTCATTTTCTTGATCGGCAACAGTTACACCTTCCTTGTAATTAGGATTCAACTTAATCCAGGGCTCACCATTGGTGAATCCAGCATTTAATTGTCCGTCCCAGTGCATTGGGGTCCGCGCATTTTCGCGTGCTGCGTGCTGCTCACTTTCCATAAATGCTGACACGTCACCACCTTTATTTTTAATGTTGGTATAGCGGTTTATGGTATTTATATCCTTATAGTCTTCAATGTGAGTAAAACGTACATTGGTCATTCCAATTTCATCACCTTGATAGAAATAAGGAGTTCCGCGCATGGTTAAAAGAAAGGTTTGTAGCATGGTTGCGCTATTCCTCCAATGTTCTGGACTGTCGTCGCCCCATCTGCTTACTGCTCGCGGAAAATCATGGTTGGCAAGAAATAAGGAGCCCCAGCCTTTGCTGGCAAAAGCAGCATCCCAATCACTAAATATTTTTTTGAATTCAGAAAGCTTCCAAGGATCTTCGCGCATTAAAAAAACTTCACCTGGCTTCCGATCCAGGGACATCAAATCGAAATGGAAGAACATATTCAGTTCGTGGCGGTCCTCATCGACAAATTGTACGGCTTGGTCAATAGATATGCCGGGTGCTTCACCCACCGTCATGGCGTCATAATGACTAATGACTTCATGGTTCATTTCGGCTAAATACTCATGTAGTCTGGGGCCGTTGGCATAAAAAGAGATGAATTCATGAGGTTCTGTGGCCCCTATTTCGGGATAATTGACATCCTTACTTATAAATGAAATTACATCCATTCGGAAGCCGTCCACTCCTTTTTGGAACCAGAAATGCATCATGTTATAAATTTCCTTACGGACTTTTGGGTTCTCCCATTTAAGGTCTGGTTGTTTAACTGCGAAACAATGCAGGTAGTAGGCGTCTGTATTCTTGTCGTATTGCCATGCATTTTCTTCCACATCAAAATAGCTCCAACGCTTTGGAGGGTCACCTTTTTCCGCAGGCCACCAATGGAAATAATCGCGATACTCGTTAGTTCTGTTTTCTTTTGATTTCTGAAACCAATGGTGCTCATCACTGCAATGGTTTACGACCAAATCCATTACGAGTCGGAGCCCCCTTTTTTTCATTCCCGCGAGTAAGGTGTCGAAGTCGGACATCATTCCAAATTCGGACATGATTTTTTGGTAATCACGAATGTCGTATCCGTTGTCATCATTTGGAGAATCGTAGATAGGGTTCAGCCAAATAATGTCTACTCCCAGACTTTTTATATAGTCTAGTTTTTCGATAATTCCCTGAAGGTCCCCAATGCCGTTACCGGTAGTGTCTTTAAAACTGCGAGGATAAATTTGATATACTATTCCTTCTTTCCACCAAGTTCTGTGGTATTGCATATTTCAATTTTGATACCTACGAAAATAAGCATATTCGAACAGGCTAAAAAGGTTTCGAGGCACGTATTGCGATTCTCATTAAGCGGAACTTACCGTAGAGAAATTGGAACGATATTCAGAGGGGGTGCAATTGTGTTTCTTCTTAAAAGCATTGTAAAAGGCAGCTTTGCTATTAAAACCTACGTCAAAATAAACACTTTTAATACTGGTTGTGCTGGTTTCCGTTAGCAGGCGCTCCGCTTCTAAAAGACGGTATTCATTGACAAATTTATTGAAATTTTTACCCGATTTTTTGTTGATCACTTTGGATAATAAATGCGTGGAGAAATTTAGTTGATCTGCCAGATGAACCAGTCGTAATTCGTTATCTATGTATGGCTTTTCTTGCTCCATATAATTTGTCAGGTTCTTATATAGCTCATTCAATATGGTGTCTTCAAACGATTCCTTTTTATTTTGAATGGGTAGGAAAAGATTAGCGTACAGTTCTCCATTGAACACCTGGGGTTGTTTAAAAATAAAATAACCAATGGTATAGATGGAAAAGCTCATCATAAATGAAATAGCATAGTCCCATTGTGCATTAAAGAATGCGAAGCCAACCAGAGCATAATAGGAGGCGTACGACAATAGAAATAACGAATAAAGGAGTGCAAGGGTCCTGCTCCATTTATGCCGCAATTTGGCATATTCGGTTGGCAAACTATTATTTTTGAAAATAAGGCTGAACATTAGGATAGAATACAACCCCATATGCGCCGTAATAAACCAATGTTGTTGTGCTAGCCATATTAAAACGATTTCTCCCGAATACCAACCTGCTATCTTCAGCCATAGAAATAGGTTGGGGACCAAGAGTAATACAGCTGGTAAAAAATGAAGTGCATAATTGAACTGAATTTCTTTATTGTACAAGCGTAAAAAGTACAAATAGAGCAACGGTCCCGTGGCATAATAACAAAGAGGAGGGATTAAAATGAGATATTGAAATTCGGTTTCAAAACGAGTCCAATAAAGTACATATTGGAATAGAATCACACTAAAGGCTAAAACAAGAAAAGCGATAGGGTAGTTTTTCCTGTTTTTTCCGCTGAATAGCACTATGCTTAAAAAGACGCCCATGGCTACTGCCAACAGAAAACATGAGGTCCAAGTATCAAGGGATGGAGAAGGTTGCATATACAAATATATGCTTTGCAGTCATAAATTTGCAACTTAGGTTGGTCTCGTATTATAAATCTAGACCATTATGTAAGAGAAATTTGCGAGTTATTTGGTCATTGCCTTAAGTCCGGCAATAGTTTGCACTGGATCTTCCGATTTAAAAACGTAGCTTCCTGCAACAAGAACGTCTGCTCCTGCTTCTTTTAATTGAACCGCATTTTTATTGGTTACACCCCCGTCAATTTCAATTTTAGTGGATGCTCCTTTGTCCAAAATTAATTGCTTTAGTGCTCTAACCTTATCGAAAGTGTTCTCTATAAAACTTTGTCCTCCAAATCCTGGGTTCACACTCATAATACACACCAGGTCAATATCACTAATTACATCGGCAAGAAGTGAAATACTGGTATGTGGATTTAATGCGACACCAGCTTGCATACCTTCGGCTTTAATGGCCTGAAGTGTACGGTGCAGGTGTGTGCAAGCTTCGTAATGAACGGTAAGAACGTTAGCGCCCAAACCAGCAAATGTTTTAATATAACGATCGGGATCTATGATCATTAAATGTACATCTATGGTTTTGGAAGCATGTTTAGCGATGTCCCTTAATACTGGCATTCCGAAGGAAATATTTGGAACAAAAACACCGTCCATAATATCAATATGAAACCAGTCAGCTTCACTATTGTTGATCATTTCGACATCACGTTGTAGGTTGGCAAAATCGGCTGCTAATACGGAAGGTGCAATAAGGGTTTGGCTCATTTCTAAAGTTGTTTTGACAAAGGTAGGATTAATTCGAGACATGATGAAGCATGCCGGAGGAGATTAAATAAGCGCCAGAAACTTTTGACTTAAATAAGCGATCTTGGAATAACCTTCAGGGTTGTACTTTTCTTCTTGCTTTAAAAAACCGTAAAGTTCTTTAATATTAGAACTTTTGTAAATGGCTTTAAAGGCTGTATTATATTTACTGAAGCAAGGCGCAACGGTTCGTTTTTCTAAGATTTTGATAATGTCATAATGCCTGCCGTCGCGTTTAATATTTTCATACAGATCCAAAATGACTTGTCTGTTTCGAAATTCGGATTCCAATACCTGAAAGAAGTTACCTCGAGAATACATGAGTATTCCTTTTATATTGCGCGAGTTGTTGAACTCCTGAAATTCTTGCATCATCTTTTTGATCGCAATTTCTTCAAGGTCTGGTTGTGCCGTACTAACGTAAACAATTGAATACAAAATGAGTGATTTGGTACGCACAAGGTATGTTAATTTTATTTAAAAGGTTGAACCATAATTGAAATGTGTTTCAACCATCGTGTTAGAAAAACGGCTCGCTAAACTTTTCAGGTTAAAAGATACTCCTATGCTTTCTTGCTATAATACAAAGAAAAAACCTCCGGTAATCAGCCGGAGGTCATTCATCAATCAAAAAACGAACAGTCGTAATTCCCACAAGGAGAATCTCATACTGTTGTTGCGGTCTCTGGGATTATCCCAGATATGTTTTTAAAATCTTACTTCTAGAAGTATGTTTTAATCTTCGAATTGCTTTTTCTTTAATCTGGCGTACTCTTTCACGAGTAAGGTCAAAAGTTTCGCCAATTTCTTCCAAAGTCATAGGATGTTGATTTCCTAACCCAAAATACAAGCGAATTACATCTGCCTCGCGAGGAGTCAAAGTTTCCAAAGCACGTTCGATTTCAGTTCGAAGGGATTCGTGTAATAAAGAACGGTCCGGGTTTGGAGATTCACCACTACGTAATACATCGTAAAGGTTAGAATCTTCTCCTTCTACCAGAGGCGCATCCATAGATACATGACGACCAGAGTTTTTCATAGACTCCTTAACGTCGTTTATGGTCATATCCAATTCCTTTGCGATTTCTTCTGCAGAAGGCGGACGTTCATGTGCTTGTTCTAAAAACGCGAACGTTTTATTTATTTTATTAATACTTCCAATTTTGTTTAATGGTAAACGGACAATACGGGATTGTTCAGCCAAAGCTTGTAAAATAGATTGTCTGATCCACCAAACGGCATAAGATATAAATTTAAATCCACGGGTTTCGTCAAAACGTTGTGCTGCTTTTATAAGCCCAAGGTTCCCTTCGTTAATTAAGTCAGGAAGGGTAAGTCCTTGATTTTGGTACTGTTTTGCTACCGAAACTACAAAACGAAGGTTTGCTTTAGTTAATTTTTCTAAGGCAATTTGGTCACCCGCTTTAATGCGCTGAGCCAATTCTACTTCTTCGTCTGCGGTGATTAAGTCAACTTTTCCAATTTCTTGAAGATACTTGTCTAATGAAGCAGTTTCCCTGTTGGTTACCTGCTTTGTAATTTTAAGTTGTCTCATTAAGGTGTACTTACTTTTAAGTTAAATTTATTCATTCGTACTTAGTTATACGCAAAAAAGATGCAAAATGTTACAAAAGGTTTACTATTAGTTGTAAGTTTCTGTTCGCAATATGTCATAAACCTCTGAAAACAAGGGGATTCAAACTGTTGTGCGCGCATTATATTTTTTGTCTTTAGCTATTTCTCCTTCTCATTATTTTCCGCTTGGGACGAGCCATTTATGATAGCGCTTTTGTCGGTTTTATAACGGAAACCTTTCTTTTGCGTATTTCGCATGATGACAATTGAAAATTCGATATTTTGCAAATTTTACAAAATTTTGAAAAAAACTTCCTTACTATCAGCCGTTTAGTTTAGAAGCGAGCAAATAAATTAGCTGCAAACCATGTGTCTAGTTTATGAAAACTTTTAATCCCGTAATTTTTACATTACTATTTGCTATGAGCTTAACGACTATTTCTTGTGTTCGAGAATCTGCAGGATCTAAGCTTTCCGACGTGCCTTATTTTCAGTTTGAGACATCAGACTATAACAACCTTTTACAAGTTTACGAAACTGAAGAGGAGTTTGTTGCCTATCAAAATCAGTTCAATGAAGTTATTCGGTTCAAAATAACCAGATCTACCTTGGGTAGGGAAGGAAAGTTCACGAGGGGTAATTTTTTTGGTACGGGTGGTGGGGCTCTGGTGTATTTTTTTGATGCGCAACGCATACATCTCGAGTTAACCGAATGGCCCGATGATTACAAGCGTACAGAAATTTTAATTCAGAAAACCATAGAAAACAAGCTAGAGGGTAGTATCCGTTTTCCACTCTGGAACGATAATACGGGTTCGTCCTCTGAACTGCCTAATACTATTTTTCTCAATTTCAATACTGCCCCTATGACTTTGATATTGAATAATGTGACCTACGATCAGGTTTTTGAAATAGTTTCAGAAAATAATGAACCGCTTGGACCTCTGGGTCCCTACCAGCGCAATATAAACGTCCTGTATTATGATATCCGAGATGGGATCATCGGTTTTAACGATCTGGATGGTGGACAATGGCGCCTGGTTAACTAGAAATTAAAAGAAACATAACAACATTTTCTATGAAGCAGTTATTGATATTTAGTGCGCTATTTGTTAGTGTTCTTGGCTATTGCCAAAAGGGGGATCTTTATGTTGGACTCGAATTGGGTCCTGCGACCATTGATCTTCAATCTGGAGGAGATGACAACAAGTCGAACATACATTTTGGTGCAATGGGAGAATATTTTTTTGGGAAACACTGGAGTGTCAAAGCCAAGTTGAAGTATTATGAAGTTGGGCTTTTGCGAGGTGCGCCCTGCGACGGATTTGGATTTATAGCACCCAATTGCAACGAAGATGACCGACCTCGATATAAGGCCAACATGTTAGGTTTGCCAGTCATGGCTAAATGGGACATAGGCAATGGTCGTTTCAAAGGATATTTACAATCCGGAATGTATGTGGCACTCGAAGTAAACTCGGAATACCAAAATGACGACTTCCGTTTTGAAAAAAGTGCCTTGGATTATGGTTTTATATCGGGCCTTGGTTTGCAGTATGGTCTTTACGGTGATCGGTTTATTATATATGCCGAAGGCGAATATCTTTTTGGTATAAAGGCCAAGGCCATCTCCGTAAACGAAAACTTCGGTAGCAGTATTAATTTACGCACAGATCATTTCAGTATTGGCTTGAAAATGAAATTAGAGTAGACTTATTAAATTAATTTGATTGGTCTAGACTATCTCTTTTTCTCGGATTCAAAATTTTGGTTTCGACTACTTTAAGGCTATCGATATTCGAATTGGTGCGTTCTAATAAACTATCAATAACACTCTTATCTGTCGTTTCCAGCATTTGCTTAGTGTCTCCATTATAATAGTGATAGGTAGTTTTAATGGTAACACTATCGTCCATAAAAGGATCTTTCTCCTTATTTACTTTGTTAGGGTGGGGTGAACTTCTTTGGGACGTTAAGGAATTCTCTTCGGATAAATTAAGATCATTTAGTTGGTTTTGTTCAAATTCAGAGATCCGTTCACCGGCAACACTGTCATTTACGATAAACGTATTATTTTTTTTGGTTTTAAATTCAGAAGTTGATGCCCCCTCCATATTTTCGGAGGCTATTTCAGTTATCGGAATCTTTTGATCTTTATTTTCTTTTTTGAAGATTGACGGGTTCAGATATAGTAAAACTAATATCATGGTGGCAGTTCCGGAACCCACCCAGAAAAAGAAAAAGCCTCGCTTTTTCCGATCCCGCTTATCCAATGAAACTTCGATTTTGTCCCATAGCTTGGCATTCGGTTCCTTAGTGGCCCCTTCCAACTTTTGCTTAAATACTGTTCCAATATCTTTATTAGAGTCCATTAGTTTTTCGTTTTATAGTTAAGGTGGGGCTTCTTGTCTAGTATTTTCTTCCTTAGAAGTTGCTTGGCTCTGTGGTAATTGGATTTGGAGGTATTCTCCGAAATATCTAACATACCGGCAATTTCTTTATGTGAGTAGTCGTCTAGTTGATAGAGGTTAAAGACCAAACGATATTGGTCTGGTAATTCCTGAATCAACCGTAAAAGGTCGTCTAAAGGTAAATCGCAAAGCGCTTCATCAATGGTTACGTCTTCCAGCAAATCGTCTTTAATCTCTACTGCTATCGTCTTCTTTGCTTTATAAGTATCGATGGCCTTGAAGATAGTGATACGTTTCATCCAACCTTCAAAAGATCCTAAGTTTTTAAAAGTTCCTATTTTCTGAAAAATGACCATGAAGGCGTCATGTAAATTATCTTCTGCCTCCTCCTGATTTCGACAATATTTCAAAGATGTTAGGTAGAGGACATCCTTATATCTGCGAAAAAGTTCACCCTGCGCCTTTCGGTCATTCTTGATGCATTTGTTTATGAGGTCTTCTATTGTCAAATAGTGCTACTTAAATGTTGATGGTATCAGGTTGAACTCAATCTATCAAATATGGTTAATTTTTTATAATTCTAATAGTCCTTTACTAAGAGTTTGTGTGTATGATTTTTTCTTTTTTAATATATTTTATGGGCAAGGAATGGCCTCGATTAAAATGGTGGTAAGACGCAAAACCTCTCCTGTTTCTTTATAGACCACCCGCACATAAATGGTCTGAGGATTACTGCTATTTTCATATCCCATTGTGGAAATAGTGTTGATGCCTAGCAAAGCGTCCTCCTCGGTTTCATGGAAGGAGTAGGTGACTGCTGAGACCACATCATGCGTAGACGGAATCGCAATGCAAGTAGTGTAGTTTTTCAGAATGAATTGGGCAAAACCTGGGTTGTCGTCAAATTCGCAAACTTGAAATCCGGTTTCCTCGCAAGGAATACTACAATCTTTTTCAATTAAAACCTGTCTATCCCCATCAGCTATTTCAATACGTTGATCGTTCCTGAGATCCACCTGCCAATTGAGGTCCCAGAATGCTTCTATGTCCGCATCGTCATTTAAATCGATATTTAGGTAGAGGTCGGCTCCTATAAATAGCGTAATCCACGTCCCAAAAAATACATCTTCTTTATAATGAAACTGAACACTACCATCAGATCGCAGCAGATAGTACGCTCCTTCGTACTCGTTGGGCTGTCCCTCTACCGCACCAACTTTCCAGACACAATCTATGAGCGTACCATTGCAGCGACGTAGCAATTCTGCGGCCTGACATTCATCAATGGCTTCTTTTAATTCTTCATTGGTATTGATTTCAATTAATTCACCGTTTTCCAGTGTACCTGAAATAGGATAATTCAAACTAATTGAGAAATCCGGGTGCAAGCTTCCCAGGAAATTGCTAAACTCTGGGTCACTGCGTATGGATTTGGCTTCAACAAATTCCATGGTGGCGTCAAATACAAAAAGTACAAAGGGATAATTAAACTCAATACAATTGATGGCCTCCTCTCCTTCATTTTCAGGAATATGACTAACCAGTTCGAGAAGTTCTTGATCCATGGTATTCTCATTAATGTCGAAGGAACCAATGGGTTCATTTTCGCAGCCCATTGCAATGAGAATTAAAACGAGTAGGATTGTGTTTGAGAAGTTCTTCATAAGGATGTTGTTAATGTCTTTGTGTCCTATAGTCTGAAGTATATTTAAAAAGTTGCGTCGCCTAAGAAAGTTTAGGAAAATTTAAGGGTCGCCTGTTAGCCGAATTACTTTTTCGTACATTTAATGACGATCGAATGGATAAAACCGTTTTTATGAAATTTAAAGGCTATAATTGTTCTCAATGCGGAGCTAAAGATTTTGAAGAAGAAGGCAAGGAAAGGCTGCGATGTACCTATTGCAAGAGCTTGTTCTTTATTGAAAAGAGCGGTGGGGACTCTGGAGTTACCATTGAAAAAGGTGCAAAGGTGACTTTTGAGCCTACAGCCGATATCACCATTTTGGGTAGCCTGGAAATTGAAGAGGGAGCTGAAGTTGTACTGGACGGAAAAATTAGATTGATTGAAAAGGGCTCTGAAGATAGTATCAAAAATAAACTTCGTTTGGAAGATGAATAAGACTATAAACAAAAAACGCCTCCTATTTGGAGGCGTTTTTTTTCGACTAATGAATTAGTCTTTATTTCTATCGCGATTTCTATTATCACGGCCGCGATTATCTCTACCACGATTATCACGCTTTCTATTATCATCACGTTTGGGTCGGTCCACATATCCTTCAGGCTTCGGTAAAAGTGCCTTACGCGACACCTTTTCCTTGCGGGTTCTTGAATCCACACCAAAGTACTTCACATCAAATACGTCACCCATGTTTACCACGTCGCTTACATTTTATGTACGTTCCCAGGCCAATTCAGAGACATGTAATAAAACTTCGTTTCCAGGAGCTTCAACATATTCAACAACGGCTCCAAAATCTAACATCTTGATGACTTTTACTTCGTATACACTGCCTACTGCTGGTTTGAAGGTGATCGAGTCAATCTTCGCCAATACGGCGTCAATACCATCTTGATCGGTTCCAAGAATTTCTACCAAACCTTCTTCCGTAACCGGATCTTCATTAATAACGATCGTAGTTCCGGTTTCTTTTTGAAGTTCTTGAATTACTTTTCCACCAGGCCCAATTAAAGCACCAATGTACTCTCCTGGAATAGTTGCAGTAACCATTTTAGGAGCATGTGCTTTTACGTCTGCGTTAGGAGCAGCAATGGTATCCGTCAATTTTTCTAAAATATGAAGACGGCCATCACGAGCTTGTTTTAGCGCGTTCACTAAAATCTCGTAGCTTAAACCTTTCACTTTAATGTCCATCTGGCAAGCAGTGATCCCATCTGCAGTTCCCGTAACTTTAAAGTCCATATCCCCTAAATGATCTTCATCACCAAGAATATCACTTAATACGGCATACTTTCCCGAATCACCATCCGAGATCAATCCCATAGCAATACCAGAAACCGGCTTTACCATTTGAACACCCGCATCCATCAACGCCATGGTACCGCTACAAACCGTAGCCATAGAAGAAGATCCGTTAGATTCTAAAACCTCAGACACCACACGAACGGTGTAAGGGCAATCTTCAGGAATCATTCCTTTTAGTGCACGTTGCGCTAAGTTACCATGTCCAACTTCTCTACGCGAAGTTCCTCGAATAGGTCTTGCCTCACCTGTACAGAAAGGAGGGAAGTTATAGTGTAGGTAAAATGTCTCTTCACCTTCATAAGAAGGCATGTCAATTTTATTGGCTTCTCTTGAGGTACCCAAGGTCACTGTTGCCAATGCCTGTGTTTCCCCTCTTGTGAAGATAGAAGAACCATGCGTAGATGGTAAGTAATCTACTTCACACCAGATGGGACGGATCTCATCTGTTCTTCTACCATCCAATCGTGAACCTTCATTTAAAGTAAGGTCTCGGATCGCAGCTTTTTCAGCGGCGCGGTAGTATTTAGATACTAGATCACCAAAGTCTTCCAACTCTTCTTCGGTAAAAGTGGCAATGATTTCTTCTTTAATTTCAGAAAAAGCAGCGCCTCTTTCGTGTTTGGATGATCCAGCTTTGGCAATGGCATATACTTTATCGTAAGCCATGTCATGTACTTTTTGCTTCAGCTCTTCATCTTCTCTTTCTCCCTCGTACTCGCGTACTTCCTTCTTTCCGAAGGCCTCAGCCAATCGTACTTGGGCAGCACACTGTACTTTAATTGCTTCATGAGCAAACTTGATGGCCTCTGTCATTTCTTCTTCAGAGATCTCTTTCATCTCTCCCTCAACCATCATTACCGAATCAGCAGAAGCGCCAATCATCATATCAATGTCGCTTTCTTCCAATTGAGCACGTGTTGGGTTGATGATAAACTGACCGTCAACTCGACCTACTCTGGCTTCAGAAATAGCACATTCGAATGGGAAATCTGATAACTGAATGGCAGCAGATGCGGCTAAACCAGCCATAGCGTCCGGCATAACATTCTCGTCATGAGACATTAACTGAATCATCACCTGTGTTTCACTGTGATAATCTTTAGGGAATAACGGACGTAAAACACGGTCTACAAGACGCATGGTTAATACTTCTCCATCACTAGGTCTCGCTTCTCTTTTAAAGAAACCTCCCGGGTAACGCCCGGCAGCAGCAAATTTTTCACGGTAATCTACCGTTAAGGGTAAGAAATCTACATCACTTTGTTTGTAGTTAGAAACTACGGTACAAAGCATCATACATTTACCCGATTGCACAACAACAGAACCATGGGCCTGTTTTGCTAATTTTCCGGTCTCGATAGAAATCTCTCTACCGTCACCAAGGTCTATGACCTCTTTAAATACTTTAGGTATCATTTTTTGTTTTTCATTTACTACGGCCATCCAAAAGTGGTTGCCAGTAGTGATTAATTTGGTCAGCGTTCGACGGTCGAACGCGTGTTGTTGTGTTGTTGTGGTTGACCAATGAAAAACTAAAGGGTAGCTTTTTCAGTATTTTTCAGAATAAATTCTGAAGCTATTAAAAAAGGGACCCATACGAGTCCCTTTAGTATTCTTAAATTACTTACGTAATCCTAATTCTTTAACGATGGCACGATATCTCATGATATCTTTCTTCATTAAATAGTCTAATAAAGAACGACGTTTTCCTACCAATTTTACCAAAGAACGCTCTGTATTGTAGTCCTTATGGTTTGCCTTGAGGTGTCCTGTTAAATGGTCAATGCGATACGTAAATAACGCAATTTGTCCTTCCGCAGAACCGGTGTCCGTCGCACTTTTACCGTGCTTTGCGAAAATTTTCGCTTTTTCTTCTGGTGCTAAATACATTCCAATATTATTTAAATGATTTTTATGTATACGACTACCCTCGTGGTAATCAGGGTGCAAAGATACTCTTTTTATGGCTTTCGCAAAGGTTTTGTGCATTTTTTTGGACTTCGCATCACCTGCTGTTAGTTCATTATTTGGGCGTTTCTCACTACCACCTTCATACTTTAGGGGTAGTGAGACCGGGCTATCCGCTGTAGTTGTGCCTCGATCACTGCCGCTCGGCACAAGCTGCCGCTGCTATCCCTAACGCTTTAGGCGCCAGAAGATAAAATTAAACCTTTTTGAAGTGATACAGTCATAGAAGCATTAACTCTTAAATATAAACACTATGAAAACTAATTTCGTTAAAATTGGAATACTCAGTTGTCTGGCAATTATGCTATTTCTTAGCTCGTGTAGCGAGGAAGACACCCAGGCAACTGAAGAAACTACTACGGCTCAATTAACTGCCGAACAATCAAAACAAAGCGCAGAAGCCGACAAATCTGCCGATGCTGTTTTTGGCCTAATAGAAATGGCTTATGCCGAAGTTGAGGAAGACGATGGACGAAGCGCCAGTCTTTTTTCAGATTGTGTCACCATTACCATTAGCTCAGAAGGAGGGGTCACCTTTATTACATTGGATTTTGGTTTTGGATGTACATTGAATAACGGAGCTGTAGTATCCGGAATCATTGATCTTACCTATGGACCCGTGGTGGCCGGCACTCGTAATATTACCTATGTCTTCGATAATTTCACCTACAACGCGAAGGAAATTGAAGGTGGCGGAACTATTTATCGTGAGAGAAACAATGCCAATGGTAACCCTCAATCTACTGTGAATAAAGCTTTAGAAATAACCTTCCCCAACGATCTGGTGGCCAATGTTACCGGAACGCGTGTAGCCGAGTGGATTGAAGGCGCAGGTAGTGGAACATGGATGGACAATGTATTTTTAATTACGGGTGATCGCCAAATCGTTTTTAGCTCTGGGTTTACACATGATGCCTTGGTTACAGAAGCTTTAAGAAGAGAAGCTAGTTGCCCACATTTTGTAAGCGGCGTGCTGGAATTAACTCGAAACAACGGGAGCGGAACGTTGGATTTTGGAGACGGCACCTGCGATAATTTAGCCGTTTTAACCATAGGAAATCAAGAGATTATTATCATACTCGATTAGAAGTTTGGTTAGTTTGTTTGATGAAAGGCACTCGTTTCGACGGGTGCTTTTCTATAAAAAAACCACTCAAAGGAGAGTGGTTTTAATTTTTTATATTGTTTTTTCTCGTAAGGGTCTATTTAAAACCAGGTCCAAATAGAGGTTCACTTTGCGTTTTAGATCTTTTCGATGGCTAATAAAGTCAAGAAAACCATGCTCTTGAACAAATTCGGCCGTTTGAAATCCTTCCGGCAACTCCTTTCCTGTGGTATCTCTTACCACCCTGGGTCCAGCGAAGCCAATGAGGGCTCCCGGTTCGCTTATGTTAATATCACCCAACATGGCAAAGGATGCAGTGGTTCCTCCCGTAGTCGGGTCTGTGCATAATGAGATATAAGGAAGTTTAGCTTCAGCCAATTGAGCTAGTTTAGCACTGGTTTTCGCTAGCTGCATTAAAGACAATGCCGCTTCCATCATACGAGCTCCTCCGCTTTTGGAAATCATTAAAAAAGGTAATTTCTTTTTAAGAGCATAGCCAGCGGCGCGAGCAATCTTTTCGCCTACAACACTTCCCATGGAGCCACCAATAAAACTGAAATCCATGCAGGCAACAACTATTTCTTCACCCATAGATTTTCCAACAGCCGTACGAACTGCATCTTTCAATCCAGTTTTCTCTTGAGCCGCCTTAAGACGATCTGAATACTTTTTACTGTCCTCAAATTTAAGAGGATCTTTGGAAGTAAGGTTCTTATCCAGTTCTTTGAATTCATTATCATCAAAGAGAATTTCAAAGTACTCTTTACTACCTATTCGAACGTGATAACCATCTTCCGGACTCACATAAAAGTTCTTTTCCAATTCTTCCGCATCGATTATTTTACCGGTGGGAGATTTGTACCACAAACCTTTCGGGACATCTTTTTTGTCTTCTGTAGCAGTTTGAATTCCTTTTTTTGTTCTTTTAAACCAAGCCATAATGAGGAGTTTGTCTTGTTTACAACGTATTTACATTATTCAAATCTTCAAAAGCCTTAATTAACCTAGACTTAAAGGTGAGCTCGCCTTCACGCAACCATTTACGCGGGTCGTAGTATTTTTTATTAGGGCTATCTTCCCCATCAGGGCTCCCTATTTGAGTCTGCAAATACGCACTGTTCTTGCTCATATAGTCGCGTATTCCTTCACAGAATGCGAATTGAAGATCCGTATCAATATTCATTTTTACCACTCCATAACCAATGGCTTCTCTAATTTCTTCCACTGTGGATCCACTTCCACCGTGAAAAACAAAGTCAATCGGATTGTGACCGGTACCGTATTTATTTTGAACGAACTCCTGAGAGTTTTTTAAGATCTTCGGAGTCAATTTCACGTTTCCGGGTTTATATACACCATGTACATTTCCAAAAGCTGCCGCAACCGTAAATTGATCGCTCACTTTCTTTAATTCTTCATAGGCATAAGCCACTTCTTCTGGCTGCGTATAAAGCTTAGAGCTATCTACGTCTGTATTGTCCACACCATCTTCTTCACCTCCTGTAATCCCTAATTCAATCTCTAAGGTCATATCCATTTTGGACATACGCTCCAGATAACCTTTGCAAATTTCTATATTTTCTTCAATGGGTTCTTCACTTAAATCGATCATGTGCGAACTATATAAGGAACTCCCGGTGTTCTTATAGTGAACCTCTCCGGCATCTAATAAGCCGTCAATCCAAGGTAATAATTTTTTTGCGCAGTGGTCTGTGTGCAATATCACGGTGGCTCCATAAGCCTTAGCCATCTCGTGAATGTGTCTCGCTCCGGCAACGCAACCGGCAATTGCTGCCTTTTGATTGTCGTTAGAAAGACCCTTACCGGCATTAAACTGGCCGCCACCGTTAGAAAACTGAATAATAACCGGCGAATTCAATTCGGCTGCGGTTTCCATTACCGTATTCATGGTATCCGAACCAATTACGTTTACAGCGGGCATGGCAAAGCCCTTTTCTTTGGCAAGTTTATGTATTTTTTGAACATCTGTTCCGGTAGCAACTCCGGGACCAATAAAATGACTCATATTTTTTATATTGGATCATCCGCTACCAGAACCAACGGTTTCGGATGATTATAAATTTATATCTAACAATAAAATAGCTTCATGATTGAACCAAAATAGGTTGTCAGGAAGCGTAAAGGCAAAAATAACAAATTTTAATGGTTTAAAAGGGATAGTTGATACCAATATTAAGCACCGAATTTTTGAAGTTATACTCTTTGAACCAACGAGACCCCTCTGGTAGTCCCGGATTATAGGTTTTAAATCCAACATCAAATCGGAGTACAAAAAAGCCAAAATCGTAACGAAGTCCAATACCTGAGGCGACAGCAATTTCGGACAAATCGCTTAAGCCATTGAATCGAAGGGGATCCCGATCTTCTTCGTCCAGAACATTCCAGATGTTACCGGCATCTACAAAAAATGCCCCCTTAAAGCTTCCTAAAATGGTATAGCGATATTCAACATTAAAGGCAAGTTTCAAGTTGGCTTCATTAAAATCCAAGACACCACCACTACTTCCAGGTCCCAGATCATATGCTCGCCAACCCCTGTTGTCATTGGCTCCTCCGGCAAAATAACTTCTGGTGAATGGAATGCTATTGCTATTTCCAAAAGGAATTGCAATACCTCCAAAGGCGTGCACGGCAATGATGGATTTGTTTTTCAACTCCCAATGCCGAATAAAATCGGACTCAAATTTTACGTATTGAGAAAACACAACACCGAAGGTCTTGCTTTGTCCATCTTCATTGGTCGCTAAATTGGCGGTCGATGACAGTGCAGAAAGCAGGTTTCCCGCCGTCTCTACCTTCCAAAGAAAACGAGTAAAGGTATTGTCATTAAAGTTGGATCGACCATCGCTGGTCCAGGTAAAATTAGATGCGAAAATAAGGTTGTCCTCGGTCAACCGATCCTTTCGCTGGCCTATGCCCCCGACCTCATCTTTAATGTCGGCCGTAATGATGGAGCTCTGATCAGAATCTTCAATTAATTGAATAAAAGCATCGGCTTCACCGTTTGAAATGTTCAATTGTTGGTTTCCATCCTGAAAATCGTAATTGGTTGCAATGGCGATTTCGTTCAAACGGTCATAGGAAGTTGGATACACATTAAAATAGTTGTCGATGTTTAGGTTCCGCACATACTGCATATTAACCAATTCAAAAGCATTGGTTCTGGTAACCCGTGGTTTCCAGCGATAACTGAAAATGCCGTTAAAACTTTGGCGGTCCAAGCCAATGTTATTTTGCGCATTTAGTCCAGCACTTACGGAAGTAAAGGGCGACATATATTTCGGAATAAAACGATCTGTATTGATGGGAAAAAGAATGGACGGAAAGGTGAGTTTTGCATCTACTCCGACGTCTGAAGTGTTAAAAAAATTAGTGCTGCCGTCCGAACTTTCTCTGGAGGAACCCACACTTCCGCTTACCGAAAATTCAAAATTCTCTGCACCCTTAAAAACGTTTCGAATGAGATAAGAGGTGCTAAAACCAATTCCAAATTGTTGAATCGTCGAAGTATAAGCATCGAAATCGAAGTCGAGCGTATATTTCTCTTTAGGGGTAAGTAAAATGGTAGAAATTAGGCCGGTGCCAGTGCTGTCTCGAGGGTCGTTTTGGTAACTAATATTAGGATACTTAAAATTACGAAGCTCACCCAACTGGCGGTACGTAAGTGCTCTATCTATATCTTTAAAAATGGTCCCTGGCGTAATTGAAATGGCATCGGTAATTGCTTTAGGACGGTATTTCAATTTTTCATATCCAAAAACCTGATATCCATCATAACTGGCCGAATCTTTAATCTTATTAGCCTGTCTGTCGTAGGTGAAATCGGTAAAAATGCGAACTTCATTTATAGTGTGCACCTTGAAGGGGACAGTTACGGTGGTATCTCCTTGCGATATGCGACGATCGGGTATAATGTATTCAATATTTACTCTGTGTCCGGTGTCGTTGGTGTCTGCATCAAAACCGATATAGTCCAAATCGAAATAATACAAGCCAGAATTTCTCATCTGAACGGTGAGTCGATCACGTTCGTTGTCAAAATCTGCTGCGCTATATTGCTTTTCTGGGATGATAAAGCTTCTGTCCTTCGTCTGTTGGTATAACGAATCTACCACTGGAGAATCAATTTTTTCTTCGATCGTCCCAATGAAATAGGGCTTGTGTCTTTTGATATCATAAACAACCGATCCCCTCTTTTCCAGTGAAGAATCTTTAAGGATCGTATATTTTCCTTCTACGTTAAACCAACCGCGCGTGTAATAATGCTTTTTCAATTGTTTCAAAGACTTCTCACTTCGTTTCGAATCGATAATAACGGGAGCGCTTCCAGTTCTTTTCAGCCAATCATTAAAATTGGTTTTCGTTCGTCCCAAGCCATATACTTGTTTTTTGGACAGCAACTTACTGAGTCGGCGCTCTCTATTGGGCTTTCTTTCCAGCCACGCTCTATAGGTGGAATCGGGTTTGGGCTCGGCGATATTGTAAATGTGCAGCCCCAGTGGAATTCCTATCACAGGGATGCGAGGATTGGGTGTTTGGGTTAGTAGGGTGTAGGGCTCATTGTCTTTTAATTTCTCACCGTCTACCATAATGGTATTCTCCGTAAGCAATAATTCATCTTCTTGCAGACGCTTTACCGCATCACAAGAAACGAAGAGCACCGTTAATCCTAAAATTAATGATATTTTTGTGAGGGTTTGAGTCAAAGAGTTTGTGTTTCTCAATTCAAAAATAGGATAATTTTGATAAGCAAAAGCCAAATTAAATTAATAACGAGCTTACAGCAAAAAAAGTACCGTGTTAAAACAGGTCTTTTTGTGGCCGAAGGACCAAAAATAATTCAGGACCTTCTGGTTTCTGGCTTGAAGATACACGCCTTATATACGCTGGAGGAGCATTTTGATCTAGCGGAGACATTTCGCCATAGGTTTAGTTTTTCTGAAACGATTGTTCAAGTGTCGTCGGCTGAACTTCAAAAAATAAGTGCGCTAAAAACGGCCAATACGATGTTGGCGGTATTCTACCAACCGAAGGAAAAGAACGTTTCAGAAAAAGGATTACTTGTGGCATTGGATACGGTGCGTGACCCTGGAAATTTGGGAACCATTATCCGTTTATGTGATTGGTTTGGAGTGTCCCAATTAATTTGTGCGAACGACACTGTGGATTGTTTTAACCCTAAGGTAGTGCAAGCCACCATGGGCTCCATTGCCAGGGTGTCGGTAGTGTATTTGGATCTTTTAGACTACATTCGAACGACTCGCTTACCTATTTATGGAGCGGTAATGGACGGAACAAATGTATACTCCTCTCAACTTCCGAAGCAAGCTTTATTGGTTATGGGAAATGAGGCAAAGGGGATTTCTTCTGAAATAACAACGCACATTCAGCACAAGATAACCATCCCTAGCTTTGGAACTACACATTCGGCAGAAAGCCTAAATGTCGCTACCGCAACAGGTATTTTGCTAAGTGAATTTAAGAGGTCTACTGAAAAGTAAAGTTTACGAAAATCCCTCTGGACTCAAGACTGCCAATATTGGAGGTCCAGGGACTGTTTGGGTCATCATCTGGAATTAATTCATTAGTGGTGGCAAAAACACCTCTAATAGAAGGAGTGAACTTGAAGTAGAACAAATAAAAATCAATTCCGAAGCCTAATTCAAAATAATTAGTTCCTTTTGTCATTCTAAATTGTCCCTCGCCATTATCCTCCGGGTTGTTTTCATTACTACTCAAATTGAACGATCTCGAAACTCCGGCAACGATAAACGGTTTGATGTTATTTAGTCTTTTGGTGGAAAATTTAACCAATAAGGGTACATGGATGTAGGTAGATTTTACATTTCGAAGGATATCTCTTTCTTCTTCAAAGTTAGGAAATCTCAAGTCCCGCTGGGTAAAGTAAAGTCCGGGTTCTAAACGAAGGTTCACATATCTGTTTACCCTCATATCTCCAATAAGACCTACGTTAAAACCTCCTTGCCTTTCCACAAGAATATCGGTATTAGCATCGGTGTCTTGGTTGTTGTATTCTATTTTAAAGTCGTAACTATTGAACCCTAAGTAATACCCCCAAGAGAGAAATCTATTATCGAAAGTTTCTAAATTTGAAAGTCTTTCTTTGCTAAATAGCTGAGCTTGTGCACTTTGTGCAATCACTAAAAAACCGAGTATAAAAAATACCTTCTTCATAATTATTTGCTAGCAATATAAATGGTGGCTACACCAAAAGTTTGCGGCTTATTTTCAATAGCTATAAACCCTATTTTACTTAAAATATTGTTGAGTTTCTCTCCAAATGGAAAAACAGAAGCACTCTCACTTAAATATTGATAGGCTACTTTGTCCTTTGAGAACAGTTTACCAATAATGGGTAATACTCCTCGGCTGTACATATAGTAGCCCTGCTTCCATGGAAATTTAGACGGAACTGAAGTCTCCAGAATGACGAAACGACCACCAGGAGCCAAAACTCTTTTAATTTCTTCCAGCCCTTTTTCTAAAGTTTCAAAATTTCTAATTCCGAAGGAAACTGTTATTGCGTCAAAAGAGTTATCCTCGAACGGCAATGCCTCACTATCTCCTTTTATAAAAGAGACTTTGTCTGCAAGCTCTGTATTAACCACTTTTTTCCTTGCGATAGACAACATTCCCTCACTTAGATCCAATCCCACTATTTTTTCGGCATTTAGATTTTTAGCGAATAGAAGCGCCAAGTCTCCTGTACCGGTAGCGATATCCAAAATAGTTTTTGGTTGTACTTCGGCAATCAACTTCAATACTTTTTTACGCCATTTGATATCTGTTCCTAGAGAAATTACACGATTGAGGCCGTCATAGTTATCCGAAATGTTATCGAACATCTTCTCTACCTGTTGCTTTTTACTGGCGTTAGAATCTTTATAAGGAGTTACGTTTTCTTCCATGGTTCTTAAGCGGTTGCAAAGCTACGTACTTTTTGTAGAAAAGCATTAGTACCCTAGACCAAATTATAAATAAGAGCTCTCGATAGAGGTGTATTTGACCTTAAATCGCGATGGCTTGCTCATAAATCGTAAATCAATTTTGTACCTTTGTGGCCTTATCGCTTACTTAGACATATGAAAATTATTATTGCCGGTGCCGGTGAAGTAGGATTTCATTTAGCAAAACTCCTTTCTTTCGAGTCTCAAGACATTACACTTATTGACAACAATAGGGAGTCCTTGTCGTATGCCGACACACATTTGGATATTCGCGCCGTGCGCGGGGATGCCACTTCCATTTCGGTATTGAAAGACGCCCATGTACACGGAACCGATTTAGTAGTAGCCGTAACTTCTTCAGAAACCACCAATATCACGGTTTGCGTATTGGCAAAGCAACTGGGAGCAAAACGCACCATTGCTCGAATTAGCAATACCGAATTTTTAGAGAATAAAGACGAGGTAGGTTTTACTAAGTTCGGGATTGATGAACTTATTTCTCCCGAGGCGTTGGCTTCTTCAGAAATAGAACTTTTACTCAATCAGAGTGGCTTCAACGACTCCTACGAATTTGAAGATGGTGCCTTGACTATGATCGGTTTGCATTTAGGCAGGACCGCAGCATTTATTGGCAAAACGGTGAAGGAAGTAGGATTGCAATACCCCGAACTTAACTATGTCCCTATTGCCATACAACGTTATGGTACACAATATACGATCATTCCAAGAGGAGATACGCTATTTAAGGAAGGGGATCAGGTATATTTTACTACCATAAATACGGGCGTGGATCAAATTCTTAAACTTACCGGAAAAGTAAAAGAAGACATTAAAAATGTAATGATCTTAGGTGGAAGCAATATTGGATATAAGACGGCGGCCGATTTATGTAAAAGCAAGTTTAAGGTAAAATTGATCGAAAAGAATAAGGACAAGGCTTTCGAAATTGCAGATGATATCTCTAATTGTCTGGTTATTAACGGAGATGGAAGGAATGTCGAGCTACTTCAGGAAGAGTCCATCCAGGATATGGATGCCTTTATTGCGGTCACAGGTAATAGTGAGACCAATATTATGTCCTGTTTGGTGGCAAAATCCAAGGGAGTTAAGAAAACCATTGCCCTGGTAGAGAATATGGATTATTTTCAGCTGTCTCATTCCATAGGTATTGATACACTTATTAATAAGAAGCTGTTAGCTGCTAATCATATTTTTCGCCATGTACGTAAGGGAGATATAGTAGCCATGACCATGCTCAATAATATGAATGCAGAGCTTTTAGAGTTTATTGTATCGTCGACTTCCGAAGTGTGTGAAAAAAGGGTTCGTGATATTGATTTTCCAAGATCAGCAATTATTGGAGGCGTTGTTAGAGACGGTATTGGTATGATTGCTTTAGGAGATTTTGAAATTAAGAATGGTGATCGAATTGTTGTATGCAGCTTACCTCAATCCATTAAAAAAGTGGAAAAACTCTTTGTCTAATGGGCTATGTTTCCAGGCTAAATTATAAGATTATTTTCCATCTCATGGGGCTGTTGTTGGTGGTTAACGGCGGATTTATGTGGGTGGCTTCCATTTTCAGCTTTATTTATAAGGACGGTGTAGGATTGCAAATTGTCTGGGCGGGATTGGTGACCGTTTTGATAGGAGGGTTTATCATGCTGTTTACTCGAAATCATAAGAAAGAACTGGATAAACGGGACGGTTATATTATTGTAACTTTTGGTTGGCTCTTTATGTCCTTGACCGGGACCTTACCTTATATTTTTACAGACACTATTCCCAGTTTTACCAATGCCTTTTTCGAGACAATGAGTGGATATACCACTACTGGTGCTTCAATTTTAAACGATATTGAAGGGTTGCCCGAAGGTGTTTTATTTTGGCGAAGTATCACACATTGGATTGGAGGTATGGGTATTATCGTATTGGCCATTGCAATTTTGCCTTTATTGGGGATTGGAGGGATGCAGTTATTCGCTGCTGAAGCACCGGGCCCCAGCGCTAATAAGCTTCATCCCAGAATTACGGATACTGCTAAACGGCTTTGGCTCATTTATGTGGGTTACACTGTAGCCGAAACCATCTTACTAAAGGTGGCGGGGATGAGCTTTTTTGATGCGATAAATCATTCATTAAGCACGCTGAGTACCGGTGGATTTTCTACAAAAAATAACAGCATTGCTCATTGGAACGGACAGCCCATGATTCAATATATTATCATGCTGTTTATGTTTTTGGCGGGTACCAATTTTGTTTTGAGCTACTTCGCATTTAAAACGAAATTCAGTAAAATCTTTAGAGATGAAGAATTTAAAGCATATACTTTTTTCATTATAGGACTTACGATTACCGTAACCCTATTTATCTATTTCGATTCAAATCCACTTACGTCATCGGTACATCATCCTATGGTGCTAGGAGAATTTGAAAGTGCAGTGCGGCATGGGTTATTTCAAGTTTTAGCGATTGTAACAACCACAGGATTTGTTTCCGCCGATTTCACCGCTTGGGCGCCTTTTCTAACTATATTTTTCTTCGGAATGATGTTTTTAGGGGGGTCGGCCGGATCCACTGCCGGAGGGATTAAAGTGGTGCGTCACCTCATTATGATTAAGAATGGTCTCATGGAGTTTAAGCGTACTTTACATCCCAATGCCATTATTCCTGTTCGATACAATAAAAGAGCGGTTCAGCAGCCGATTGTTTTTAACATTTTAGCCTTCTTTATTCTTTATATGCTCTCGTTTATCGTAGGTGTGCTTGTATTTTCAATACTAGGGCTCGATTTTGAAACGGCCCTGGGTGGTGCCGCTTCTTCCTTAGGGAATGTGGGACCGGCCTTAGGCGATTTGGGTCCGGTCGAAACTTATTCGGGACTGCCAACAGCTGCTAAATGGTGGGCCACATTCTTGATGCTCATTGGAAGACTGGAGTTATTTACAGTGCTCATTCTGTTTACACCTTTTTTCTGGAGAAATAGATAATTATTTATAATCCGCTCTAGCCGGCGTAAAGACATCGAGGATAACACAGCGAGTCAACGCCACACCCGAATGCGGGACGTTGGAATCTATAACGGCAATATCACCGGGAGTACATACTTTTTTTATGCCATTTATTTGTAATTCAAAAGAGCCTTCAATTACTTTGGAAACTTGTTCATTGCTATGAAAATGCTCAGGCAGAAGAGCCCCTTTTTCAACTTCTACCAATGATAAAGTTTGAGATTGAGTATGAATAAAACGTGCAATAAATCCTGGAATGATTTCTCGAGGCACACTATCTTGAAAGGAGGTAAACATAAGCTTTGAGTTAAATTTTTTACTGAACGAAACCATCATTCAATCCACAGAAGTGATCTCTATTTCCACGCGACGGTCAAATTGATCTCCTTTTCCGGTGGACTGCCGAAAAGCCATTCCAATGTAGCGCATTCGCCGTGTTGAGATTCCTTTTTTTGCTAAATAATTATGAAGCGCCCTGGCTCGAGCATAGGACAGGTCGTCTTTTCCAGTGCGGACATTTTTAAGGTCTTTACCCGGTTTCATGGGATCGCCACAACAAATATGACCAATCAACTTGAACTTTACCGACGGGTTTTTGGTTAAAAAATCCACCAACTGTTCCAATGCATCTTTACTTTCGTCCATGATAACATCCCGATCTTGGTAGAACATAATTCCCTGTAGCGTGATTTTATCCCCTTTTTTTGGATCAACTAAGTTGGCAATAGTAGGTTGGGGAGCACTTTTGGTTTTCGGAGGTTCTACAATTTCCCCTTCCATGGCAACGTGATCAGCTTTTAAATGAACCAAAATATCGACCCTTCGGTTATCCGCAGCGGCACTATTTATTTCGCCATAGCCAATGGATGAGATGATGGTGAACTCGCGTAATTGTTCTTTTACATTTTCAGCTCGTCTTTGAGATAATTTGAGATTGTATGACGCATTCCCCACGTTGTTGGTAAAACCCTTTATGTGTACATCCAATTCATCTTTATGCTGTATTTTTTTTATGCTATCGAGTATTTTATGATGGTCGGAGGTGAGCAAATAGGCATCATTCTCAAAGAATAAAGAGAACCTTTGCTCATGATCCTGGGCCGAAGCACCCAGAGCAAACACTAAAAATATGTAGACGATCTGCTTCAAAATTGATAGATTCGATACCTTAAAAATAGCAGTTTTCTTTTTTATTCCGAAGAAAACAAAGGAATTACAATTTTTTTATAGCGATTATCCGGCAAATCTCTATTGCTTATCGTTTGCTAGCGATATTCAGTATGCTAAGAAAACTAAGGCCCAATAGGAAGTTAAAAGTGGGTAAGCTAGCTTAAAGCTTCTTTAATTCTTTGCAGGGCAGTGACAATGTCTTTTTCGGATGCAGCATAGGAAATGCGAATACAATTGGCATCTCCGAAAGCTTCACCAGTTACGGTAGCCACATTGGCCTCTTCCAATAGGTAGAGTGCAAATTCGCCCGCATTGTTAATGGTCTTCCCTCGTAATGTTTTTCCGAAGTAATAAGAAACGTCCGGGAACACATAAAAAGCACCATCAGGCTCATTGGCATTAAGACCGGGAATTTCAGAAATAAGATTCAAAATTAGGCTTCTTCTTTCCTTAAAAGCATCGACCATATATTGTATTCTGCTTGGGTCGTTTTCCAAGGCAGCGATGGTAGCGCGTTGGGCAATGCAATTGGCACCGCTGGTTACCTGTCCTTGCATTTTATTGCAAGCTCGTGCGATATATTCGGGCGCTCCAATGTATCCAATTCGCCATCCCGTCATTGAAAAGGCCTTGGAAACACCATTAACCGTCACCGTGCGATCGTACATATCGTCAAAGTTTGCCATAGAAACATGTTCACCCACATAATTAATGTGCTCGTATATTTCGTCGCTTACCACAATGATATTAGGATAATTTACCAAGACGTCCGCCAAAGCTCGTAACTCCGCTTTTGAATATACAGAACCGCTTGGGTTGCACGGAGAACTGTAGATCATCATTTTGGTTTTCGGGGTAATGGCAGCTTCTAAAGCTTCAGGTGTCACCTTAAAATCGCTTTCTATTGATGAGGCGATAGGTACGGGTACTCCACCCGATAATTCGCTAATGTCGCTATAGCTCACCCAATAGGGTGCCGGAAGAAGTACTTCGTCTCCCTCGTTCAAAAGCACTTGTGCCAGGTTAGCTAAAGACTGTTTTGCTCCTGTTGAAACTACAATTTGGGAAGGGCTATAATGTAAGTTGTTGTCCCGTTTAAATTTTGTGATAATGGCCTCTTTCAATTCGCCATAACCGTCTACCGGGGTGTAGGAATGGTAGTCGTCCTTCACTGCTTGTACAGCCGCTTCCTTTACAAAATCGGGCACGGTAAAGTCGGGCTCCCCCAAGCTTAAGCCAATAATGTCTTTTCCTTGTTCTCTTAGTTCACGGGCCTTGGCTGCCATTGCTAAAGTGGCAGAAGTGGCCATGTTATTTACACGGTTGGAAAGTTTTGAGTTCATAGGGACTAAACAGAAAGTGCAGGCTTCATGCCCATTTGTTTAAGATGTTTGAAATGAGCTATTACCGCCTTACGAGTGGTTTTATATTCGTTATAAGGTAAATTGAATTCTTTAGCTGTATTTCTTACGATTTCCGAAATTTTGGTATAGTGCACGTGGCTTATATTCGGAAAAATATGGTGCTCTACTTGATGATTTAATCCTCCGGTGAACCAATTCATAATTCGGTTTTTTGTAGAGAAATTAACCGTGGTAAAAAGCTGGTGAATGGCCCAGGTGTTTTTCATGGTTCCAGAAGGGTCCGGTAGCATCATTTGAGCGTCTTCAACAACGTGTGCCAATTGGAATACGATGCTCAAGATGATTCCTGCTGTATAATGCATAATGAAAAATCCAATTAGAATTTTCCACCAGGCAATGTCAAAAAACAGGATAGGGATTAAGATCCAGATGCCGGCATAAATTAGTTTAGTAATGATAAGAAGGCTCCATTGTTTGGTAGGGGTGGGTAGTTTTCCGTAGGACAACTTTTGAGCTAAATAGCGTTTGGTCTGTAGAAAATCTGAAGTTAATACCCAATTTATAGTAAGTAAACCGTAAAAGAAAATACTATAAATATGTTGGAACCTATGAAATCTATTCCACTCAGAATGCTTTGAAAATCGTAAAATTCGCCCGGCTTCCAAATCCTCATCATGACCGTGAATGTTGGTATAAGTATGGTGAAGTACATTGTGCTGTACTTGCCAGTTGTAAACATTTCCGGCAAGAATATACATACTTCCACCCAATATTTTATTGACCCACTTTTTGGAAGAATACGCACCGTGATTGGCGTCGTGCATGACGTTCATTCCAACGCCTGCCATTCCAATTCCCATAATGATGGTTAACAGCAACTGTGCCCACCACGGGAAATCAAGGCCTAAAAATAAAAAATAGGGGCAGAGATAGAGCGAGAACATCACCACCGTTTTTAGATGTAGCTTCCAATTTCCATTTCTGGAAAGATTATTCTCTTTAAAATAAGCGTTCACACGACTATTCAGTGTTCTGAAGAACTTTGCAGAATCTACTCTCGAAAATTTTATACGTGTTGCGCTCACAAACTATTGTTTTAATTGGGGTCCTAAAACAGGAAAGGGCAAAAATACGCATCTTATGCTTAATACTGACCGCGCTTTTCTTAAAATTTATGAAAGATATCCTACTTTTGCGGTTGAAAACTTACCATGGATATTATAAAAACCTATTTTCCCGGTCTTTCCGACTCCCAAATAAAGCAATTCGAATTGCTGGCAGAGCTGTATAAAGATTGGAACCTAAAAATAAATGTAGTTTCTCGCAAGGACATAGATGAAATTTATTTGAGACATGTGTTGCATTCATTGGGAATTGCTAAAGTAGTATCTTTTCTGCCTAATTCTTGCGTACTGGATGTGGGCACCGGAGGGGGCTTTCCGGGAATTCCGCTAGCTATTTTATTTCCTGAAACTCAATTCCATTTGGTAGATAGCATTGGTAAGAAAATTAAAGTAGTTCAGGAGGTTTCACAGGGACTTGAGCTGGAAAATGTCCAAGTGATCAATGCAAGAGTGGAAACCATTAAGGACCAATACGATTTTATCGTTAGTAGAGCAGTGGCTCAAATGGATACGTTTACGCGCTGGGTGAAAGGTCGAGTGGCTAAAAAGAGCGTACACGAACTTAAAAATGGGATTCTCTACTTGAAAGGGGGTGATCTAACTGAAGAATTGGCCAAATTCCCCAAAGCTACCCAATACCCGCTGCGGAATTATTTTACAGAAGACTTTTTTGAAACGAAAACTGTGGTTCATCTTCCGCTCAAATACAAGCCCTAGCCACGGGATCTCTTTTTTGATTTTATTTTGAATAACAAAGAGGGGTGCCAGTTTCATTGAGACCCCTCTTAACTATGTTTAAGCAGAAATGTTTAATCCAAAAATGGATAGCGATAATCTGTTGGCGTAACGAAAGTTTCTTTCACCATTCTTGGTGAAATCCAACGGTACAGATTGAGCTTACTACCTGCCTTGTCGTTGGTTCCGCTGGCACGTGCACCACCGAAAGGTTGTTGCCCGACTACTGCCCCGGTAGGCTTGTCATTGATATAGAAGTTTCCTGCCGCATTTTCAAGAATTTTTACGCCCACTTCCAAAGCATATCGATCTTCACTGAATAAGGCTCCTGTTAATGCATATTCGCTAGTCTGGTCAACCAAATGAAGGGTCTCTTCCCAGGCGCTATCTTCAAATACATATATCGTAACTACAGGTCCGAACAATTCGGTACACATGGTCGTGTATTTTGGGTCATTGGTTTTAATAACCGTAGGTTCGATAAAATAACCCTTACTCTTATCATAACCTCCGCCGGCAATAATTTCGGCATTACTGTCATTTTTTGCCTGATCTATAAAACCAGCCAATTTGTCGAATGAGCCTTCGTGAATCACCGCCGTGATAAAATTACTCATGTCCTCTGGAGAACCCATTTTAAAACTGGCGATGTCAGCTTTTAAATATTTTTCGACGTCCTTCCAAATGCTCTCAGAAATATAGCATCGGCTAGCGGCGCTGCATTTCTGACCTTGAAATTCAAAAGCTCCTCTTGAAATAGCCGTAGCCACTTGTTTCGGATTGGAGGTTTTGTGGGCTACGATAAAATCTTTTCCACCAGTTTCCCCAACAATGCGTGGATAGGTTTTGTAGTTGTGAATGTTGGTTCCAATTTTTTGCCAGATATCCTTAAATACATGGGTAGATCCCGTGAAATGAATTCCACTAAAATCGGGACTGGCCAAAACGGTATCCGTAATCATTACCGGGTCACCCATAACCATGTTAATCACTCCTGCAGGAACACCGGCTTCTTTGAATACATCCAGCACTACTTTAGCCGAAAATATTTGACTATCACTGGGTTTCCAAACAACAACATTCCCCATTAGCGCGGCACTTGCTGGCAGGTTGGCGGCAATTGCAGTAAAGTTGAATGGTGTAATGGCATAAACAAAACCTTCTAAGGGACGATATTCCAAACGATTCCATGCCGCAGAACTCGATTCGGGTTGCTCGGCGTAGATCTCGGTCATATACTGAACATTATATCTCAAGAAATCGATCAACTCGCAGGCTGCATCAATTTCTGCCTGACCGATGGTTTTTGATTGAGCGAGCATGGTGGCCGCATTGATCTTGGCTCGGTAAGGGCCTGCGATCAGTTCGGCAGCGCGCAGAAAAATACCGGCGCGTTGTTCCCATGGCATTTGAGACCATTTTTTTCTAGCTTCCAAAGCCGAGGAAATCGCAGCGTCAATGTGTTTTTTTTCTGCCCTGTGATAGGTGCCCAGGATATGCTGATGGTCATGCGGAGGTGACATGGTAGCCGTATCTCCGGTGCTCACATTTTCGCCATTAATGTACATAGGCACATCAATAGAGGTGTCGTACATCGTTCGATACATTTTTGAAACTTCTTCTCGCTCAACAGAGCCAGGAGCATATGTATAAATAGGTTCGTTGACCGCAATAGGTACTTCAAAAAATCCTTTTCCCATTATAATTTTATTTGAACCTCCCATTTGGGAAGTCTTGTGATTAGACTTACTGATTTGAAGTTGCAAAGGTACAAATTTACATGCATCAAATGACAAATTTGGAGCGGCAAAATTGGATACGTATATTTAAAATTTTCGAGGCGTTCCTTCTTTTTATTTTAGAAGCTATCTTTGGATTCTTTACATTTACCTTGTAAGTATTTTAAAGATTTAAAGACCTATTGACTATATGTGTACTGTCACTTTTGTTCCACAATCTAAGATGAGCTTTGTCCTTACATCAAACCGGGATGAGGCGCCTAGTCGTCATACGCTTCCGCCAGAGGTATATGCCAGTAATGGAGCGCAATTGCTATTTCCAAAGGATCAATTGGCGGGAGGCACTTGGATTGGAGCAAGCGATAAAAACAGACTTATTTGTTTGCTTAATGGAGGATTTGTGGCGCATGAAAGAGCAGAAAGTTATCGATTGAGTCGTGGTGTAATTGTGACCGATTTACTTTCAAAACCTGATGCAAACTCAGCCATTGAACATTACAATTTGAATGGGGTGGAACCATTTACGCTTATTCTCGTAGATTGGGCTTCAGAACTACATTTGTTCGAGTTGGTCTGGGATGGAAGGCAAAAACATTTCAGTAAAAAACCATGGATACCTCATATTTGGTCTTCCTCTTTATTATATACTTCAGAAGTAAAGAAAAAAAGAGCGTCTTGGTTCTCTCAATTTTTATCCAAAAGCGCAACTCCTTCCAAGGATGAACTCCTTGATTTTCATAAAACGGCTGGAGACGGAAATGATAAAACCGACCTGATTATGGATCGTGGTTTTGTGAAGACTAAAAGTATTAGTCAGTTTTTAAAAAATGATAACGATATTTGCTTTCGGTATGAAGATTTACAAAATGAGCAAATTACAATAAGGTCCTTTTGAATTATAACGGAAAAATAATAGTGCTGGCCTATCCGGACACCTTTGTCACCATGAGTGATGAATGGATATGCAAGCTGTTGCCTTTAGTTGGGCTTGGAACCTGGGACTATATTAAGGCAGGCCACGCCGCTTTGATTTTAATTGAAAACAGGACCGGAGTGGCTCGTTATTTCGATTTTGGACGCTACGTTACTCCAAAAGGCTATGGGCGCGTTCGCGGTGCTAATACCGATGCCGAACTGGAAATTCCGTTCAGAGCAAAAATTGATGATGATGGCACTTTATCCAACTTAGACACCTTTTTACTGTGGCTGGATAGGCACCCCGAAAAAACTCACGGAGAGGGGAGATTACTTGCTTCAGTTTGTAATGCTGTTAATTTTCAGTTAGCTGAAAGTTTTATTTCTCAGCTTCAGTCACGAGGAAGTATTCCTTATGGAGCCTTCGATAAGACGGGTAGTAATTGCTCTCGATTTGTCACCGATACCATTTTAAGAGCCACTTCAGAAAAGAAAATAATCAAAGCCCTGAATTTTAATAAGAAATTCACCCCAAGTACTGTCGGCAATGTCGAAAAAGCGTCTTTGGGAATGGTTTATGAAGTCTTTCAAGGGCACATAAGACGTTTTGGTGGATCTGCATTTAAGGAAAATTTGACCAACTATTTTGATCGAAAACCAAGCTCAGGTATTTCCAAACCTACTGCTATTTCCAAACTGCCTGCTGCTGCGCAAATGTTAAGCGGTATTGGAAGTACGGCCTGGTTTGAATTAGTTCTGGAAGAGGGCTTGCCTTCTGAACATTTCAGAATTAGACGCTATAACGAGCAGCATAATATCGACTTTGATGGTGTTTACATTTCAGATGAATTAAATGAGTTGGAACCGTATGAGTTTACCTTCGATTCGCATTGTGGTCATTGCCATATTATTCAGAATAACAAAAAGATAAAATTGGAATGTGTTGGGCGTTATTCGGCCTTTAGTTCATCGCAAAAGGTGCATTCAGCTTAAAAAGAGGGATGCCTACTTTAATTTTCTTTTCCGTAGTAATCATGGTATAATAGCCTTGCATAGAACCATAAGGCGATACCAATACACAGCCGCTGTTGTAGGCGTGCAAACCGCCAGGCTCTATAATAGGTTGTTGCCCAATAACACCAGGACCTTCAACTACTTCCGAATTATTTAATGCATCTTTTATGAGCCAGTGGCGAGCGGTGAGTTGCACTCGAGAGTCGCTATGATTTTCTATCGTAACTTGATAGGAAAAAGCGTATTTTTTTAAGTGATCCCTGTAGAAAGAACCTTCAAATTGTGTCTCAACGGAAACTTTAATTCCTTGTGTTACTTGATGAACCATGTTAATACATTGCCGCCGTAATGGCAAAAAAGATAATTGCGGCGATATTGGCACTTATAAAAAATACGAAGTTTAAAAATAAGAATTTTATAATTGTAATGATGCGATTTTGCTTGTAAAAATTCCGCAAAGCTTTATAAAAATAAAACGGACCAATGAGAACAAACAGGATTCCATTGAAAAAATCCGTGCCAAACACAGTATCAGGGAGTAGCAGGATTAGCATCGCCAGAAAGATAAAACTGAAAATATGAAAGATGAATATCATATGTTCCATATAAGTGTATTTCTTTTTGGAATAGACCAGCCAGAAAAACAAGGCGAAAAATGGGGTGAAAAAGAAAACAAAGAAGGGTGTTTTTTCTAAAAGGTAATTGACAAAATCTGTAGGATTTTCACGAATTTGATCAAAGGCTTCGTTTTTTTGATAGGCCCAACGATTATAATTTGTGTTTTCATGTTTGAGGCTATCCAAAGCTATTTTTGGGTCTTTGATATCAGTGGTTTTATAAAAGTCGTAGTATAAACTAAATCGTTCCACTACCCGAATGGTCCAATTAAGGGTGTCCAGATGTTCTTCAGAAATATACTTATAGGTTTGAACGGTATCCTTGGAGATGGAATCCCGTATGATAGAGTCTATCTGAGTCTGTCCGGGAACATTATTTTCTTCGAGAATGGAATCCAAGCGAGCTGCGTTTACCTGCACTATAGAATCTAAGGGAATAGAGTCGTTGTTTGTGGTGAATAACTTTATGTTGTCGCCAGTGGGTCCCATTTGGATGTTTGGTCCATTGGAGGTGCTGTTGTTTTGAAAAAGATTATTTTGACCGGTAAAAGTGACAATGAGTCCTTGAACAATAAAAAAGATAATAGATACACTTAGAAAGAATCGAAATGGGTTGGCATATTTAAAGCGTTGCCCGCTTACATAATTTCTTGTAATTACCCCAGGGCGAAACAAAAGATCTTTAATGGTATATCGAAATCTCGAGTCGTAGGTAATGATGCTGCTAATAAATTCGCCAAAAAAATCCGTCAGCTTCAGGCTTTTTGTGGTATTTAACTGTCCGCAATACGAGCAGTATACATCACTTAATTCCAAAGGATGTTTGCAGTTAAGACATTCGGCACCTCTATAGATAGCAGCTTTCCGTCCTTTGGATTTTTCTGGCAGTTGGTCGCTCATTTCGTAAATTTAAACAAACTTCAGGAAAAATGAATACCAAGTAGGCTTAGATAATTTATGAGGGTTAATTGTTGGTGATTACGTTTGAGTTGGATTTTCCGTAACCGATGACGCGATCGAAACGCTCCCCCGGTCCTCGATAATAGACCAGTACGGTGTAATCGTTTTCAGTTTGCCAAAAACTACCTCCCACAGCTGCTTCGTCCACAGAGCCGTCCCGGTCTACCAATACATATCGATAGTTGTAGAAACCTTGCTTAAATAAACGTGAGTTTTTGTAGCTGTCCGTCTGTTCGTCATATCGCATATAGGTGCTTTCGTCAATACACCAGTTGTTGAAATTTCCATAAATGTGTAATTCCTTATCCCCTATGTCTTCGTAGTAGTTAAGGGTGAAATGCATGCGCACGTATTCGGCTTCGATGCTTTGTCTTTCGGCCCTAAAGGAGCGAACAACAAAATTCCCGTTAATATCGGGTGCGTAAGTATAGGGTACATCGGCTCGAGATAAGCGTGTGTACAAAAAGTGATTATAAATATCGGTTAATTCGACCCTTCGAATGCTGTTATTGGCTCCACGGAGCTCTTTACTGTCGAAAAACAAAAACTCATTTCCAGCCCAAAAGGAGGACTCTTTGTCGTAACGATATATAAGTTCGCTACCAATGGTGTATTGCGGTTTTAAATCTGTTATAGCACTTTTTAAATTACTATTCTGAAGCACCATCGTTTTTACGCTTTCCTTTGGGTTAATGAGTAAAAAGTTAGGTGAATCTATAATAAACTGTACACTTTGTTTGGTTTCGATAAATGACAAATCTCTTGCCCTTTTTATTTCCACCCCTACCTTTACTTCGTTTTGCATTACGATAAACTTACGCGTAAATACCAGTTCTCCATCATAATCGTAAAGACTAAGGAGGTAGTTCCCTGTTTTTTTAATACGTCGTGTTTCGCGGTTCGGGATGGTTAAGGTGTAATGCGAATAAAGTTGAAGCGTATTCAGCGAATTTTCATAGGTTTCGATACGAACATCGTCAAAACCATCCAAAAATTCTCCTTTAGACAAATCGCTTTCGGACCAATCGAAATCGTGATGCGTTATTTTATAATAATAGTCTTCTTCATCACCATTAATATCATCGAAACTAAGCATCAGAGTTTCCCCCAGGCGAATTATGGGAAGCTCACTTTGATCTGTGCCGCCTCGAAATTGAATGGTCCGAATGTGGTGGGGTTCAACCTTTTCAATAATTTGAGCTTCAGAATAGAAAAAGAATCCTAATGAGAAAAATAACAAGAGTACTTTAGATGGCATAGATGTTAAATTTTGCGATTAAAGATAAACAAATTTTGTGCCCAAAAATGGAACGAAAACGATACCGCTTTATTTTAGAGAAAATTATTTCTATTTATTATGGGTTGCACGTTTTAATTATTAAATTTGCAATCCCAAAATCTGAGTAATTTTTCAGTAGGGAATTAAAGAGAACTTTAATACAAGTATCCTATGTCCAAAGACATTAAGATTAGAAAAGGTCTTAATATTCGATTGAAAGGCGAAGCAGATAAAACTCTTTCCAATGCACCACGCTCTCGCACTTTTGTAATCAGACCTGAAGATTTCCATCTCATTACCCCTAAAATGGTAGTAAAGGTGGGAGCAAAAGTAAAAGCTGGTGACCCAATATTTTATTCAAAAACCAATGAGGACCTTAAATTTGTTTCTCCGGTTAGTGGTACACTTTCTGAAATAGAAAGAGGTGCAAAACGTGTGATAAAAAGACTGGTTATAGAAGGAGATACCCAAGACGATTTTAAGGATTTTGGGAAAATGGATCCAACCTCCATGTCTGCCGAGGCTATTAAAACCCATTTGTTGGCATCGGGATGCTGGCCGTTCATAAAGCAACGACCTTATGATGTCATTGCCAATCCGGAAGTAGCTCCCAAGGCCATTTTTGTTTCTGGTTATACTACAGCACCGTTGGCGGCGGATTTGGATTTTGCACTTAAGGGAAAGGAAGCGCTGTTGCAAGTGGCCCTTACTACATTAAGCAAGTTAACAGAAGGTCAAGTTCATGTTTGTGTGGGAGGAGCTGGTGTTTCTCCATTTAGTGGTTTAAAGGATATTAACCTACATACGGTTAAAGGGCCCCATCCGGCAGGAAATGTGGGAACTCAAATCGCGAAAATTGATCCTGTAAATAAAGGGGAAACCGTTTGGACGGTAGGTGCACAAGATCTAGTTATTATAGGTGAATTGATGACCACTGGTCATTTTAATGCTGAAAGAGTCATTGCTTTGGCAGGGTCTTCAGTAAAGGCACCAAAATATTATACCACGAAAATAGGAGCCGAGGTTTCCACTTTCGTCTACGATTCGGGCCTTTTGGAAGAGCACTCAAGAGTAATTAGCGGGGATGTTCTTACTGGAACTAAAATTTCACCAAAATCTCATTTGGGCTATTATGATACTGCGGTAAATATAATCCCTGAAGGGGATGATTACGAGCTTTTTGGATGGAATAAACCTGTGTTCAACAAGATATCTCCATCCAGAGCCTTTACCTTCTCATGGTTACTTCCGAACAAAAAATTCGATTTAAATACCAACACTAATGGGGAACATCGTGCCTTTGTGGTGACCGGGAATTATGAGAAAGTGTTTCCGTTGGATATTTATCCACTTCAAATATTGAAAGCCTGTCTGGTGAAAGATTTGGACGCTATGGAAGCTTTGGGAATGTATGAAGTTGCTCCGGAAGATTTTTCATTGACCGAATTTATTTGTGTATCCAAACAACCGCACCAGCAAATTATTCGAGACGGTTTGGACTTAATGTATAAAGAAATAGGATAACGCTATGGGATTGAAACAAAATTTACATAAGCTAAAAGAAAAATACAAAGGCAAAAAAATGGCACCTGCATTTAATGCCATCCATACCTTTTTGTATTTACCTAACGAAACGACTCATTCCGGAAGTCATATTCGAGGCGCAGACGATTTAAAGCGTACCATGAACACTGTAATCATGGCTCTCATACCCTGTTTGATTTTCGGAATTATCAACGCTGGTTATCAAAACCAACTGGCTCTTGGGGAAATTCAACGAGTTTCTTCTGGGTTTTTTAGTCCCGAATTTTGGAACTGGACTAATTTCAATATTGGGGCCTGGAAAGTACTTCCTTTGGTTCTAATTTCATACGGAGTTGGTCTTGGAGTAGAATTTTTATTTGCTGTAATCAAAGGGCATGAAGTAGAAGAGGGATACCTGGTAACTGGTATGTTGGTTCCATTAATTGTTCCGATAGACATTCCGCTTTGGATGCTAACAGTCGCCGTGATTTTTGGCGTGGTTATAGGAAAAGAAGTATTTGGCGGGACAGGAATGAACATCTTAAATCCTGCACTAACCATTAGGGCCTTCTTGTTCTTTGCTTATCCAACATGGATGAGTGGTGACAAGGTATGGGTGCATGGAGCTGTTGATAGAACCAAGGAAATTGCAGCTGGAGCCAAATTGGACGCCATTTCGGGCGAAACCATCTTAGGTAGTCTGGCACAAAATAACGGAGCAGGATTTGAACTCATGGATATGTTTTATGGGTTTATACCTGGATCGGTTGGAGAAACATCCACCTTACTTATTTTATTGGGGGGGCTGTTTTTAGTTTTAAGTAAAATTGGAAGTTGGAGAATCATGCTGTCCACAACTGTTGGTGCTCTGGCCATGGGACTTATTTTCAACGGAGTTGTAGATGCAGGATGGATTGGTGAGAGTAGTAAATTTTATGGATTAATGAGTACCGAATTCTGGCACCACCTGTTATTTGGTGGATTGGCCTTTGGTATTGTCTATATGGCAACGGATCCGGTTACCGCCTCGCAAACCAATAGAGGGAAATGGATCTATGGTTTTCTCATAGGATTTATCTCCATTATGATACGCGTGTTCAACCCTGCCTATCCGGAAGGAGTGATGCTGGCTATATTGCTTATGAACGTATTTGCACCAACTATAGATCATTATGTCCTGCAAGGCAATATTAAAAGAAGAGCGAAACGTCTAAAAGTTAAAACTGCATAATTATGGCGATAGACACAGAAAAAAATAGTTATACCATCATCTTTTCCATTGTAATGGTAGTGGTTGTTGGCTCTATACTGGCAGGATTTGCTAGTGGTTTAAAACCTTTAGTAAAGGCGAATGAACGCTTTGAAAAGCAGCAGAATATTTTGTATGCAATGGGCGTCAATAATAACGAAGGAGCCAATGATGTTGAGTTTATTACCACCGATGTTGTTGAAGCAGAATTTGGAAAATACATTACCAAACAGTTGGTTATCGAAGGTGATAAAGCTACAGAAGACGATCAGGCTTACCTAATAGATATTAAGAAAGAAGCCAATAAAGCTAAGGATCCGGATTATACGAGAAAATTGCCGCTGTTCATTGGACAAAAAGATGGTAAGGAACTTTATGTGGTTCCAGTGCGAGGAAAAGGACTTTGGGATGCTATCTGGGGCTTTGTTGCCATGGATAAAAATATGACGATCCATGGAGTTTTCTTTGACCACAAAGGGGAAACACCAGGTTTGGGTGCCGAAATCAAACAACGATTCTTTATGGATGACTTTTCTGGAGAAAGTTTTTTGAGCGACGGGAAATTTGGCAGTATTAAAGTAGCCAAAGGGAATAACGATCCAAAGAACCTGGATAAAACCGACCAGGAGGTTGATGCATTAGCAGGTGCCACCATTACTGGTGATGGCTTAAGTGCCATGCTGAAAAAAGATATTAGAATGTATGTGTCTTACTTTAAAACACTAAAATAATATGGGACTACTATCAAAAAAAGACGCTAAGTTAATTTTAGATCCTTTATCCGATGACAACCCGATTACTATTCAGGTATTGGGAATTTGTTCAGCCCTGGCGATTACGGCTCAATTGAAGCCTTCGATCGTAATGGCTATTTCAGTGATATTTGTTTTGGGCGTTGGTAACGTGGTAATCTCGTTGATGAGAAATATCATTCCTTCTAAAATTAGGATTATAGTGCAGCTCATCGTAGTAGCTACTCTGGTAATTATAGTAGATCAAGTATTGAAAGCCTTCGCCTATACCTTGAGCAAAGAGCTTTCAGTATTTATTGGGTTAATTATTACAAACTGTATCATTATGGGACGTTTTGAAGCCTTTGCTTTAGGTAATGGGCCATGGCGCTCTTTCCTGGACGGAGTAGGAAATGCATTGGGATATGGGGTGATTCTTATTATTGTTGGTTTCTTCAGAGAATTATTGGGATCTGGAACGTTGTTCGGTTTCAAAGTGTTAGGAGATTCTGTTGAGAAAACAGGTTTGTATGCCATTGGATATGAGAATAACGGATTTATGGTACTACCACCTATGGCATTAATTGTCGTTGGAATTATTATCTGGGTACAACGTAGTAGAAATAAAGCATTAATAGAAGAACATTAAAATTAGTTGACAGCAATCAGTGGTTGGTTGATAAAAGCACTAAACACTGAATGCTAAGTACTAAACATCAAAAAAAATGGAGCATTTAGAATTATTTTTTAAATCGGTTTTTGTTGACAATATGGTGTTTGCATATTTTCTTGGAATGTGCTCATATCTTGCTGTTTCCAAAAAAGTAAGCACCGCTGTAGGTTTGGGGGCTGCTGTAATCTTTGTACTAACGGTCACGGTTCCCTTGAACTGGTTGTTGGACCAATACATCTTGCAAGAAGGAGCATTGACCTGGTTAGGCCCTGAATTTGCCGATTACGATCTGAGCTTTCTTTCGTTCATATTGTTTATCGCCACTATTGCAACTATGGTACAATTGGTAGAGATTGTGGTAGAGCGCTTTTCACCTTCATTGTACAACTCGTTGGGTATTTTTCTTCCCCTAATTGCTGTGAACTGTGCCATTTTAGGAGGTTCGTTGTTTATGCAATCTAGAGAAATTGAAACATTCACCTTGGCACTTAACTATGGTTTTAGTAGTGGGATTGGATGGTTCTTAGCTATTTTGGCTATTGCAGCCATTCGTGAAAAAATAAGATATTCTAATGTGCCAGCACCGCTTAGAGGTCTGGGGATTACATTTATTATTACAGGTCTTATGGCCATTGGATTTATGAGCTTTGGAGGAATGTTAACTGGAGGAGATGAGGAAGAAGCTACCACCGAAACTACTACAGCAGTTGAGGTCGAAAAAGAGATTAAAAATGATAGCGAAACTGCTAGAGTAGAAGTTTCAGAAACAAGTAAATAGACTATGATATTAGCGAGTACATTGGGCGTTGTCCTAGCAACTGTGATTGCTTTCCTAGTTTTGGTATTACTGTTAGTAGCATTATTACTAGTTACCAAACAAAAATTGTCACCTTCGGGACCGGTTAAGATCACCATCAACGATGAAAAAGTAATTGAAGTACCTTCTGGAGGAACGCTGTTATCTACATTGGGTAACCAAAAAATATTTCTTCCTTCTGCATGCGGAGGCGGTGGAACTTGTATTCAATGTGAATGTCACGTTTTAGAAGGTGGAGGAGAAGCGCTTCCTACCGAAACTCCACACTTTACAAGAAAAGAATTAAAGGACGGAGCACGTCTGTCTTGTCAGGTAAAGGTGAAGCAGGACATGAACATACATATTCCTGAAGAAGTCTTCGGAATTAAAAAATGGGATGCAACGGTTGTACGTAACTATAATGTAGCTTCATTTATTAAGGAATTTGTAGTTGAAATTCCCGAGGAAATGAATTATAAAGCCGGGGGATATATCCAAATTGAGATTCCACCTTGTGAGATCAACTTCAGTGAAATGGATATCACGGCACACCCGGAGGAACATGACACCCCGGATAAGTTTCAAGCCGAATGGGACAAATTTGGTCTTTGGCCATTGGTTATGAAGAACACCGAAACTGTGGAGCGAGCGTATTCTATGGCTTCTTATCCTGCTGAAGGCAGAGAGATTATGTTGAATGTGCGTATTGCTACACCACCATGGGATCGTGCTAAGAATCAATGGATGCAGGTAAATCCAGGAATAGCTTCCTCCTATATCTTCAACTGTAAAGAGGGAGATAAAGTGGTGATTTCGGGACCTTATGGTGAATTTTTTATCAACCCTTCAGAATCAGAAATGTTGTACGTTGGAGGGGGAGCTGGAATGGCACCAATGCGATCACATTTGTATCACCTTTTCAAAACCTTAAAAACGGGTCGTAAAGTAACGTATTGGTATGGTGGACGATCTAAACGTGAATTGTTCTATCTGGATCACTTTCAACAATTGGAAGATGAGTTTCCGAACTTTAAATTTTACCTGGCGTTATCTGAACCCATGGAGGAAGATAATTGGAAGGTTAAAACCGATATTAATGACGAAGCGGGAGATGGCTTTGTTGGGTTTATTCACCAGGTAGTGATAGATAATTATTTAAATCTCCATGAAGACCCCGAAGATATCGAATTGTATTTCTGTGGCCCTCCACTAATGAACCAGGCAGTTCAAAAAATGGGAGAAGACTTTGGAATTCCGGATGAGAACATTCGTTTTGATGACTTTGGAGGTTAAGCTCATTTAAATTAAAGTCAGTGAAATATAAGCCGTTTCAATTTTGAAGCGGCTTTTTTTGTGGGTCGATTATCTAAAAAGTGAATGAGTAGTGTCTCACTAAACGTTTTTTTTGGATTATTTAGATAAAAGTATATTTTTACCGATAAAATACAATAACTGTAAGCTAAATGTATATCTGTAGAAAGTCTTAACCTATTGAATGCTAAGACTGCTAACTAAATTTATTATCTTTAAATACCCAATTAATTTAGTACATCGATATCACTTTAGAATTTTAGTTATGATTCGAATATCTATAAAAAAAATGCTTATGTCATCATCCCCAATAAAGTCGACAGTGTTGCGTAATGCAATGCTTTGTTCCTTTTTCCTTTTCTCTTTTTTGGCCATTGGTCAAGAACAAAAAGAAGCCAACAACTACGTTTCTAGTAAACACCCTACCAAGGTTATTTATCCAACAAATTTCTTCGTTTCGAAACCAGTACGTGATTTACCCGTCTGTGATGATTTGATCACTTTTGATGGACTTATTGTACCTAAAGATGGTGTGAACACTTCAGAAGAAATGAGTGATAAAAGGAAAAGAAAGTTAGCACACTTGAACGCCGCTGGAGCCAGTAGCACTAGCGTAGACCCATTAATTCAAGGGCAGAATAATTATATTCATACTAATGAAAATCGGGCGCCCATTGTTAACTTTGAAAGCCTTGGTTTGAACGTTTCGCCTCCCGATCCATCTATGGCGGTGGGACCTAATCATATTGTAACCATGGAGAATGGCCAGTGGGCGGTCTATGATAAACTAGGAGTGATGGCTGCTGGTTTTCCAAAACTTTTAACCGACCCACTTTCGGCACCTGGAAGTACTTCAAATTCAGGTGATCCAGTGGTAATGTACGATCGAGAAGCCGATAGATGGTTTATTTCTCAGTTTCAACTTCCCTTTAATAATGTTTTCTTAGTTGGGGTTTCTACTACTCCGGATCCTACAGGTTCTTATAATGTATATGAATACAATTTGGGAGCTGGAAATGACTACCCACATTATGGAGTATGGGGTGATTCTTATGTAACAGCAGGAAATTTTACAGGTGCACAAAAAGTATATACCTTTAATAGGACTAAAATGTTGTCCGGTGATGCGACAGCAGAAATCGTTGGGTTTTCTCCTGCGGGCTTGGGTGCATCAGGTTTTGCGGCTCCAATTCCTGTTCATTCTGAAGCAGCTGGGGCAGCTACTGGAGACATTAAAATTGTTTATTATCAGGATGACGCGTTTTCTGGCGTAACCTCAGATCATATTGGTTTATGGAATATAGACATGGATTGGAGCGATATTCCCGGTTCAACCATTTCAGGAAAAAATCAAATCCCTACGGCGGCCTTTGATGCGGCTATCGCCGGTGGGTTTTCTAATTTGGCCCAACCCGGAACCGGGCAGCGAATTGATGCGATTGTAGGTGCTGTAATGAATATGTCTCACTGGTATCAATTTGGAACCCACGAATCCATTGTTTTAAATTGGGTGGTTGAAACCGTTGACGGAACTCGAATTTCTGGAATCCGCTGGGTTGAATTAAGAAGCACTGATGGAGGTACAACGTGGAGCGTTTATCAGGAAGGGACTTTTACAGACCCTACCGGTAGCGAATCGGTTTTTATGGGTTGTATTTCGATGGATTCCCAAGGAAATATAGGAATGGGATATACGAAAACCGGAACAACCACATTTCCGTCCTTATATTATACCGGAAGAATGGATGGTGACGTGTTAGGCTCCATGACAGTAGCGGAAGAATTAGTTATTGCTGGAACTACATCCGTGACTGCCAACGACCGATACGGTGATTATGGGCAGGCGGTACGAGATCCCGTCGATGATCTAACATTCTGGGTGACTTCAGAATATTCCGGGGACCCGGATAGAAGAGTGCGAGTGTACTCTTTTAAAATTGCACCGTCAGCGCCACAAATTGGCTTTACAAATACAGCAACCAACGCAGTGGAAGATGCCGATCTTTGCTTTACCGATATTAATGTGCCGCTTGATATTACTTTGGCACCTTCAGATGATGCTGTCGTAAATTTCGTTATTTCCGGTGCTAGTACTGCAACCACTGGATTGGATTTTGAATTACTTACCCCCAGTGTCACGTTCACTAGTGGTGCAACGGCTCCACAAGATATGATGCTTAGAGTATACCATGATGGTTTGATCGAGAGCGATGAGACCGTTGTCGTTGATTTTACTGTTACTACAGTAGGAGATGCTGAAGCCAACCTTAATGCTGATAGTTTTACGTTGACCATAGAAAGCACAGATGTTGCGCCCGTTGCGGCTCAAAATAGCATCTTATTTTCTGATGATTTCGAAAGCTATTCGGATTTTGCCATTACTCCTGTTGGTCCTTGGACCATGCTGGATAATGACGGGGATCAAACTTACGGATCTGTCACTTACGATTACCCTAATGAAAACTACACCGGTACATTTATTGTTTTTAATCCGAGTCAGACCACACCCTCTAGTGCGGGAACCGATTGGGACCCCCACGGAGGAAGCAAGGGGTATTATTGTTTTGCTGAATCGATAGTCCCTTTTCTGAACGATGATTATATATTTACCCCACAGATTTCCTTGATCGGTACAGGTAGTGAATTGAAATTTTGGGCTAGGTCGCTCACAGCTAACTTTGGATTGGATCGTTTTCAAGTAGGTGTGTCTACAACCGATACCAGCCCAAGTAGTTTTACCATCATTTCAGCGGCCCCATATGTGGAGCCACCAACCGCTTGGACCGAATACACTTATGATTTGTCTGCCTACGATGGTGATGATATCTATATCACCATTCGAGTGGTTTCGTCAGATTCATTTGTTTTCATGTTAGATGATATTTCTGTAACATCCAATACTACTGTGGCTGTTCAGACTGCCGTTAATAATGGTACTTCAGAAAATATTCAGCTAAATGGATCAGGTACGGTACACGCCTACGATGATGCAAGTGGTAATATAATGGCCGATATTACTAATAACAATACTCATGATTATGATTGTGTAGATATCCACGTTTCCAGAGCCGGAACAGGAGCCCAATCATACAACGGAAGTAGTTTACCCGATTTTGTCATGGATAAAACCTTCAATATTTCACCCACTTCTACTACAGGTTCTGGTAGTGTTGATGTCACTTTTTATTTTACTGAAGCCGAAATA
>JBCCIJ010000021.1:0-69896 GCA_039028295.1 Bacteroidota bacterium
CCTCCTTTCCGTACAATCGCCCCCATTGGAGCCCCAACAAATAGAAAGATAAAGCAAACTACAGCCATGCTGTATTTTGTATGCATTTCATAAATATGCTTTACTCTCGATTCTTTCATTCTATCCAAAGATCTTATAGAAGTTTCTGCTTGGCCATGAATACTCCGAGCAAACGTTTTAGCTTTATTGTATAATCGCCCTCTTTCCTTTTTTTCAAACAACAGAGAAAAGTTTTCTAGAGAATCTAAATCAACTTCCAATTGTTTTTTTTATAGCTCTGGGTATCGCTGTTGTATTTGCGTCCTGTGAGAGGCCGATTGATCCACCATCTCAGTCCATTAGTTTTGAACAGGCACAGGAAATTCAGAATGAATTTTTGGAAACTCGATCTCCAATTTTAAGACAAGGATTAGGGTTTGATGATCGCAGAGACTTTTGGTTTTCAATAGATACATTAAAGAAATATATTAAATACGTCGAACAAGAAGGTAAAAAACAAGGGCAGAAAGAGCTGGGAATTCGTATTTATTTTGCAGCATATACTGAACCTCAAGGCAATGATGAGTTTCCCTATTCTACCGTGGTTTTAGTGCCTACAGGAAGAATCGATGGTGTCCAGAAGGGCTTTTTCCCCATGCCGCCTAATAATCAAAATTTGGATAGTATTAATGCCTTGAATTACGGTAACGCCGGACAACCGCCAAATGACTTATAATTGAGAAGTGGAAATTAACTACATTTCATACGCCCCTTCCTTATTCGCCTTGATTGCGTCAATAGTTGCCATAGTATGTTATAAAAAGTTTGTACACTCCAATGAAAAGTATTTCTTACACTTAATTGTGCTCACAGTGGTGGTTGATGTTTTGGGTGGAATCCTGGGATATGTATTCTCGCTCAACAATTTTTGGCTGTATAATTTTTTTACCATCGGCAGCTTTCTGTTCTACTTTACCTGGTATAGTAGGATATTAAGGCGCAAATCGTTTAAGAGAATAATAATTGCGTTTTATTCCATTTTTTGCCTGGTTGCTATTAGTAGTTTGTTGTTTCAAAGCTGGAAAGAATATCATGCCTATACCTTTTTTACGGGAGCAGCTTTTCTACTGGTACTTACCTTGTTTCACTTTCATCAACTGTTAAATAGCAATGAGGTACTTATCGTAAAGTACAAATTGAGTTTTTGGATTTCAACCGCACTGTTGTTATTTTATATGGGAATGATTCCTGTTACTTTTTTACTAAAGTATATGGATGTTCAGGATTCGAAGTATCTGTATCTTCTCATAGCACTTAACCTTGTTTTTTACGGCTGTTATATTATTGGATTTTTATGGACGAAAAAGAAGTACAATCATTTTTAATTATATTTTCGATTATCGCTTTTTTCTTAGCGCTAACCGTTGTTCTTCTTTTCGCAATTTTTCAGAAGAGGAAAAACAAATTATTAAGGGAGCAAGAGGCCGCAGAAAATCGTTTCCGAGAGGAAATAATCGAGGCAGAAGTGGAAATTCGGGAAGAAACCTTGAGAAATATAAGCTGGGAATTGCATGATAACATTGGACAAATGCTAACCTTGGCAAAGATTCAGCTGCAAAATAGCGAAGATACCTCGGGCCCTATTCAGGAAGCCGAGGAAACCATTGGGAGTTGTTTGATAGAATTACGAAGTTTATCAAAGCTTATCAATCCCGATACGTTTAAAACCTTAACATTGGTAGAAGCCTTAAAGCTGGAAGTAGAACGCTTTAACCGTATGAAATACCTTGAAGCTAGTTTAGATTTTAATGAAGAAACCTTCGATTTGGACAAAAAAGTGGAAGTGGTTATCTTTAGAATGCTCCAAGAGTTCTTCACTAATACCGTCAAACACTCTAAGGCCTCTAAGCTTACTGTACATGTGCATTATAATGGAAGTAAGTTGAACATTGAAGCTCAGGACAATGGCGTAGGGTTTGATTCTAGCAATATGGAGACCTTTACCGGTATCGGTCTGAGTAATATTAGAAACCGAGCGAAGTTGATCAAGGCACAGGCCGAAATTGTGTCAAGAAAGGGCAAGGGGACCCAATTTTATTTAACCTATATAAATAGTTGAATTATGAAATATTCCGTTGTAGTTGTTGATGACCATGCGTTGCTTTCTCAAGCCATAGGTGGTTTAGTGGATAGTTTCGAACAATTTACCGTGCTCTATACCTGTATGAACGGACAGGAGTTAGTAGATAAGTTAAAGAACCCCAAAAATATTCCGGATGTAGTCTTAATGGATGTCAATATGCCCATTTTAAATGGAATTGAAACTACAGCGCATCTCTATCAAAGTTACCCTCAAATTAAAGTGCTTGCTCTTTCTATTGAAGAAGATGAGAACGTCATCCTAAAAATGCTACGCGCAGGAGCTAAGGGGTATCTCATGAAAGATGTCAAAAAGGGAGAGTTACGACGAGCCTTACTTGAAGTTATTGAAAAAGGCTTTCATCACACCAATACTGTGACCAAGGTTTTGGTGGAGTCCCTATCCGAAAAAGCTAGTCCACGAACCATTCTAAAGGAAAGAGAACTGGAGTTTATTAAGCATGCCTGTACCGAAATGACCTATAAAGAAATAGCCGATGTTATGTTTTTAAGCCCTAAAACTATAGAAGGATATCGAAATGCTATTTTTGAAAAATTAAACCTTCGGAATAGAACAGGGTTGGTTATCTATGCCATTAAGAACAAAATTTTCGTCCCATAAAGTTATCCGATGGTCCCTTCAGTATATATTCCATTAAACCACACGGGAGATCGTTAATCCATCTCGAATGGGCAAAAGTACCGTTTCCAATTGAGGATGTTCGTTCAATGATTTGTTGTACCGAAGTAATGCCTGAGTATCCACGTCGTCTTTGGCCACTTGCTGCACTACCTTGCCACTCCATAATACATTATCGCTTAAAATAATCGCTCCCTTTGGTAATTTGGGGAGCAATAATTCTAAATAGTTTGGATAGTTTCGCTTATCGGCGTCGATAAAAACCAGATCGAACTTCGGTTTCAGGTTCGGGATAATTTTCAATGCATTTCCCGTATGCTGAATGATCTGGGATCCCCACGGAGATCGGTCAAAATATTTTCGCTGAAGATCGTGTAATTCTTCATTAATATCAATAGTGTGTAAAGCGCCCTCAACCGACATACCTTCTGACAAACACAGCGCCGAATAACCCGTATATGTGCCAATCTCTAAAATAAAATGAGGCCTAATTAATTTGGAAAGCATACTCAATACCCGACCCTGTAAATGTCCACTCAACATACGAGGAGCCAATACTTTTTGCCAGGTTTCTCGAGATAATTCTTGTAATAATTGAGGTTCAGCCTGAGAGTGAGCTACCACGTAATCGTCTATTTCTTCTGGAAGAAAATTCATTGCCCCAATATTCTTTTCACCAATTTTTCCTTGGCTGCTTCATCACTACCGCATAGCCATTGGATTACATTATCTTCCCAAATAGCATCGCATTCGGCGTCGGTCAAAATGTTTCGTTCCATCGCCAGGTCCAAAATTTTACCGGGATAGGAGGACTGTTCCTCACTGTCCATTTCCCCAAGAGGATAAGGGTCGTCCAAGCCCATAACCACTTGTTGCGAACCTTGATTTTCAATCACCAATTTTAGCGAACCCGTGTCATGCACCAAAGTGTCAAAGAAGATATTCTTATGCCCTACCGATTTGCGCGGGTGTTCTTTTCCTTCAAATAAATCGGGCCTGCCATCAAAGCCTTGAATCCGCCTTCCTAAGTTCATTTGGGCCAATTGCCCACCATGTGCAAAGCAAGTACGCATATTCGGGTATTTATCTGCATACCCGTTCAAGGTTAAAAAATGATAAGCATCTGCACATTGCGCAAGCATCCAAATAAGGTGGAAACGCCAGGCCGTATTTTCCAGCTTTATAAATTTTTCACCATCGTAGGGATGTACTTCAACGGCCAAATTATACTTGCTGGCCAGTTCGAAAATAGGTTCATTTTCTTCATCAAAAATACAGCGCCAGGTACCAATGGTATCCATATAATGTGTTGGCAAACATAATAACTGCATGCCCAATTCTTCTACACATCGCTCAATTTCCCAAAGTGCTCCGCGCACGAATCCAGGATGTACTACAAACCCACACGTAAATTTTGAAGGATTGTCATGCTGGACTTTGGCATTAAAATCGTTTTGAAATCGTAAGGCTTGCTTCATTTCCTCTACGCGCAAACCGTTACCATAGAGTTGAGACAGATTTAAAACCACAGCATGGTCAATCTTAAATTGCTCCATCCATTCCAGCTTCTCATCCAGGAAAAAACTCGAATCCGTAACGGGACGACTCCAGTCCTTTTGTAACATAAATTTTCGGTCTTTATCCACCCAAAAAATGCCTTTGTCCTTCATGTATTGAGGAATCTCCTCCGGATAAGGAAGTAAATGTGAATGACCGTTAATGCGTAGTTTTCGTTTCATTTTATTCGTGCTATGGCTTTTATGGCGTGACCCTCCTTTGTTGCATTTCAAAAAACGCAATAGGCCACTTCGTCGGGTCGGGCTTTCCGCTATATCTTCGCTTTGCTTTTAATAGCAAAGCAAAGGATGTCGCTGCAATCCCTCACGCAAATACGGTTAAAGTTACAAACTTTTTGTGCGACCACCATCAACAGGAAGGTTTATCCCGTTAATATAACTGGCGGCCTCGCTGGCTAAAAAGGTAACGGCATTGGCAATCTCTTCAGGAGCGGCAAAACGTCTTGCCGGAACCAGGTTTTTCATAAAATCGCTCGCTTGCTCTTTGGAACCATCGAAACGCTTTGCTGCGTTTCCAATGATATCTTCAAGGCGATCGGTAGCGGTAAAACCGGGAAGGACGTTATTGACGGTAATTCCAAAGGGGCCGAGCTCGTTGGCCAACGTTTTACTCCAACTAGCCACAGCGCCTCGAATGGTATTGCTCACTCCCAAACCATCAATAGGTTGCTTTACCGAGGTGGAAATGATATTAATAATTCGTCCATATCCAGCCTCTTTCATACCCGGCACAACATTTTGAACCAATATCTGATTGCAAACCAGATGGTTCGAAAATGCTTGCGTAAACTCATTCACTTCCGCAGAAAAAATAGGACCCCCTTTAGGTCCTCCTGTATTGTTAATAAGAATGTGGTAACGTTTTAAGTGTGTTGCTTCTATGATCGTTTCTTTCAGGGCAGACGGATTGGTAAAATCTGCCACCAGATAGCCGTGTTCCTGCCCATTGGGTGTCGGTAGCTCTGCCAGCACCACTTTCAGTTTATCCTCCGTTCGCGCCACAAGGGTAATGGTAGCGCCCAAAGATGCCATCTCCATTGCCGATGCTTTTCCAATTCCCGCGCTGCTTCCACAGACCAGAGCGTTCTTACCTGTCAAATTTAAATTCATAAAAATCAATCTTAAAAGGCTAAATTTAGCGACTTCTTTTCTATTATTGTGACTAATTTCGAATTATAATTTTACACCAAATCATATGCTACGAAATATCATTGTGACTCTTGGAATTTTATGCGTCGGTTTCTGTGTCGATGCGCAAAGCAGTTATTTTACTACAGAAGAATCTGCCCCGTTTAATGATGTAAGTAAAGAGGCCATTATCAATACCATGTTTGAAACCGAAGATGGCGGGCTTATCTGCGTGAGGTCTGCCAAGAAGAAAATTTTGGTAAGCGAGTTCGCAACGGATTATCGTTTAACTAATAACATTGAATTACCACTTGAGGGAAAGGAGTATTTTCTTGGTGCCAGTTATGATGAGAGTAGCTTGAAAATTTTTACGCAACACCGAGAAAGTAATATTAAAAAGGGGATTAACTGTTATTCTTACGACCCGGATAAAAACACTTTTGAAAGAACCGACTTATTTACCGTTGAGGTTTACCAGCGACTAGGTAAGAAAAGGGCACTTCGAAAAGGAACGTTCGATATAGATTTAGCCTTAAACATGAGGCGGTCTCCAAATGGGAAATACACTTCATTTTTGGTGGAAAATTTGGGTGGCAAAAAAAATACTTACGGGATATGGGTCTATAATGAAGCTTTGAAGTTGGAATACCACACGGCCCATGAGTTGGAAGAGAATAGAAGATTCTATTTTGACGACTTTGTGATCACCAACAATGGAGTGGCATTTAGTTCGGGCAAACTTATTTTTAAAGAAAAGATAGCCACAAGTACTAAGGGAAATGATTTCGATTATATAATTAACAAGGTGGACCGAGATCAGGTAGATTCTAAAATTTTAAATCTTGAAGAGAATAAGATTAAAGAACTGAAATTTTCTCAATCTGTTTCAGGATTAAAACTGTTTGGGTTTTATTCAGAATTGAGTTCTAAAAAAATCAAGGGTGGTTTGACCTATTATTTTAAAGATACAGATATTTCGAATGTAGAACTTAAACATTATCCTTTCCCAAAAATACTATTTGATGATTTTTATGGCGAATCCAAAGCCAGACGAAAGAGCAAGAAAGAAGCCGAGTTTGATAATTTTTACCTGGACTATACCGTAGAAGACGAATTGGGAAATAGTTATTTGTTAGCCGAAGAATTTTATATTAACGATGGTTACAATCGCGCTGAAAAAATCTACGGGGATATTATCGTTTTGAAGTTTAACGAAACCGGAGTATTGGAATGGGGAAGAGGAATTCAAAAGTTGTCTACAATACCATCGTACCAGGTTTTTTTAATGGATGATAAATTAATGGTAATGCTGAGTGCTTCTAAGAAAAGTGGCGAAAGAAAGAAAGTAACAAATTCATTTTTTGGAAAACCCGTACTTGTTAACGTTATTCTCGACACTGAAACTGGCGATCAAGAGTTCGAAACTTTTCCAAGTCAGGACAGTAAATCGATATACTTACCGTATCTGGGAATTTTTAAAAAAGGTCATTTTGTTGTGCCTAATAGATCTAAAAACAAGAAGCAATTCTTTATTCTTTCAAAAAAATAAGCTACGACTTATAGGTAATACACACATTTTTCGCCTCGGTAAAAAAGCGCAGGGCTTCAAAACCGCCTTCGCGACCCACACCACTGTCTTTCATACCTCCAAAAGGGGTTCTCAAATCACGATTGAGCCAGGTATTGACCCAGACAATACCGCTTTCCAATTTTTTTGAAAGTCGCATGGTTCGGTTGAGGTCGGTGGTCCAAAGTGTTGCGGAAAGACCATACTTTACACCATTGGCCATTCGTAACACTTCTTCCTCCGTTTCAAAAGACATAAGTGTTACTACGGGTCCAAAAATCTCTTCTTGATTCACCCTACATTGATCATCATATACTTCAATGATTGTAGGCTCTAAATAGTAGCCTTCGGGAAACCCTTCTACGGAAACACGTTTTCCACCGTATAATATTTTACCACCTTCTTCTTCGGCAATTTTAATATAAGATGCTACTTTTTCCAAATGAGGTTTAGAGACCAAGGCACCTAGATCAGAATCAGCATCAAAGGGACTTCCAACCTTCAAAGCAGCTACTTTGGCTATAAAGTCCTTTTTAAAAGTCTCATAAATGGATTTTTCAACAAATATTCTACTCCCGCAGAGACAGATTTGACCCTGATTTGCAAAGGAAGACTTTACTGTAACGGCCAACATTTTATCATAATCACAATCTGCGAAAATGAGGTTGGGGTTTTTCCCACCCAATTCCAGCGATAATTTTTTAAACATGGGAGCTGCAGTTCTGGCAATGTGAGCTCCTGTTTGCGTTCCACCTGTAAACGAAATGGCCTTAATATTGGGGTGTTCAACAATAGCTTGTCCAGCAGAAGGTCCTGTGCCATGTACTATATTCAAAACTCCTTTGGGCAAACCGGCTTCCGTACAGATTTCGCCGAGCAAATAGGCCGTCATTGGAGTTACTTCACTAGGTTTTGCCACCACGGTATTCCCTGCTGCAATGGCTGGAGCTATCTTCCAGCTAAATAAATACAATGGTAAATTCCAAGGCGATATACAACCTACTACACCAATGGGCTGGCGCAGGGTGAAATTCATCGAGTCTAACCCAACGCTTTCATGGGCTTCACTTGAAAATTGAGTAATGGCATTTGCAAAAAATCGAAAGTTACTTGATGCTCGCGGAATGTCTACAGCTTTCGCCAGCGAGAGCGGTTTACCATTGTCTTTTGCTTCTGCTTCAGCCAATCGATCCAGGTTTTCCTCAATGAGTGTTGCTATTCGAAGCATAATTCGGCTTCGGGCTTCGATCGTGGTGCTGGACCAGGCAGGAAATGCATTCTTGGCAGACGTATATGCCGCTCCAATATCGTCCGAATTACTATGCGCGATCTTGGAGTAAACGGTTCCATCACTTGGGTTATAGTTATCCAGCCATTCTCCATGGATGGGTTCGCAATAATTTCCGTCGATATAGTTTAGGATTTTTTGCATGTCACTCTTTTTTTTGGCGAAACATTTTTTCGAAGGCATCGTATACGGCTAAATGTAATGCATCACCATGGTCTTGCTCTTCTAAATATTTGTAAAACAATTGGGTGTTGGGTAGGTTGAGATTGTTCAATTTGGTGTGTAGTTCATTTGCCACACGTTCCATAACTTCTCCTTCTTTTCCAACAGCCACGTAAATGGATTTTGGAGCCAATTTTGGGTCGAGATTCTTTGTCAATAATGATTCATTGTCCCACCAAAGACTCGGACTAACGATGATATAATTATCAAAAAGTTGTGGAGTTCTGAATAAAAACTCCGTGGCTAGAAGGCCTCCGAGTGATTGGCCAATAATGGTTTTTTCTGTATTGGTTCGATATTCAGAATCAACAAACTGAAGAAGCTCATTTTGAATGAAATCACTAAACTTCTGAGCACCTCCGGTCGTTGGAAATTCAGTTCGGTCTCTTTGATTTTTACTCGGGTAGGTAAAATCGCGTTTGCGATCTACATTGGCTATACCAACCACAATGGTTTCCGGAATCATATTGATCCATGAAAACGAACCAAATTGCACCAAACCAGCCACGTGAATAAAATCTTCGTCCACGGAGCCATCCAAAAGATAAATAACAGGGTATTTTTTATCTGCATTTGCATCATAACCATGGGGTAAGTAGATGTTGAGTAAGCGCTCTTCATTCAGGACTTCAGAATCAATTTTAACCGTTTCTCCAATGACAAAGGGGGTTTTGGAGATAGATTCCCTTTTCTTTTCCGCTTGCGCATACGTAAATGTCGTCAGGAAAATAAAAGTAAAACAACCAATTAATTTTGCGCGCTTTAACCTCATGTTAATCACTTTTTTTATAAGCCATGGCTTTAATTTCTACCACTAAGTTAGGATGTGGTAGTTGATGCACTGCTACCGTAGTTCTGGTTGGTCCTGTTTCTTTATTGAAAAATTCGCCATAGACCTTGTTGTACCCTGCAAAGTCGTTCATGTTTACCAAAAAGCTGGTCACATCTACTACGTCATCCATGGTGGCTCCTTCGGTGGCCAGATAATCTCTGATATTTTCCAGGACCGCGCGAGTTTGTTCACCTATGTCTAAGCGCATGGTTCCCATTTCATCCACTTGATGAACGCCCGCAAAGGAATTGTCTGCCAGACGGGAACTTGTCCCACTTACGAAGATAAAATCTCCCACTCTTTTTACATGGGGGTAGGCACCTCTTGGGGTGGCCTTTCCTTCCACTAACCTACTTTTATTTGTCATTGGTTTTTTTATTTTAATTCCGAAGTAATTATAAATTTCCGATGACCTCATCATCGTGTAAAATTGCTTCTGTTTCTTGTTGGACTAATTCTAATTTTTCTTTCAGACTGAGCGTGTCCGGTAATTTACCGTCATCTATCAAATTTAAAATAGCTTTGTCCTGAGCCCGACCTTTGCGCAGGGCTTCACTATAACTAATGTCCTCATTAAAAGTAACCAAAGAATACTTACTGTAATAGTTCAATGGGAACTCCGCTTCAAAGGCTGTTTCCAGTTTTCTTTTTTCCTGAAACAAAGGGCTGGCAGTGTGCTCTTTCATTTCATGAAAATTATCTATGGCTAGGGTCGCAATAGCATCGGTATCCTTTTTTCGGGCCTTTTCATAGGCTCTGAATGTTGCTTTCCAATCGCCTTGATGGTTTTCCAAAACTTGATCAAATACAACTACATCTTCAAAAGAGGCATTCATTCCTTGTCCATAAAAAGGAACAATGGCATGGGCTGCATCACCCATGAGCAAAGTATTTCCGTAGCTATTCCAGGGGGAGCACCTTATGGTGCCCAGAGGGCCGGTAGGGTTCTCAAAAAATTCTTCCACGAGATTGGGCATTAACGCAACGGCGTCGGGGAATTCTTCATTAAAATAAGCGAGTACCATTTCGGGAGTTGTCAAATTATCAAAGCAAAAATCACTTTCTGAATAAGGTAAGAACAAGGTCACGGTAAAGCTCCCATCCAGATTGGGCAGCGCAATCAACATATCCTCTCCGCGAGGCCAAATATGCAAAGCGCCTGAGTCTGTTCTATAACCGCCATCCTCAGCGGCGGGAATGGTAATTTCTTTGTAACCATGTGTTAACCAGTCTTGTGAAAAACTAAATAAAAACTTTCGGTGATTGAACATGCTTCTGCGAACGGCGGAGCCCGCACCATCGGTTCCGAAAATAATGGCATCCTGATAGCTCACTATTTCTCCGGTTTCGTAATCCTTAAACCGGGCTATATTATTTTCGAGATCTACGCTTTCACATCCTTTGTTGAAGATCAACTCCACATTGGGCATTGCTTCGGCGGCGTCTAAGAGTAGCATATTGAGGCCTGGACGAGAAATGGAATTGATATACTCATCTTTTCGACCACTATACTTGCTCAGGAAAGTAGCACCCGTTTTGTCATGAATCATTCGACCCAGCATAGGGATGCAAAGTTTTTTGGCTTCCTCTTCAACACCTGCAAGCCGAAGTGCTTTTAGTCCTCGATCACTCAGTGCCAAATTGATAGAACGCCCCGCATCTTGTGTGACTGCACGCAGGTCCGGGCGTTTTTCAATAAGTCGAACCGAATACCCTCTTTGAGCCATTCGAAGTGCCAAAAGGCTCCCGCAGAGGCCAGCGCCAATGATCATTATGTTTTCTTGTTTACTCATTTAATGTTTTTTTCAATCGATCAACAAATTCGAAAACGTCTTCAAAACTATTATATAATGGGGTAGGGGCCACTCGTATCACATCGGGTTCGCGCCAATCACTAATAACTCCAGCCTTTGTTAACTTCGTGTGTAATGCCTTATCAGCGCTTTTTACTTGTATGGATAATTGGCATCCCCGTTCTTCTGGATTTCGGGGTGTAATTATATTGATGCGGTCGTCTTTCATATCGTCGATCAAAAATTCCATGAAGCCCGTCAATTTTTCAGATTTATTCCGAAGGTTGTCAAATCCGGCGGCTGTAAACACATCCAGAGAAGCTCTAATGGCTGCCATGGATAAAATAGCCGGGTTACTCAATTGCCAGCCCTCAGCGCCTGGCAAAGCATCAAACTCATGGCGCATATTGAATCGGGTTTCTTTATTGTGCCCCCACCAGCCTGTAAATCGCTTTAAATGATCACTTTGGGCATGGCGCTCGTGTACAAAACAGCCTCCCAAACTTCCAGGTCCGCTGTTAAGGTATTTATAACTGCACCACACGGCAAAGTCGGCATTCACTTCATGTAAGTTGGGCTGAATGTTTCCAACACCATGAGCCAGATCGAACCCAACCATACAACCATAGCGATGTCCCAGTTCGGTAATTTTTTTCATTGGAAAATGTTGTCCGCTATAATAATTGGTTGTGCCAATCATCAAAAGAGCTACCGTATCCCCCTGTGCTTCCATGATGGCCTCTAAGTCTGAAAAACGACACAATTCTTCCCCTTCAGGTGGTGTCCAAAGAATTAAGCCATCTTCAGGGTCGAAACCATGAAATTTCAACTGGCTCTCCACGGCATATTTATCGCTTGGAAAAGCGTCACTTTCCACAATAATTTTATACTTGGTAGCCGTGGGTTGATAGAAAGAAACCATCATAAAGTGAAGGTTGGCAGTAAGCGAATTCATCATGACCACTTCGCTGGGTTTTGCACCCACCAAACGGGCCATATTTTGAGTAAGAAATTCATGATAGGGTAACCAGGGATGTTCGGCATCCAAATGACCTTCAACACCAAACTTGGCCCAATCCTCCAGTTCTTTTTGAATATATTCGGAAGTACGAGTAGGTTGCAACCCTAGTGAATTTCCACAGAGATACACCAAAGTGTTGCCCTCCGAATCTGTAGGAAATAAAAATTCATTTCTGAATGAAGACAGCTGGTCTTCAGCGTCACATTGTTGGGCGTAATTCAGGTTATTTTGGTGCATAGGTTGTTCAGGTCACAGTTATTTATTTCTACCTTGATTTTGTTTTTTAACCGAAATGTCGGTAAAGTATAGTTTGAAGCCTCCTATGGAGTCTTTATGCATCTTGGCAATTTTAATTCCGTTGAAATCTTCATAATCTTCCCAGGTATTGGTCATGGTCGCTACCGAATCGTTCGACTCCCTAAATATCCATTCTTTCACCGCGAAATCTTTTCCGAAGTAAAAATCATAGGCATCTCCAGGGGTATAGCCACCATCGTCCGAATACGTAATGGTCAACATACTTAAAGTATCACCGGAAATAGGAGCAATTTGATCGCTTTTTTCTGTTAGCGTACTATTTCTTTGATCCCAAACCAACTGATAGGGCGCCAACAGCCAATATTTGTCATTTATAAAAGCTTGATCTGCTCTTAAATGAGTGCTATCCATTTCGCTTCTTTTATATCGAACCGTATCGGTTGCGGTCATCAATTGTACCCAATCGTTTTGGGGTTGCCAAATCCAGGAACGTTCAAAATGTCGTTCTCCTCGATCCACATTGAAGGTAAATGTTATTTCTGAAACGTCCTTCCATTGAGCAAACCCGTTTGCATAGGCAATACCATTTGCCGTAGCTTGAACGGGGTCCGCATCGGGCTCTGGAATCCAATCACGCTTGCCGTCATTATTATGGTCATCCTTGAGTTCAGTGACTACCTCTTTACAGGCTAATAGGGAGCAAATAACAAATGCGAAAGCGAAGACTTTTTTCATTCTAACTGGTTTTCAGTAAAAATACATAAACTCTAAGTTTGGACATAATTTTTGTATTTTTAAAATATGGAAATTAAAAAAGAATATTCCAACGGAGAAGTGACGGTAGTTTGGCAACCGAAACTCTGTATTCATTCAGGAAAATGCGTGATGAGCTTACCGGCTGTATTTAAGCCAAAGGAGAAGCCTTGGATACAAATGGGAGATGAAACTTCAGCGGACATTGTAAGAGCGGTAGAGAGATGCCCAAGTGGAGCACTTACCTATTACGAGAACGAAAATTAAAGATCGAAAACCATTTGATGGACTATCAAAAAGCCTTTGAGACCAACAGAAAGACCTGGAATGAAAAAGTGGCCATCCATTCTAAAAGTGAGTTCTATGCTATGGATGCCTTCAAGGCAGGGAAAACGTCTTTGAATAGTTACGAGTTGAAAGCCTTAGGTAATGTTTCCGGCAAATCACTATTACATTTACAGTGTCATTTTGGTCAGGATACACTTAGTTGGACTCGGATGGGAGCCCAATGTACGGGTGTGGATATTTCTGAAGAAGCCATTACTTTAGCTGAAAGTTTAACTACAGAGTTGGAGTTAGATGCTCAATTTGTTTGCTGCAATGTTTTGGATACTTCGAAGCATGTTTCGGAACAATTTGATATTGTTTTTACCAGCTACGGAACCATAGGCTGGTTGCCAGATTTGGAGCCTTGGGCACAGATGATCTCGGAACGGTTAAAACCTGGAGGTACATTTTATATAGTCGAATTTCATCCCATTGGCTGGATGTTCGATTATACCGTGTCTCCCCCAACAATGACCTACGGTTATCATCAAAAGGAGGCCATTTACGAAGAATACGAAGGTACCTATGCCGAAGATGGCGTGACCAAAATGGTAAGCAAGGAATACGGTTGGAATCATTCCCTGAGTGAGGTCGTGAACTCATTGGTAAAGGCAGGTTTACAGATTGAATATCTTAACGAATACGATGCATCTCCTTATAAAGTATTTCCCGACCTGGTTAAAAACGAAACAGGGATGTACGAGTTAAACAACAAATTATATCCGTTGTTGTTTGAGGTGAAAGCAGTAAAAATCTAATCCCAAAAAAGCGGAACTGTTTTAATCAATAATATGATAGGCAGTACTATAATTCCTATATAAAAAATATACTTACCCTGATTTCGGTCCTTTTCACTGTAGGTGTAAACTTTGGAGCCATCAGGCAATGATTTTTTTGCCTTCCAAAGTGCCCAGCCAATAATGAGTCCGGCCAATCCGCCCACAAAGGCAAAAATGTACCCCGCAATCACCCAGCCCATCTGGTTTTTCTCTGGTTGTGCCAGCTCATCGATTTGCTCTTTTTTGAAGGAATCGATCATTTCCTGATTGATTTCCTTCCCTCTTTTCTTCAGAATTTGTTGGGCTAAAATGTAATTAACTTCTCCCCATTCATAGGGTTTTGCTAAGATATTGTAGAGTTCATCATCGGTATAATTGAATAGATAATAATCTTCGCTTACTTCATCTATCAATTGTTCTGCTCGCTTTTGGAGAATGGCTTCTGCTTGCGGGAAATCTGATGGCAATACGCGAACTTCTATTTCATGTTGCAAAGTGCTACCGCTAAAGGTGATATCAACAGGAGGAACGTTGTCTGCAATAATGGTTTTAATACCAGCTTCGTTTAAGATTTTAGCAGTTTCCTGGGCTAATTCAAGCACAGGAAATCGTTTGAAAATAGAGAAGTCGTCTTCGTTCATGTGGCCGCTTTGATTTAATGGCTAAAGGTAATAAAATCCAATGGTTGAGCGACCTTTCCGGACTAATGAGCAGTATCTTTCAATAAATGAGGAAATTTTTTCTGAAATCTTTTGAGTCTGGGTACGGACACATTTCGAATGTAGCCGTGATTAGGATTAAGGCGCTCAAAGTTTTGGTGGTAGCCTTCACCCAGCCAGAATTTCTGAAACGGAAGTACCTGAGCGGCAACTTTGCCTTTACCAATTTCTTTTTCTATTTCCGCTATTTTGGCATCAATAATTGCTTTTTGCGCAGCGTTTTGATAAAAAATAATCGAACGGTATTGTGAACCGTGGTCTGGGCCCTGGCCGTTGATCTGGGTGATATTTTGAGAACCAAAATAAACGTCTACCAGGTCGCTAAAGCTAACAACGGACGCATCGTAGATAATTTCTACAGCTTCTGCATGTCCTGTGAGTCCCGTATTACTGGAATCATAGGTTGGGTTTTCGGTATGCCCTCCGCTATAACCGGAAAGGGATTCTTGTACCCCTTTTACGCTCTCATAAATGGCTTCGACACACCAGAAACAACCACTGGCAAAATAAGCTCGGTCTAAGCCATCTTGTGTTGGAACTTCAACGGGAGTTTGTTCATTTTGAGCGGTGGCTTCGGCTTTTTTATTCTTTTCATTGGATTGGCAGGAGGCCTGCATACTTAAGAATACGAAAGAAAGAGATAACAATAGGTACTTTTTCATCTTTATAGGATATTTGATAAAGTCGAAGATGGAATGCCCAAATTATGCATCTTCGATGGGTCTACAATTTACGAATGGGCATTTCATAACGATCTGTTTTGTTGGTTTTGTCAGTCGGTTTTAGCCGGAAACCTTTCAGTAAAGTAACAAAAAAAGCCCTCACAAGTATGTGAAGGCTTTGTTATTGTTTGGGAAACTTATTTCATCTTTTTAAATAACTTTTCCATTTTTTCTCTTTCCTCATCGGCAAGTCCCGGATCTACCAGGATACGTCCGCTATGCTCATCGGTTATAATTTTTTTGCGGGCTGCAATTTCCATTTGTACTTGCGGTGGGATTGTAAAGAACGATCCGCCACTGGCCCCGCGCTCAACAGGTACTACGGCCAATCCGTTTTTCACATTGGTGCGAATACGTTTGTAGGCTTTTACCAGGCGTTCTTCAATATTCTTTTCGTACTTCTCAGACTCCTTGATCAATGCTTGCTCTTCTTTTTCCGTCTCAGCAAGAATTTCATCCAATTCACCTTGCTTGTGCTTTAAGTGCTCCTGACGTTCTTTTAGTCGATCACCAGTGGTTTCGATCACCTCATTTTTTTGTTCGATCTGAGCTCTAAATTCCTTGATGTGTTTTTCAGCCAATTGAATTTCCAGTTCCTGGTATTCAATTTCCTTGCTCAAACTATTATACTCGCGGTTGTTTCGAACGTTATCTTGCTGTGAAGTGTATTTCTTAATAAGGCTTTTGGCTTCTTCAATCAAGATTTTCTTACCCTTAATGTTTTCTTCAATTACCTCTAGATCGGCATTCATTTTATCCAAACGAGTGGTCATTCCGGCAACTTCATCTTCCAAGTCTTCTACTTCTAATGGGAGCTCACCACGAACATTTCGTATTTCATCCACGCGAGAGTCAATCAATTGAAGATCGAACAACGCTCTTAGCTTCTCTTCTACGGTGCTTTCTGTTTTCTTTGGCATATACTAGTAATAAGTAATAGGATTGGTGTTCACTTTTGATAAAACCACCTTACTTTCCGGTAAGGCAGGTGCAAAATTAGTGATTTTTTTCATAAGGTGAGCAACTAATAACTCTTTTGTGTACTGTTCGCTTTCGTAATGACCTACGTCTGTCAACAATATTTCATTTTCAGCACTAAAAAAATCGTGATATTTTAAGTCTGCTGTAACATAGGCATTTGCACCAGCGGCCTTTGCCGCCGCAATAGCAAAACTTCCGCTTCCTCCTAAAACGGCCACCTTTTTTATTTTCTTCTGAAGTAATGCGCTATGTCTTACGCATCCCGTTCCAAAGGTCTCTTTTAGGTGTGCAAGGAAGTTGGTTTCCGACATTGGAGTCTCAAATTCGCCGATCATTCCCATTCCTATATGCTGGTTGGTATTGTTTAGTGTGGTCACCTCATAGGCTACTTCTTCATAGGGATGCGATTGAAACAGGGCCCTCAATACCTTAGATTGCAAATGTTTTTGAAAAATAACACCGATCTGGATTTCGGCTTCAAAATGGGTTTCCCCTTTGGCACCTACCACTGGATTGCTGTCCTCATTTCCATTAAAGCTGCCCATACCGGCATTATTGAAACTACAATGACTGTAATTACCAATGTTGCCCGCACCAGCCGCAAATAATGCTTCACGAACTTCTGTAGCCTTTTCCGAAGGAACAAAAGTTATCAGTTTTCGAATAGTACCCTCTTGTGGGATCAAGATGTTTCGGTTAATAAGTCCTAATTTTTCGCAGATCATAGCGTTGACACCGTTCCGGGCATTATCCAAAGCGGTATGTACGGAAAAAATGGCAATATCATTTTTAATCGCTTTTGCGATCACGCGCTCTACATAGGTCTTTCCAGTTATTCTTTTAAGCCCCTTAAAAATAATAGGGTGAAAACTTACAATGAGATTGCAATTGGAGGCAATAGCTTCATCCACAACGGCTTCCAAAGTGTCTAAAGTGACCAAAATTCCTGAAACTTCTGCCTGGGTATCTCCAACAAGCAAACCGGTGTTGTCAAAATCTTCGGCATAGGCTTGTGGTGCTAACTCTTCCAACCACTGTATTACATCCTTTACTTTCATAGGTGCTAATTTACCGTAAATATAGGGGATTGGTTTTTTTTGTGAAAGATTGTTTCCTCTTGCACGAATCCTGTTTTCTTCAGAATAGAGACTGCCACTCAAAATGAGATAGCCCATCTTAAGGTGCTTTGCCGTTCCGTGGAATTTAGTACTTTCGTTTCATGAAACTACGGAAGCTATTATTTCCTTTTTCCATATTGTATGACGGAGTTACCTCATTGCGCAATTTTGCCTATGCTCAGGGATGGAAGGAAAGTCGTAGTTATCCAATTCCGGTGATCAGTATTGGAAACCTTTCTGTAGGAGGAACGGGTAAGTCTCCAATGGTAGAATATTTAATCGATTTTCTTTGGAAGGATTATAAAGTTGCGGTTTTGAGTCGTGGTTATAAGCGAAAAAGTACTGGTTTTTTGGAAGTTGAAGTGACTCATACCGCCGAAGATGTAGGTGATGAGCCGCTGCAGTTCAAGAAAAAGTTTCCTAAAGTTACTATAGCCGTTTGTGCGGATCGCAGGGAGGGAATAGAACAATTGATGCACAGGGCACAAGTGATCTTACTGGATGACGCGTTTCAGCATCGAAAAGTGAAACCTTCATTTTCAATATTGTTGACTCCTTTTGACGACCTTTTCATGAATGATCTATTGTTACCTGCCGGTAATTTGAGAGAATCCAAAAGAGGTGTAAACAGAGCCGATGTGGTTATTGTTACCAAATGCCCAGAAGGGGTTGCTTATGCGAAACTTCAGGAAGTACAGTATGAGATGGAATTGGAATTTCCTCAAAAAACCTTTTTCTCAAAAATTGGCTATGGAGCCACCATGCACGGTGTTACGGAATCTCTTCCGCTCAATTACTTGTTGGATAAACCCTTTACTTTAGTTACAGGGATTGCCAACCCAAAACCTTTGGTTGAATTTCTACAAAGAAAGGAGATGAATTTCAAACATGAAAAATTTCCAGACCACCATCATTTTAGCGATTCTGAAATTGCAACATTGGCTAAAAATGAAATTATTCTAACGACGGAGAAGGATTATATGAGGCTAAGACCTAAACTAGAGAAGTTTGCGTTGTATTATATTCCAATAAAAACAATGATCTTGAACGATCAGGAAGCTATTTTTAAGAACATGATCATAGAGGCTGTGAAAAACTTCAAAGGTGCTTAGTCGCCCACGGCAAGGTTCTTACTTTCAAGAGTGCGGTATATCTTCTCGAAAAATTCTTCCGTTTTGAAAGGTTTTGGGATAATTTCATTAAATCCAGCACGATAAAAATCGTCAAGGTTTTCATCAATAGTTACCGCCGTCAAAGCAATAATTGGGAGTTGTCTATTAAATTTTCTAATTTCCTGAGTGGCTTCAATCCCGCTTATTCCCGGCATGTGAATGTCCATAAGCACGACATCAAAATTATGTTCCTTCACCAGAGCAATGGCATCGGTACCGTTATCGGCAACCAGGCATTTCATTTTATTTTTTTCCAGAATCTTTTTGGTAATCATTTGGTTGATCTTGTTGTCTTCAACCACCAATATTTCTCTATTTTCCAGGGCAACATAGTCCACATCGTAAATGATGTTATTTGGGTTCTCATTCTCTTGTAATTCTTCTGAAATGGCGAAGTTAATGTCAAACCAGAACTTAGAACCTTTCCCTAATTGGCTCTGCAAGTGAATGCGACTTCCCATGAGCTCCAATAAGTTTTTTACAATAGAAAGACCAAGACCCGTACCGCCAAATTTGCGATTGATTTGCAAGGACGCCTGAGAAAACGTCTCGAAAATACTCTTTTGTTTTTTCTTTGAAATACCTACTCCATTATCTTCTATTTCGAAGTGAATCAGAGCGCGGTCTGAACTTTCCTTAACTTTTTGAATACGAACATTAATATCTCCATTCTGGGTAAATTTCAAGGAATTCCCAATAAGGTTGATTAAAATTTGAGAAAGCTTTAAAGGGTCACCTAAAAGTTTTTCGGGTATAGTTTCGTCGAATTCGAAATGCAGATTGTTCTTACGATCGTCGGCAGATTTTTTGAGAGCAATGAGCACATCGTTGGCTCGTTTTTTAAGGTTGAAGGATGTTTTTTCAACTTCCACCTTATTGGCTTCAAGCTTATTTAGATCTAAAATATTATTAATGAGAGACAACAGATATTCCCCCGAAAATTTCAAAGAATTTAAATGCTCCTTTTGATGTGGTTTTGGATCTTCCTCCAGTAAAAGATGGGTAAGCCCGGTAACAGCGTAGAGCGGCGTTCTCAATTCGTGCGTAATAGTGGACAAAAATTGTGCCTTTGCCAAGGACGCTTTTTCTGCTTTTTCTTTGGCCAGTTGTAACTCGCTATTTTTATCCTGCAGCAGCTCGTTTGCCTTAGCTCTTAAGTTGTTGTTTTTATAGAGAGAAAGGGTCAATAATGACAAAATAACAATTAAGGCAATACTTAATCCGGTGGTCATCTTACCGAAATTAATAGACCGGCGTTGATTGTTTATCGCATTTTGTTGAGAAGCAATGATGGTTTCCAAATCATTCACATTGGCGTTTTCGTCCACACCAGTTGAAATGGCGTTAATATAAACGCGATTGAGCGAATCGTTTTTCGATGTATACAAATGGAATTCACGCTGTGCGAGTTCCAGGTCATTCTCACGAATAGCAATGGTGGAAGCAATCTTATGTCCTTTAATAATTAGATTTGCATAAGGTTTACTGTCTATAATTTCCAGTGCTGTGCCCAGGGCAGATTTCGATTCTATTAAATTTTGGGAAGGCTCGTTGTTGTCTAAATACAAATAGGCATTGGCTTTATTCAAATGCGAAAAAGCTTCTAAATAATTATGATCTATATTTTTAAACAGGGGGACGGCAGCGTCAAAATAGTTAATGGCATTTTTGAAATTACCACGCTGTTCTTCCAATACACCAAGCGCAAAAATGATTTCAGCCTGTCCCACTTCATCTCCTAGTGCAATGTAAATGTTGTTTGCTTTTTTGATAGACTCCTCGGCGTCTCTAAAGTTGTCCAGACGGGTAAGTATGAGCCCGTAAAGGCTATAGGACTGCGCTAGGAGGCTTTTTTCATCAAGATCCTTGAGCAATGTGATGGCCTGAGCTGCTTCGCTTTCTGCCTTCGGAAAGTTCCTAAGAATGTAATTTACATTGGCGCTGCTAATCTTTAGCGCCGCTTTAAGTTTTTTGTTTTTAGTAGGAGATGCCAGCTTATCGGCGCTCACTAACTTTTTCAACGCCAATTGATAATCCCTTTCAACCAGGGCGGCAAGGGATTCTTTTTGGTATTGTTTAACCAAAGCGGTAGTGTCCTTTTTAATTTCTTGGGAAAAACCACAAAAAATCATAAAAAAGAAGAGAAACGTGAGGGCTATATTATTGTACTTCAGTTTGTTCACTAACGGCAACATGCTGCATTTCGCCGATAAATATAGTTATTTCCTCGATATTTTGGTGATTAAATCGACAATTCTTGCAGAATACCCCATCTCGTTATCGTACCATCCTATAATTTTTACCATGGTTCCTATGACCGAAGTCATTCCCGCATCAAAGATACAGGAGTGTCTATTTCCGATAATATCGACCGAAACAATTGGATCTTCTGTATACTGAAGAATGCCTTTCAGTTGGCTTTCAGAAGCATTTTTAAAAGCCTTGTTAATGGTTTCGATGTCTGCCGTTCGCGATACGTTGAAGGTAATATCGGTCAAAGAGCCATTGGGTACCGGTACTCGTATTCCACAACCTCCAATGACATGAGCGAGGTCCGGGAATATTTTAGTCAGGGCCTTAGCAGCACCAGTGGTTGTTGGAACAATAGATTGGCTGGCCGCACGTGCTCTTCTTAAATCGCGATGTGGTTGGTCATGCAGGCTTTGATCTGTTGTATAAGAATGAACTGTTGTGATATACGCTTGCTCAATTCCGCAGAGATCATGAATAATCTTAAGCATATGGGCAGCATTGTTGGTAGTACAGGAAGCATTAGAGATAATGGTATCGCCTTCCTCTAAAATAGAATCGTTTACTCCTAAAACGACTGTTTTTATAGTGTCATCCAGCGGAGGAACCGAAAGAATCACCCTTTTTGCTCCTTTATCGATGTGTTTTTGAAGTTCGGTTTTGGTTTTAAACTTACCACTACATTCTATAACAATGTCTATATCGTTCCAAAGAATAGCATCTATATTTTTTTCTGAAGAAAAACAGACAGACTTACCATTCACAATGATCTCATGGTCCGAATGGGTTATAGGCATGTCCAAAACACCATGAATGCTATCATATTTTAATAGATGGCTCAAGGTTCGAGTATCTGAAATATCGTTAATGGCTACCACTTCTATGCCTGGGTGATCCAATAACAGACGAAATAGACTTCTCCCAATCCGCCCAAAACCGTTGATCGCTATTTTAACCGGGTGCGCCATAATGCCCATAGAATAGTTTATTTAGGTAAGATGTTTTTGAGCCTTGTAAGAAGATCGAACCAAGGGACCACTTTCCACATGACGGAATCCCATTGCTAAACCTACTTCTTCATATTTTTTAAATTGCTCTGGAGTAATAAATTCCTTGACGGGAAGATGTCTTTTCGAAGGCTGCAAATATTGACCAATAGTTACAATATCCAATCCAACTCCTCGAAGGTCTTCAAGAGATTGCATGACTTCCGATTCTTTCTCGCCAAGACCTAGCATGATGCCACTTTTTGTACGCGCAATACCTTCATCTTTTAAATAACGCAGTACTTCAAGGCTTCGTTCGTATTTGGCCTGGATACGTACTTCTCTGGTTAATCGCTTCACCGTTTCCATATTATGAGAAACTACCTCGGGCGCAACGGCTATAATTCGATCTATATTTCGGGTGACTCCCTGGAAATCGGGGATTAAGGTTTCGAGTGTGGTTTCAGGATTCATTCGACGAATGGCCTTCACGGTTTCCGCCCAAATTATAGAGCCCATATCTTTCAAATCGTCACGATCTACAGAAGTAATTACGGCGTGTTTTATATCCATCAATTTAATGGATCGCGCTACTTTTTCCGGTTCATCCCAATCTACTGTTTCAGGCCGCCCCGTTTTAACGCCACAAAAACCGCAGGATCGGGTACATATATTTCCCAAAATCATGAAAGTTGCGGTACCTTCGGTCCAACATTCACCCATGTTCGGACAGCTTCCCGAAGTACAAATGGTATGCAAACTGTATTTATCCACGAGGCCTCGAAGTTCAGTGTACTTCTTGCCTGTAGGCAGTTTGACGCGCAACCATTTGGGTTTTGGAGCGGGTTTTTGAATTTCTAAAGAAGTTGTTTCCATATGCTGTACAAAGATACGACTTAAAAACTACCAAGCATCAATTATCAAATTCCAAATTCTATGGGCTTCGTTGTGTATGAAGGTTGCGATTTTTTGTTTATAAGGTGGTGAGGTACCAAAGGCTAAAAGCGAATAAAATGGTGATGGAAAGTAAGCTATAGACTTTCAGGAAACGCCTAGGTCTGGCAGTTTCGGGTGTATGCTTGCTGCTTAAAAGGCGGTAATTCAGTATGGCATAAAAGGGAGCCGTTAAAAAGGAAAGTATAGTCGCAATTTTGATAAGCAGTCCCATTTCAGCAATAAAAAAGAAGAAAATGGACAATGTTCCTAAAATGAGCAATAACAACCAACCCAAATAGCCCTTTTTAAACGGTCTTTGGAATAGGATTTCTGAAGTACGATGCATCACCCTTGGGGAAGCGTCCAGCGTAGTTAGGGTCGTACTGAACATAGTAGTTAAAGCTGCAATTCCTATAATTATCTTTGCCCAATCCCCCAAACTATAGGTGTACATGGCTATCAACTGGTTTGCGAATTGAGTTCCTACGGAAGAAAATTTTTCACCACTTCCATACATGACCAAGGCACCTAAAAGGAGAAATCCTATGGCCAAAATAGTGGTAGCGACATAACCCACATTAAAATCGAATAAGGATTGCTTTGCGTTGATAGAAGGGTTGAGTTTCTTTTTTTCCACCGTCCAGACCGAATGCCAAATAGAAATATCCAACGGTGCAGGCATCCAACCCATAAAGGCAATTAAAAAACCAATGGAGATGGCGTCTTTTGGTATCACTTGTGTAAAATCTATATGCTGTGCCGTTTTAGTTGCAAGAATCACGGCAATCACAGTACTTATTGTAAGGCTAACAACAATAATTTTCATCAATGCGTCTAGTGCTCTATACCTTCCCAATAGCAGAATAGCAAAACAGACCGCCGTTATTATTGCCGTCCATATCACCATGGTTCCGCTTCCGAAAAGTGATGAGGCGATACCGGCAGTAACAATAGTCACCGCAGTCTGAATGGTAAACATCGTTGCGAAGGTGAGTATAAAATAGGCAGCGAGTACGCCTCTTCCCATTTTGAAATATCCTTCAATTAGACTTTCACCTGTAGCACTGGCATAGCGGGGTCCGTACTGGAAAAAGGGATATTTAACAAGGTTAATGAGCAGCAGGGCCCAGAGAAGTCCAAAACCGAAATCGGCACCTGCTCGTGTGGATTGAACTAAATGCGAAACACCAATGGCCGCTCCGGCAAAAAGAAAACCTGGCCCCAGTTTTTGTAGGAGATTTTTCAAGTAGTGCGGTTTTGAGTAATAATTTCTAATAATAATTTACGTGCTCTCAATAAACGCACTTTTACGTTACTCAAAGGCTCTTTTAGCGTTTCTGAAATTTCATTATAGCTCATTTCCTGAAAGTACCGAAGATTGATGATTTCCTGGTAATGTGACTTGAGTAATTTGATATATTGTAATAATTCGGCGAGGTTTTGTTCGGTGATTAACTTGTCTTCGGGAGAAGGAGTTTGATCCGCTATCCTACGAATTTGTTCATGACTGGCATCCGTTGTCTGAGATTGAATAGATGCATCTCTCCTTCTGCTCTTATCTATTTGAATATTTTTGGAAATGGTAATGAGCCAGGTGCCGAACTTGTATTTTTCATCAAAGGCATCTATTTTATCAAATGCCTTAGCGAAGGTTTCAATGGTAATATCTTCGGCGTCATGTTCATTTTCTACTCGCTTCAGCTGAAATCCATATACATTGTTCCAATATAAATCGAGCAAAAAGTTAAAGGCACTTTGCCTTCCTTGTTTGGCAAGGGTTATTTGATCTAAAATACTGGAGTCATTTATTTCCACCGCTTGGGTTTTGTCAATTTGTTGGAAATAAAGATAGTTAATTGCAAGAGAACCAAAAATAATTCAAAAAGGGGTAGATAGGGTAGTAAGCCGCGTTCTTTGAGTAATTTGGTTGCATTTCCAACAAAAATATATTGTAAAAGGAACCTAAAAATAACAATCGCAAGTGGTATTTTCCAATCAATAAAAATGAAACAGGTTACGGCTAGAACCCAAAAGAGCAGGTTGCTCACGTAATATAGACCTAAAAGTAGTCTATGCTTAAACTTGTAATGCACCGCGGTTGTGATATGTCTTCTCTTTTGCAAAAACCACTCTTTAAAAGATTGTTTTGGAATAGAGTATGTAAAAGCATCGGGGACAAAACAAAGGGCTGTATTTTCCTTGGTTGCGGCCTCATTTACGAACAAATCATCATCTCCCGAAGCAACGTTCATGTGGGACATGAATCCCCGGTTCTCATAAAATAGATGGCTGGTATAGGCGAGATTCCTGCCAACTCCCATATACGGCATTCCTACTTCGGCATAGGAAAAGTATTGTACGGCGGTCATCATTGTTTCATAACGAATCAGCCCATTTAAAAATCCCTTCCTTTTTTCGTAGGCTCCGTAACCCAAAATAAGCTGCTTCTCCTTATCGAGAGCGGCCGTCATAAGCCTAATCCAGTCTTTGGAGGCAGGACGACAATCTGCGTCCGTGAAGATCATTCTTTTGTTATAAGCTCTTTTAATACCCAGGGTCATGGAGTACTTTTTGTTGCTCCAAAAGGTCTCATTGTTTTCAATAATTACCGTATGGATGTTCTCGTGATCTTTGGCGAAGGACTCAATAACTTCTCTAGTGTCGTCTGAGGAGGCATCGTCTATGAGGATCAATTCAAAATTTGGATAATCCTGCGCCAACCAATGCGGGATATTATTTTTTAAGTTCTCTGCCTCGTTCTTTGCGCATACGATAATAGAAATGGGGAACGATTCGGTGGCTTCGGATTTCGCAGGCTTTAAAAGCGAAAATTTTGAGAAGAGAATAAAATAAGCAGTATTTATAAGAACTACCGCAATGAATATGTAAAGTAGCATAGGCTACACTTATTTTTTAGGTTCTTCAGAGCAGTTTGCAAATTGATCTGGAGATTTTCCGCAAAAGCTACAATTTTCACCTTCTTTATTTAAAAATGGACTCTGACTGGCACAGGTGCCTGCAAATTCGCCATCTTTTTTTGCCCATAGTTTAATGGCAATTCCGGCAACGGCAAGTAGTAATAAAACGAGTGTAATCAGTAAAATTTTCATACGAATTATTTAAAACACAAAAATACAATCTTTCTTTCGGATATGGATATATTTTAGTTAATTTTAAAACCGAATTAACCCAACTATATTATGAAGTTATCCCATCTTTTCGTTTGCAGTTTTTTGGCAGGTATGGGCCTGTTTTCATGTAAAAATGATACTAAGAATACAGATGCCACGGACAATGTCCAAATGGCAGATACCTTGGTGGTTAGGAACGTGGAGGAGTCTAAAGAAGAGCAAAAGGCTATTGCGAATAGTGTTTTGGCCAAACTTATGACCACTCCGGAAACGCTTAGCTTTACCAGATATTTGATAAGTGCAAATTTGACCGACCTCATTTCAAAAAATGAAGGACCTTATACCGTGATAGCACCTTCTAACGAGGCATTCGAAAAACTATCTAAGCAGGCACTGGATAGCTTGGTAACCCAGAATGGAGTTGAAAAATTAAGCACGCTTCTAAAAAGTCATATAGTGGAAGGCGATTTCTCATCGGCTTCTTTGTTGCAATCTGTTAAAAAAACTGGAGAATATAAACTCAATACTTTGGGCGGAACAACACTAACCTTTTTTATGGAAGGGTCGGACATTATGTTAAAAGATGATGCGGGTGCAGTTGGTAAAATGGGCAAAAGTGATATCATGAGTAACAATGGGCAAGTGCATGTCATTGATGCTGTACTTGGAAATTTCTAGATGACATTTACTTCGGGTTCGATATAAATGTCGAATTCTTCTTTTACTTTTTTCTGAATACGAAGGGCAAGTTCCCAAATTTCACTTCCGCTAGCCCTGCCATAATTCACTAAAACCAACGCCTGGTTTTTATGCACTCCTGCATCTCCAAAGCGCTCGCCTTTAAAACCAACTTGTTCAATAAGCCATCCGGCGGGAATTTTGAATTCAGTGGCTGAAACTTCATAAAAAGGAGCTTGGGGGTGTTTTATTCTGAATTGTTTAAAGTCGGCCGATGAGATTACCGGGTTTTTAAAAAAACTTCCGCTATTACCTAGTACGACAGGATCGGGAAGTTTGGATTGTCGAATGGCAATAACTGCCTTGGAAATATCGGCGATGGTGGGTTCGGTAATATTATTTTCTTCAAGTTTGTCTTGAATAGCACCATAGGAAGTGCTCAATTTGTGGTTGTTTCGTGTTAATTTGAATACGACGCTGGTAATAACATACCGCCCTTTGGCTTCATTTTTAAAGATGGAATTTCGATAACCAAACTTACAATCATCTTTCGAAAAGATTTTTTTCTCGAGAGTTTCAATATCATAGGCGGTACAACTGTGGAAAACATCTTTTAGTTCCACACCATAAGCCCCAATATTTTGGATTGGCGCGGTACCAACATTACCCGGAATGAGGGAGAGGTTTTCTAGACCTCCTAGGTCATTTTCAATAGCGTGTTGAACAAAATCATGCCAGTTTTCACCCGCCATGACCTCAATGATCACCTCTGAGTCCTTTTCAGAAATAATAGAAATCCCTTTTAAATTAATATGCGCCACAAAGGCATCCACATCCTTAGTGAGTAGTATATTGCTACCACCACCCAATATAAATAAAGAAGAATGAAGCTTTTGCGAAAGTACCTCCTTTAAATCTGAAATAGAAGCGACAGAAACAAAATGCCGGGCTTTACAATCAATACCAAAAGTGTTGAACGCTTTAAGAGATTTATGTGATTCAACATGCATTAATTAGTATATTGTTCTAAGGCCGTTTTTAATATTTCCACTGCTTTAATAAGGCTTTCCTTTTCCAACACATAGGCGATCCGCACCTGATTTAAACCAACTCCCGGTGTTGAATAAAATCCGGCTGCCGGAGCCACCATGATAGTTTCGCCGTTCAAGTCGAAATCTTCAAGGAGCCATTGTGCAAAGGCATCGCTGTTGGTAATGGGTAATTCAACAATGCAATAAAAGGCACCTTTTGGAATACCCACTTTTACGCCATCTATCTTCCGCAAATGGCTTATAAGTGTGTCGCGTCGCTCTTTGTATTCTTCGATAACGGCGTCAAAATAACTTTGTGGTGTTTCCAATGCAGCCTCACTGGCAATTTGAGCAAATGTAGGAGGGCTCAAACGGGCCTGTGCAAATTTAAGCGCAGTTGCAATGACCTCTTTATTTTTGGAAACCAAACAGCCAATACGCGCACCACACATGCTATATCTTTTGGATACGGAGTCAATAATAATTCCATTTTGCGCCATATCCGGTTCTTGTAAAATAGAATAATGCTCTAGTCCATCATAGGCAAACTCTCGGTACACTTCGTCGGCTACAAGGAACAGATCGTGTTTTTTAACAATTTTGGCGAGGGTTTTTATTTCTTCTTCGGAATATAAATAGCCCGTAGGATTCCCGGGGTTACAAATGAGAATGGCCTTGGTTTTTGAGGTAATTAACTTTTCAAATTCAGTGATTGGTGGCAAGGCAAAATTGTCTTCAATTTTAGAGATCACTGGAACAATAGAGACCCCCGATGCGGTGGCAAACCCATTATAATTAGCGTAGAAGGGTTCCGGAATGATCACTTCGTCGCCAGCATCGCAAATAGTACCCATCGCAAATAAGAGTGCCTCGCTACCGCCAGTAGTTACTATAATTTCCTCGGCGGTCACGGGGATATCATTTCGGTTATAATAAGTGGCTATTTTTTCACGGTACTCTTCGGAGCCTTCCGAACGTGAATACGCCAATACATCAATATCGTGATGTGCTACAGCGTCCATGGCTTCTTTAGGTGATTTGATATCCGGCTGACCGATATTCAAATGGTAAATATGTTTATTGGCCTTACGGGCCTTTTCAGCATAGGGAACCAACTTTCTAATAGGTGATTCTGGCATTTTTACTCCTTTGGAAGATACAGAAGGCATAGTTTATGAATTAGGAGAACAAAGTTGCGAAATATTTATTAAAATTTGACAGATTTACTTCCTTTTGGGTGCTTTTTTTATATCTTCTAATTCGAATGAAAACAGTCAAGCTACATTCCTTAATAGGGTTCCTTGTTATTTTTAGTTTCGGTATACAATTTACGGTATATGCTCAGGGCGGATTTGCATTTCCTGAAGGAAAGAAAAGGGACCGTATTCCTTTTGATTTAGTCAATAATCTTGCTGTAATTCCTATTGAAATCAATGGCAAAAAATTATCGTTCTTGTTAGATACTGGTGTTAATAATACCCTGCTTTTTAGCTTGAACCAAGCCGATTCACTGGAAATTAAGAACGTAACCCCGGTTAAAATAAGAGGCCTGGGTGATGGAGGTGACATTGAAGCCTTAAAGAGCTTAAATAATGAAGTAAGAGTTGGTGCGGCCGTGGATAAAAATCATGAGGTGTACGTTATCTTTGATCAGGATATTAATTTCTCTCCAAGAATGGGAGTTCCAATTCATGGAGTCATTGGATATGACTTTTACAAAGATTTTGTGGTAAAAACGGACTATGATTCGGAGCTATTGACCATTTACGATCCCGAACAGTATAAACCCAAGCGTTGTTCTGGCTGCGAAACCTTTGATATTATATTGGCTAGAAACAAACCTTATATTAAAAATAGGATTAAAGCTTTTGATCAAGATCACGAGGTTACTTTGCTCATCGATTCTGGTGCTAGTGATGCGCTTTGGTTATTTGATGAAGATTATGGAATAAGCGATACACCCAAGAATTACTTTATGGATTTTTTAGGTTTGGGCCTAAGTGGGGGAGTCTATGGTAAGCGTTCGAAAGTGGAAGAAGTTTCTTTGGGTTCATTTTCTTTTAAAAATGTAAACGTGGCCTATCCGGATAGTTTGGCGTTAAAAAACCTGCGCACTAGAGGTGCGAGAAACGGAACCTTGGGAAGTGATATTCTCAAACGTTTTACGGTCATTATGGATTATCCATCCAGAAAGATCACCTTAAAAAAGAATGCCTTTTACAAGAAACCATTTCATTACAATATGTCCGGAATTGTAATAGAACATAGTGGAATGGTACCCGTGAAGGCTGTTCGATCCAATAATGCAGAATCGATTAGGATCAATCAGAATAATGGTACCTCGGCTGCAGTTAATATTGATGTAAATCCGCTATTCACATTTTTTCTGACCCCCAAATTTGTGGTGGCCGAGTTAAGAGAAGGTTCACCGGCCGACCTTGCCGGTGTTCTGGTAGGCGATGAGGTGCTGGTCATTAATGGAAAACCATTTTATCAATGGAAATTGGCAGAGGTCAATAGCTTGTTTTCTTCAAAGAGTGGACGGAAAATAGTTTTACAAATTTCCAGGAACGGAATGAAGGTTAAAAAGCGTTTTACCTTAAAAGAAGTGCTATAAAAAAACCGCCTGTTTAAAGGCGGTTTTTTTTTCAATTATCAATTTGTTATTTTGTTTTTTCTAAAACACTTTTGTTGTTGGGAGGCATCACTTCTCCTTTTATTTTGAGTGCTTTAATGGGTTCTGTGGCATTGGAATAAACCGTTACTGTTTTTCTAATTTTTCCAACCCTTTTTGTATCGTATTTAACCTTGATGACGCTTGAAGCACCTGGCGCAATGGGCTCTTTTGGTTTCTCCGGAACCGTACAGCCGCAACTCGACTTCACATCCGAAATAACCAATGGCTGGTTACCGGTATTGGTAAATTCAAAAATGCGCAGCCCATCACTTCCTTTTTCAATTTGACCATAGTCTATGGCATCGGTTTTAAATTGAATTTTTGCTTGTGCATTTGTAGCAAAACTAATTAGGGCAATAGCCGCTACTAAAATAATTTTTTTCATGGTTTCTAATTTTTTATAGGAATACTAAAGTAGGTAACTTTTATGCAAACTGCAAGATAAGTTATTCACTTTAATAATTTTATAATATTTCAGTTATACCTACTTTTGCACATTACTTTCAAAAATTAGACCAAAAATGGCTTTAGAGGCAAAATATAATGCGCAAAATGTTGAAGATAAGTGGTATAGCTACTGGATGGAGCATAATTATTTCCATAGTGAAATAGACGAAAGAGAGCCATATACCATTGTCATCCCACCACCTAACGTGACGGGAGTGCTTCATATGGGGCATATGTTAAATAATACGCTTCAGGACGTGTTAATTAGACGAGCACGACTTAAAGGCTATAATGCTTGCTGGGTGCCTGGTACGGATCATGCATCTATTGCTACCGAGGCTAAAGTAGTTGCTAAACTAAAGGCAGAAGGCATTCAAAAGAGCGATTTGTCACGAGAGGAGTTTATTGGTCATGCCTGGGATTGGACCCACAAGCATGGAGGGATTATTTTGGAACAGCTCAAGAAATTAGGTGCTTCCTGCGATTGGGACCGAACTAGTTTTACCATGGATGACGATATGTCCGCTTCCGTAATTAAAGTTTTTGTGGATTTGTACAAAAAGGGAAACATTTATCGTGGTTTTAGAATGGTAAACTGGGATCCGGAAGCCAAAACGACCTTGAGCGATGAAGAAGTAATTTATGAGGAGAAACAAGGAAACCTCTATTATTTAGGCTATAAAATAGAAGGTTCCGAAGAATTTGTTACTATCGCCACAACAAGGCCAGAGACTATTTTAGGCGATACCGCTGTTTGTATTAATCCTCAAGATGAAAGATACACGCATTTAAAGGGCAAAAACGTTGTCGTACCTATCTGCAACCGCGTTATTCCTATTATTGAAGACGAATATGTTACCATGGAGTTTGGTACAGGCTGTTTAAAAGTTACACCGGCGCACGATGAGAATGACAAAATGTTGGGTGATAAGCACGGTTTGGAGATTATTGATATTTTAAACGATGACGGGAGCTTGAATAGCTTCGGGATGCATTACGAAGGAAAAGATCGTTTTGTAGCACGCAAAGAGATCGTCAAAGAGCTGGAATCCCTGGAAGTAATAACGAAAGTGGAGCAGCATATCAACAAAGTAGGAACCAGCGAGCGTACAGGCGCTGTTATTGAGCCGAAGTTGAGCGATCAATGGTTTTTGAAAATGAAAGAATTGGCGCAACCTGCTATAGACGCCGTTTTGGAAAAGGACGTGAACCTGGTGCCTGAAAAGTTCGTAAACACCTATCGTCACTGGATGGAAAATGTTCGAGATTGGAATATTAGTAGACAATTATGGTGGGGACAGCAAATTCCGGCGTATTTCTATGGCGACGGTAAGGAGGATTTTGTGGTTGCCGAAACCAAAGAAGAAGCCTATCAACTTGTTTTAGAAAAATTAGGTGTCCAAGAGAGCGCATTTACCATCGATGAGCTTAGACAAGATCCGGATGTGGTAGATACCTGGTTCTCATCGTGGCTATGGCCCATAAGTGTATTTAATGGGATTTTAGAGCCAGATAATAAGGAAGTGAATTACTATTATCCCACCAACGATCTAGTGACTGCCCCGGAAATTCTATTCTTTTGGGTAGCACGAATGATCATTGCGGGTTACGAATACAGAAATGAAAAGCCATTTACCAACGTCTATCTCACAGGAATAGTTAGAGACAAGCAGCGACGTAAAATGAGCAAATCTCTTGGAAATTCACCAGACCCTATCGAATTGATGAAGCAATATGGCGCCGATGGTGTTCGTGTGGGAATGCTCTTAAGTTCGCCGGCAGGAAACGATTTGATGTTCGATGAAGATCTTTGTAAGCAGGGGAGTGGTTTTGTAAATAAAATTTGGAATGCTTATCGTCTTATTGAAGGTTGGAAGGTTTCAGAAGAAAAAGAAGAAACCGAGACCGCAGTCATGGCCATTCAATGGTATGGACATAAGTTTCAGGAAGCATTGGCCGAAATTGAAGACCATTACAGTAAATACCGAATTAGCGATGCTTTGATGGCAACTTATAAATTGGTTTGGGATGATTTCTGTTCTTGGTTTTTGGAGATGGTAAAGCCTGAATATGGACAACCTATTGCTGCAAAGACCTATGCTTCGGTGATTTCAATATTGGAGGACAATTTAAGGGTTTTACATCCCTTTGTTCCTTTTATTTCTGAAGAGATTTGGCAGCATATTTCGGAGCGAACTCCGGAAGAAGCTCTGATCGTCTCCACATGGCCAGCCGCGCAGCAATATGATAAAACCTTTATTAAAGATTTCGATTTTACTACGGAAGTGATTTCCGGCATCCGTACCATTCGCAAGGAAAAGAACATATCGTTCAAAGAGACCATTTCCCTTTCCGTTGTGAATTCTGAAAAGGCCTCGCCTCAGTTTGATGCAGTTATTTCAAAATTAGGGAACCTTTCGGCCTTGCATTATATTTCAGAAAAAATAGAAGGAGCACTTAGTTTTAGAGTAAAGTCCAACGAATATTTTGTGCCCATCGAAGGAGCCATTAATGTGGAGGAAGAAATTGCCAAACTTACCGAAGAGTTAAAATATACCGAAGGATTCCTGAAAAGCGTTCAGGGGAAACTTAAAAATGAGCGTTTTGTGAATGGCGCCCCTGAAAAAGTAGTGGCTATGGAGAAACAAAAGGAAGCGGATGCGCTGGCAAAGATCGAGACTTTAAAGGCTAGTTTGAGTAGTTTAAGTTAAATAGATCCCGCAACGGCTTTTATATAAAATAGAGCTTATGACCTACTACTTGGAGGCAACAGAATAATGCAATCTATATGTTTAGGTGCTCGTAATTGGAAAGGTACTGGATATCGTTAGACCATGAAAATGTTAGCTAGTCTCTGCTCTGGACTTCTTTGTCACTTTCCACAACCAAAGGAAGAAAAGCCCATTCAACAAAATACCCAAATAACCTACTTCAGGTCCAAGCAATGCCGTATTCGAAACTCCCAGTATCCCAGTTTTTTCTCCAAATCCGAAAAGGCCGTATGCAAACGTATTCCAGACCGCATGACAAAAGGCAGGAGCTATAATAGAACCGGAAGCCATCCTCATGGTTCCCCAGATAAGGCCAAGAAAGAGCGCGTTTGTTAAATAAACAGGTACTTGAGTTATGGGCAAACTGAAATCGGAACCGCACGTGACGGCCGAAATATGCCAGAGCACAAAGCAACCGCTGGTTATGTATAGTGTTTGGTTTGGAGAAAAACGAGCTTTTCGGAACGCTCCCCAAAGCCAACCTCTAAAAAATCCCTCCTCGGTAAGCATTAACATAATGGGACCGATGACCAAACCTACCCCCAAATTCAAGAGTTCGTTTTTTATATTGATTTCTTTAACCGAAAAATCTCCATAGATGTAGGCAATGAGTCCCGTTGCCCCTAATACCAGTAAAGGATATAATAGAGCAATTCCATAGTACTTGAGCGGACCAAATTTTAAACCAATTTCCTTTTTTGACAAGCGAAGCAATAACCAAAACAAGGCAATGATTACCACAAGGGGAAGAGCGCTAAATAGGGTATATCCCGTGAAGTCCATGGTGGCCGAAATGGCTATGGCCAAGAGCACAGCAAGAACAGGAAGGGTACTATTTCTCATTATTGAATTACGTAAAATGAAACTAATTAGTGCTTACTTATTACCTATGACGTAAACTCTTAATTGAAGGTTACAGTTTTAGCCAAAAATTACTTTCGATACAAGAAATAATGATTCACCGCATCAATGTAGAGCTGTTTCGCTTCGTTGGCACTAATATCTGGAGTTTGAAATAATGCGTTAGTCTTAAATGCATTGATTAGAGGATTGTTACTGCTAGGAGAGGATTGGTTATTTGTAGCTCTTTTGTAATAAGCGTACAATTTTAGTAGCACATCAGCAGGAAATGGTTCGGTGTGGTCGTTAATAGTTTTAACGGCATTTTCGAAGGTGATATCCAGTTCTTCCTGCGTCATCTCATTTGGAAGCGAGTATGGAAACCCCGCCTTTTACTTTTTGGTTGAGAGAAACATTGACATTGGCGTCCAACGGTAAAAAAACATCTACACGGGAGCCAAATTTTATAAATCCGCTTTCTGCAGTTTGAGATACCTCCTGTCCTTCTTCCGCATAATTTACAATACGTTTTGCCAATGCTCCCGCTATTTGACGGTGCAATATATCTCCAAAGGAAGGCGACTTAACAACCACAGTTGTGCGTTCGTTCTCTTCGCTGGCCTTTGGGTGCCACGCTACAAGATATTTGCCGGGATGATATTTACTGAATGCTACCTTGCCACCAACAGGATATCGGGTTACATGTACATTTAAAGGAGACATGAACACCGAAATCTGCAAGCGCTTTTCATTAAAATATTCTTTTTCAAAAACTTCTTCAATGACCACTACCTTTCCGTCAACGGGAGACATTATTTGGTCTACATTGGGAGTGTAGGCTCGTTTCGGATTTCTAAAGAATTGAAGAATTAATACAAGAAATACTATGAGAGCTACCAATAACAGGATGCGAAGCCATTCCAATGTCACAAATTCATTGATCAATATACTGCATGACACCACAATGAAAAATGTGATAACGATTATTTTATGGCCTTCTTTATGAAACATAATCTACAAATTCTAATAGTGCATAAACAAATGGACTTGTATAAATAATACTATCCAACCGGTCGTAAATCCCGCCGTGTCCGGGCATTAGGTTTCCACTGTCTTTAACACCTGCCTGGCGCTTAAATTTTGATTCTATCAGGTCACCAAAAGTGCCTAAAACAGAAACTATAACTGCCATTGCAAGCCATAAAAACAAGGAAAGCGATTGCGTATAGTGAAAGATAATGAATCCCGCTAAAACAGAACCGACTAGGCCCCCAATAAATCCGGCAACGGTCTTTTTCGGAGAAACGCGTTCTAACAGTTTTCTTTTTCCAAAGTTCTTACCAATAAGGTAAGCAAAACTATCGTTGGCCCAGACCAAAACAAATAAACCAATAACGATGATATCTCCACTTTCTCGATCTGGAATGATGGTTAAGAATACAAAGCCGCTAATAATGTAAAAAATGAGTGCGATGTATTTCTTTTTTTCGAACATTGGAATTTTGTGGACCACCAGTAGATCTTTCAGTAAAAAAAGATTGACAAATACACCTAAAATACAAAACAGGTACACCGCATTTATATCGAATACATCATAGCTCAAAAAATAGAGTAGCCCGCCAAAAATAAGATAGGAAACATAACTTTTTAAATGAACAAGTTTTTGAAATTCGTTAATGGTGATGAGACCAAGCAGAAAAAAAAGAACGATAAACCATTCTCTTGAAGCAAACATTGCAAAAATGATAATCGAGATATACAATAGTCCCGAGATGCCTCGCACGATAAGTTCCTTCATAAATTATAGGTCTTCCAGAAGCAACAAATATAGGTTTTTTGTACTACTTCCGTAGCTCATAAAATCTTTTTCCTTTTTGTTTTCAAAGTCCTGGATGGTAGTAATGTTGCTTGGAATATATCGTCTATTTTGGTTTTTGATAATGCGCAATCCTTCGCTTATGTTTTCTACCAATTGGCTGGTAGTTGCAAAAATCACCAAGTTGGGCGGGAGTTCATGAAGTTTCTTTTCCTTTATTTGATTAGAGGAAAGCAAGATCGACCCATTGTTGGCCACTAAAGATTCACAAGTGGAGAGAAAAAATGCGGCCGTCGATTTATTGGTGAATTCAAGGTTGTAACCGTCAAATTTTGAAGTGAGGTGTTCGTTGATGCAAAAAACGTCTTTCTCGTACCAATCGTTTTCAATCAAGATATTGTCAAAGGACTCCTCAATCTCCTGCCAGTTCTCACAGTATAAAAATTTACCTCCATTTTTATTGAAATTATAGGTGAATTTTTCGTCTATGGGAAGTTTCTCTTCAGGGAAATATTTACTATGGTCAGACTTTTTTGAAGTACTTTCTGACTTGGCATTGGATTTTAAAAGTCTCTTAAATAGACCCATTGACAATTTGAGGAGTTTAAAAACGTTAATCCCCAAATATATAAAAACTAAGCTAAAATTGTATTACGAAAATTCTAAAGATTGCCGTGCTTTCGTTAAAAAACCCCGAATTAAGACGCGGTAACTTCAGGCTCTTCATTTTGAGGTCCTATTTTATGATAGGGTCTTTTGCCAAAAATTCGCTCTAAACTTTCTTTAAAAATTACTTCCTTCTCTAATAATTCATTCGCCAATTCGGTCAATTTGTCTTTGTTCTTTTCAAGCAAGGCAATGGCTCTTTGATACTGCTCTTCAACAATATTAGAAATCTCTTTGTCAATCATTTCGGCAGTTTTCTCACTGTAAGGTTTGCTGAAATTATAATCGGTTTGACCGGAAGAATCGTAGTAAGTTAAGTTACCAATTTTATTGTTAAGCCCATAGATAGTTACCATGGCGCGAGCCTGTTTGGTTACTTTTTCCAAATCGCTTAAGGCACCTGTCGATATCTCACCAAATATCACTTTTTCAGCTGCTCGTCCTCCCATGGTTGCACACATCTCGTCTAGCATTTGATTAGGTCTCACAATGAGGCGTTCTTCAGGTAAATACCAGGCGGCTCCGAGAGATTGACCTCTGGGAACGATAGTTACTTTTACCAAAGGAGCTGCGTGTTCCAGCATCCAACTTACGGTTGCGTGACCTGCTTCATGAAAAGCAACGGCTTTCTTTTCTTCTTGAGTAATGATCTTGTTCTTTTTTTCTAAACCACCAACAATTCTATCAACCGCATCCAGAAAATCTTGTTTGTCAACTGCCTTCTTCTCATTTCTTGCCGCTATAAGGGCTGCTTCATTACAGACGTTTGCGATATCGGCACCTGAGAAACCAGGGGTTTGTTTTGCCAAAAAGTCTGTGTCTAAGCCTTCCGCTTTTTTAAGCGGACGTAAGTGTACTTCAAAAATCTCTTTACGCTCACGTACATCGGGTAAATCCACATAAATTTGTCGGTCAAATCGACCTGCTCTCATGAGTGCTTTATCCAAGACATCGGCGCGGTTGGTTGCAGCAACTACAATTACGTTCGTATTTGTACCAAAACCATCCATTTCGGTCAATAATTGGTTCAGTGTATTTTCTCTTTCGTCGTTAGAGCCTGAGAAATTATTCTTCCCACGCGCACGACCAATGGCATCAATTTCATCAATAAAAATAATTGATGGAGATTTTTCCTTGGCTTGTTTGAAGAGATCTCGAACTCGCGAAGCACCTACACCTACAAACATTTCCACAAAGTCTGAACCTGATAAAGAAAAGAAGGGCACCTTGGCTTCACCTGCAACTGCTTTGGCGAGTAATGTTTTACCTGTTCCCGGGGGTCCTACCAATAAGGCTCCTTTTGGGATTTTACCTCCCAGCGAGGTATATTTTGTTGGGTTTTTTAAGAAATCAACAATTTCCTGTACTTCTTCCTTTGCACCTTCCAGTCCAGCTACATCTTTGAAGGATGTTTTTACGTCGGTTTTCTCATCAAAAAGTTTGGCTTTGGATTTTCCAATATTAAATATTTGTCCTCCAGCACCTCCGCCACCACCTGCAGACATTCGTCGCATGATGAAAATCCAAATACCGATAATTACAATAAAGGGAAGCAGGGTAATTAAAATGTCCCCAAAAACATTCTCTTCTGTGTCATTTTCATAGCCGGTTGACAAGTTGTTGTCCTTAATGATTTGCTTGAAGTTATTCTCAAAATTTTGAAGATCTCCAATTTCAAACTCATAGGTAGGGTCGTTAGCTCCCGGCTTTAACAGGCTATTACCTTTATTTCTATTGTGAACTTCCTTTGTTTTAGCTTCGGGAGTAAGAAAAACTTTGATGGTTCTTCTATTTACAATCTTGATCTCCTCGACATCACCGGCAATAAGAAATTCCTCAAACTGGGTTTGAGTAGTTTTATTGGGTTGAGTCCAGCTACTTCCTCCAAAAAATTGAAAACCAACAATTAATAGAAAAACACCAATGTATATCCAATAGGCGTTAAATTTTGGTTTTTTGATTTCGGGTTTTTTATTTTCCTCGGCCATATGGCTTTTTTTGTTTTAATAAGTCGTTTCTATTTTTACCAATTTGGCATCTCCCCAAAGCCCTTCGATGTCGTAAAATTCTCTAATATGCTTTTGAAAGACGTGCACTACAACGTGAACAAAATCCATTAATACCCACTCAGCATTATCACTACCTTCTACGTGCCATGGCTTTTCTTTTAGGCTTTTGCTAACTATTTTTTGAATGGAATTGACAATTGCGTTCACTTGAGTATTTGAAGTACCTTCACAGATGATGAAATAATCACACACGGTGTTTTCAATTTCTCGTAAATCCAGAATCTGTGTATTCTGGCCTTTTACTTCTTCAATTCCCTTAATGATGTGTGTTACAAGTTGATCTGTCCCCACTTCTTTTTTTGTCATTCAGTAAATTTTATCTGAGCAAAGTTATTACTTTTTTGTTTCTTGTTACCCTTTTATTAGGCAACATTAACACAATCTTTGCTCAATTGAAACTAATCAAACTTGATGCCATTGACTCGACCAATGACTACTTGAAAGCATTGCATCGAAAAGTAGTGCTTGATGATGAGGTGATCGTACTTGCTCACCATCAAACAAGAGGTAGGGGGCAGGCAGCTTCAAATTGGTATTCGGAGGCCGGCAAAAGCCTTGTATTTAGTGTGTTTAAGCGAATTTCGGGGCTTGATTCGAAATGGCAATTTGCGGTGAACTGGGCCGTGTCGTTAGGTGTTAAAAACGGCTTGGAACGATGTGGGATGAACAAGATTATCATTAAATGGCCTAACGACATATTGGCAGGTGACAGGAAAATATGCGGGATTCTAATAGAGAACCAATGGCATGCTCAGAGCATGATTAGCTCTATTATTGGCGTAGGTATTAACGTAAATAATGAGAATTTCTCCAATTTGCCAAAGGCAAGCTCTATGAAACTTGCCTCTCATAGAGACTATGATATGTCTATGGTACTTCGGGAGGTTGTCCAAAGCATTTCTTCGGAATTGGATCGGTTAATGAAAGGTGAATATGAAGATCTTAAAAGAGATTATGAGCAGCATCTCTTCAGAATAAATACAGTTTCAGAATTTGAAAATAACGAAGGTGTTCGATGGAAGGGGAGCATCAAGGGAGTTTCAAACCAAGGGCAGCTCTGCTTAGAATTAGAAGATGGTTCTTTGCAATTGTTTGAAATGAAACAGTTGCAACTGCGGTATTAAATAGCAGACATATTTTGCGCCAACGTTTCTAAAAACTTAGTAATGGGTCCTTTGATCATCATGGCCATCATGGGATTAAAGTCTCCCGAGAAAATCAAAACAGCTTCGGACGAATCCTCCGTTAGTTCACTTATCACACCTTCTAGTTGAAATGGAATTTTGTCGCTAATGGCGCCTAGGGTCACTTTGTTGGGTGACACAATTTCCTTAACCTCCAGGGCAATGTCTGGCATACCCTTTAAAGCAAAGACAAAGGCGTCATCACGAATCACTTCAAACTTACTTATATTTTCTGGCATTAACTGCTCGAAGTTTTTTACATCACTTAAAAAGGCACAAAGAGAGGTTGCATCTTTTTGAACAGTCACTTTTTTACTTTTTATTTCCATCTTCTTTATTTCTTGAAAAACCTATGGTCTGGCCGCTGGTTGTACAAATTTCATGCCTATTTCCACGCACCCGGATTTTCGCGCCATTGCGCCAATGTTTCCGTTTCTTCAGCGGTGATATAGTTGGATTTTTCTGCTTGTTCCAACAGGTTTTCATAATCGCTTAATGTATTCAAACTGACTTTGGCCTTAGTAAAGTTTTCGTCTGCCACCTGGAAGCCGTAAGAAAAAATAGCTACCATTCCTTTGACCTGTGCGTTTGCTTCATTAAGCGCTTCCACAGCTAGTAAGCTGCTTTTCCCTGTACTGATTAAATCTTCAACGACCACCACAGATTGGTTGGCATCCAAATGACCTTCTATCTTATTTTGGCGACCGTGTTTTTTGGCTTCAGGGCGAATATAAATGAAAGGCAAGTTCAGGTAATCTGCTACCAGAGCGCCAATGCCAATAGCACCAGTGGCCACACCGGCAATCACATCTGGCCTACCGTAAAGTTCTTCAATTTGTTTCGCTAGATTTTCTCTCAAAAAATTTCGTATCATTGGATATGATAACGTAATACGATTATCACAATAAATAGGAGATTTCCATCCCGAAGCCCACGTAAAAGGGTTTTGCGGTTGCAATTTTATTGCATTAATTTGCAATAATAATTCAGAAGTTTTTTGTGCTACATCTTTGTTTAAAACCATGCCACAAATGTATAAAGTTTTTGTGAAAGACATTCCAATTATTCTTTCTACTGAAAAAAAAATTGGCAAACAGTATACAGCGATTCCTCTAAAGCTAGCCCGATTCAAAAAACTTATTAAGAAAATAAATAATGGCGAGCTTCTTTATGTGAACTTGTATCATAAAAATGAAGAGAAAATCGAACAATTTCTTCGAAAGAAATTACCATTTGTAGAGGCGGCTGGCGGACTGGTTTACAATGCTAAAGGTGAGATTTTATTTATTCATAGAAAGGACAAATGGGATCTCCCTAAAGGGCATTTGGATGGAGGAGAAGGACATGAGGCTGCGGCTATTAGGGAAGTTCAAGAAGAAACTGGAGTGAAGGATTTACAGGTGAAACGCTTTATTTCAAAAACCTATCACGTTTTTAAAAGGAACGATAAATTCAAACTAAAGGCTACCTATTGGTTTGAAATGTATACCGAATATACTGGCGACTTAAAACCTCAAAAAGAGGAAGGTATTAAGAAGGCCAAGTGGAAAAATTTCGAAAAATCCCAAAAGGCCCTTCAGAATTCTTATGAAAACATCAAATTGCTCTTTCCGAAAGAATACCTAACCACCCACCCGAACGATCGGGTATCGCATATGTGATTGCTCGTAGTGAGTAGATTGTTTATGAATCCAATCCAACTGCGCATACCAATTCGCGGAAAAGCTAGGCTCTGCTGCCTTTTTGGCTTCAAACGCTGCTTTTATTTGCGGATTTTCATTTAAAAACGTTTCTGCTTTATCTTCCCAGACGTATGGAGAAAATCCTTCTTTCTGTTGTAAAATGGTGTCAAAATAGTTCCAATTAAAGAAGGAATCCGGCGCTGTGGGCTCCAATGTTTCCAGTAAATACCTTAGTCCGGGTTGTTGCGTGTCTACCAAAAGATCACCTTTCCTTACAGTGACCTTTTCCTGGGTCATTTCCAATTGTGTATTGTAATGTTGGTAGTGCCCTTCGTAAGGTCTTTGACGCGAATCAAAACTTACGATTCGATATACTTGGGCATCGATAACGGTGTCTTTGCGGACACGTCTCATTTCAATTTGGTTATTTTCCAAGCGTTCTATGATATTCCAGTATCCCTTCGGAATAATATATTGTTTAGGAATGGTCACCGAATGTACTGGCTTAAAATGGTTGTAGTAAGTTACATCTTTTGTAAAAGGTTTGGTGGTGTCATATTTCAATCGGTTGGCGCCCGTAATATTGCTGGGGATCATCTCTGCTTCGTACCCTTTAAATGAAAGGGTACTGGTTTGGGCACTATCGATCTTCCATGTTAAAGGGTAGGTGGTTCCTATCTTATAATCACTATTACTATTTTTACGCAGTTCCTTTATGAGTTCTGCATCTTTTTCAGCAATATTAATGAAGCTTCTCATAAGTTCGTAGGTGCCTTCAACACGGTTCTTATAAGGTTTTAGCATGTGAGTCTCCACCATCATTCCAAGGGTGTTGAAAAGACTTGTATAACCTGTAGAATAGCGTGGTGAATCCATAAACTGAGAGAACCCTTTTTCGGGAGTGCGGTTAAAGACGTTTACATAAGGAGTGACATCCCATTGTTTGGTTCTGAGAGAATCTTCCAATTGGGGCATAAACGAATTGTGGAGATATTCTCCCAAAGGTCCTCCTAGTTTGTTGTGTTGAGTGAATAAATGTGTGAGTGTATATTGATAGTCGGCACCGTTACTAACATGGTTATCAATAAACAGGTCGGGATCTACAATATGAAAGAGCTTGGTAAAAGCATTGGCGTTCTTGGTGTCTGCCTTAATAAAATCGCGATTGAGATCATAGTTTCGGGCATTTCCTCTAAAACCGTATTCTTTAGGGCCATTTTGATTGGTGCGAGTGCCAGAGTTCCTATTTAGCGCACCGCCAATATTATAAACTGGGATGACCATAACGATGGTTTTTTCTGGAGAAGGTATAGTTCCAGCGGCCAAATCCCGGATTAACAACATAGAGGCATCTACACCATCACTTTCGCCTGGATGAATTCCATTATTTACCAATACGATGTTCTTCTTTTCTTCATCCGAAAATTCACTTTCAAAACTGCGGTTAGGATTGTAGCTTACCAGGTGTAAAGGATAGCCGCTATCTGTTTTTCCGATCTCGTAAAGGGCCACCGAAGGGTAGGCATCGGCGAGGTTTTGGTAAAATTCAATAACCGCTGCGTAAGTGGGAGTTTCAGTTCCATTGCTGGATTCAAAGGTAGTGGTGAAATCATAGTCGATCTTGGCGTTTTCTGAGTTACAGGACGCTAAAAAAACGAATAGAATGGAATACAGTAGGACGGGCTTCATTTTATAATAATTTTAGACAAATATAACGCTTAAAGTTAGTTTTAGAACCCCTCAATTTCAATCAAAAGTTTAACCAGCAATGTTAGGAAAACGGATATCATGTTAGTAGATTTTTATATATTAATAAGGAAAGAATTACTCTAATTTAAATTTCTTTTCTATATTCGTGTATTAATACTAAACTTTAAAACATTTATTATGAAAAAAATTACAATTTTAGTTGCGGCTTTATTTGTATCTTCTTTAAGCTTTGCGCAGGTTTCTAGCATTGTAGAAACAGGCGGCGTGGACGCACCGGTTGTTTTTGAAGGACCAACGCACCAATTTGCACCTTGTACGTCGGAAAATCCAAACGACGGTACTTTCGAAAATGGTTTCAACTGTTCGTCTGCATCTGCATTCCAAACAGCTAATGATGTTACCGTTGCAGCAGGTGAGAACTTTACCTTAAGTCAAATCACAGCAAGTATTTTTGCTAATGATGGGATTGCTTTGGTAGATGTTATTTATTATGAAGATGACGGTGGTCTTCCTGGAGCTTCAATTGGTGATGAACTTGGTTTAGTACCAACGTCTCAAGCCGTAATTGGTAATAACTTTGGTTTTGATGTAAACGAAATTGTTTTAGATCTTACTGATTTTCTTTTCGCAGGTGATCCTGATAATGACACAACTTACTGGATCGAGCTTTCTGTTACTGACGGAACTGGATCTGGATCTGTTTTCTGGGTAATTACTACATCAACTGCAGATGGTCTTCCATCGGCTCAATTAGATGGTGCTTGGGGTATTCCTGATCCTGCAGCAGATGGTGTTGCTATCTGGGGTGGAGACTGTGAGCCTATCTTAGGTGTTGGTGATAACCTTGCTGAATTGGTTAATATCTACCCTAACCCAGCTACTACTGTACTTAACGTTGAAGTTCCTGCAGACGTAGAAATTACTGATGTTGCTTTGTATGATGTTTTAGGTAAAAACACTGGAGCTAGCTTAGTTAACGGTACAATTAATGTATCTGGACTTTCTAGAGGTGTTTACATCTTAAAGATGAAATCTACTAAAGGTACACTTACACAAAAAGTAATCAAGAGATAATTTGATCTTGAAATAAATAATAAAAAGCCTCGCACATGGTGCGGGGCTTTTTTTATGCACTCAGATGAATGCACCTTATCCTTTGTTTTAGAAGATAATTAATTATAGTAAGGAGCAGTTATGGGGCACATTTAACAAGCACATCATCTTAGTTGTGTAAGGAGTTATTGAAGCCCGTTAAAACGTCCAAAAACCCCATCTAAGTGAATAAAAAAAAGCGGAATCATTAATATGATTCCGCTTTTGGCTTTGCGTCCATGCGCATTAACCGTTCATAGAGATGAGAAACTCATCATTATTTCTAGTTTGTTTAATACGATCGTTTATAAACTCCATGGCTTCCACAGGGTTCATATCTGCCAGGTATTTGCGTAATACCCACATGCGTTGGATGGTTTTTTCGTCCAGTAGGAGATCATCTCTACGCGTACTAGAAGAAGTAAGGTCTATGGCAGGGAAAATTCTACGGTTGGATATCTTTCTATCCAACTGCAGTTCCATGTTTCCTGTTCCTTTAAATTCTTCAAAGATCACTTCGTCCATTTTTGAACCGGTTTCTGTAAGTGCCGTTGCAATAATACTTAAGGAGCCCCCATTTTCAATATTACGGGCCGCACCGAAGAAGCGCTTGGGTTTGTGTAATGCATTGGCATCGACACCACCACTCAATATTTTTCCACTGGCCGGCTGCACCGTATTATAGGCTCTGGCCAAACGCGTGATAGAATCTAGAAGTATGACTACATCATGCCCACATTCCACCAATCTCTTTGCCTTATCAATAACAATATTGGCAATACGTACATGCTCTGTAGCTTCCTTATCAAAAGTTGAAGCCACTACTTCACCCCTTACATTTCTTTGCATATCGGTAACTTCCTCCGGGCGTTCATCTATTAATAAGATGATTTGATATACCTCCGGGTGATTGGCAGCAATACCGTTGGCGATGTCTTTTAACAACATCGTCTTACCCGTTTTAGGTTGTGCCACGATCATTCCACGTTGTCCTTTTCCGATAGGAGAAAACAAGTCTATAATTCGTGTAGAAACGGTTGCCTGTTTATCACAAATATTGAACTTCTCCTGAGGAAACAAGGGTGTTAAGTGTTCAAATGAAACTCGATCACGAACTACATTTGGAGACAAGCCATTAATTTTATTGACTTTAATCAGAGGGAAGTATTTTTCGCCTTCTTTTGGAGGACGAACTTCACCCAATACAGTATCTCCGGTTTTAAGTCCAAATAATCTAATTTGCGATTGAGAAACATAAATATCATCCGGAGATGATAAGTAATTGTAATCACTGGATCTCAAGAAACCATAGCCATCCTGCATAATATCAAGTACTCCTTCGCTTTCAATAATTCCATCAAATTCAAAATCAGGTTCGCGGTAACGGTTTCTGTTGTCTTTGTTGCCGTTTTTGTTATGTCCGCTATTGGAATTATGCTTTGAGCGATTATCCTTTTGATGCTTTTGCTTTTGTTCTTGCCCACCTTTATGATCATCCTTTTGGCGTTTATCATCTTCACCGGTTTTGCCCGTATTCGATGAACCACCTTGTTGATGACCGCCTTTTGATTGATTTTTTTGATTCCGATTATCTCTTGAGTCACGGTTTCCACCTCTAGGGTTAGAAGGTCTTTTTTCTCTAGGTTCTCTTTGTTGTTGAGGTTTGCTGTTTTGGGCTTCTTTGGATTCCTGCTTTCCCTTTGTTTCCTGTGTTTTTTCCGGGGCGGATTGTGTAGGTTTTTCCGAAGAGGCGCTTTCCATAGCCACGGCTTTCACTGCCTTAGGATTGGCTGCTTGGTAATCAAGAATCTGATATACCAGGTCTAGTTTTTTGAGGCTTCTGTATTTGGGTACATTGAGAGCCTTAGCAAGTTCCTGAAGCTCAGGAAGCTTTTTTGCTTTTAATTCCGAAATTTCAAACATTTAAAAATATAGTTATATAAATAGATTAATGAGGTAGTAATTCTCTTTTGTTGAAGGAAAATTAGTTGAAAATATGTTGAAGACTTAAGTAACCTCTCGTTGAATGGGTTACGAATTGTTATTGCAAGTATACAACAATAATTTAAATGGTGTTATTAATTTTCTAAAAAGAAAGCTTATTTTTGCCTCTCAGACAAGTAAAACTTATGTTACAACGTATCCAAACGGTTTATTTATTGCTTTCGGCACTAGCCTTGGGAGGTCTATATCTGTGGTTTCCTGTAGTGACCGATGCTGCTGGTGCGGTGGTGGTTGAAAAAAATGAACCTTTGTTACTTGGATTAATGATCGGTTCGGTTTTGCTAACGCTTGTTTCTATCTTTAATTTCAAAAAACGTCAGTTACAGTTTGTGCTGAATCGTTTGAATATCATATTAAACTTTGTATTACTGGGAGTTTTCGTTTATCGATCTCTAAACATATCCGGAGGGACTTTGGTCTCAGAGAAGGGTATTGGGGTGCTAATTCCTATCATTTCTATCGTTTTTTTAGTGTTGGCCAATAAGGCCATCAAAAGGGACGAGGACCTCGTAAAATCTGTAGATCGTTTGCGCTAAAACTGAACTTAGTATTATTAGTGCGAAACCCTCAAAACATGCCAATTTTGAGGGTTTTTTTATTTTCATATCTGAAATTAACGCGCAAATTCAATGACTTCTAAATTTTTGATTTCCTTACCTTCAATTTCAAATCGAAGCATGGTTCGGGCTTTATGAAAACCATGTTTTCCAATTGCACCTGGATTCATATGTAGTAATTTTAATTTTTTATCATGCATTACTTTTAGAATGTGTGAATGCCCTGATATAAAAAGCTGAGGCGGATGTTGGCTGATAGCGTCTCTTATGCGTCTATCATAGCGCCCCGGATAACCTCCAATGTGCGTAATCCACACGGTAACTCCCTCGCACTTAAAACGAAGATCTAAAGGAAATTCGCTTCGCGCCGCTGCGCTGTCAATGTTACCGTAAACTGCTCGCAAGGGTTTTAGTTTTTTGATCGCATCCGTAACCTCCAGGCTACCAATGTCTCCGGCGTGCCAAACTTCATCGGCATTCGCTATATGCTTCAGAATGGAGTCATCCATATAACTGTGAGTGTCGCTTAGGAGTAGAATTTTGGTCACGGCCTTGTTTTAGAAATTTATGCCGTGCTAAGGTATAGGATATTCAGATAATTTACACCTCCTTTTTCAATGGTATTGCTCAAAGGATTTAAGAATAGATTAACCTTGACCTCTAGCATCGATTTTGTACTTTTGTTTCCTAATACTGAAGTCATACTTGCGATATTTTATTGAAATAGCTTATAATGGAAAAAACTATCACGGATGGCAAATTCAGCCCGATGCCATTAGTGTTCAGGAGGTGCTGGAAGAGGCAATGTCCACTATTTTTCAGAATAAAATGAAGGTAACGGGAGCTGGGAGAACGGATACCGGTGTACACGCTCGTCAATTATTTGCACATTTCGATAGTGAAGAAATTGTCGACCTAAGCGATAGGGCGTTCCGAATTAATTGTTTACTTCCCAAGGATATTTCAGTAAAAAGAATATTTCCAGTGCCAAAGGATGCACACGCCCGCTTTGATGCGGTCGAAAGAACCTATGAATACTGGATAACTACCGTTAAAGATCCATTTGAAGTGGACTTTATGTATTTAGTGCATAAAAAGTTGGACGTGGATCTGATGAATGAAGCGGCCCTTATTTTATTGGAGTATAAAGATTTTCAATGCTTCTCCCGAAATAAAACCGGAGTAAAAACGTATCATTGTGATATCAAAGAAGCGGCTTGGAAGGTGCGAGGTAACAATTTGGTTTTTACGATTGTTGCGGACCGTTTTCTACGCAATATGGTTCGGGCGATTGTGGGAACTTTGTTGGAAATTGGTTTAAGGAAAATAACGTTAGACGATTTTCACGCTATTATTAAAAGTAAGGATCGAGGTAACGCAAAGACATCTGCTCCGGCGCATGGATTGTACCTGAGCAAAGTGACGTATCCGAACCGGATTAATACAAAATAATTATCAATACCTAAAATAAGGAAGTAGGAGTAGTATTTATGGCAGCATCTGGAAAGGCGTTCGACTTTAAACTCTTTAAGCGATTGTTGGCTTATACCAATAAATATCGCCTTGTTTTCTATTACGTGGGTTTTGCGGCCATTGCCATGGCTGCATTGGGAGTATTGACCCCCATTTTGTTACAAATTACCATAGATGACGCCATTTTAGTGCGGGATTGGGAGGGGCTCGTTTTTTTTGTCTCCCTAATGATTGGGGTGTTGCTATTGGAAGTGTTGTTTCAATTCAGCTTTATTTATTATGCAAATTGGCTGGGGCAACATGTAATTCGGGATATAAGAGTGAAGCTGTTCAAATTGATGTTAAGCTTCAAAATGAAGTATTTCGATAAGAGCGCCGTAGGTAGACTCACCACCAGAGCTGTAAACGATATTGAAATTATCTCGAGCATTTTTAGTCAGGGTTTATTTATGATCATTAGCGACTTATTGAAGATGTTTGTGATTGCGGGAGTCATGCTTTTTCAAAGTTGGCAATTAGCGCTCATTGTTTTCACTATTATGCCTTTTTTACTGTATGCGACAAGGGTTTTTCAACGGGCCATGAAAAGCGCTTTTGAAGAAGTTAGAAATCAGGTTGCGGATCTCAATTCGTTTGTTCAGGAACGCATTACGGGCATGAAAATAGTGCAGGTGTTCGCTCAAGAGGATGCCGAATACAAGGCTTTTAAGAAAATTAATAACAAGCATAAGAAAGCCTGGATAAGAACCGTTTGGTACAATTCCATCTTTTTTCCTATTGCTGAAATGTCCTCCTCTGTTGCCATAGGACTGGTCGTTTGGTATGGCGGTCTCAACGCTACTCCCAATGGTGCCATAACGTTGGGACTTATTACTGGCTTTATCACGCTGGCGCAAATGCTGTTTCGCCCGCTACGACAAATAGCCGATAAATTCAATACACTTCAAATGGGAATGGTTGCGGCCAATCGGGTTTTTGAGATATTAGATACCTCCTCTCACATAGTTGATAAAGGTGATATTCAATTGAATCGAATAGAGGGTGCTATCGATTTTAGAGATGTGCATTTTGGCTACAATGCCAATGAAGAAGTAATTAAAGGAATTACTTTTAATGTGGCTCCGGGCCAAACCGTCGCTCTGGTTGGTGCGACTGGAGCTGGAAAGTCGACCATCATAAATTTACTTTCCAGATTCTATGAAATCAATAGTGGAGACATATTGATTGATGGAACTTCCATCAGGGATTTTAAGCTAGCCTCATTGCGAGACCATATTGCCGTTGTATTACAAGATGTCTTTTTGTTTGCAGATACCGTTTTTGCCAATATCACTTTGGGAGATACTTCTATCACCCAAGAAGAGGTGATTGCCGCTGCCAAAGAAATTGGAGTACACGATTTTATAATGTCGTTACCCGGAGGTTATCAATACAATGTAAAGGAAAGAGGAACTATGTTATCTTCCGGACAACGACAGCTTATTGCCTTTTTGCGCGCTTATGTGAGTAAGCCAAGTATTTTAGTGTTGGACGAAGCTACTTCCTCCGTCGATTCCTATTCCGAAGAAATGATTCAAAATGCGACCGATTCAATTACGGAAGGGCGTACTTCCATAGTAATTGCGCATAGATTAGCGACCATTAAAAAGGCGGACCAAATTCTGGTCATGGAGGCTGGTAAAATTGTTGAAAAAGGAACCCATCAGGAATTACTTCAGAAAGAAAACGGTTTTTATAAAAATCTTTACGAAGTCCAATTTATGGCAGAGGAGATGATATAACTGGTAGCCTCCTTTAATTTTTGTTGCTGCTCTCGAACCTCCATCAAATACTCTTCAAATCCACCGGCCGAAATTATGGCAATAGCCACTTGTACTACACTCAGTATAATAAAAAACCCAATGAGAATTCCGAAGAATCCGAAGGTTCGCAAAATAGTTCCTCCAAGTGATAATGGATAGAGTTTTTTATAAGTATAGGCTGTAAAAGCCATAAGGAGGAGATTCGCTATGTTACCAATAATATAGAAGTTTAAGTCAAAAATGGCGATTAGCGGAGTGAGTACTAACGTATTGGTGATGGAAAACTGAGCAACCAGGTAGGTCATAATGACCAAATGCTCGGTATAATTAAATTTCTTAAGGCCAATGAAGGTCAACCTGCCCACGAGCCCATAAAAAGGCAAATTAAGAAGTGCGAAAATGGATAGATAGTCATACACCCAATTGACGTCCAATGACTCCTTTGGAACGCTATCAGGCACGAAGCTGGAAAGGTCTAAAGATTCAGGAAAGAACTTTCTAATGATAAAAATTTGTATTCCTGAGAAAGTTAAGGCAATGGCGAAATAACTGAGCACATTCACATATTTTTTTCGTGTGCCATTGATGTATGCTCCAATGACTTCTTGGGGTTGGGTGAAGATGCCAAAAAAAGTTTTTAGAAAACGATTGTCATAATTAAGAAATTGTTCGCAAAAATCACCCCACAGGTTTTTAACGGTGAGTCTATTTCTGATTACTTTAGCTCCGCAGTTGTTGCAAAACTTGTCGTCTTCGTTCAGCGTAAACTGGCAATTTTTACAATCCATAGCTACTTAAAAAGTTAGGTCTTTTTCCAATTGTGCTTTGAGTTCTTCTGTTCCATCAAACAAAACAAAATCACCTTCTTTCAGATATGATATTTGTCCATTCTCTTCTGAAACCACCAAACAGACGGCATCGGTTTTTTCAGTAATACCTAATGCCGCTCTGTGTCGTAAACCAAAGCGAAGTGGAATGTTCTTATCATTGGAAACAGGAAGAATGACTCGCGTTGCCGTAATTATATTGTCTTCAATAAGCATAGCGCCATCATGCAAAGGACTATTCTTATAAAAAATGCTTTCTATGATGGGTTGATTTACTTCGGCTTGCATAGTATCTCCACTGTTTTTTACAAACTCCAGATTGTTATTTCGTTTAATAACAATAAGAGCTCCAGTGTGCACTTTCCCCATTCTTATGCAGGCAGCAATGATAGCATTAATGTTCGTGGTACTTTCGGTATCGGTAAGGATGTTAAATTTTTTCAACATACGTTTTCGGGCCGAAAAGTTGGTAGAGCCTATCATTAAAAGGAATTTGCGGATTTCTTGCTGAAATACAACTACCAAAGCTACCATACCAACACCTAGAAAACCACCTAGGATCTTGCTCAAAAGTAGCATATCCATAAGGACTGTAAGTCGCCATATTCCGTAGATAATCACGATACCCACAAAAATATTGATAGCTACTGTACCTTTTACCAGTTTGTAGAGGTAATACATTAATGCGGCGACGAGCACTACATCTACTATGTCTATGATTCTTATTTCTGAAAAATCAAGTAGTTCCAAAGGTCTGCGCGTTTTTGTAAATGTAATCGATTTTTTTAAAACTCACTGCTCTCTTGAAGCTTTCCGGTCAAGGTGATACACTCGCTGGCTTCTTTCACATCATGTACTCGTAGTATGGAGGCTCCTTTTAAAAGTGCAATACTATGAAGCGCTGTGGTGCCATTCAATGCTTGATCTGGCGTAATATCCAGCGTTTTATAAATCATTGATTTCCTTGAAATACCTACTAAAAAAGGAAGGTCTAGTTTTTTAAATAACTCTAAATTCCCCAGCATAGTAAAACTTTGAGTTCGGGTTTTTGAAAATCCAAATCCCGGGTCGGCAATAATATCGTTGATCCCTGCTTTTCGAGCCACCGCAATTCGTTCAGAAAAATAGTGCAATATATCTGTAACCATATTACTATAGTCCGTCTGAGTGGTCATGTTTTGTGGGGTTCCTTTCATATGCATCATGATATACGGAACTTGTAGTTTGGCCACGGCAGGAATCATTTCGCTATCCATTAGTCCGGCAGAAATATCGTTCACCAGTGCGGCACCTGCTTCCACGGCTTTTTTGGCCACCTTACTTCTAAAAGTATCTATGGAAATAAGGGTTTCGGGAAATTCTTTAATTACAGTTTCAATAGCAGGAAGTACCCTGCTTAGTTCTTCGTCCTGAGAAACATGATCGGCACCTGGGCGTGAACTGTAACCGCCAATATCAAGAAAGGTAGCTCCTTCAGAGATCATTTTCTCCGCTTGTTGCAACACAGCATCACTAGTTTCCATTTTACTTCCGGCATAAAAAGAATCTGGAGTCACGTTAATAATACCCATAACCCTAGGCGTTGCGAGGTCGACAAGCGTATCATTACAATTGAGGGTGTACAATTTTTTAAATTGATTTATTTAAGCGAAATTTACGCAAAATCTTACACATTACTATGCCGAAGACCTCCGAACAATACAATAGCGTTATCCAAATATGCAGGACACTGTTTATCAATAAAATGAAGGATTATGGGAGTGCTTGGCGCATTCTGAGACTTCCTTCCCTGACGGATCAAATTTTTATAAAGGCGCAGCGCATTAGAGGTCTTCAGCAAAACGTCGAGCGCAAAGTGGACGAAGGAGAAATAAGTGAATTTATTGGTATCATCAATTATTCGGTTATGGCCTTAATTCAACTGGAAAGAGGAGTGGTTGAACAGCCGGACCTAACTTTGGAAACAGCTACGCAATTGTATGATGAAAAAATAGCGATTACCAAGCAGTTAATGATGGATAAAAATCATGATTATGGCGAAGCATGGAGAGATATGCGGGTAAGTAGTTTGACCGATTTGATTCTTCAAAAACTGTTACGTGTAAAGCAAATTGAAGACAATAAAGGAAAAACATTGGTAAGTGAAGGTATAGATGCTAATTATCAGGACATGATCAATTACGCCGTTTTTGCCATGATTCATTTGGATGAGAATAATGGATAACCTTACTGCCATAAGGAGAAAGTGTTACTTTAAGATAAAACTATGAAAATACTAGTAGGAATAAGCAGAATATTTGTCGGTATATTTTTTATTATTAGCGGGCTCATTAAGTTAAATGATCCCATGGGCTTTTCGTTTAAGCTACAAGATTATTTTGCCGCTGAGGTTTTGAACATGGAATTTCTTATTCCGTTCTCTTTAGGGCTGGCTATTTTTGTGGTCATTTTCGAGGTAGTTTTAGGAATTATGCTCATTGTAGGATACGCGAAACGTTTTACACTAATAAGCCTATTGGCAATGATCATCTTTTTTACGCTACTTACTTTTTATTCAGCCGTTACGGGCAAAGTGACGGATTGTGGTTGCTTTGGAGACGCTATGAAGATGACCCCATGGCAGTCGTTTTGGAAGGACGTTGGATTGCTGATCTTGATTCTTATTTTATTCTTCGGAAGAAAATACATTCAGCCTTTCTTTTCTAAAATGGCAAGAAGTCTTACTGTGTTTGTCTCTTTAATCCTATGCCTTTGGTTAGGGTATCACGTACTCATGCATTTACCCGTGGTAGACTTTAGAGCTTACAAAATTGGGGCCAATATTCCGGAAGGAATGGTAGTTCCGGCAGATGCCTTACCTCCAATAATCGAATACCAATGGGAATATGATATTGAAGGAAAGAAAGAAGTCATAAAAAATACTACCGGGATGGACCCCAAACCTGATGGAGGCATTCGGTTAGGGGTGGAAACTAAATTCATTAGAGAACCTTACGAACCTCCAATTCACGATTTCTCGATTGAAAGAGATGATCAGGACTATACAGAAACAATATTACAAGAAGAGAACCTTATTGTTGTAATTGCCTATAATTTGGATAATACCGAATTGGCAGGATACCCCAATGTAAGAGCAGTGACCAATGAGGCTTTGAAAAAAGGCTACAAGGTAATTGGTTTGTCTGCTTCGAGCACGGATGAGACGGAGGAACTCGCTAAGAAATATCAACTTAATTTTAAGTTTTACTACTGCGATATGACTGCGTTAAAAACAGTTGTAAGGAGCACTCCCGGAATATTGAAATTACAGAAAGGAACCATCATTCAAAAACTACACTGGAATGACATTGACCAAATGAAATTGGATACTTTAGAAGGTGCCATGCCCGATTTGGATTTCGATCTAAAAAGACAATTGGATAGTATAGCAGTACTGGACCAGAAATACCGAAACTTAATGCAGACAGACTCTGAAGAGTCGCGCGCCGCTATGGCTGAGGCTGCTGGATTTCAAGAAGATGATTATTCCATGAGCTCACTTTGGGATAAACAAAATGCCATTGACCAATCCAATATGATCTTCATCGCTAAAATATTTGATTCCCAAGGGTACCCTGGCACTTCCGTAGTTGGCAAAGAGAGTAGTAGTGCGGCTTGGTTTGTTCTACAACACAGTATGGACGAAATTCCGAAGTATTTTCCACTCATCAAAAAGGCTGGAGAAGATGGTGAGCTTTCCATGCGATCAGTCGCGATGATGGAGGACCGTTATTTAATGAGTCAAAATAAGCCCCAGAAATATGGAACCCAAGGCTCGAGCAGGGAAGGGTTGGGCGGTTTTATTTGGCCCATTGAGAATCCGGAAACGGTGAACGAACGAAGAGCGGAAGTGGGTTATACCACTACCGTCGAAGAGTATTCAAAACTGCTCTACGGCCCAGATTTCGAATATAAAGTGCTTACCATGGACGATATAAATCAGTAAACGTGTGATTAGATATGTGCTTCAAAAAATAGGGTATGCTATACTAACGTTGTTTGGAGTAGTTACAGTTATATTTTTGCTGTTTAACATATTACCCGGGGATCCTGCGCGGATGATGTTGGGTCAGAATGAAAACGCCAAGCAACTGGCTATTGTAAAAAAGAAATATGGTTTTGATAAACCCGTTTCCCAACAATATGTCTACTATTTGAATGATCTATCCCCAGTATCTTTTCACAGCAACACTAAGGAGGATTATACCTTTCTTTCAGATAATAAATACCGATTTACCAGGTTGTTTTCCATCCAAAATACAACGACGGTCTTAAAAATGCCTTATTTGAGAGAGTCCTTTCAAAAAGGTGGAAAGAAAGTGAGTCAGGTGATTGCCGAAACATTACCCAATACCGTTATTTTAGCAGTTTCGGCCATTGCTATTGCTATAATAATAGGAGTATTCCTGGGTATTATATCGGTTTTATTTAAGGATGGATGGATTGATAAACTCATTCAATTGGTAAGTACCTTTGGAATGAGCGTCCCTTCCTTTTTTAGCGCCATTATTTTTGCGTGGCTCTTTGGCTATGTTTTGAATGAATATACTCATCTCAATATGACTGGGAGTCTTTATGAGGTAGATGATTTTGGAGAGGGGAAATACATTCAGTGGAAAAACTTGATATTGCCGGCTATCGTGTTGGGAATACGCCCGTTGGCAGTAATTAGCCAATTAATGCGGAACTCGCTTTTGGAAGTTTTGAATCAGGACTATATTCGCACGGCAAAGGCCAAAGGCTTATCCTTTGCTGCAGTTATTAGAAAACACGCTTTGAAGAATTCATTGAATCCAGTAATTACAGCCGTTTCAGGTTGGTTTGCTTCTATGTTGGCCGGAGCTGTATTTGTAGAGTATATTTTTGGCTGGAACGGACTGGGGAAAGAAATAGTAGATGCGCTTAACACTTTGGATCTTCCTATTATTATGGGAGCCGTACTCATTATCGCCTCACTATTCATATTAATTAATATTTTGGTCGACTTAATTTACGGTTGGCTGGATCCAAAAATAAGGACATAAAGAAACATCGATCAATCGTTAAAAAATAAATAAAATGAGAAAGAAAATTGTGGTAGGAAACTGGAAAATGAACCTCGATATAACGCAAACCTATAAGTTGTTGGATCAATTGACAGCAATAGATTTGTCTTCAAAAGTAGAGGTTATGGTAGCACCTCCATTTACAAATTTACAAACGGCCAATCAGGCGCTGCTGGATACCGATATTGTGGTTGCCGCTCAAAATATGCATCAGGCCAGTAATGGGGCTTTTACCGGAGAAGTTTCTGCCAGTATGTTGAAAAGCGTGGGTGTGAATACAGTAATTTTAGGACACAGCGAACGCAGAGCCATGTTCTGGGAGACCAATGAAATATTAGCCGCAAAAGTTAATACGGCATTAGAAAATGACATGACCCTTATATTTTGTTTTGGAGAGGAGTTGGACGATAGAGCCACAGGAGAACATTTCAATGTTGTGAAAAAACAATTGGTCGAAGGACTTTATCACATTTCCGATGCTAGCTGGAGCAATATTATTTTGGCCTATGAACCTGTATGGGCTATCGGAACCGGAGAGACCGCAAGTCCAGATCAGGCACAAGAGATGCATGCATTTATTAGAGGCACCATTGTTGATCATTATCATAGATCTATAGCCGATAAAGTCTCTATCCTTTACGGAGGAAGTGTAAAACCGGGTAATGCTCAAGAAATATTTGGGAAGCCAGATGTTGACGGAGGATTGATTGGTGGGGCATCATTAAAGGCTGAAGATTTTGCGGCAATTGTAAATGCGTTTAGTTAAAAGGAATGTCGCAAATTTATATTGAATACGATTTTAAGGTACAACCACTACAGCCAGGAACTGAAATTCTAATCGCCGAATTGGGTCAGGTTGGATTTGAAAGTTTTGTGGAAAATGAGGAAGGTGTTAAGGCTTATATTCAGAAAGAAGAATGGAACAAAGAAATTTTGGATCAGATTTATATTTTATCTTCTTCGGAATTCGATATGACCTACGTTCATAGGGAAATTGAGCAAATTAATTGGAATGCCGAGTGGGAAAAGAACTTCGAACCTATTGTAGTAAGTGACCTTTGCGCCGTTCGCGCACCCTTTCATACACCTTATGAAGTGAAATATGAGATTGTGATAGAGCCCAAGATGTCTTTTGGTACCGGTCATCATGAGACCACTTTTATGATGCTTACCTATGTATTGGAAAGTGAATTTGAGAATCAGACCGTATTGGATATGGGATGTGGGACTTCCGTATTAGCTATTTTGGCCGAAATGCGCGGTGCAACCCAGATCGACGCTATTGATATTGACGAATGGTGCGTGGAAAATTCCAAAGAAAATGTGATTCGGAATAACTGCAGTCATATAAAAGTACAGCTTGGGGATGCGGCACGAATCCCTTCAGAAGCTACCTATAATACGATCATTGCCAACATCAATCGTAATATATTACTGAACGATATGGCTACTTATGTGAATGCTTTAAAGAAGGGCGGTGCCTTGTTTTTAAGTGGTTTTTATAAGGAAGATTTATCCATGATCAAGGAAACTTGTAATAATTTGGGTCTTCAATTCGTTGATAATAAAGAACGAAATAATTGGGTGGCGGCCCAATTTGTAAAGTAGTAGATTTGTTTTATTCTGAATAAAGAAATAACAGACTTACAACAAAATTTGTAAATTAGACCCTACCATGAGTACGAAAGAAAAACACGAGGAAGAGTTACTCTTGTTGGAACAAGAGGACCATGAAAATCAAATTGTGCTTTACAATGATGAGGTCAATACTTTTGATCACGTCATCGATACGTTAATCTACGCTTGCGAACATACCGCGGAGCAAGCCTATCAATGTTCTTTAATTGTCCATTTTAAAGGAAAATGCACGGTTAAATCCGGATCTTTTGAGGATTTGAAACCACGATGCAGTAAATTATTAGAAGCTGGCCTGTCCGCCGAAATTGTCTAAAATTTCTTTCTATTTATCGCCATTTTTTGCAGGTATACCTGTAATTCAATTATGGTTAATCCGTACATTTTATTAAATTATTCTTATATCTAGCTGCTTTTTATTGAAATATATTTAAAGTAATCGTCAAATTGTTGCGTATATGATAATGATTTTGTAACTTAGATATTCAAGCCTAAATTATTAATTTTAAAAACTATTCACAATGAGAAAATTGCAAATTGGACTTCTTGGCTGTCTCAGTCTGAGTCTTTTTTTAGTGTCCTGTTCTCAGGATCCTGAAATTACGGAAACCACCGAGGTAAACCTGGTAAAGGAAGTGCCTCAAAAAGTTATCGACGCAGCGGCGGCGTTAGAATTGAATACAAATTTTATTAAGTACGACCAGTTTTATTTCCCTGATGGGACTTCTGAAGAGCGGTTATTTTTTGAAGAGGATATCGTAATGACGGAAGATCACCTATTCGCTATGGCTGAAGCGGCAAAGGAGGGTCTTGATTCAAGACAATATAGAACCTTTAATCTGGTAAGTCAGGGTAGAAATATTTCTATCATTGGCTATACGGGCGGCAGTTTTGCCCTTTCAAGTAAAGAACGCACGGCCTTACAATGGGCGGTGAATAATTATAACCGTTTGAGTGGAGTGTCCATTAGTTTTACACTCACCTTCGGAACCAACTGGCAGTCTAAGGACATGGTAGTATATAATAATACCATTAACAATCCTGGGAGTGCTGGGGGTAGTGCCGGTTTCCCAAGTGGAGGGTTGCCGTATCAGTTTGTACAGGTCTACGGATTGTCCGGTTTCACTACGAACGTAAACGAACATGTAATGACCCATGAAATTGGTCACTCGGTTGGATTCCGTCATACGGACTGGTTTAGCCGTCAGAGTTGTGGGCAAAATGTGAACGAAGGATCCGGTGGAGTAGGAGCGGTTCATGTTTCAGGAACACCTACAGGCTTTGATCCTACCTCGGTGATGTTAGCCTGTTTCTCAAGCAGTGAAGATGGTGAGTTTAACGGAAATGATATCACCGCTTTGCAAGTTATGTATTAACAAACCTCGCTTAGCGAGTCTATATAGCCGAAAGTCGCCGTCTGTAATGGACGGCGATTTTTTTTATAATTATAGGGAATCTGCATTCAACATTTTTGCCATTTAACATCATTTGTTAGTTTTTATGAATTTATACAACTAAAGCCTCATAAAATGATACTTATGAAACAATTAACTAAAATTTTGTTCCTGTTTATAGGCGCTTTGGCATTTTCTCAAAGCCCCTGGACACGCGAAAAAGGAGACTTTTATACACAGCTATCCTTCACTACCATACCAAACTATAACTCTTTATTTGGTGACCCAGACTACGATACCGTAGGAGAAATTACGGATAATACCATTCAACTTTACGGAGAATATGGTATTTCCAATAGAACGAGCTTGATCCTAAACCTACCCATAAAGTTGATCTCAATTAACGATTTTGAGAACCCTTTGATTGATTGTACAGGAGATTGTTCCGAAGATTTTAACGAATCGGCATTGGGGAATGTGGAAGTTGGAATAAAGCACAATTTTTACAATAAAAATTGGATACTTTCCGGGCAGTTTTCCGTTGAAGCGAATACAGGTTCCTACGATGCGGTCTCTGGAATAAGAACGGGCTACGACGCATTTACATTCACTCCACTGTTTTTGGCAGGAAGAAGTTTTGGCAAAACCTATGTTCAAGGATTTATTGGTGCGAATATTAGAACCAATGATTATAGTTCCAACTTTAAGGTAGGAGGCGAGATTGGCCATAAAATAGTCAAACGTATTTGGGTGATCGCTTTTGTAGATGTTGTGAAATCGTTTGAAAATGGAAACATCGTATTGCCGGCAGAAAACATTTTTACGGGTTTATATGTTAACGATCAGGAATATGGATCTTATGGCTTTAAGGGTATAGGAGAGATCACGGAAAATTTTGGAGTAACCGTTGGTTTTGGAGGCGCTTCTTTTGGAAACAATGTAGCCCGACAAGCCGCGTTAAATGCCGGGGTTTATCATAAGTTTTAAGTGGTATTAACTTGAAACCTAATTAAGACTATTCGGAAAACCAAGGACTGGCGTTGGGATGCTTCCCTTTATTCTAAAACTTCAAACTGGTTAGGTTTTTCGGCAAAAAAAGAACCACACTCATTGAGTGTGGTTTTCTGTTTGTAGTGACCTCGGCAGAATTAAGTCTAAATCCTTGGAGACCTTTATTTTAAACGATTTTTGTATCTTACAAAATCTGTTGACCGAATTGTTGACGGTCTATTTGACTGCAAATGATATCATTTGACTTTCAAAATTGAAGATACAAAATTTACAGTATTTGATTTTAATACATTTCATAATATGAAAAGGTGTTTTAATACACATTTCGTATCCACCTGTTACTTAGATTTTTAATTCAACATTCCCTTCCTTTCTTAAACTATATTATTTTTTTATTGTCTGTAATTCTTTTTTCTTGTGGTAAGAAATGAAATAATGGATAAAATAGCACAGCACATACAAAAATTAGTCTCTATCTCGGATAGTGACTTAGCAGTCATTTTAGATAGACTGGACGAAGAACGCTTCTCAAAAAAAGAACATTTATTGCTAACTAATGACCACGTGAACGCTGTCTATTTTATTGTAAAAGGCTGTGTAAGAACCTACATTCTAGATTACAACGGTGTGGAGCATAATATTTCCTTTTCTATGGAAGATTGGTGGTTCGGAGATTTACAAAGCTTTATAAAGAAAACACCGGCCTCATTCAATATACAAGCACTTGAAAGTACTACGGTATTATCCATCAATCAAAAGAACTGGGATTTTCTAGTTGGTAAAGTACCTGAATTTGCAAACTACACCAGAATTTTATTTCGCAATACGCTGTTCTCAAACGAAAATAGAATTTTGCAAATTCTTTCCCTAACCGCTGAAGAGCGATACAACTATTTCTTAAAAGCATATCCTAATTTGTCAAAGCGTATATCACAAAAACACATCGCAAGCTATCTAGGTATCACGCCTGAGTTCTTAAGTATGTTACGTAGTAAAAAGCGTTCTTAATTTCTTAAACCACCTTAATTTTTTTCCAGATATACTGTGCAATCTTTGTTGTAATTGAATAAGCAAGGAATGAGGTATTTCAAAATTTATGATTTAGTAAGAGTACTCTACTTTACATCAGTTTTTATACTCTTTTCCTGCGCTACACTTACTAATTGTAAAAAAGTAATTTCCATGAACAGTACAATGACATTGGACTCTATGCCCATTAGAAATGGAGTCCGTCCTAAAACAACGGATACAAATCCTCATACGCAATTAACACAACAGCCAGAAGACACTTCATACATAAAAGTGCTGATGGATTGGGCTTTTACCTTGGGACACATTGAAAAAAGACCAAGTGCTGTTTCAGTACCAGGTGCTGTGGCGATGTGTATGGAAAATGACCATACCTGTGATAGTTGTAATGCTTTTATGGCTGGAACTGAGTTTGCACATTTTCATCCACACCCAGACTATAGTATGCATTTAGGTTTACCAAAAAAAGATGCAGAGTTGGTTATAGTAAACGGTTGGGGTGAATGGCATCCCTTAATTGAAAAGGGATATTTACCTCCCAATATCATAATGCTCTATGCTCCAAGAGATGAAGAAGAATTAGAGGTTTCAAAATTTATTTTAAAACGTTCTTATGACTTCGCACAAGGTAAAATCGAATAACTAACATAAAATTTTAAAAAAATGAAAACAACAATTAAACGGTTTGTTTGCTTATGTATAGCAACATTCACATTAGTTTCCAGTGCACAAAATGCAATAGGTTCTGCGGCTGTTGAAATAGAAACCCGAACATTGGACGAGCTTTATAAAGAAGCCTTAAAAGAAGGCGGTGGATTTGTTTTAAGGGCTGGTGGTGATAAATCGGACCAGATAGATTATTATTTGGATATGTTCAAAAAACGATTCCCAAAACTAAAAGTAACCCATAGCGTTGATGTAAGTATCAATCATGCGCCACGTTATGACAATGCACGGGAGTTAGGTGATATAGAAAAGATTCCAGATGTGATTCAATTTCAAACATTGCACAGATTTACCTATTATACAGAACAAGGTTTCTTAGATTCTTACAAACCAAAAAACTGGGATAAGGTTTTTCCAGATTATAAAGACCCTCATGGTCATTGGACTGGCCTTTATGGTGTCACATTTTCAAACTATGTAAACACAGATATAATTCCAGAAGCTGAAGCACCACGGGACGCTTTGGATTATTTAAGCCCAAAATTGAAAGGAAAGGTGATTTTGACCTATCCACACGATGATGATGCGGTATTGTACCAATTTTGGAACCTAAAAGAAATGTATGGTTGGGAATATTTACAAAAATTAGTTGAAACCGAGCCCGTATGGGTACGTGGCACGGCATGGCCATATGAAGCAATTAATAAAGGTTGGTATGGTGCAAGTTTCACAACTTTTTGGGCATTTGAGCCAATACCTGGAATGAATACCCGTTTTATGTTACCCAAAAAGGACTATTTCCTCACATGGTTTCAAGCGGCAGGCATTCCCAAAGAAGCAAAACACAAGGCAGCTGCTAAGTTATATTTAAATTGGATGCTTTCGGAAGAGTTTCAAGGCAAATGGCTTCAATTCCCTGTACGTAGAGATGTTGAAGCTCCTGCAGGATACAAGTCGGTGCATCATCACAATACCTCTCCGGCAGATTTCCACCGTTGGTTATTAAAACGGGATATTGTTGAACGATTCCGTATGCAGATGTTACACTTAATAGGTCCTGTTAAAGGCCCTACACCGGTTGATATCGATTATAGTGTTAAGCCTGAATAAATATTGTAACACTTTTTTTAAACAACGAAACCTTGCAAAATCTATGATTTGCAAGGTTTTTAATTCGTTTGGAGTTTTCTCCTAGTGACCTCGGCAGGATTCAAACCTGCAACCTTCTGAGCCGTAATCAGATGCGCTATTCAGTTGCGCCACGAGGCCTTTTTATATGTAACCAACAATTTGAATATTCATCTTATTTGATACGGGCTGCAAATATATTTCTTTTTACCTTTATAGTCAAAGCACTTTCGATAAAAAATGATAGAATTAGACGATTATATCCGCATGATCCCCGACTTTCCTAAACCGGGAGTCATTTTTAAAGATATTACCACCCTTTTGGCTAGTAAAGAAGCTTCCGCTGTATGTCTTGAAAGGCTATTGACCTTGGTTGGAGATCAGCCCATTGATAAGGTGGTGGGGATAGAATCTCGAGGATTTTTCTTTGGAATGTTATTAGCGCAACGATTAAATGCCGGTTTTGTACCTGTGCGCAAACCCGGAAAATTACCGTCCTCTACCTTAAAAGAACCTTATGAGCTGGAATATGGTATGGACGTTTTGGAAATTCACGATGATGCCATCACCAAAGGAGAGCGTATTTTAATTCATGATGATGTTCTCGCTACGGGGGGTACAGCTCGGGCAGCATGTAATTTGGTAGAAAAATTGGGGGGCAATATCGTCCAATGCAATTTTATCATGGAGCTGCTATTTTTGGACGGAAAAGACAAATTAAGAAAATACGAAGTCGCCTCCGCTCTGCAGTATTAGTCCAGTGCATTTTTAGTGACCCAAAGCCGATAACCAAATAAGGCCAATTGAAATTTGTTCGCTTTGCTCAAATCGACGGCTCTTTTTGAAAAACTGGGTAAGATCGCCTTATTCACTTTAGCCAAAGCCTTGAATAGCTGTTTCTTCATAATTCAAAAGTACAAATAAAAAAAGCCCTGCTGAAATGGGCAGGACTTTTTTAGAAAACGAAATATGGCTAAATTTCGATTAGAATGTCATTAATGGGTTCCCCATCATCTGTGGCCGATGAAATGGTCGACTTACTTCCTTTCCCATTATTGGTCGTAATCTTTATACGTGTTATTTCGCCTTGGGAGTTTCTTTTTACTTTACTGTAGTTGAAAGTGATTCCTTTTGCGGCTAATTTGGTTTTAATTTTCTCCAAAGTGGCGTCCGAAGTATCCTTGTCAATAATGACTGCATTTTCCACACCTTCACCGTTATTAGCGTAAGTAAATGAGTTGGTGTTTCCGGAACGCGTCCGCGAAATAGTTCTGTTCTTTGATCTCTTGGCGAGCTCCTTCGAACGTTTGGCTAATTCTATCTCACGTAATTTCATTTCCTTTTCGATCAATTTACGTTCTTCTCCAGTAAGTTTGGCTAGTTCTTTCTCGCGCAATTTCATTTCTTTTTCCATCATTTTCCGTTCTTCTTCGGTAAGCTTGGCCAAATTATTATTACGAGCGGCCAGCTCCACACGACGCTCTGCCATTTTTATCCTTCTTTTTTCTTGCTCTTCTAAACGTCTGGCCACGCGTTCTTCCATTTTCACTGCGCGTTCAGCGGAACGTTCTTCCATTTCTGCCACTCGTTTTGCCATTCGTTCCATACGTCGCTCCTCCATACCTTCGGACCAAAATCCGCTTCGACCTTCCTCATTAAAGAAAAAAGTGAAATCTTCAATAGGGCCATCATCATTTATACTGTATGATCCATTGTTTCCAGTTTTACTGCTATAGGTAATGGATATAGAGGTGATTTCTTGTGCATTATTTCTAGTTACGGCATAACTAAAGTTGACGTCATGCTCCTTCTTTAGTTCGTCTTTAATGGTCTTTAATTCCTGGTCTGTCGTATTTTTTGTGATTTCATACTTAAAATCATTCGCTGCTACAGCTTCAACTTCCGTTTCATTGGTTAAGGCCGTATCCTCAACCTCCCTTTCGTTTTTCAGATCGTTTGTCACGGGTATTTCTTCTTCTTCTTCTTCTTCTTCTGAAATAAAAGTAGTTTCTCCTTTAAAATGCATGGCTCCATCTTTTGCTTTTTCACCAAATTTAGCTACCGCATCCTTTTTATTATAAAGAACGATTCCACCACTACTGCTCATTTTCTCAAGTTCGGGAAGATTATGTTTGGTGTAATGAACACCATTTATGATATAAAGAGGATTGTCTCCGAGAACAGGCTCGGGTTTTGTGGGAAGATAGTCTGCCACTAATTCTACATCTGTTAAGAACTGAAGGTTTTCTTCCGTTATTTTAAAATGTTCTCCGTTACTGTTAAGGTGCTTAACGAAAAGGGCCGGACCTTCGCTAAATCGTACTTGATAACCCTTAAATAACGCTCCTTCGTTTTTGTTCTTATTGACCTCAAATCGCTTATAGAAACGACTATTGCTTTTGAATTTTGTATTGAAACTGAAGGCAATCAGGTTCCCCTTGGAATCTCTACTGCGATCCTTAATTTTGATCAGTGCTTCAGGGTGACGCGTCGCAAAATGATGTTCCATTTCATTCAATTGATCCTCCGTGGAGGTGGCTAAAATTTTGAAGACAGGGTGTTTGTCCTTTACCTCAGCAGTTGGTGTTTTCCCGGCTTTGTAGCTCACTACCTCCGTAACGTTAAAACTCCAAAGGAATAGAGCCAGAGCGGGTAGAACAATACTTAATTTCCAAATGTTTCGTCTTTTTGACGTGCTTTTGTTTAACATAATAATTCGTTTTTTGATAAAAGATTGATAAAATTGAGTGGTCAACGCTTTCACTTGTACGGTTGATGAAGCCTTTACTAGCGTTAATTGATATTCTTTTTTAGAAAGTAACTGGGCTACTGTTTCGTTGTCTGCAATATACTCCAGGTTTTCTTCCAAGCTCTTTTTATAGAACCACGAAAAGGGGTTGATCCATTGTAAGATACGCGCCACATTTCCAATAATAATATCGATGGAGTGCCATTGGGACGCATGTACTTGCTCATGCTTTAATATCATTTGTAACTCCTCTTCAGAATGAGATTGAGGATTATAGACAATGTATCTAAAGAAGGAAAAAGGCGAAATGTTCTCAGAAACCCTTACGAAGGTGTATCTTTTTTGTTTTTCTGAAGGGTGGGTTGCTATTAATCGTAGCAAAGAAATTAGTTGGTACAACAGACGCCCTAACATAAATAGTACGCCAAGTGCATAAACCCACAGGGCCAATTGCCACCAATCGATGGGTGCTGCTGCTTCGTTGGCAACAAATGTTTCGGCCACCGCTGGCATACTTTCAGACAAAGTAACGGGCTCAAAAACAGGAGCCTCTTTATATATAGTTTTCGTAAATTCTAAAAAGGGAAGAAAGAGGGAGGCTATTATTCCACCCAATAAATAATGCCTTTTAGCCGTAAACAGCGTATCCTTCCGAAGAAAAATAAAGTACACCACATAAAAAATAGTAAGGATGGCCACAGATTTTAAAAGATATATTCCTATTTCCATGTTAGCTCTTTTTTTCAATAATTTCTAAAATCTCACGCAGCTCTTTCGCACTTATTTTTTCCTCTTTGGCAAAAAATGAAACCATACTTTTATAGCTATTATTAAAGTAGCGCTGAGAAGCCATATTCATAAACTTATGGGCATAGGCCTCCTTGGTAACTAAGGGGAAGTATTGATGAGTTTTTCCAAAAGCTTGATGCGATACAAACCCTTTTTCTTCCAGATTGCGGACAATCGTCGAGATGGTATTGTAATGATTGTCCCCAGATAACTGCTCGACAATCTCCTTGACAAACCCTTTCTCCAATTGCCAAAGGACCTGCATTATTTCTTCTTCTTTATTTGTTAGTCTTTCCATGAGATAAAATTAAAACTATTTTTATAGTTATGCAACTATTTTTGTAGTTATATAACTGGATGTTTAGTTGATTATTGTGTTTGAATGTTATTTTTTGAAATGAGATGAACCTATTTATGAAGTGGTTTATCTTTTTTGTTGAATAAATAGTTGGTGTATCGTCCTCACTATTTTCAAAGCTTCATTTAATGATCCAAATATCACAAATGGGATGTTGTAAATCCTAAATTGCAAATCGAGTGCCAAAATTTGAACATCAAACACCGTACATCCTTCATCTTATAGTATCTTCGCAACGCAAATAATAACTATGAGTATACTTTTTATCTTTTTGGGCTTAACCCTACTAGTAATAGGGGGTGAGTTCTTAGTGCGGGCCGCAGTGGCACTTTCTTTTAGATTGAAACTTTCGAAAATGGTCATTGGATTGACCGTGGTTTCCTTTGCAACATCTGTACCCGAGTTATTAGTAAGCATCCAGGCGGCATTGGATGGATTGTCATCCATTTCCCTTGGGAATGTAATTGGAAGTAATGTTGCGAACATTGGTTTAGTGTTGGGAATAACTGCCTTTATTGCACCCTTGGCTATCGACAAAGATTTCTATAAGCTGAATTGGCCTATCATGATGCTTCTCTCTATAGCGCTATATTTTCTTTTAAAGACAGGGAACGTAATCGACCAATTGGAAGGGGTTGGCTTGTTGTTGGTTTTGTCGATCTACCTATGGTTACTGCTTTCAAGAGCACGAAAGAAAGCATTGGCAGAGGTGTTGGAAGATGGAGTAGTGGATGAAAAGCTAGCCACAGTGAGCGGTGTTAAGATTATTATTTGGCTGGTTATTGGAGGAGCTGCCCTTTGGGGGGGTAGTAAATTGTTGGTAAGCGGGGCTGTGGATTTGGCAACCGCATTGGGGGTTAGTGAGCGCGTGATTGCTGTTACTATGATTGCCGTTGGAACAAGCGTACCCGAATTAGCCGCATCTATTATCGCTGCGCTGAAAAAGGAAAAAGCACTGTCACTCGGAAACCTTATAGGTTCTAACATCTTCAATATTGCCTCTGTGTTAGGGATTACGGCTATTATTCACCCTATAGATGTAACCGATTCGAAAATATTAGAAAACGACATCTTTTGGATGCTAGGTTTTGCGGCGGTGTTAATTCCGCTTGCCTTTATTCCGAAGCGATTCGTGATTGGTCGCTATAAAGGGCTTTTAATTCTTGTGGCCTACACAGTATTTGTGAGCCTGGCTTTTGGATAAGATGCTGAAGCATAATATTAGGAGTCACTTTTTTTTCTGAATTTATCTTTGAGCGACAAGAATCTAATGCGATAAAAAAGCGCCCTTTTCAGAGCGCTCATTTTATAAAACCAATAATTTAATTAGACATCAGCCGATTTAACGGTGGTGACAATTCTTCCTGCAATTTTATAAGGATCTCCGTTAGAAGCAGGTCGACGATCCTCTAACCATCCTTTCCAACCTTTTTCTACCGTAATGATTGGAATTCGAATGGAAGCTCCTCTATCTGAAATTCCATAACTGAAATCACTAATGGACGCTGTTTCGTGCAATCCGGTTAGTCGTTGGTCATTGAACTCTCCATATACTTCAATATGTTCTTTAGTAACGGGTCTGAAAGCCTCACAAATTTTCTCGTAGGTTTCTTTCGATCCACATGTTCTTAATGTGGTGTTTGAGAAGTTGGCATGCATACCACTACCATTCCAATCTCCTTTAATTGGTTTTGGGTGATACTCTATATAGTATTCGTATTTTTCTGTCAAACGATCCAAAAGGTAACGAGCCACCCACATTTCGTCTCCAGCTTTCTTAGCGCCCACTGCGAATAATTGGAATTCCCATTGTCCGCTGGCAACTTCCTGATTAATTCCTTCAAAATTCAATCCAGCTTGAATACAAAGGTCCGCATGTTCTTCCACAAAATCTCTTCCGTGCGTATTTTTTCCCCCAACAGAGCAATAGTACATCCCTTGTGGCCCAGGGTATCCTCCAATCGGGAATCCAAGAGGCAGTTGGGTATGCTTGTCCATAATAAAGTACTCTTGTTCGAAACCAAACCAGAAGTCGGCGTCATCATCATCGATAGTGGCTCTTGCATTCGATTCATGCGGAGTTCCATCGGCGTTAAGTACCTCTGTCATCACCAAATAACCGTTTTCACGTGCAGGGTCCGGATAAATAGCTACAGGTTTTAGTAAACAGTCCGAAGAATCTCCAACGGCCTGTTTTGTAGAGGACCCGTCAAAAGACCAAATGGGGCAATCCTCAAGTTTTCCGCTAAAGTCATTTTCAATTTTGGTTTTGCTTCGCATGTTTTGGGTGGGTTTGTATCCATCCAACCATATGTATTCTAATTTAGACTTGCTCATAATTACTATAAGTGTTTAGATATTTAATGCGGCAAATATATACATTATATATAATCATGTATAAAAAAATTA
>JBCCIJ010000022.1:0-69009 GCA_039028295.1 Bacteroidota bacterium
ATACAATTGTAAAGTACTCATTAAGCTTGATTTTAATAATCTGGAAATATTAGTATTTATTATCAGTCAAAAGGAGAAGAAAAATGTGCCTGTCGTGGCCAAATCAATTTTTAAAGAAATCCTTGAATTATATTGGGACAGAAGCTTCGCAAAAAACGATATAGAAGAATTGAGTAAAAGTACCCTTGAAAAAATAATGGACTTTGATGTTTCCAAGTTCGACACTTTTAGCCCTATCGAAAGTCCTCAAGACCTCTACATTTCGGTGGACAATGAAAATTTTGTGCATCATCAGACCTTGGAAAACAAAGAAAAAACCAGATCTTCGGTTGCTGCTTTTGGCTTAACAAGCGCTAAAGAAATACAGCACGGTAAAGAAGTAACCTTCAGAAAATTGGACAAAACCAATGTCAAGAACTTTCCCAGTATTTTATTCAATAATTACACCTCCAACCCCAACGTTAACCGTATGAAAAAAGTGTTTATCTCCTTCTCGCGTAAAGATGTAGCTTATAAAGACGAACTCAAAAAACACTTGAAAATTCTAGAGACTTTCGAGATCTCGGACAACTGGAGTTGCGAAGAAATTACTATTGGGCAATGGCATTCTCAAATTCAGAAGGAATTGGAAGAAAGCGATCTGATTATCTATATGCTTTCCGCCAATTTCTTGTCCTCTCGTTATATTTTGGAAGAAGAAGTTAAAAAAGGAATGGATCTTATTGCGGAGGACACTAGTAAAAAAGTACTTTGTGTGATCGTAAGCGAATTTGTGGGTCTTGATAACTTGAGATTGGCCATGGAAAACAGAGCAACTACAGAAGTTCAAGACGCCGTTTTGAAATTATCTGAATACCAATACCTGCCCTATGGTCAAAAAACAAATACGATCACCGGAAACGAGGAGAAAAAAATTGTTCCGTTAAAAGAATATCAAAATATTGAAAAAGCGCTTGCTCAGGTCACCCAAATGGTATTGGATTATTTAAGAGGGTAACAACTTAAAAATACTGCCCAATTCCGAAGACAAATCCATTGGTGGCATCTTCGGTAATTCCGTAGCCATAGTCAATTCGGAAAACGGTGTTGAAAATGCGCTTATGAATAAAACGAACACCTGCGCCCGGGTATACTCTAAGGTTCTGGCTATCGCCAAAATCACCAAAATCGCCACCCGGATTACGCCAACTACCACCGTCCAGGAATACATTTCCTTGCAATACGAACCAGTCCTTCTCGTAAAGCGTATGCCGGTATTCTGTATTTAAAACAATAGCGGCAGTTCCTCTGTCGATCGTATTTCCCACGCCACGAATGTTCAAGTTGTTATCCACAGCAAAGGGTGCGAAGGGAGAATCGTTATTAGTAGCCACTCCCAATCGAAGTCGGCTCGCCCAGTTGCCTTTTTCCCCAATGCGATGGTAATAAACGAAATCGTTGAAACCAATTAAAAACTTGGGTAAGGTTTCGTTGGTACTTGTGACATATTGAAAATTAAAACTGCTTTTAAATCCGTCGCGATATTGATAGTAATTATCAACATTATTGTATTCATAATACAGTTTATAAAGCAACTTATCTACTACCAGATTTAGGGGTACCTCAGCACTCGTGGCACCACTGACATATTGGTAATCTTCGGTAAAAAAATTAACTCCTAGTTCGAAACGATGATTAAAATTGAATTCGTACAGCCCAAGTACCTCATAGGAGGTGTTGTTGTATTTATAATCGGCCGTTGTATTGTCAAAAAAGACCGGTTCGAGGGTAGTCAAATTATTATGGTTCAGGGCAATTCCTAATTTACTGCTGAACAGGTAAGGTGCTCTAAAATTGATCCCGTAGGAGTTATAAATATCTCGTTGAAAGGAACCTCCAACCACGATTCCTTGTCCAAGTGCATTAAACTCGAATAGGCCCAGTCGATACGCAAATTCATCATCGTTGGTGGTGAAAACATTGGCAGATGGAATGATCGTAAAGTTCTCTTCCACTCCATAAACTACTCGATAAGTACCATCGGCCTTGGGATGCACCTGGTAATAGGCATGCGCAGTTCCGGGAAGTCGCTTCACGCGTGCAATATCCATTTCCAAAACTAACGAGTCTAAAGGTTGACCCTCTTTGATATTTGTGATCTTGCGTAAAAATCCAGTCTTTGTTTTTTTGTTATCCTGAATGGTTATTTCAGAAATAGTTTGAGACCATACGGCCCCACAGCAAAGAAAGATGGTTATGTTAAGAAAAGATTTCACTAGTTGGTTCTAAAATGTTCCCTAATTAACTCTTCTGCCGGTTTATTTTGGGGTGTAAAACGGGAATTATCTTGCCCCCCAGCTTTAGCATGATGAATATACCACTTCCAAATAAATCCACCAGCATACCAACTTTCGTCATAGACCTCATCAAAAAGCGCCTGCGTTAAATTGGTTTGCGCTGCCAGATTCACTTCGGTCATATCTCGATCGCTTTTCCAAGGTTCTTTTCCGGCGTAGTCGACACTTCGGTAGCCATATTCAGTAAACAAAATGGTCTTGTTCTCTCTTTGGGAGACACCTTTCAGTTCTTCTTTCCACCGCTGCCAACCCAATTTAGCTTCTTCCACTGTTGGGGTCTGACTTTCTGAAACAGGAAAATAGGCATCCACTCCTATAAAATCTAGCTCTTTCCAAAAAGGGACACGTTTATACTCATCCCAGTTAGCAGCATAGGTCAATTTTCCTTTATAGATTTCTTTAATTTCTGAAATTAGACCTTTCCAATAATCGGGTCTGTTGATAATAAATTGTTCCAATTCTGTTCCTACACAAAAGATATCAACTGCCGTTTCTTGAGCCAGTTCGGCATAGGCCATTATGAATTTCCTATAGGAAACCTCGAGGGCCTTCCATTCCGCTTCCGTCTTCATCTTTAAATATCCCGTGAACTCACCCCTCCAAATCCAAATTTGCGGTTTTAGCATCACTTTTAGCTGATTTCCATGCAGTAGCTCTATGTATTGCTTAGCACCCGCCTTGGTTTCCCCAAACCACTGTCGCTGCGTATCGAACACAATATCGGGTGTCTCTAAATCCCTTATAAATCCAAAGGGCATAACGGCCGCATAATTTGCGTTCAATTTCAAGACTGCGTCAACATGAAGTTGACTGGCTTTGTCCGGAGAAGCAACAAAGCTAATGCCGTTCACTTTGGAAGGTGTTTCAGTCATTCCCTTTTGAGGGCAACCAACAACAATAGGAAAAAAAGTGAGCAGTAAAATAAATCGAAGTTTCATTTCAATATTTTTAGACTGCTCAATTTAACTATTTAATTAAAGCACTGCTCTTAAACCAATATTAAAAGTTTCTCCTAATCCGGTATTATTACCTCGAACAAAGTTTGTGTAAAGAGCTTCAATATTAAGTTCATCGGTAAGCTGGTATTTAGCACCACCACCAATGGCAGTAAAATCTTGCTCAAATTCATTTCCCAGATCAATGCGCTGTGAATGTTGGGCAAGTGCTAATATGGTGAACTTTGAAGATGGGAAATAGCTGAAAAACACTCCCGGTGTAAGACTCAAACTATTGTTCGCAAAACTTCCTTCCGTCTGTACTCCATTATCATCAAAAGCCAGCTCATCTCCAAAATGGAATTCAGAATTCAGCTCAGCGAACAGCTGGAAATCGTCTCCTGGAAAGGTGTAATCATAAAAGAATCTATTTTGCCAAGTGAATCCTTTTTGGTCCAAAAATACCCCATTCTCCACCTCATTCTCCACAAGAGGAATGAATATAGAAGACTGAATGGAAAAATTATTCACGGAACTGAAAGGAACAACCTTGATGGATGGTGCAATTGAAGTAAGTCCGCTTCTTGCCGTCCCGGTCTCTCCGTCAAAACTGAACACATCCAAAGCATCACGACCGCCAATTACGTTACTTCTAAACTCTAGGATCAAACCTACATTCACGCGGTCAGTATCACTCACGCCAGTATAACCTTCCAATGTTGAAGTAAAAAAGGTCTGACGAGGTTCTTCTCCGTCACTAAAGGTGCTCTCAGTCTGCGTGTAAAGGTTGTTGAACCATTTAATATCAAATTGTCCTTTTGAAATTAATTTTGACGGAGTTAAAGTTTGAATTACCGAACCTCCAGTGTCTTCATCGTCATCTTGAGCGGTTCCTATTGCGAAAACGAGGCAAAGTAATCCTGTAGCAATTATTCTATTTGAAATTTTCATTTGTTTGGTTTTTACCCTTTGTTATTACAAAGAGTTATTAATAGTAAGGTTTTATAAAATGTTTTAAGTTGAATTTTAAAAGATGCTGAAAATAGTGCTTCCGCCGCTTGCCGAATCTTGGGGAATGCTTCGACAAGCTGGGAAGACTGTTTAGATCTTTATTTCGAATTGAGACGCCAATCGTAAGAGTAGTATGTTACTTTTGCGCCTTGCGGAACTTTTTCTTTTCGATAGGTATTGAGAAAGTCAATTTCGGTTTGCCCTCCTTTGACAAAATCCTCCTTATACCATTTGAATATTTCTGAAAAGGCAACTTTCTTTCCGGAAACTCTTATAAAAGAACTGTTGTTCAATGCTTTTATTGTTTGTTGCTCTAATAATTTTTCCAAATTTGAAGCGGTGTAGGCGTTTCCAATTAATGGAGGGCAACCAATGGCCCCACATACCAATACAAAGTGAAAGCGGGCATCGCCAAATTTAGCTCGTAATTTCTTATTCTCAATATCGTTAAGGGTGATCTTGGTTCCTCCCAATTCGTATTTGGTTTTATCGAAAAACCCCTTTTTATCTAAAGGTGACTTAATGGGATAGTTATCTACAATTCCCTTAATAACTGAAAGATTATAGGCATTAATCCAAAAGGCTTGATACTCCTTCGCATTGCTGGGAGAAACACTTAACTGCCTGGCCGTTTCTAAGGCAGCATTTAACTGAGATGGATCACTTTTTATGGCATTGTAATCTACTCTACCATTAGCAACATGAGTGCTGAACAAAGCATCCGCTTCGTCAAAGAAGTTCTGTAATGACTGTGCGTTGCTTTCGAAAAGGCCTAATGAGAAGATCGTTATTGTAAGTAAAATTAATTTTTTCATTGTATAAGTTTTGATGTGGGCTAAGTCGAGTAGCTTTCAGTATTACTTACAAGAAGATTCACTAAAATTTTGTGAGTTACAATGAAATCAATACTTCGGAAGCGAAAAAAAATTTTATTTCTGTCTAAAATCCAATTTATTGTAATGTTTGTAACTTGAGGTACGACAGAATAGCCGAATTGGATAAAAGCATTCCATTCGCATCATTTATAATTTCTATACCGATCTATAGGCTTCTAGAAATAACCAATCATCATACTATGGAACATATTGTTATTATTGGCAACGGAATTTCGGGCGTAACTACAGCGCGACATATTCGAAAGCTTTCGGACAAAAAAATAACCATTATTTCTGCAGAAACCGATCACTTTTTTTCCCGAACTGCTCTAATGTACATTTATATGGGACATATGAAGTATGAGCATACCAAACCCTACGAAGACTATTTCTGGAAAAAAAATAACATCAACCTTAAACGCGGATTTGTCACAAAAGTGAACCACCAGCAGAAAGAACTACTTTTTGCGGACGGAGAGACCATGTCCTATGACAAATTAGTATTGGCTGTAGGTTCTAAATCCAATAAATTTGGGTGGCCCGGACAGGACTTGGATGGTGTTCAGGGTCTGTATAGCTTTCAAGATTTGGAGCAATTGGAAAAAAATGCTCCTAACAATAAAGTATGTAAACGCGCAGTCATCGTTGGAGGTGGGTTGATTGGTATCGAATTGGCCGAAATGATGCACGCGCGAAACATTCCCGTTACCTTTTTAGTAAGAGAGAATAGTTTCTGGAACGGCGTACTTCCTATAGGAGAAAGCGAAATGTTAAACCGACATATTAAAAACAACCATATCGATTTGCGCTTAGGTGTAAATTTGAAAGAAATATTGGCCGATGAAAAAGGTCGTGCGCGTGCGGTTATTATTCAGGAAACAGGTGAAGAACTAGCCTGTGATTTGGTAGGCCTTACCGCTGGAGTATCTCCCAACGTCGATTTCCTAAAAGAAAGTGGAATTGAACTAGGTCGGGGCGTAAAGGTTAATCCCTTTTTAGAAACCAACATTAAAGATATTTATGCCATTGGAGATTGCGCCGAGCAGCACGAGGGCATTAACGGCCGGCGTCCTATTGAAGCCGTTTGGTACACAGGAAGAATGATGGGAGAAACACTCGCTCAAACCCTTTGCGGCAACCGGACTAAATATAATCCAGGGCACTGGTTTAACAGCGCTAAATTTTTCGATATAGAATATCAGACTTACGGTTGGGTCTTTGCCCAGCCGCGAGAAAACGAAACACATTTTCATTGGAAACACCCAGATGACACCAAGTGCATTACCATTTGCACTCAAACATCATCCGGAAAGTTTTTGGGAATTAACACCTTCGGAATTAGAATGCGTCATGAAGTTTTTGACCGTTGGCTCACAGAAGGACGCAGTACAGATTATATCGTACAGCATTTAAAGGAAGCCAATTTCGATCCCGAATTTTTCAAAAAAGTAGAACCATCCATCCTAGCAGCCTATAAAGGCCAAACCGTAAACGCTTAAAATATGAGTACTGTACAACGCAATATGTCCCTCACCGGAGACGCTTCAAATTACTTAAATCCAACTCAAAAAATCGCAACGGTTATTGGGATGGCAGGACTAGCCATTATGTTATTGTCCGTGTTCAATGATTTTACAAATAACAGCTTATGGCTCACCATAGCTTTAGTATCCATCGTCGGAGGTATTTTACTCTTCACCAAAGGGTCTTATCAAGGGAAATTAGCAGGCATCAAAAATCATGGCGTCTGGTTTAAAAGTGTCTCTAATCGTGGGTTTTGGGGCTGGATCGCAGGCATATCACTCACCGGATTCTATGTCATCTTATATTTTTACGAAGGCTTATTGGGACTAAACGAGGCAGGAAATACCGGCCTGGTAGGGCTTTTTGACCCATTGAGCCGATTTCTAAGCGGTAATCCAGCCAGCCAGTGGTTTGTATATGGAACCCTATATACTGTGGCAATTTTGGCATTTGGAATTAAGTTCATTTGGAAGTATCGTCACAATAAATATGAGCAATTAAGAACCGTAAGTGTAATGTTTTTCCAAACGGCCTTTGCTTTCATTATTCCGGAACTAATGGCTCGCCTCAATTCGGACGATTTTTCATTGCCCTATAATGATCTAAAAAATATGTGGCCATTAAATTATTACGCCTTTGATGGCTGGCGTGTGGATCAGTTTATCAATGCCCAAACCGTCGGGCTTGTATTTTTGATCTTCGCAATTCTATCCGTTTTTGTTATTTCCCCTATCCTTACCTATAAGTATGGAAAGCGTTGGTATTGCTCCTGGGTTTGTGGCTGTGGTGGTTTGGCCGAAACGGCGGGAGACTCCTTTAGACATCTAAGTGATAAGCGAATGAGCGCTTGGAAATTTGAACGTTGGATGATACATTCCGTCCTGGTTTTCTCCATTGTAATGACGGTCGCCGTAGTAAGTACCTATCTCGGTTATGACCCAAACAAATATTGGTTTACAAAAAATGTTTTTCTGCTTAGTGTAGGCGTATTTCTAACCTTATTATTTGCAGGAATTGCCTATTATAAAAGAAAGGAATTAAACAAATCTGCTATGAGAGGGGCCATAGGTGCCTATGCCATTACTATTGGCTTCCTGGTGTTTATCTCTTTCTTTAATTTGAATGAAATAAAGATAAATGCCGCTTACTTCTCATTTGGATTGAACGACAACGTATATAGTCTGGATGGATCGCTACGTACTTTCTATGGATTCGGAATTGGATCTATATTCTCCGGTGTGATTGGAACCGGTTTTTACCCTATTCTCGGAAATCGCGTCTGGTGTCGCATGGGCTGTCCTATGGCCGGAATACTTGGCATTCAGCAACGTTTATTTTCGAAATTCAGAATAACCACTAACGGAGGACAATGTATCTCTTGCGGGAACTGTTCTACCTATTGCGAAATGGGAATTGACGTTCGATCCTATGCTCAAAAAGGCGAGAATATTGTACGTGCGAGCTGTGTAGGCTGCGGTATTTGTTCTGCGGTATGCCCTAGAGGTGTATTAAAACTAGAAAACGGCCCATTGGAAGGACGCATTGACGGCAATGATGTTTTACTCGGGAATGACGTTGATCTAATGAGTTTAGTAAATCAAAAATAACAGCGACTTTGAACTTTACAGTTTATAAAAACCTTTCAGTCATTATTTCTGAAAGGTTTTTTGCTGAATGGAGTTAGGAAGCACTTATGCTCTCGTCTAAGGGAACAAGATTTTTTAATTATGAATAAAGCACTAACTCTCTTTCTATTCTTCGGAATTGTGATCGCCACAACTTCCGCCTCCGAGCTTTCCTCCATGGAAGGCGAAAAGATGTACTCCAAAGAATATTACCATAACGGCCAAATTAAAGCAGAAGGCTGGGAAATGGGCACTATGAAAATGGGGTATTGGAAATTTTACCACCCCAATGGTTCATTAGCTTCTGAAGGGCATTTCAATAAGAACAAAAGAAATAATTATTGGCATTTTTATAATGAAAAAGGAGCACTTATTAAAGAAGGGCATTACCGAAACGGAAGTACCGAAAATTGGTGGATTTTTTACGATATTGCGAACGCAAAAACGAGCAAATTTCAGTATAAAGACAACCAAAAAAACGGGTTCTGCCTACGATATAAAAAAAGAAAGTTGATACGAGTCGAAAAATACACCAACAATGTTAAGGTGGGACAATGGACTTCATTATTTGCTTTTAAACGTGACAATCCCGGAGTTTCATTTTAATGAATCCAATTATAAAAGTTATTATTCCGGCCTTTAACGAAGCAGACTCTATAGGAAAGGTCATCGCTGATATTCCAACCGTGGTTTCCGAAGTTATCGTGGTTAGCAATAATTCTACCGATACCACCGAGACTGTGGCGCGACAGGCAGGGGCTACCGTATTGAGCGAACCGAGGAAAGGTTATGGTTATGCTTGCTTGAAGGGAATGGAGTATTTAGCGACTTCGTCCTCCTTCGGTAATAACGCTGCAACAGAAAGTAACGCAACACCCATTGTAGTTTTCTTGGACGGAGATTACAGTGATTATCCCGAGGAGCTTACGGAGATTGTAAAACCTATTGTTGAAGACAATATCGACTTTGTTATTGGAGCAAGAGATAAAAAACTAAGAGAAAAAGGCTCCATGACAGGGCCACAGATTTTTGGAAATTGGCTGGCTACAACTTTAATGAGGTTTTTTTTTAGATCGAAATTTACCGATCTTGGACCTTTTCGTGCCATTCGATATGATAAATTACTGGCGCTCAACATGGAAGACAAAACCTACGGTTGGACGGTAGAAATGCAACTAAAAGCGCTTCGAATGAAATTTTCTTACGTAGAAATTCCTGTAAAATACCGAAACAGAATAGGTGTTTCAAAAGTTTCGGGAACCATAAAAGGTGCTATCTTTGCAGGCGTAAAAATCTTAGGTTGGATTTTTAAATATAGTTTTAAGAAATGATTTGGGAAACTACCGTTATTACTATTTATACCATCGCTTTGGTGCTTATTTTTCTGTACGCATTAGCGCAACTCAACCTGCTCTTTAATTACTTGCGTGCCAGAAAAAAAACAGAAGATTGTCCAAAATTCGATCTTTCCAATGAAAACGAAATTCCCTATGTAACCATTCAACTTCCGGTCTATAACGAGCTCTATGTTATGGAACGATTGCTTAGTAATATCGCAAAAATAGATTATCCAAAAGACAAATTAGAAATACAGGTTCTGGACGATTCCTCCGATGAATCCTTTGAAACCACTGCCCGGCAGATTAAAAAGTTACAGGCAACGGGATTGGATATTCAGCATGTTACACGGGAAGATAGAAGTGGATTCAAGGCGGGCGCTCTAAAAGAAGGGCTTAAATCCGCCAAAGGAGAATTCATCGCTATTTTTGATGCGGATTTTCTTCCGAAGAGATCTTGGTTAAAAAATACGATTCCCTATTTTAAAAATTCAGAAATAGGAGTAGTTCAAACCCGCTGGGGGCATATTAATAGAGAGTATTCCATTCTTACTCGCGTTCAAGCCTTTGCTCTGGACGCCCATTTTACTTTAGAACAAGTTGGGCGAAATAGCCAAGGTCATTTCATCAATTTTAATGGAACTGCGGGAGTTTGGCGCAAAGAATGTATTATTGATGCAGGTAATTGGCAAGGAGATACACTCACCGAAGATTTAGATTTAAGTTATCGGGCCCAACTAAAAAATTGGAAATTTAAGTATTTAGAGGAAATTGAAACTCCGGCAGAGTTGCCCGTTGTTATAAGCGCGGCTCGATCTCAACAATTTAGGTGGAATAAAGGCGGGGCTGAAAATTTCCAAAAAATGTCTTGGAAAGTACTTCGGAATAGAAACACTTCTTTCAAAACAAAAATCCACGGTATTCTACATTTACTCAATAGTACGATGTTTTTGAATATCCTGATCGTTGCGGTTTTAAGTATCCCCATGCTTTACATAAAAAATGAATATGCTCATTTGAAGATGTACTTTATTGTAATGAGCTTCTTCGTCATAAGCACCCTTATTTTCTTCATTTGTTATTGGTTCACATTTAAAAATATTTACGGCGGCGGACTCAGTAGATTTTTAGAATATGTTGGGATGTTCTTTGTCTTTTTCTCAATTGCCATGGGCTTTTCAGTACATAACACCGTGGCTGTTCTGGAAGGACATTTTGGAAAGAAGAGTGATTTTATACGAACACCAAAATTTAATATTAGCTCTATTAAAGACAGTTGGAAAGACAATAAATACCTTCGGAAAAAAATATCGGCTAACGTTATCATTGAAGGCCTTTTAATGCTCTATTTCGCCTTTGGAATGTACTCTGCATTTATAGTGGGTGATCAAGGTGGTGATTTTGGACTGTTCCCTTTTCATCTCATGCTTTTTATTGGATTTGGTTTTGTATTTTTTAAGAGCCTTACTTCGAAAGCCTAACAACCTGCCTTCAATTCGATTGTTATAAAAATTCGTAGTAACTTATCCTCGATTGTAGCGAATCTGAATTAATCAACTAACTAATACGGTATTTACTGTGAGGCTATATTTATGTTGCCTTTTCTTATTATTGGAGGGTGGATTCCTTTTTTGTCAGGAAGTTCAGCCCGAAGAACGAGTATATAAGTATTCGCTCGAATTACGCCATGACAATGATTTTCCAGTCTTTACCGATCGTTATTATACCACAGGAAATTTTATTGGCTGGCGCACCAAACTAAATTCAGGGAAGGACAGCCTAGAGCAAAAGCAGTACAATCTATTTGTAGTTCAACAGTTATACACGCCGGCCGATATTATTGAAACAGACATTAGAAGGTTTGATCGACCCTTTGCAGGATTTCTAGGTCTTTCCAACGGACTCACCATAACCAATCCTCGAAGATTGATCGATGTAAGTGTACTCATAGGTGTTTCCGGGCCACCCTCTGGAGGTGCAGCGATTCAAGAAGCCTTTCACTCCGCGCCAGCCGTTAGCTCGCGAATCCCAACCTGGCTTGGACAACTAAAAACATCGGCCTTCGGGAACCTTTACGGAACCTACACCAGAGAATGGCAATGGGAACCAAATCCATTTAGCGTTCATTTTGCCTTGAGCCCATCCGCCGCTCTTGGTAACAAAGATATTTATGGTCAACAGGAAGCAGCATTTTTCTTTGGTAGAAGAAGTTCCTTACAAAAAACATCGGCCTATCAGCAAATAGGAGATCTGAAGAAAGAATTCTTTTTTGCCGTACGCGTAGCCTATCGTTATATTTTTCATGATGCCATGCAGGAGGGAGATCTTATTGGCGACTCCTCCCCCTTTTTAATCAAACCCCATCGCAATCGATTCATCTATAATTTTGAAATGAACGGACGCATTAAACGACATAATTTTATGGTTGCTTATAATTATGCAACCCCCGAAAATAGGAGAACATTCCCCCATTTGTATATCACTTTAAGTATTACACGAGCTTTTTAACATGCCACTACATGAAGCCAGTTAACCAAAAATATTTCCTCTTTTTACTATTTCTAAATGTCATTGTTAGTAGCGTTCCCGCTCAAGAAGACGTAGGCAAACCGCCTAAAAATCAACTTTCCATTCGTCATGATAATGATTTTGTTCTTTTTACCGATCGGTATTACTCAACTGGACTATTCTTGACCTACAGAAGAGCCTTGAACAAAGGAATTTTTAATCATGGTAAAGAACAGCTCAATTTTGAATTTAGACAACAGGCTTACACTCCAGACAATATTGATACCGAAGAAATTATAAAAATAGACCGCCCTTACGCCGGGTTTTCCGGTCTTACCTCCGGATGGTCCTTGGCAAGAAGTGCCAGCTTTATTCACGTTAAAGGATTGATAGGTCTATCGGGGCCATCATCTGGCGCTGGCGCCTTTCAGCGTTGGTTCCATAGAAATGTTGTATTTGTGAGCGTTCCCACTTGGTTTACAGAGATTGAAGACAGTTTTCACGCCAATTTTGAAATGGATTACGCCGTTGAGACCATTTTGGCTCCCAACCCTTTTGGGGTTAGGCTTGCATTTCAGGCTTCGGGTGCCTATGGTACAAAAGATCAGTACTTTCAACCTCAAATAAGTGCATTTTTCGGAAGGCGAAGTGATTTAGATTCAAGTATCGCCTATGACCAAATAGGAACAATGGATCGTGAAATTTATTTTAATTTACATTTTGAATACCGATTCGTAGGGCAAAATGCCTTACTCGAAGGCAACGGGCCAGATGATGCTTCACTCTATACCATCGAACCTAATAACAATGTTTTCCGCTGGGGTTTTGGTCTCTATCATCGTTTCAAAAAGAACGACTACAAGTTTTCCTATCAGTTCTTAGCCGAAGAAGCCAGCGAAATAACCTCGCATCAGTATCTCACTATTTCCTACGGAAGAAGTTTTTAAAATTCAACCTCGATAACAAGTAATTCTCCATTTCGGTCAATGGTCACTTTTGCCTTTTGTCCATTCTCAAAGGTGGAAAGTGCTTTCATATAACTCATCATATCGGTCACTTGCATGGTATCCAATTTCTTTACGATATCCCCTTTTTGAATTCCCGCCTTTTGTGCAGGTTTCTCTTCACTTACGCCGTCAATTCGCATCCCTTCTCCTGTAAATAAATAATCGGGTACCACACCCAAACCTACTTTAAAGCTAGGAACGTCTTCACTTTCATTTTTGGTTTTTCTGAAGGGAAGTTTGCCAGCATCATCCAAATCCGTAATAATATTGACAATATAATTTGAAATGCGTTCCATTCCGTCATAATTCAATTTATGGGCATCATCGCTTGGCTTATGATAATCCTCATGTTGCCCTGTAAAAAAGGACAAAACCGGAATATCTGCCACATAGAAGGAAGTAAAATCGCTTGGACCAATACCACTTTCAAATTCTTTGATGGTTAAATTTTGGTCGTTATTTGCGAAAAGTGTTTGTTTAAAAATGGGAGAGGTCCCTACTCCATGTACGGCTACGGTTTGTTCTTCGTTGAGGCGTCCCACCATGTCCAAATTCACCATATAAGAAATGCTTTCAACAGGAATGGTGGCATTCTTTACAAAGTAACTGGAACCCAATAGTCCCATTTCTTCTCCGGAAAAAGCAATAAAAAGGTAGTTATAGCGGCCACTATTTTTGCGTACCCTCATGGCCAAATGGAGCATCATAGCAACACCGCTTGCATTGTCATCGGCCCCATTGTGGACCGCCTCTCCCTCACGGAACAAAGAACCTACTCCTCCCATACCTAAATGATCGTAATGCGCACCAATAACCATAGTATTAACCGCACCATTATCCATAAACCCAATCACATTACGGCCGCGTATCGTACCATCCCCTTCCAAAGAATCTGCTACCTCAGCTTCCTGATGAGGATTTTTACTTGGTTTAAAATTGAAATCCTGGAAATAACCGTCCGTTCCTTTCGCTAAAAGATCCAAGTCACTAAATCGATTGGCTATGTAGTCCGCTGCCATCAATTCCTCTTTCGTTCCGGTTTCTCTTCCCATGAGGCTGTCTGAAGCCAAAATGACAACGTCCTGCTGCATCGAAATAGGTGTACTCACCGTTTTCTTTACCTCTTCTTTACAGCTGAATAAAACAGTAAGGCCAAAAAGTATTATAAATGCTCGCATATTGTTATTTTTGTGCAAAATTACTTTAATTATGAGACTTTTAGCCTCCCTTTTCTTTATTTGCTTACTGTTTTCTTGTAAAAACAAGTCCGAAACCAATACAAAGGACGAGATTCAAGAAGAAACGATTGTTTCAGAAAAAACACCAGATGCACAAGACTCCTTAATTTATCCAGAAGAAAAGCACTTTAAGTCCATTCGCCAGGTTACTTTTGGCGGTGATAATGCCGAGGCCTATTGGAGCTTTGATGACAAACAACTGGTTTTTCAATCCAATTTTAAGGAATGGGGTGTCGAATGCGACCAGATGTTTTTGATGAATGCGACCGAAACTTTTAAGGGAAATCAACCCCCTATGATCAGTACTGGAAATGGCCGAACCACCTGTGCCTACTTTTTACCAGACAACAAACATTTTGTCTATGGCTCTACGCATTTAGTGGATGAAAATTGCCCGGAGGTGCCCCTTCGTGAAAATGGAAAATATGTTTGGCCGGTATACGATAGTTTCGACATTTTCGTGGCAGATCTGGAAGGAAATATAACCGATCAACTTACTCATGAACCTGGTTATGACGCTGAAGCTACTGTATCTCCTCAAGGTGATAAAATTGTTTTTACCTCCATACGCAGTGGTGATCTCGAATTGTATACCATGAATATAGACGGCAGCGATGTAAAACAAATTACAGACCAATTGGGGTATGATGGCGGAGCCTTCTTTTCGCCCGATGGAGAGCATTTGATTTTCCGATCTTCTCGTCCTAAGACTGAGGCAGAAATAAAACAATACAAGGATTTATTGGCACAAGGTCTAGTGCAGCCCACCGAAATGGAGCTTTTCATTTGCAAGGCCGATGGCAGCGAATTAAGACAGCTTACTAATTTGGGTAATGCCAATTGGAGTCCGTTTTTCCACCCGAGTGGTAAGAAGATCCTGTTCAGCAGCAATTTTGAAGCAGAACGAGGCTTCCCATTCAACCTATACCTCATTGATATTGACGGTAAAAACCTCGAACGAGTAACTCACGGAGAAACATTTGATGCATTTCCAGTGTTCTCAAATGACGGTAAATATCTTGCTTTTTCCTCTAATAGAAACAATGGAGGAGGTAGAGACACCAACCTTTTTATTGCTGAATGGCAAGATTAATGCGTTAGCTTAGGCGGTTATTTCCGACCTTATAAAAGTGCCATCAAATGCGCATTGAAATGGCTGTATTCTATGAAAAGAGCTCATTTTAAAACTAGTCAAAAAACGCTTGAACTTTATTAAAACAAATAAAATCGCCTTATTTTTTGCCCTTTTTGGGGCGGTTTTATATGGGAGTTTTACCTACGACCTGGTGCGACATGATTTTATTAAACTCATTTCACTAGTATTAGCTTTATTTTTTGTCACTTACCAACTCATCAAAATGCATGGTTGGAATTTCTGGGTACTCGCTGGAGTTGGAATCGTGTTTCGCATTTTGTTTTTGCCAGCCATTCCTAATTTGTCACAAGATTTTTATCGCTTTCTGTGGGATGGCAGGTTAGTTTTGCAAGGCATTAATCCCTACTTGGTAACACCAGAGCTTTATTTGGAAACAGGAAACGAAGTCGTGAATCAAGCCCATGAACTCTATGCAGGGATGGGTACATTGAATGGGAGTCATTATAGTAATTATCCTCCAATCAATCAACTGTTCTTTGCCATAGCGGCTTTGTTTAGTGGGAAGAGTATTCTTGGCTCTGCAGTCGTACTCCGCATATTAATTGTTGCAGCCGATATTGGCATCTTATACTTTGGTAAAAAATTATTGGAAGGGCTGAAACTTCCTGTGAAGAACATTTTTTGGTATTTCCTCAACCCCTTCATTATTATTGAACTCACTGGAAATCTCCATTTTGAAGGTGTCATGCTCTTTTTTGTAGTTTGGGCCCTCTATTTACTTTTCAAAGGACGTTGGTTTTGGGCGGCTTTTTTATTGGGAATTTCCATTTCAGTTAAGCTCTTGCCCCTATTATTATTACCTCTATTTTTTCAGTTTTTTGTAAAAAAAGATGCCATTGGAAAAGGCTTTTGGCGCTTGACAAAGTTCTATATAATTATACTGCTTACGATAGGCCTAACCTTTGCTCCATTTCTATCTTCAGAATTTATTTCAAACTTTTTCGAAACGATTTCACTTTGGTTCCAGGACTTCGAATTTAACGCTAGTATCTATTACATAATTAGATGGATTGGCTTTCAAACCATTGGCTGGAATATCATCGCCGATGTAGGTAAAATACTTCCGCTTGTCGTCATTTTCATACTGTTGCTGCTTACTTTTTTCAGAAAAAATGGCAGCCTACAACCATTGATCACCGCCTTACTTTTTGCAATTTCCATATACTTTTTACTTTCAACCACGGTACATCCATGGTACATAGCAACTCCCGTGGTCCTTTCTGTATTTACCAAATATAGGTATCCCATAGTTTGGAGCTTGTTAGTGATGTTAAGTTATTCGGCCTATGCTGAAGACGGATTCTCTGAGAATTTATGGCTGGTCGCTTTGGAGTATTTAGGAGTTAGCGGATATTTGGTCTGGGAGTTATTCTTCAGAAAAAAACAACAAGCAGCCTGACTTTTTCATAGGAAGACACCCGTCATCGGAATAAAAATATTCGATGATACTTTTACGATAATCTTCGAAAAAATCGGGCTATAACATATTAAACATACTCACCTCTTGTTCGGTAAGATGGCGGTAACGTCCTCGGGGAAGATCCTTTTTGGTAAGTGGTCCTAAAGTTACGCAGTCCACTTTCACTACATTGTAGTTGAGTTGGTCAAAAATATTTCGGATGACACTGTTACCGGTATGCTTTATCTTCAGTCCCACCTCTTTTTTGGGTGCGTTATTCACATAGCTCACATCTTCCACCTTCACCTCTTTGCCATCAATTTTCAACCCTTCCCTAATTTTCTGAAGGTCGGCCGCTTTTAAATTTTTGTCCAATTCAATATGAAACAAACGATCGATACCCTTTTTACTGAATTTTTGACGGAAGGCATCATCATTGGTAAAAAGCAAAAGTCCGGTAGCATTTCTTCCCAATCTACCAAAAGGTTTTACCTGAACATTGGTAGCATTCGCAATAATATCCATTACGGTCAATCCCTTTGATTCGCTGGAGGTGGTGGCAACGCCTTTGGGTTTATTTAGTAACACGAAGGAGGTTGGTTCAGGGCTAATACGCCTTCCATCGAAACGAACATCCTCATTAGGCTTTACCCTATAACCCATTTCATTAATCACCTTTCCATTGACGGTCACCTGACCCGTTTGAATATATAAATCGGCTTCGCGACGAGAGCAAATACCACTATTGGCAATGTATTTGTTTAATCGAATGCCATCACTTGCTGGCCTTGGCGCGTTCTTTTTTTTCGGTCGGGCTGCTTCATTGTCCTTTCCATAGCCACGATTGGTTTTAGAGTATCCTCCTTTTTTCCCGTAAGCTTTTCCCTTCTTATCTTGTTTACTCATAACTTTTTACCGCGATTGCGGGCTTTAAAATTTTTGCAAAGATAGACAAAGCCTTTTGTAAATAAGTGGCAAACAGTAAAATTCGGAAAGGGTCAAAAAAAGCGCCTCATTCAAAGAGTTCATCGTCTAGATTTCATCATCAACCTCAACCGTGGACTGCCGTTTTCTATTCACCACAAGCCTTGTTACGTCGGGGCGTGAATAATGACCCACAGGATCAAAGTTTTGACGTTCCTCATAAATATGGCTGAAATCCAGTGTTTGGTAAATATTACCCTCTTCGTGCAAAACCGGAGGGACTATCCATTCTCCATCGGGGCCCGCAATGCAACTGCCTCCATTGGCTAATATTTTGGGAGCCTTTTCGAATATCTTTTCCAAATGAGGCGTACTTTGTGGAAAATCCTCCAGGGTCATTAAAGAAGAAACCGAAATGACATAACTCCTACCCTCCCTCGCAATAAAACGGGTAATGTCCTTGGTGTTATGGTCGCTTCCCGGCCAAACAGCAACGTGCAGGTTTTCCCCCATGCCATAAAGCGCAGCTCTTGGCAAAGGCATCCAATTTTCCCAGCAATTAAGTCCGCCAAGGGTGAATTCCTTAAGCGAATGCACTTGCAGCCCATTCCCATCACCTGGAGACCAGGTAAGACGCTCATCGTAAGTAGGTTGCAACTTTCGATGCACCGACTGTATTTTTCCTTTTTCTGAAATATATACTAAGGAAGCATAAACACTATGTCCGCCGCGATCAAGAGGTCGCTCTATAATCCCTAAATAAATAGCTATGTGATGCTCTTTAGCCAAATTACAAATTGAATCGAGATCGCCATTTTCGATGGTCACCGAATTGCGCACATAATGGGCGTGCAATTCTTTGTTGACTTGCGTATCCCATTCGGCTCCGCCGGTTAAGGCCAACCAAAAAGGATAACCTGGTAGTAAACCTTCACCAAAAATAATAAGCTCCGCTTCATTTTTCGCAGCTTCTACAATCTGAGCCTGTATTTTTTCAAGTGTTCGGGATTTGTCTAACCAAACAGGAGCAATTTGTGCCATCGCAACTTTGAGGAGATTTTCTTTTTTCATAGTATAAATATACGGGTAATTTGGTTTTTTAATTAGGGGGTGCCTCGCTTCGACGGACTCGGGGTAAATGGTATTCTTTTTATTGGTCAATGCCGTTCAAGGTTCCTTACATCTTCACCTTATAATAGTACAACCCAAAAAATGATCTATATCAAGGTACCACTGCAAACCCAACCCTCAAAGGTTCGAAAGGAGCCAGAACGTAACTCGAAAACGCCCAAAAGCGGTTAAAAAATTCGGTTAAGTAGTAAATCGACGTTAATGAGCACGATGCTAAAAACACCTACAACAATAATCATTTTCAAGAGGTTATGCAGAACTACGTAATGGAGTTTCCGATTTGATTTCCAAAGCACAGTAACAAATATGATCAGAGCCAAAATGCTTCCGTAGAAATAGTAGTTCATATAACCAATTTCAAATTTGGTAATCAATAATATAGTGGGTACTAATGTTAAAATGCTCAATACCGTAAGCATTTGTTTAGCGATCTTTTCGCCATATACCACAGGAATGGTTTGATAGTTTTGAACCAGGTCGCCCTTGAGATTGGTTAAATCCTTAATAACCTCGCGCATGGAAATAAGTAAGAACAGGAAGGTGGCGTGAACAAAAATCACTTGATCGAAGTTCCGATAGTAAATAAAAACGGCGAAGAAGGGAATTACGGCCAAAATAGCGGCTGTAATATTTCCTATGAATAGATACTTTTTAAGCTTGTGTGAATAAAACCAAATTCCGAAAATGTAAATGGAAAAGAAAAGTACCGCTCGAAAGGAAACATAGCTCGCAAAAATGACCGAAATGAAATTCAGCACAAAATAGGCAGATAGTTTAATGTTCTGACTTACCAGACGATCCAGCATGGTTTTTCGCGGACGGTTGATTAGATCTTTTTCGCTATCGTAAAAATTATTGATAATATACCCAGCAGCGATCGCCGATGCAGAAGCCAACACTAGCATCAAAAGGTTAACATCCAGCAATACTCTTTTCAAGGGTAAATAGGGCGCCAGGATATAAATCGCTGTTAAATATTGTGCAAGAATAATCACAAGAATATTATACCCTCTGACTACAGAAAATAGGCTAAAAAACTTTAGTAAAAAATGTTTCTGTCTTCTACTTAGCATTTATTTCTATTTTACTTTTGAATCTCACCTAGGTCTCGATTCAAGTTTAATCCACCTAGCAACCCGCTCACTCACTTCCCAAGCCGATTCCTTATAAAGATGAATACCATCCGTATAAGTATATTCAGCGTTTTCGTAGGAAAGATCCAAATATGGCACATACAGGTCACGGGACAATGTGAACATTAACTCAGTGAACTCTGGCACCACAGCCAGATCAATTTCGGTAAGATCTGGATGTACCGGTAACGTAACTACAAAAACATCGCCGCGTTCTTTCAAAAAGGCAATGGTTTCATAAAGATAGGACAATCTCGTTTTAGACAGTTGGTATCGATTTCTTTTCTCCCCTAATGAAACTAATTTATTCTCAATGCGCTGATCAATCACATGGGTTGCCATGCGCGTATTTATTTCCAGCCAACCGTCTTCATGTAAAAAAGCAACAGTGTCTCGGTCAAAAATTTTAGCAAAATGGTTTTTATAATAACCAAGTAAATATGGAAAATTGGGATTTGAAGAAAGACTCGTTAACTGGTTCAAGAAACTTTTGTTTTCATCAAATTGGGTTTCATCATTAGGGTCTTCATTGGCGTCTGAAATACTCCATGCGTCTACTACCACTATAAAAACACCACGCTTTGCTGTGTCGATATTTGAGAGTTTTCGCTTGATTCCATTGAGATAGGCAGGTCCATATGGGCTGTGCGCCACGGTGAAGGCAAAGTTATAAATGGAATCGGGAAGCGTCTTGTTAAGAACATCTGGACGTAGTCCTTGAGCCGCTTTGGAGGTTCCAATGATTAGGGAACTTTGGGGTGGTGATGTAAATCGCGCATAAAAAGGGTCGGTATGACCGTCGGCTTGATAAAAGACGAAAATCATGGATCCTAAAATCAGGGTCAAAAATAAGGCGCTATGGAGTAAAAACTTTCTCAAGAGCTAAAATTGAAAATAAATAAATTCCTGCTGACTTCCTTTGAATAAAAATATAGTCATGGCCAAAAGGTAATAGAAGCCGTATCGCAATGGCATGGCCCAGTTTTGCGCGATTCGTTCTATGGCAAATTCCTGATTTCTCCCCACCCATTCCATGAACATAAACATTGCTATAAAAATGAGCACCAATTGCACCTTTGTTTGCTGAAATAACTCGGGCATAGAAAACATCGAACTCGCAAACATTCCATCGAAATACAAAATAGCATCGCTAACACTTTCAGCTCTAAAGAACACCCAGGCTAATGTAGTTAACCCATATGTGAATACCATTAAAAACCCTTCCTTTAAAGAAGGAAAAAGCCATCGTGTCTTTATCGTATCTAAGTAGGTTCTATTCTTTTTCATCAATACTAATGGGACAAAAAAGAGCGCATGCAAACCACCCCAAAAGAGAAAAGTCCAATTGGCGCCATGCCAAAACCCACTTACAAGAAAGATAATAAAGATATTGCGAATCTGTTGCCATTTATTGCCTCGACTCCCACCAATAGGTATATATAAATAATCCCGAAACCAGGTAGACAATGAAATATGCCAGCGACGCCAAAACTCACCAATATTTCTTGAGAAATAAGGGAAGGAAAAGTTTTTCATAAGTCTGAAGCCAAACAAGCGTGCCACCCCAATAGCAATATCTGAATAACCCGAAAAGTCTCCATAAATTTGAAATGAAAACAACACTACGCCCAACAGTAATGTACTTCCCGAATGGGCGGCAGGGTCTTCGAAAATTACATTGGCAAACTGAGCGCAATTATCTGCAATCACCATTTTCTTAAATAAGCCCCATAAAATTTGTTTACATCCGTCTACTCCTTCTGCATATTTAAATTCACGCCTTTTAAGGAACTGAGGCAGAAGATTGGAGGCCCTTTCTATGGGGCCGGCCACCAATTGAGGGAAAAAGCTAACGAAGGCAAAAAAGGAAATGACGTCTTTGGTAGGCTCTAGTCTTTTTCGGTATATATCAATAGAGTAACTAAGTGTTTGGAAGGTATAAAAGCTAATCCCTACCGGCAGTATAATTTGGAGTCGGCTCGCTTCAATGGGCGCACCCAAAAGGGTAAAGGCTTCAGAAAAACTTTCAGCAAAAAAATTGAAGTACTTGAAAAATCCTAAAAATCCTATATTCACTAAAATACTTAGGGATAGCCACCACTTCCGCTTCCTGGGATCCTTAGATTGTGCCAGACGTAGCCCGACGACATAATCTATAAGAGAACTAAAGGCAATTAAAAAAAGAAAACGCCAATCCCACCATCCGTAAAAGAAGTAACTGGCTACAAGTAGAAAAGTATTTTGAAGTTTTAAAGAGCGTTTGGTAACAAACCAATAGAGCGCAAAAACGACTGGCAAAAAAAATGTAAATTCAATGGAGTTAAACAACATAGCACCAATTTAGTTTACTATGTGAATATAATACACGCCGTCGTGATTTAGAAATTATAGACGACCTCCAGTTTATATCCTTTTAAAGCAGCTTTGGCTTTAGCAATATCTTCGGTAAAACCAAGCATATAGCCTCCACCGCCTGAGCCGCAAAGTTTCAAAAAGTAGGCGTTGGATTCGATACCTTTCTTCCACAACGTATGAAATTCTTCAGGGATCATGGGCTTAAAATTATCTAAAACCACCTTCGAAAGCTGTTTCATATTACCGAAAAGAGATTTTACATCCCCTTTTAAAAAATCCTCAACGCAAGCATCTGTGTGCTTTACAAATTGATTTTTCAGCATATTTCTGAAACCTTCCTGTTTCATGTTATTCATAAAAATTTGAACCATTGGAGCCGTTTCTCCGGTACTGCCGCTGTCCAATAAAAAGACAGCTCCTTGTCCGTTTTCGGTTTGAGAAGGAATTCCCGCTGGTTCAATATTATCTTTGGAGTTAATCAAAATAGGCAAGCTTAAATAACTATTCAAAGGATCTAAACCTGAGGATTTACCGTGAAAAAAAGATTCCATTGCTGCAAATATGTCTTTGAGTTGCAATAATTTCTCACGGGTCAGGTTTTCCAAAACCGTAATCTTATCATTAGCATATTTGTCATAAATAGCCGCTACCAAAGCTCCACTACTTCCTACTCCATATCCCTGAGGAATACTGGAATCAAAATACAAACCTGCGGCTACATCGCTTCGCAAAGCTTCTAAGTTGAAAGAAACGAGGTAGGGTTTTTCCTTGCAAACCTGTTCTAAATATGCAACGAAACGCTTTAGGTTTTCATTAGATTTTCTGGTAGAAACCGTGTGATGCTCATCAATTTTTAGAGCTCCGTTATAAAAGTTATAAGGTATGGAAAGACCTTTGGAGTCCTTGATAATGCCGTACTCTCCGAAGAGTAGGATTTTTGAATAGAAAAGGGGTCCACGCATAAGTTCAATGACAGTTGGTTAGCCAAATATACAGTATTTAGCTATAAAATAGCATTATGGCACAAAGATAGAACTTTCTGCGCTATGCTTTTCACAATAAAATAATAAAATGAAATTCATAAAATACTGACATTTCGTAACTTAGAAACTAATAAATTCAACCAGCTATGAAAACACTTTATCTTTTCACATTGCTCTTTCTAAGCCCATTTTGCCTGGTAACGGGTCAAACCCACAATTGGACGGGAAATGGTGGCGACAATGATTGGTTTAATACGGCAAACTGGGATGCCGGGTCTGTTCCCATTGAAACCAGTACCGTCTCTATCGTCGGTAATGTGACCGTACATATTACAGGAAGTGACGCTACGGCATACACTATTGATCTTATTAATGGCAGCACCTTGGAACTGGATGGCAACCTAAATACAGATTCTATCATCACGGTTCGGGCCAGTGCGACTTTTAAATTTATTTCTGGAGTACTATCAGGTAGTGGTATCCTGAACGATGGTTTAGTTTTATTTGAAGGCTTACAAATGCGAACGCTCTCTAACACCATCATCAACAATAATGGACATTTGTTAGTGACTGATACGAATCAGACCCAGGTCCTTAGTACCACAATTAACAACAATAGCACTGGAATACTTGAAATTGCCAGTGTAGGTGGTTTTTTGCAACAAAGCACTACTGCTACACTGAATAATGCCGGAACGGTCATAAAAACACCTGATGGAATTAACCCGATTGGCAATTTCTACCTGATAATGACCATTAACAACGACGGTGTTTTTGAGGTGATGGAAGATCAAATATTTCTCTTGTTGGCCGGCGCAGCGACATTTACCAATAGCGTTACCGGAAGATTGGTTGGGAATGGAACTTACGATATCACTTCAGAATTTGTAAATATGGGGACCATTGCTCCAGGTAATTCACCTGATGTTGGTAGCCTGGACATCACCAATAATTTTTCGCTCACAGGCGGTAAAATAGACTTAGATATTGAGGGACCTGCTAACGGCCAATACGATAAGATTAGTGTAACCGGATTTCCAGCTATGGATGGGTTTTTAAATATTAACCTTAAATATTCCGCCGCTTTAGGAGATTCGTTTACTATTGTGACCTGGACTCCAAGTGGAAACTCCTGCCTCTTTCCAGACACGACAACAGCCTCCTTTGATGGGCTTGAATATACTTTTGACATCAACTGCAATGCAAACGACGTCATCTTGCTTGTCTCGGACATTTCGGTGCTGGGCATTGACGACAATGCAACTCAAGATGTTGAATTCTTTATTTCACCCAACCCGGTTACCACGGAGGCTTCTTTTACCTTTTCTTCGGATGTAACTCGCTTTGAAAATGTAAGTTTGGCGGTTTATAATTACCTCGGACAGCAAATCATTCGCAGGGATCATTTTACAACTGAAAACAACACCTTTAACCGTGGAAACCTTCCTAGTGGATTATACTTTGCGCAGTTGGAAACAGATTCAAAAATTTTGGCTACCGCTCGAATGGTCCTGAAATAACTAAGACTCAGTAATATTATAATTTTACGGCACCCGAACCCGTTTTGTCCGCAATATATTCTTCATTTTTACAAAAGGGAGACAGCTCTTCTTTGATGAATGCCATGACGTTGTCCTCTTCCGAATTAGGATACAAAACATGCACGTTTGCACCCGCATCCAGAGTAAAACAAATCTTACTATCGGTAGCTTTTCGATATGCCCATATGCGGTTAATGATCTCCAGAGTATTTGGCTTCATTAAAATAAAATAAGGCATGGAGCTCATCATCATCGCATGCAATTGCAAAGCCTCGCTTTCCACAATTTTGATAAACTCCGAAAGATCTCCGCTTTCTAATACATCAATGAGTTTCGACATATGATCGTTGGCCGCCATAAAGCGTCTATGCGCATAGGGATGGTTGTGCATTAAATTATGACCCACTGTGCTACTCACCTGTTTCTCCCCCTTATCCACCAACAAGATCGTATCCCGATAATTGGCGAAATTTTCGTGAACGGTCTTTTCAAATTTAACGCCAAACAGATTCGAGGACTGAGCTATATCGGGATGATCGCCCCAAACTACCAACGGTCCCTCAATACTTCTTGAGGCACTTCCCGAGCCTAATCGTGCCACAAAAGACGCTTTTCTGTTGAAATGGTCTTCGGACATTGCTCCTTCGGTCATAGTACGTTCCATTTCCATCAAGCACAAGGCCAATGCACTCATACCACTAGCGGAAGAGGCTATCCCGCTGCTGTGAGGAAAACTATTGCTCGTTCTAATCGTAAACATATACTTCCGAAGAAAAGGAAGATACCGCTCCACGCGCTCAAAAAAACTACGGATCTTAGGTTCAAAACTCACTTCTTTGTTTCCATCCAAAAAGACCTCAAATTGGAAATTGGTTCCTGCTTTTTCTTCAAAATGAAGTTCGGTTTGTGTGTAGCAATTAGAGAGTGTAAAACTGATGGAAGCATTTTCCGGTAATTGTTCCCCGTGCTTTCCCCAATATTTTACTAAAGCAATATTACTGGGAGATCGATAGGAAACAGTTCCTTTTTTGGGAGATACTCTGTACGGCTGTGGAATAAAATCCTGTTCGGTCATGGGGTGGCAATTTCAGCAACAAATATAGTCAATTCCAATCCATCACGAGAAGCCTGAAACTGACCCTTTTTTTCAGAAAAAATAAAAATAGTGATGACGTTCATAAACTTTGTCGATGTAAGGTTGAAAAGTGTAGATGAAGTGAACTGAAAATTTGTGTAACTTTCCCATAGCTATTAAGGATGAGGGAAACCAAACAAATAGAGGATCAGTTGACGGTCATTTCGGCGATAAAAGCCAATGACAATTTGGTGCTGAAAAAGCTTTATCAGGACAATTATAAAAAAGTAGAAGTTTTTATTCTGAAAAACAACGGATCCATGCCCCAAGCGAAAGATACCTATCAAGAGGCATTTATTGCCATGTACCAAAACATTAAGGCGAACAAGTTTACTCCAACCAACGAATCGGCATTGCAGGGGTATTTATACCAAATAGCCAAGAACAAATGGACCGATTTTTTGCGTTCCTCTCGCTATAAAAAGACGTCACAAATGGCCGATGGATTTTTGATAAAAGATGAAGACACCCATATGACCGAATTCGATCTTTCTGAAGAAGAATACAACCCTCAAAATCTGGCTATGGAAGCCTTCAATCATTTAGGCAGCGAATGTAAAAAATTGCTTGAGGTGTTCTATTTTCAGAAAAAAACCTTGCGTGAAATAGCGCTTGTTTTCGATATTGGTGAGGCCTCTGCGCGTAATAAGAAATATCGTTGCATTCAGAAATTAAGAAACCTAGTATCCCCAAACTAATTATAAAGTGAATCCAGACAACAACATAACGCAAGAACAACTAGAACAAATTGAACGCTACCTTCAGGACACCATGCCCGATGAACAGCGAAGACAATTTGAGCATCAGTTACAATCTGACAAGGATTTTAGGCTTTTGGTAGAAGATGTCAAAGTGATGTTATTAGGAGTCGAAAGCGCCTCTTTAAAGAGTAATTTGGAACAATTTCATGACGAAATGGTTCCTGTAAGAACATTAAACGAATCGGAGTCTTCAAAAACCGATATACCAACAAAAAAGACGCCACCAAAAATCCTTAAGTATTTAACCGCCGCTGCCATTGTTATATTTATAGGTGCTTTTTGGTTGGAAAGTCGATCTTCCACTACCGACCGCTTATATGCTAAACATTTTAAACCCGATCCTGGACTACCTACCACCATGGGAGCTACACAAAACTTCAAATTCTACGACGCCATGGTAAATTACAAACAGGGCGAATACGAAATTGCAATTAGTAAATGGGAAACACTCCTTTCTTCGGAACAAAAAAATGACACCCTCCATTATTTCATGGGCGTAGCTCATTTGGCGGATGGAAACGAAAAAAAGGCCATTGATTATCTGCAAAAATTGACAGAAAATGGAAGCAACTCCTTTAAAAAAGAAACCGCATATTATTTGGGGCTAGCTTACTTAAAAGCTGACAACGTGGAGGATGCAAAAAAATATCTTACCTTTAGTGAAACAGAAAGTGCACAGCAATTGCTTTCTGAATTAAACGACTAACTTTTCCTAATATGACAACCAGTTTGGGGCGATTTGGAGGTCTTCTCCTCATCCTATTTTTTTTCCATGGGCATAACTTATTGGGCCAAAGTGACACCCTTATTGATGCCACAGGGCAAAAAGAGTATGAACGCTTTAAAGCGATTGGAATTGCAAAGCAGAATGCGCTTCAATTGGATAGTTCAATATACTATTTCAAACGATCGCTGTCCGTTCTAAGGACATTGGAAAAAAGCCCGATAAATCAATTTTACAATGAGGGGTTTCTCAAAAATCGTATTTCTCTCAATCTCTTCAATTCGGGCCAAACAGAGGCATCCATCACCTGGATGAAAGAAGCCATTTTCGCTTATCAGGAGTACAGTATCCACGGAGAGAATGAAGAGGAAAAGCTTAAAGGCAAAAAAAGACGCCTTTCCTGCATTGACAATTTGGGTGGATTTTACCGAGGAATTGGAGAAAATGAACGCGGGTTAGAACTTGTAAAGTATTCGTATAACGAAAAACTCAAATTTTTGGAAGATGACGACCCCAATCTAGCCATTTCCAGACTAATTATTGGACATATTAGTCTCGTAGCAAGAGACTTTGAAGAGGCCGGAGTCTATACCGATAAAGGATTAGAGCATATTGACAAAATTCCCTATGCGCATACCTATGCCTTAATGGTAAGGGCTTCAATTTATGAGAATGTCGAAGATTTTGAAAACGCCCAAAAAACCTACGAGGCTTGTGAAGCAATCTATAGAAAAGATTTTACTGGCACCTACTCTTTGGTTTTCTTAGATGCGCTAGCAGAAATGTCACGATTTTATGCGAAGATCGGCCAAAACGAAAAGGCCATCACTTTAGCAGAGGAAAGCTATAATTTCACCAAAAAAGAAACATTCAGTAATGACTTGATTACCTTTAACCATATCGAAAACCTGGCTTTTATTCACTTCGACTTAGAAGATTATCAAAATGCGCTAGCCTATAGCAATGAAGCCTTGTCCTATTTTTCAAATCAGAATTTAAGTTTGAATGGTACGCTAGATTCTATTCAAAATGAAATGCGAAAGCCAAGGGCGCTCTATCTTAGAGCAAAATCGCAATACCATTTAACCGATAAGAAGGACAAATCTCAGCTCGTTTCATTATTAAAGGAAGCGCAAACGGCGTTGTCCATTTTAGACCGTAGAAAGACGAATACAAAAACGCAGGAAGATCTCAATTTACTTCTTATAGATAACAACGACCTTATTAATTTTACCAAGCAATTGCGATGGGACCTGTATGCTATTACCGAAGATGAAGCCTATTTGGATGATATGGTAAGCCTTCATGAATCTGCACTTTATACTCGTATTCGATCCCGTTTAAACCTGAAAAATGTGGCTTTCTCCAATGTTCCCAAAACAACCTTGGAGCGAGAGTCTCTATTAAAAGAACAGCTTTCGGCCTATAATGAAGACAATAGCATGGAGCATTTTTTTAAGGCTAATAGCGAATGGAATGCCTTTCTGGATTCGTTAAAACGGAACTATCCCCGTTATTACAAAATGCGTTATATGCAAATAGAGCAACCCATAGACAATCTGCAACAAAACATTCCAGATCATACCACAGTGGTCAGGTATTTATTTGTTGAAGAGGAGTTGTACGTCCTGGTGGTTTCTAAGACTCAAAAAAAGATGATTGCTTTAGCTTCAGACAAACTTACGGAGAACATCTTGTTGTTAGGAGAAAACCAGGGAGACCTAAAAGTAGTTTTACCGCTCTATCACCTACTCTACCGCCAACTATGGCAGCCCATAGCGCCTTTAGTGACCACCAAAAAAGTTGTCATTGTTCCCGATGGTGCTCTTTTCAACCTAAGTTTTGAAACCCTAACACCTGTTGAAATTACCACCTTCCAAGATTTAACTACTCAAAGTCTATTGGCTAAACATAGCCTATCCTATAACTATAGTCTTTTGCTGTTGCATGAGGATCAAAACACCCTTCCTTACGAAGAAAATTTTATTGCCTTCGCTCCCGAGTTTAACGACGCAATGAAAAAGGAATACCAAGTAGCGATTTCAGATTCGATCGATCTGGACAAAGCCTATTTAACTTTACTCCCACAGCCTTTCAGCGCGGCAATCGCTAAGGAGTATTCGGAGCGGTTCAGCGGCAACTCTTTCCTTAATGAAAAATCTACCAAGCAACTATTCACGGCCAATGCCAAAGAGCATAAGATCATTCATATTGGTACCCACGCCGAATCGAATAACCTGAACCCCGAATTATCACGCCTGGTCTTTGCCAAAAACATCGTTGACCCAAACAAACTGGCGGATAATTACCTCTATACCTACGAAATATACAATCAGAATCTTTCTTCTAATTTGGCCATCCTCACCGCCTGTGAAACGGGTAAACCCACCTTTCAGCCCGGTGAGGGAATGATCTCTCTGGCACATGCTTTTAACTATGCCGGCAGTGAAAGTATCTTGACAAGTCTTTGGAAAATAGACGAAAAATCCAGCACCGAAATTATTGGCCATTTTTATGAAAACCTAAAAAAAGGTATGTCCAAAGATGAAGCTCTACGCCATGCTAAACTCACCTATCTCTCGGCTGCGGAGGGCCGAACTGTTGAACCTCAATATTGGGCAGGACTAGTACTAATGGGCGATGTCACCCCAATTGACCTCCCCACGGGAACACCATTTTGGATTTGGATACTAGGTGGTGCTGTACTTCTTATTATTTTCTTCTATTTTCTAAAAAGAAAAAGAGCTTAGCTTCCCATTTAGGTGTTTTCTTTCCGTAATGACTCCATTTTTACATACGTTTTTATTTTCTTCGGAATAAAACGTGATGACAATTTATAAGGTGTTCGATGTATTTGTAATTAGGCAATTGCCAATCAAACAAATACCTTATGAAAACTTTTATTACCTCTATTTTATTTCTATTTATTTCGTTACCTATCTTAAGTCAGGGAGTGCCTCCAAGAGAGGAAGTCAATCTGGACGAAGTCTATGCTCAATACAATCTTAGTGGAGAAAACGTGGTCGTCGTGATTATCGACCGTGGCATCGATTACCGCCACCCCGATTTTTTAGACGAAAATGGGAATACCCGTTTGGCTTATATCTACGACATGCTGGATCAGACCGGAGCCGGTAACCCTTATGGTGTCGGGACCATTTTTACACAAGCTGAAATTGATGCAGCACTAGACAATAACGACCCACCGCTTTCCACAGATCGATATGGGCATGGGACCGCCACTAACGGAATTGTGGCAGGAAACGGAACCGGAACCGCTGGCCTCGAATTTCAGGGAGTGGCGCCAAATGCCACCATTATTAGTATTAAAATTACCCATGATCCCTTTCCTCCTTTTGGCACGGAACCGGGGCAAGATGGCTTTTTTGATCCATCCTATATTCCCATTGCCCTACAGTTTGCCGCTGATAAAATTGAGGAACTGGGTCTTCCGTCTGTAACGCTAATGAACATAGGTTCTGTTGGTGGCCCTACCGATGGTACCAGCCTTATTTGTCAGGCCATCGACAACTTTGTTGGTGACGGAAATCCATTTGTGTGTGGTGTTGGTGATGATGGAGGAAATGACAATCACGCCTCGGGAAGCATCACCCAAAATCAAACCATAGAGCTGGATGTTCAAAAAGCTGAAGCGGCAAACTTACGTTTCGATCTTTGGTATAGCGAAGACGATCGATTTACCGTAAGCATCGAACGTCCTAATGGAACGGTATTAGGTCCTTTTGCCGCGCCTGCCGGACCCAATGGAATTGTGGATCAAAATTTTGGTGATATTTTTATGTTTCACAGAGGTGCCAACACCGAATTCTTTGGTGCAACCTCTAATAAGCGAGAACTACTGATTGATTTTACAGGGGCCACAGGCACCTACAAAATCATTCTTCAAGGGACTCAAATAAACAGTGGCAACTTCAATGCTACACTAAACCCATCGACCTATTCCAACAATAACAAGTTTCTATCTTTTGTAACCCCGGGTTATAGCATTAACGATTTTGCAAGTGCTTATTCGGTGATCACACCTACGGACTATGTGGTTCAAAGCAATTGGGTAGATATTGACGGCATTCCACGTGCCCTTACCGGACAGGGAGATCCGGGAGAGTTATGGATTGGGTCCAGCAGTGGGCCAACACTTGACGGACGTTTGGGAGTTGATTTTGCCGCTCCCGGAGAAGTATGCCATGCGGCTTATGCTGATAATACCTATTATGAGAATTTCAGCTTTAACGTATTGCAAAATAGCAATGGCTTATATGGAATACAGAACGCCGTGAGCGCCTGCGCACCTTTATCTACAGGGGTAATTGCATTGATGTTGGAGGCCCGACCCGGCCTTACACCCACTCAAATAAGAAATATTTTACGCCAAACCAGTAGGGAAGATTCTTTTACAGGCGCCACGCCCAACACTAATTGGGGCTACGGCAAATTAGATGCATTAGCGGCCATTGAACGTGCACTGAATAGTGCAGATAACTTTAAGGGGGTGGCAACACTAATTCCCAATCCAACTCGTGGTCAAATTGAAATTGACCTAGGTGCACCTTATGCAGATGTGAGCCTAACCGTGCAAAACATAGTAGGACAAACTCTTCAGAAAAAAACCATTAAAAACACTCAAAAGATCCGTCATTTTATTCAAGGAGAAGCAGGAGTTTACTTTGTAACGCTGGTAACTTCTGCCAATGAGGTGACAACTTTTAAAGTGCTCAAAAATTAATTCAGAAAAAATAGAAATCATGAAAAAACTTGTTATTCCGTTACTTGTAAGCGGGCTTGGCCTCCTTATCATTGGAGCTAGCTTTCTCTTTTCGGCCAAAGGCTCCGGGAGTTTAGACATTGACATCGTAAAAACGGCAACATTAATGCCTGCCGCACACAACGTATATGCCAACGAAGAGGCCTTAGACGGTAAATACTATTTGTTCAAAGCAAAGATCACCAATACATCAAAAAGCACCTTAGAAGACGTTACCGTTCGTTATCGTATTCCAGGTTATATTGAATGGACCGAACTGGACGTCATTGGTGAAATGTTCTCTGGACAAACGGCTTCTGTAAGATGCTATCCCAAATTTCCAGAAAGTATCGCCGAAAAAATGACAGAATCATCTGAAAAGGCCGAAATAGAAATTTCTTGGGATGGCGCTTCGGAAGATGATATGATCGAAGAGGAATTTGGTTTTCGAATTAGCAGTCGCGGTGAATATATGTTCACCAACATACCAGCTAGTGAGATTGCTGGATGGGCAGATGTTTACAATAATGACGCCTTATTGGCCTGTTATGTAACGCCTAATGATCCAATTGTTCAGTATTACACCCAAAACATTCAGGAAAAAATACTCATGGGAGAGGCTGCATCTGTTACAAAAGATCCTAACGAAGCGATACGGTTCCTAACGGGTATATACAACGCAACTATTCTTTCTCACATGGTATACAGTGGGACCAAAGGCATTCCTGAATCCCTTCAGGATGTTTCAAAATTCTCACAAAAAAACAGGCTTCCGAGAGAGGTCATTACCGGAAATACCGGACTTTGTTTGGAACTAAGTCTGTTGTATGCTAGCGTTCTATCCAATGCAGGGCTGGACCCAATAATTTTCTTAGTTCCGGGTCATGCCTATCCTGGTTTTAAACTGAATGGACAATATTACGCCATAGAAGCTACTGGAATTGGTGGGGAAGGCTTAGGAAAAATAATGAGTGCCGATGAGGCCTTCCAAACGGGACAAAAAGAACTGAGTGAATTCATTAAGATGTGGCAAAACGGTGACCCTCGCTATACGATGGTAGATATTCACGAAGTGAATCAGGAAGGGGTCACTCCCATGGCATTAAAGGACGATGCGTTTTTACGAAAAAAAGTGGATGACATTGTTGGATCTTGGTCTGCCGCCGGAACTACCACTTTGGTCGGTAATAACGGTACCCAAAATACACGACTAGTCAGCAATACAAGCGGAGGAAATTCTTCGGGAGCTAGCTCTTCCAGCGGCGGGCGCGCACTTTCATTGGCCATTCCTCAAGGATGGCAAACCCTAATGCGTCCCGCGCCTCAAATACCCATTTTAACTGCTCAGGCCTCTTCTCCTGATCAAAGTATGAGCATCTCGGTTTATGACGTTCCAGCCAACAATGGGGCCGAGGCTATGAATGCCATAAGTAGTACGCTATATAACTACGGAATGAGTGTTGAATTTCAAATGGACGGAAGTACCGTCTACGGAAATACCTATTCCAATGAAGGAACTTATACCTGGGTGGCTAAAACCCTTCGGAAAAACGGTGGCATTAGAGTAGTCGCCATTGGTTCACCAGATTATTTATTTCAATCCAATTCGGGTACTATTAACCAATTGTTTAACAGCATAAGATAAAGGTCATGAAAAATTACAGAAATTTTATAACGCTTCTATTCGTGCTTTTTATGGGCGCCGTATATGGGCAACAACAAATGCAACAAAAAATTGACATGCGAATTGATTCTATTGGGAATGCCAAAATTAAACTTTCAATGACCATGAACGCACAGCAATGGCAAATATGGCAAGGCTCTTTAGGAAACAATCCAGCCGCTTTGAAACGCGAAGTAGAGCGAGGTATGCCAGGCTACTTCTTAGACGATTTCAAACTGGAAAAAGACGAAATGAACCGCTCTTTCGAACTTAGTCTTAACGCCTACGGAGCTTGCAACATTGACAAGCGCGGCACTTGGATTGTAGAAACCGATCAGAAAAATGCCAACTTAACCAAGCTCACAGAGCATAAATACATGCTGGTGAGTAGCCCGATAGAATCTGGCGGTACCATCCAGCAAACCTATACTATCGAGTTGCCTGAAGTGGCCACTAATGTCAAAGTAGATACCGATGCCTATGGTAAATCCATTTTCAAATTCAAAATGAAAAGTCCGTCCGGGGGATTTAATTTACTACGCCTTTCCGGTTTGGCATTGTTTGTAATAGGAGGTATCTGGACCGGCGGAAAATTAGTCTCCAAATCGAAGTCATGAAACTTTAAATTATCTGATTAATAGTTTCTACTTATAGCCGCAACCTTCCTAAGGATTTGATTCAACTACCCAGTTGGGTCAACTTTAGGAGGGTTCTATAATTTCGGGTGGTTGCCCTAACCTTCAACTTACGTTCGATCAAATTATTGCGCATTTTTACCCTTCCATAACCCGTAGCGCAGAAATAATAAAGACAAGTTGGAGTGATCTGAAACTCTTCTCCAGGGAAGCTTAGGTTTGCAATTTCCTGGATATTCTCTTCCGTTGGGCGTTGCTGAAAGAGCGTAAAATAACTCTTTTCTTTTTTTTCTTCTGAAAAGGGACAATTAGAGAGAATGTCCTTTATTTCGGCGGCTGTACGCACTAAAACCGGAACATCCCATCCGTACTTTTTGAAGATCGCACTGGAAATTGCATCAGCCAAATTGGAGGCTTCTTCAGCTAAAAAAACCACATTCCCACTCTGAATATAGGTGCGCACCTCCTTAAAACCAATAGATTCGAACAATGCCTTGAGATCGACCATTAAAATTTTCTTTTGGCCGCTCACATTAATTCCTCTAAGTAGCGCTATATATTTATTCATGATTATTTAGCAATTGCTTGAGCTACCATAAATGCACCTGTCCAGGCATTTTGGAAGTTGAAACCTCCGGTAATAGCATCGATATTTAACACTTCGCCCGCGAAATACAGGCCAGTGTATTTTTTACTTTCGAAGGTCTTGAAGTTTATCTCTTTAAGATCTATCCCGCCAGCCGTAACAAACTCTTCCTTAAAAGTGCTCTTCCCGTTTACCTCAAAATAGGACGCAGTGAGTTGCTGTGCCAAATTTTGTAATTTCTTTTTTGCAATCTCAGCCCAAGTTTCATTGGCACTAATGCCAACAGCCATCACCATATTCCTCCACAAGCGTTTTGGCAATCCAAAATGCGCGTGTTTGAGTACTGTCTGTTTGGAAAACTCACTCTTATTCCCCATCAACATTTCCAAAACTTCTACTGCTGAAAGTTCTGGTATCCAATTTACGATAATAGTAAACCGATAAGCTCTGGGCGCCAAAATTCTTGCACCCCATGCGGACAGTTTTAAGATGGCCGGGCCGCTCATTCCCCAATGGGTAATAAGCAAAGGACCCTCACTCTCCAGTTCCACCTTCTCTTTCTCGTTCAAAACCTTAATACTGGCGGGAGTACTTACTCCCGGTAAATCGGCAATTCGAGTATCTTTAATATTGAAGGTGAACAATGACGGAACTGGTGGCACAATGGTGTGACCCAAATGCTCCATCAGCTTCCATATTTTGGGATTACTTCCTGTGGCAACCACTAAAACCGAGGTCTCCATCATTCCATGGGCAGTTTTCACTTTCCAAACTTCGCCATCATTGGAAATATTTTTCACCGAATTATTGAGCAAGACGTCAATAGAAAGTCGTTCCGCTTCGGCCATGAAGCAATCAATAATACTTTGAGAACTATTGGAAGCCGGGAACATTCTTCCGTCAGATTCCGTTTTTAACGGAACGCCTCTATTTTCAAACCATGCTACAGTGTCACCCGTCATAAAATTATGGAAAGGTCCTAGCAATTCCTTCTCACCTCGCGGGTAATTTTTAGATAACGCTCGAGGGTCATACTGCGCATGGGTCACATTGCAACGCCCACCTCCCGAAATTTTAACTTTGGTTAACACATCCTTACCTCGTTCCAGCAGCGCTATGCGCTTCGCCGGGTTCATTTCGGCAGCATTAATGGCGGTAAAAAAACCAGCAGCTCCACCCCCAATAATTAAAATATCGTAGTCCGTATTCACCGTACAAAATTACGGATATTTGGGGTTGTGTTAGCATATAAAAGCCATTGTGTTTGTTAATATGTTGGTTCATAGAAGTTTAGACAGAATAATTATTAGGTTGAATTATTTTGTACATTTCTCAATATTAACAACTTAAAACCAATAGATTATGTTTTCAAAAGCAAATTTAGTTAGTACACTGGTGGCTACTGTATGGGGTGTTGGAGGTGGTTTCCTTTTATGGGGCGTTATTGGAGACCCAATGATGGCAGATCATATGTTAATGGATGGCCTCATGAAGGACCCGCCTGATATGTTGTATCTTGTATTGGGGTGTCTGGTTCAAGGCTTTGCGTTTGCCACTATTTATGGGAAATCAGGAGCGGATCATTATGGTGCCGCAAGTGGCGTAAAGTATGGAGCCTTTGTGGCTCTCCTTATCGGCCTTGGAGGTGGTTTGATTAATTATGCCACGGGCAATATGATGGATCTAACGGGAGTATTTATGAACTTCGTGATTTACATCGTTTTCTTTGTGATCATGGGACTCTTAACAGGACTTATTTATAAAAAGATGGGATAAATCGTAGCATTTAGCATATAAAAAAGCTTCGGGGAATTCCCGAAGCTTTTTATTTCAGATTTATGTTTAACCATGAGACCTTAAGTGACTAAGCATCAAATCAAGAAGAGGTGACAGGCTCGGTTAAAATACCTTTATAACTATCATATTTTAGCTCTTTTACCTTAAATGACTCTTCCGTATCACCAAAAACTTTACAGCTATCTATGGGTGAAATATATAAATGTAAGGTCATTGACTTTTCGTCAGAATGGTTTCTTAAGGTATGATATCCCATTGAATCTTCCATATAGGTAAGACGTCCTGGGTGTAATTCCATTTGGTTACAAGGCACCAAGACACCAGAATCATCGGCTCTATATCGCTCCTCATGAATTTTCCCTTCCACCTGGTATACCCAACAACGTTGTTCTGAGTGACAATGTATTGGTGTTTCATCGCCGGGATTCCAGCAAATTAAAATGAGCTCATAAGTATCGGTTCGTTCTATACAATTTCTGCAATAACCATCTGGCTTCCAATGCGCATATTTCTCAAAGTCACTTTTAGGTATTGACATATTTTTTGCCAACTTCACGTAATCCTCGGGGTCGCAATCTTCTAATGTTTCAATCAATTCATTTAGACTTTCTATACAATTCATTCCATTTAAATTTTTATTCTCTGATATAAAAGCTAGTTTTACCAGTATAAGGAAAATAACATGGTTTTTAAAGGTTTAGAGGTATTTTCTTCAATTTTGTGTAAATTTTAAGACAATTTTGGCCAAAATCGGTGATTTTTTGAAATTCTACCTCGCTATTCAAAAATACAATTCCCATGTAAATTCTAGCTTGTTTCGCTCATTTAATTTTTGTCTATGGTTACTAAAATAATTGCATTGGTCGTATATGTTTTGATTCTCTTTCTCATTGGAATCCTGGCTTCCAGAAAAATCAAAAGCATGAGCGATTTTTACGTGGGTGGCAAGAACATTGGGTATTGGGCGGTGGCCTTTTCGGCCCGCGCCACCGGTGAATCCGGCTGGTTACTTATTGGACTTACAGGGATGGGCGCTCTGGCAGGCTTATCGGCCTATTGGGTGGTCATTGGAGAACTATTAGGAGTTGCCGTGTCCTGGTTTTTTATGGCTAAAAGGTTTAAACGTCGAACCGACACTTACAAATCGATTACCGTTCCCGACTATTTGGTAAGCCATTTTAAATCGAAAACACATTTAATTCGAATTCTTTCTGCTTCAGTACTGGCCATTTTCGTAATTATTTACGTTAGTTCGCAAATTGATGCCACAGGAATTGCGTTCGAGTCTCTGCTGGGCATGAATTATTTTCATGGAGCCCTATTAGGCTTTGCCATTGTGCTCGTTTATATATTTATTGGAGGTTTTGTTGCGGTAGTTTGGTCAGATCTTTTTCAGGGTTTACTCATGTTCTTTGGATTGGTATTACTACCTATCGTAGCCTTTTCTTCTATGGATTACTCGGGCAGTATCATCGAAGGCCTTCATGCTATAGACCCTGCCTTAACCAACATTTGGGGTGGAAGCGATGATGGTTGGCTTAATTTATTTACTATTCTTGGGTTTTCTATGATCGGTCTTGGGTTTTTAGGTTCTCCACAAGTATATGTTCGATTTATGTCTATTAAACACGAATCGGAAATTGACAAGGGTAAATGGGTTGCGATTGTCTTTACTTTATTAACCGATGCTGCCGCGGTAACCATTGGTGTTCTGGCGAGATTACTCTTTACTGAAACCGGACAAGATCCGGAAGCTATTTTTGGTATTGGCGCGACAGACGTACTGAATGTAATGACGGAAAACTTTCTGCCACTCATTCTGGTAGCAATTTTTGTAGCTATTGTACTTTCCGCTATTATGTCTACCATCGATTCGTTATTAATTATTGCTTCCAGTGCTGTTGTTCGAGATTTTTATCAGAAAATATTTCGTCCGGAACTGAAGGACAAACAACTAACCAAAATTTCACGCAGCGTGACCCTGATTATGGCGGTAATTGCTTTGGCCATTGCCATGGGAATGGCGATCTACTCCCCTGAAAGGCAGGTTTTTTGGGTGATCATTTTTGGTTGGTCCGGGATAGCTGCGGCCTTTTGCCCCGTTATTATACTTTCCCTATTCTGGAAAGGATATACCGAACGCGGCGCCATTGCCTCCATGATTTCCGGCTTTTTGTGCGTCCCTCTTTTTAAATTTGTCTTCCAAGAAATGGATTCGGTCGGTGAATATTTTGTAGCACTTGATGTACTGGCACCTTCATTCGCAATTGCCATGCTAATGGGGTGGGTGGTCTCCAAGTTTTTTTCGAAACCTTCTTCGGAAGAAATCGTGAAATGATCTAAATGTGATCTGAGTAAAATTATGGGTTAAGACAAGAAACTTACGTTGGGGCGCCATTTTTTTCAATTCTGAAAAAAACTGTATCTTTATAGATAAGCTAGCATAGTTTCTCCCCGACCAATAGTAATATCAAACTCAAGCCACCACTGGCGATCAAAACGACTACATTATGGAATGTTCACACGTCCTTGAAGCTGCAGTAAATAAGGGAGATATAAGTAGCTCTCTATTTAAAGGCTCTTCCAACAAAGAATTAGTTACAGACCTTCAGCGAACCCTCTTCGAGTTGGGTTTCAGAAAAGAATTAAAGTGGGACAACTATCAAGCTGACGGTGACTATGGAAATGCGACTAAAAAAGCCGTTGCTACCTTTGCCGCCAAAAATGGTAATACAAGTGATGGGTCTAAAGTGTCTCAAAAACTGGCGAAACTCATTTTGCAACGCCATGATTTTCTACCCAGCATGTATTTGTTATCGGCCATTCATAGCTCAGACCTTAGAACTAAAAAATATATTTCAAGGGGTACCCCAATGAGTATAACCGCGGTACAAACACTTCTTTTTGAAATGGGCTATGGCGCTCAATTAAATTTTCCGAAATACGGGGCTGATGGATTGTATGGAAACAGTACGCGTAGTGCCGTTATCGCCTATGCCAAGGACAATAATATTGAATCGGATGGTGATCTACTCTCCCGTCCACTCATCAATCAAATGCTAAAGGACATCAATCCATTTTACGGAAGTAAATGGAGTGATCTCGCTCAAAATAACTTGCCTAGTAAGGATTCTCCTCTCGTGATATTTGAGGGATCCCAATTTAAAAGAAAAGCCGTACAGGCGGACATACAATTTGTCCCAATGTTGAAGAAAATCAACGAATACGCTAAACAAGCCAATGTGCTACTTTCAATCAATAGTTCGTTTCGTACTACCACCAATGTCCAGGGCGCTATTGTAACACCGGCTAAAAAGTCGAATCATCTGGCCGGACATGCCATCGACTTCAATGTCATTTATGGCAACGGAACCATGCTTCATTCATCGAAAGCCGCTAAATACCCAAACATACCCGAACCCGCTAGAAAATTTTTTAAGTCTATCATTGACGATCCGGACCTGCGTTGGGGGTTATCCTTTAACGATCCCGTTCACATTGACGATGCCCTCAATAGGAAGAATCCTGCCAAATGGGAGCAGCGCTATAAGGCTATGCAGAAGGCGGTGCAGTTGGGGCAATAAGCTCTAAAAACTTCTTTATTTCCGACCCCAATATTTATTATAGATTTAATTAAAAGAATCTAGTGTTCCTATTTCATAATGGACTAGAATTTTGCAGGCTTGAGAAGAAGGGGCAAGAACAAATTTCAGTTCCTTTTAATTGAAATTTGTGCGATATATTTAGTATATTTAATATTAGAACAATGGCTCCCTAATGGCGAATAGAATTAGTACAAAAAGGTAGGATCTTTACCCTTGTTTTATTCCAAAATTTATTGAGAAAGTTGCGTTTTCAATTTTCTAGTATTGTATTAAACTAAAAATCAATTATGTCCATACTACAAGTGGATGCCGTTCAGGCAAATAAGGTATTTCCAGCCAGATCACCAGAACCGGGTGAAATTCAAATTCTCATGTTGTTCAAAACTCCTGTCGATTACGAACGCCTATTAAATGAAGAATTCGATGAAGTTTTGGGCGATGGAAAAAACGATAGATCAACCGTTCGAAAGATCATTGAGAATTTGATGAAAGAGAAAGTTTTGGTTCCTTTTGAAATGAATGGGCAAGCCTCTTCGAAATCGAATTACGTAAGAGCGGATTTTTCCAGTAAGTTGTCCTCGTTAGGGCGTTTGATGCAAAGTATATCCGGAGATTTAATTGCTATGGGAGAATGGGCTGAAGAAGCGGTGCAAATTGATGGTGAAACGCCTTCCAATTATATGGCTTCAATAGTAAATCAATTGGTAAGATTACAAAAGGAGCTTAGGGCTGGAAAGGACCATTTTGTGGTGCAGCAACTTGGACGCGTTCAAAAACCTGAAGAAGCAAAGCGTCAACTACATTTAGGGAGCGGCATGACCTGCCCTGAGGATTGGCTCAATGTGGACATGATCGCTGGAGATATGCGTTTGAACCTTTGTTGGGATCTTCCCTTTGAGAACGACAGCATGAAATTTGTGTATTCGGCACATACTTTTGAACATCTGGATTATCATACTTCGGCGAGAAGATTAATAAAAGAAATGCACAGAATTTTGCAACCTGGAGGAGTTGTTCGTTTGGCCGTACCGGATATGGAGGCTTACACCGCGGCTTATATTGAAAACAACACGGCCTTCTTTGAAGCTTATGACAGGGCAAGACCCGAGTTCGGAAGCCGTGCAGGTTATCATACCCCAATGTCAAAAGTGATGATGATGGCAGGATCGGCCATAAAACCGTCCGGCTGGTTCGAACATAAAATGGGCTACGATTTTGAGACTTTATCGCAATTGTTTATTGACGCCGGATTTTCAAAATGCGAACGCTCAAAGTTCGAAGCCAGCATACATCCGGCGTTAAAAAAGATTGATGCTTACAGTAAAGTAACCGGCTTCGAATTCGCCAATGTTGAAAATTCCCTATTTATTGAAGCTATAAAATGATTTGTCTAACCATAAAATAATTTAATAATGATTGATGCAAAAGATGCTGAAACAACAGCCCGTTCGGAATATAAAATAATTGGAGTTCACCCCATGACAGGCAATTTAGGTGCGGAAATTTCAAACGTGAACCTGGATCAATTGGATGATCAAACTTTCGCTGAAATAAAAAGAGCCTTTTTGGAATATCAAGTAATTGTTTTTAGAGACCAGAATGTTGCCTATCAAAGTCATATTGATTTTGGAAAGCGCTTTGGTGAATTGTACGTGCATCCATACGTTACGCCGATCGAAGAATATCCGGAAATGATCCGTCTTTTAAAGAAAAGTACCGATAAATTTAACAATGGTGGTTCATGGCATTTTGACTTGACCTTTGTCGATGAGCCTCCCATGGGTTCCATATTAAGATTGATCGATGTCCCTCCGTACGGTGGAGATACCATGTTTTCAAATATGTATAGTGCTTACGATGCGCTCTCTCCTTCCATGCAACAGTATTTAGAAGGCTTAAAGGCAGTCCATACTTCGGCACAGTTGTTTGGACCAACCGGTTTTTATACCATCAACAAGAATAATACTTCCATGGGACAAATTCCAGATGTTGGAAGTTTCGTTACACTTCATCCACTGGTAAGGACCCATCCGGAAACCGGCCGAAAAGGATTGTTCGTGAATTCAGGTTATATTGAAAGAATCCTGGACATCCCTTCTAGAGAAAGCGAAAGTATATTGAACTTTCTTTACCTGCACTGTGCTCAAGCAGAATTTTCTTGTCGGTTAAAATGGGAAAAAGACACCATTGCCATGTGGGACAATCGTTGCGCTATGCATTTTGCAATCAATGATTATCAGGGCCATAGGCGCGAGGGAGTTAGGGTTACCGTGGCCGGTGATAGACCCGCCTAGCTATAGTGTTGGACAGATCAAAAAGAATATAAAAGTGAATCCAGAAGTAACTTGGTTAAAATCCTCATAAAAACCAAAAAGCAAACACCATGTTAGAATCAGAGCGTCAGCTTCGTGAAAAATTGGCGAGCCTATTGCCTCGTAACAAAAAAATTCCTTCCGACAGAAAAAAACCTGTCGAAGGTTTAGGTCTTGCCCGTCGATCGTTCGTAAGTGGTTATCATAGTGCGCTGAGCGCTGGGAAAGACGAAATTCCTTTGTTATTTCAAAATGCGGGCCCTCACGAGGTTGGTTTTATGTTGGAAGGAGCGGGGATGGCATTGGCTATCTTGGACGAAATGAACGATGCGGATCAACGATACCTACCCATTTTATTTACAGGACGCCCGGAATGGGAATTAAAATTATGCGCCATAGGCGTGGGATGGGCAAGTTCAAGACTTTCCAAACCTCTTCACTGGAAACCCGAAGGCATCTCCAATAAGTGGATCCCAGCCATATCCAATGGTTACGGTTTTCATGAAGGCCTTTTTAATCCAGAACGTTACCAAGAGGCTTCATTCTTTGAAGTTGAAGAAGATTACCGTCAGGATTTTCATATTGGCATAGGACGTGCACTGTGGTTTGTTCATGACGGTCAAATAGAACCAATTGCAAAATTCATGAATAGACTGGAACCGTCCAAACAGTCCCATATTTGGACGGGTATTGGTATTGCCTGTGTATTTAACAGAGATCATGAGAAGAAACCCATCTTAACCAAAATTTCATCTCCAAATGAATCCTATTTAATAGCGGGCTTCGAAAAAGCCGCAAAGCTTAAACAAGAACTGAGTAGTTCCTAACTTTTCAAAAACTATCCGTCGACGGCTTCACCTATAGAAGCATTCAAGTAAGGTTTATCATATTCTTGGGGATTTTTCATGTCGGCCAGTAAGGCAAAATGTCCCTGAAGCTCCTCAATGGATTGGCCAGAGATTTCGTGCAAATCATTAACCGCCATAGATCTAACCAAATCGGCCGCTTTATGAATTTCTTCGCTCCATTTTACAGTACCTAGATCTTCCGTTTCCTTAAGTACTTCGTCTCTGGTTTTGCTGCAAATTCTAACTAATTCCTGCCACTCCGCATCAACTATTTCTTCTCCAACACTCACCTTCTTCACCTTACGAAAAGCTTCGAAATATTCTTCAATGAAAGACGCGAAGGCTTCTTTAGGTCTCATATCGTTGAAAAAATAGCGCTTTTGTTGTTTTAACCAATCTGAACGTTCTTCACCTGAATCCCTTGTATTACTGGTAAGTACATAAGCGAAGATCGCTATAAAATCCTTGTACTGTTCATTAATTTTATCGATCACTTTGTCAATTCCTTCAACCGCATATTCACCCTTAAGGCGATATTTAAATGCATTGTTCGGAAAAGCATAGTAAAAAACCAAATCTTTCATGGTCTTACATTCCGTAGGTTTAAAGTCAATGCCCATCAGTCGGGCAATATCATCCGTGAAAAATCCATAATATACAGAGTGATCCGATTTTGTTGGAGGCGTGGTTCCATAATAATGTTCGTTATATTTTTCGATACGTTCCTCAAGATTATGACGTATTTCTTTACGGAATGCGGGTTGGGTTATTAGTTTATGCGCAAATATGCATTGCATTTCCGAAATATTTGCCACTCCCCCAGTCATTGGACGTGTAAATCCGATGGTATAAACATTATTTAATTTTTTTGGTATTAAACCCATGAAGTTTTCTCTGAAATGGTATTCATAGGGTGTAGATCCATTGATCATGATGGGCGGCAGTCTGGGCTTTTCGGCATCACCCGTAATATGCTGGTGATATGACCTTTTTATACCCCCATACTCAATGGTCTTATTTTCAAAATCAATAGGGCTGTCTTTTGGAACTACCACCACCCTACCAGTAGAAATCCAATAGGAAATATCATTCAACAAATACCCTTTTGCAATATTTTCTTCCAGATCATCGCCAAACTCTTTAGCATACATATCAATGGGCCAGTATTTAATCACAATGGTTCCGTTTCTTGGAGTGGATTTAGTAGTCAAATGACTCATGTCCCTTACCGTATCTGGAAATTGGGTGCTCAGTACAAAAGGATTACCCGCAGTTTTACCAGTAATAATTGAAGAGTAATGCTCTTGAGAGACATATCTAAAATTATGGAACTCCAACTGGTCCAAAGTAAATGTAATTCCGGCAATCGGAATCACTTTATCCAAGGGGTCAAACCCTTTAGTTCTGATGATAATTTTATTGTTCCCAGGTAATAATTTTGAAATGATCAGGTTGGCTGAATCCCCAATGGTGTCTAATACAAATGTTTTATCAGTTACCTTATAATCGATATCGGTAAGACTTGAATGTATGGAACGTTGAAACCCGGTAGAAAAAACTACGTGACGCGCTTTGACCGTTTTACCCGATTTAGTGAATATCTCACTATGATCTTCATAATTATCTACTCTCAACACTATATCTCTAGTGATTCTGTCCTCATAAACCTTGCCCCATCTTTTGTGCATTTCATAGAACTCTTTGGATGTTGGGTAGTAATCCTTTTCGAAATCCTTCACCAAATCAAAAGAGTAAAAACTCGACAAATAGTTTGATACCAGATCAAAGTCTAAACGTTCACTTTCATTCAAAGCGGTCCACACATTGTCGCCATCGGATATAATTTCATAATCTGTTCCGGTGGCATCCAATTCGCGAACCAATGGTATCGCTGTAAAGCCAAATCCTATAATACATACTTCCTTCATCTTAAAATGTTTTTTATTAATTCTATTTCAAACTTTGCCCTGAGTACAACTACTGTAAGGCACATTAACTATTTTCATACAGTTCCTTAAATTCTAAAATCGGTTTAATATCCAGATCACATCTTTCAGGAAACGCAATGGTGCATATTGAGGTATTCAACTGAAAGGCCACTACCTGAAATAGAGAAAAATGTTTAAACTTTATGGTATAAAAGTCATTTTTCTTTTCAATGGATAAGACCGAAAGCAATTCTAAAGGAATCAAAAAACCGGTTTGTAATGCCTTGCTTAAAGCTTCTCGAGCCGCCCAAATGAGGTGAAGGTATTTCGATCTTTCTGAAGCCTTATTTTCCACAAGTTTTAATTCGCTGGTGGTCAATGCGGTTTCAATAATTGCAACTTTTGTCTCTGCAATTTTTTCTATATCCACTCCTATTTTATCCCTTTGATCAAAACAGGCGGCAAAACCTGAAGATTCCGTATGCGCCAAGGTAATTTCAAATCCATTGGGATTGGTTTCCAAAACTGGAAACCCAAACACGCCATGGTCCACCCAAGTATCATTTTCATTTCCACCAGTTAGCTGGGATAAAGCCATTTTTACTGCCATCCTCGACAAGAAAAAACTATTTTTTGCACCGTCCGTTATTTTCTGCTCAAGTTGATTTTGCTCTTTCACATGCAATTTATCGATATAGGACGTCCATGACCGAGGGTTATGATCCATAATAATTCCTATACCAACATTCCTTCGAATAGATTTATCTTTCAAAGTACAAATGCATTTATGTCTGAACATTTCTGTCATGCAAATAATAATTATTCGGCTAGAGCAAATGCAAGAACGTGACGGCCGGAAGATGTTTCGACAACTTCAGATAATTCCAATCCCGCTTTTCTACCAATTACTCTATACTCCTCTAGGGTATGCTCGGCTCCTCCAATAATCACCATAAAATTTATATCCATCCAGGTAGCGATTTTGGGTTCGTCATGTTCAACCAATAGATTCTCAATGATCAATAATCTTTTTTTAGATGGATCAACACCAATTTTGTCTGTAGACTTCATGGCGTCTCGTACCGATTCGAGAATTTTAACTACTTTATCCTCTGGCCAATTGTGAATTACCATTTTCATGGTATATACGTCGGCTACTCCAGGAACCTCTACAAAAAAATCGCCTGGTGCTTTATGCAAACGGTTGCTGTACTTTTCTGGAATATCAAAATCTAGGGTGGCTTCGAGGTCGAACATATATCCTTCCAATTCAGGGTTTTGATCCAGGATGCTCATTATAAATGATCCTCTTCCGCAGCCAATATCCATAACCTTATTAAATTGAGAAAAATCGTAATCTTTAACAATCGCCTTATTTTCAATTTTTGATTTCTGATTCAAGGTTTCATGAAATGTATTGAGCAATTCAGGTTTATCCTTTAGATAGTCAAGGCTCCCGTTTTTCATCGTTGGGGAATACTCGTCTTTTGGTCCATTTCGAAGTATGTGAATTAAATTTCCCCAGGGCTGATATCGGTAGTGAGCACCATTTAATCTGGCTTCTTCTCGCATGCTAAACGGATGGTTTGAACCTAACATGGCTCCCATTTCAGTTAGATGATACAGTTGGGTATCCACATCAAAGGTCAAAAAAGTTAATTCAAACGTTGCCCGTAGCACCCGCTTCAAATAAGGAGCTTGAACTCCGCCAAATTCAGCTAATTGTTCCAAGGTCTGAGGACCGTTGACAAAAGCGTCCGCCAAAGCTAACTCTGCAAACACATAAGTCACCTGATTCAACCAATTTCCGTAAATAAAATGTGAAATTTGAAGGCGATTCTCTTTTATCTCATCGGTCATAGTGGGTGTTGACGTTTCCATTTTCTTTTCTTTTCTTTTAATTCTTAAATTGACTTTTCATTATTTACGGCTCCAAAGTAAACGAGGCTTGTTTCTTGGTCGAATTATTATCCATTATTTCCTCTAGATATGAATGAACTGCGAGAGAAACTTCCTTACTATTAGGGCGTTTTATTAAAGTTATATGATTTCCAGGTACCGTTTTAATTTCCAATTCATTTTCAACATAATTACTCCAGCCATAACAGACATTATTTTCAAACGCATCGGTCACAAACGTTGAGTCTTCGGCTTTAATTAATAAGGCTTGCCCATTAAAAGGTTCGGTTCTGTAATCTAGAGCCATGTCGTGATGTACCATCATTCGATTCAGGAATATTTGAAAATCACTTACCTGAACTCCTTCGGGCACAAGATTGTACTTCTTGAATTCCTGAAGAAACAGGTCGGTTCGTTCCGATTCGCTTAAAGGCTTCAGATTTTCTTTGGTCAATAGGGTTTTACTACCTGCAATATGATCTATTTTCCCACCAAAAACCGCAAGCCGTTCCAGTTTACTGGTAGGTTCAGAAAATTGTTGATCAAATCTTGCCGGCGCTTTTTGATCCAATAGTATTACTGGAATCTGCTTTTTGTTTTGACTGAATACTTGTTTGGCCATTTCAAATGCAATAACCGCTCCCATAGACCAGCCTCCAAAAACGGAATGCCCTTCAATCCTGTTTTCTTCAATTTCTGTCAGATAACTTTTTGCAGCTTCTTCAATAGTCGTAAGATTGTCAGTAGCGAAAACGGATTGCAATCCATACACACTATATTCCTGTGGTAATTCCTGTACAAGCTCATAATAGGACATAATATCCCCACCAGCGGGATGAACAAAAAAGATGTTGGTTGAACCCTTGCCCTTGCGGATGAGAACAACCGAAGACATTTCCCTTTGCCCTCCCACACTCATTACTTCATAGGCTAATTGAGCTACCGTTTTGCTGCGAAACAAGACCGCGATTCCAAGGTTAGTTAAAAAACGTTGGTTAATAACTTCAATGATCTCAATAGCTGCCAGAGAATTCCCTCCTAAGCCAAAAAAGTCGTCATGTATAGAAAGGGTTTTTAATTCTAAAATCTTCTTCCAGGTTTGGGCAATGAACAGTTCCGTTTCATCGCGTGGATGCATAACTTCCTGGGACTGCTCTTGATTTATTTCATTGAATAATAACAGTTTTTTCTCGTCAACTTTTCCATTGCCCAGTCTTGGCATGGCCTCCACCATAATGACCCGTTCCGGAACCATATAGGCCGGCAACTGATTTTGTAAAAATCGTTGGATTTCGTTAGAATCCACCGTTGCGCCTGGTTTGGGCTCCACATAAACAGTAATAGCATTTGAATTAACTAATACACGATTTCCAGCAACCCCTTCGTGTTTTAGAATCAAAGATTCAATGGCGTCTACTTCAACTCTAAATCCTCGAACTTTCAATTGTCTATCAATTCTCCCCAAAAATTCGATGTTTCCATCAACTCTCTTTCGCCCTAAATCTCCCGTTCTATAATACCTCCCACCTACATTTTCAAAGTTTACTCCAAAATGCTTCTCACTCAAAGCTTCATTATTATGATATTTCAGAGCGACGTTATTTCCACAAATTAATATCTCGCCTTTCAACCCGTCTGGAACCCTATTATTGTTCTTATCGACTATAAACACGGCATTATTGTCAAGTACTTTGCCAATGGGAATGATCGAATTTTCCTCAACCTCCTTAACTTCATATGTTAATATTCCTATAGTAGTTTCTGTAGGTCCATAATGATTTACTATTCTTAGATTGGGTCTTTTACTTCTAATTTTTATGATGAGTTCCGAAGTGACTTTTTCGCCACCTAAGATCAACAGGGTATTTGGCAATATTTCAAATCCACTTTGTGTGTTCAACAAACTGTTAAGATGGGAAGGAACTATTTTTAAACAATCTACAGGATACTCTTTAAAATAATGGGCAAGTTGGCTTGGGTTTGTTATTGATTCCGATTCGATAAAATTCAAACAAGCTCCATGCATGAAAACTGGAAAAATTTGGGTGTTACCCAGATCGGTCGTAATTGAAGATACCGATGCAAACGTGGAATCCTCATGGAGAGAAAATCGTTTCCAGACGGCGGCTGAATAATTAACTAACTGATGGTGTCCTATTTCTACCCCTTTCGGTTTTCCCGAAGTACCTGAGGTATACATGAGATAGGCTAATGGCTCTTTTTCATTTACCCATTCAGGGTTCTTAATTGAACATTGCTCTAACTCCTTAAATGAATCATCGAGAACAATAGTTGCCCCTTGAAATTGATCATCATATTTTTGAGAAGTAATTATTAAGTTAATCTTCGCATCGTCAAGTATAAAGTCTAAATAAGCCTCCGGTTGGTTTAAATCAATCGCTACATAGGCAAGACCCGCTTTATGGATGGCTAATATGGAAATGATCTGGTCCGCAGATCTATCCAATGCAATGCCAACAAATTTATCATCATCCGACTTTCGACGGATTAAATAATGCGCCAGTTGATTGGCTTTTTCATTTAACAATTGATAACTCCACTTTAACCGGCCATAGATTAATGCCGTTGCATGGGGAGTCGCATCCACCTTTTCTTCAAATGCTTGCAAATAGCTGATGTAGCCAACGTCACTTTTTGTATAGCCAACATGCTGCGTTGGTTCTTCAATACGTAAGGTACTGATCTTTTTTTCTGAATGGTTTAATACTTCTTTTAATAAGTACCTATACCTGTTCAAAAATTGTTGAATGGTTTCTTTTTTAAATAGTTTGGTTTGATAGGTTAGCGATAAAAACAATTGCTCCCCTACTTCTTCTATCCATAGATCAAGATCATATTTTGAAACGTCATAATCCGATTTCACAGGAGAAATACGCATGTTCTCTCGTTCGTACATTTGTGGTATGTTCTGGAAAACAAATAATACCTGAAATAAAGGTGAATAAGCCAGCGATCTTTCCGGTCTTAACTCGTCAATCAATTTGTCAAACGGTAGGTCCTGATGGGTAACCAACTTTTCGCCAGCTGCTTTTACCTGTAGCAGATATTCATAAAAAGATTGCTCTGCGGAAATTGAAGTGACCAACGGCAATGTATTCAAAAACATTCCCACAGTTTCCTGAAATTCTTTAATCTTACGATTTGCTAATGGTATGCCTATTGAAATTTCATTGCTCCTTGAATATTTATGCAAAAGTATATTGAAGGTGGCTAGTAAAAAGTGAAACAAATTCAGGTTCTTACTTTTACAATATTGATTTATTTGAGTTACCAATTCTGAATCTAATATTGTTTTTTCGAGCGCACCGTCGTAACTAATAATAGCTGGGCGCTTGTAGTCCAAAGTCAAATCAATAGGTTCGGGTACGTTTGGTATTAACGTTTTTATCTCCTGCAATGCTTTTTGATAACCTTCTCCTTTCAACCAGGTGTTTTCCCAGAGCACATAATCAATAAATTGATACTTCAATTCTGGAAGCTTTTCAACGGGTGTATCGATGAGGCTTAATTCATGTAAAGTGCGAAAAATCTGCGTACTCGACCAGGCATCCGAAATGATATGGTGCGAAGTATATATTACAGCAGTTTCCAATTCAGAAATAGTAACTTCAGTAAATCTGAATAAAGGGAAATCCTCAACATCGATGGTTCGTTGGCCATCTTCCTTAAGGATCTCCAATACTCGCGATTCTTTTTCAGCAGGATCGACATCACTGATGTCAACTTTGTTAATTTGAATGGGAACCGTGGAATGAATTTTTTGAAATACTTTTCCGTCCCTGCTGAAGAAGGAAGTACGCAATAATTCATGCTGCTGCGCAATTAATTGAACACCGCTAAGGTATTTATCAAAATCCAGATCAAGTGTTGAATATATCTTAATTGCTACAGGATTGGTATATAAAAATGAATCTGGATTTAACTTGGACAAAAACCACATCCTGCGCTGTGCACTGCTTACCGGATATTCCTCAGCTTCATTCCGTGGCATGAGAGGTAACTCTTTTTTAGATTTACCCAGCTTTTTCATCAGCGCCTTTAATTGCGCTGGTGACAATTGATTAATTTTATTTTTTAGATTATCGTCCATTCAGTTCTTTCACTCAAAAGCTTTCGAATTAATTATAAATATTGAAGCACTACTTTACCAATATGTTCAGATTTTGATAAAAAGGCCAGCGCTCTTCCTAGTTCATCAATTTTAAAATTATTGACCACTAATGGTTTGAAAATTCCCTTCGCATGCAATTCAGACACCTCGTTCATATATTCGGTAGAGCGTTCTGGATGCCACCCCATATTCAAAGCCGTGAAGGACAGATTTCTTGTAAAGGCGGCCAGTGGGATCGATTTATTAGCGGCAATGTCTTTTAGATCTATTTGTAAAAAATGCCCATATTGACGTAATATCTCCAATCCTTTAACTGTGGCTTCACCTGCGATCGTATTGAGAACAACGTCTATTCCTTCCCCATTGGTACGATCCATAATTTCATCGGCAAAATCCAGGGTTCTCGAATTCATAGGAGCCTTAAAGCCCATGGATTTTAAATACTCTATTTTTTTATCAGTTCCGGCCGTTACGAAAATTTCGGCACCCAACCATTTGGCAATCTCAATCGCAGAAAGGCCAACACCTCCTGTAGCGGTATGAATCAACACCCTTTTTCCAGGCTTTAAATTTGCCACATATCTCAACGAATAGTAACTGGTCATATATGCAGTCGGTATCGCAGCCGCTTCTTCCCAACTTATATTATCTGGCTTTTTAATGACATTAAAGTCTTCGGCATTTTGATAGGCTTTAAAGTTTTCGGTTGAAAAAAATAAAACATGGTCTCCCTTCTTGAAATTTTTAATATTCGCTCCTACTTCCGTCACAATTCCAGAATAGTCAGTTCCCATAGTCGTAGTGACTCCAGGTGGGTCGTAATACATATTCAGTCCTATAAGAATATCTCTAAAATTAAGACTTGCGGCCTTCGCTTTTATTTGAATTTGATTTGGCTTCGGAGGTGGAACCATTTCAATTTGTTTTAGAACAATGCTGCTAAAATTGCCTGGCTTTTCTACATGACAATAGTAATTGTCACCGTCCTTTGGAACGTATGCAGTTTTATCCTTGTTCTTGGTTTTGCCTATTTCAGCTTTCCCCGAATTTGACTTCAGGCGCTGTAACAACTCAGCTCTTTTCTCAGGACTGAGATTTGCAATTAGCTTAGATACATCCTTCATCTAACAAATATTAGTGTTCGCGTTCTGCTTAAAAATTAATTTTCATCACCCATAGCTTGGATTAATTCTTCCAAATCTTCAACATCTCCTAAGTCCATTATTGAACTGACTATCGTTTCGGCAAGGCCAGCAATGGTTGGACTGTCATAAAAATCTTGTGCGGTTAATTCCACCTCTAAAACATCAGAAATATTGGCTATTGCTTGAATGGCCAATAACGAGTTTCCACCGAGTTCTGCGAAATTATCCTTACGGCCTATTTTGTCTATTCCCAAAATATCTTGCCATATGCCAGCCATGGTCTTTTCAATTTCCGATTCCGGTTCTTCATACGGAGTACTTAGAGACGGACGAGAATAATACGATTTTGAGGAACTCTCAATGTCTTTTTTCTCTGCCATCTTCTTTTCAGTTGGCTGATTAAATATCAGTTTATCATTAAAATCAAAAGGATAAACGATCACCTGCGCAGGGAAATCACCATTTAGTAATTGGTGAATCACTCTTTCTCCTTCATCTTTGAAAATAAAATCATTTCTTTCCTTCACTTTCAGCGCCAAAGCCTCCATTCGTTTTTTATGATCGTTCTTAGTTTCATCAAGATCATTCACTTGTTTCAAGGTATAGCCCTTAATCTCCATCAATCGTTGTCCGTTTTCATCTACAAGAGTAACATCGAAAGAAAGGGCATCGGCTTCCTCTTGGGTAGCCTCTGAGGTTACATAAGCATAGGCCACTGCCGGCAGTTTGGCAATTGGCTTTACACTAGAATAACTGAAAGGAAGATGCGTGGATTGGCTGGTGTAGCGAATTGCAAATGAAGTAGCCTTATCCATCATGGCAGGGTGGAAATCGAAGTTATCGGTATCTCCGGCGAATTCAGGTCTCAGTGTTAATTTTGCCAACCATTCATTTTCACCTACATAAATTTTATTATCAATGTCCCATCGATCTCCCAGATCGATAAGCGGCATATTTTGTTTATTCAGAATTAATCTGGGCCGTTTCGATTCGTCTATTTCACCACTCAAACGTTCTATGGTTTCCGAAAGGTCAAAACTCTGAACGGTATCTTCTGCTAGTAACAATTCACCCATAAAATGTTTATGCCAAATGCCATCCAGGTCTTTCTCCATGGCCTGAGTACTAAAACTAAAGGTATATTTATCTTCTTTTCTCAGGGCCACTAACCTAACTTTTTTTGGTTTTGCATTCTCAAACATCATGGGAGAAAGGAAGTATAGATTCCTTAATTCTACATTTTTATCGGGGAAAACTAACTTACTAAACTGATGAGCCAGTTCTATAAAGGTTGTTCCCACTACCGTTGGTATATTAACAATAAAGTGACTATTGATCACCCAGTCCTCCTTGGGTTGAAAATCCACATCATAAGTGAGGGTGTCATCTTCATAACTAACCAACTTTAAGAGGTCCTTTGAATCCCTTGTGATGGTATGATCCGAATAATCAGGTTTGATGTCCAAAGTATTCTCCTTTGCTTTTTTCTCTTTGTCCCACCTCACGGCCATTCCGGTATCTTCCCACCCCGGCCAGTTAATGGCCATGGTATTGTCATTTTTAACACCCTTTCTGTAAGCAGCAAAAGCATCCAAATATGCATTGGCAGAAGTATACTCCAGTCGGGTAGCATCACCCTCAATAGAGGTTACCGAAGAATATAAGATGAAAAAATCCAACGGATGAGACGCAAATATTCTATCCAGAACCAACAAACCGCGCATTTTCACATCGAAAACCGGCGCTATGGATTCTGCTGTTTTGAGTGCAATAATTCCACCCCCGGCTACACCCGCAGAGTGGATTACACCATTAATTGTTCCTACCTCTTTTTCTACTTCATTCACCAACATTTGCATTCCGTCAAAATCTGCAACATCAATTTGTCTTCCTAAAATGGTTGCACCTAGCCCTTCCAGCATTCGAACGGCTTCAATTTTTTCTTTGGTGAAACTAAAGCCCGGATTATCTTCTAACCACTGATCCCATTCCGATCTGGGTGGAACAAATGAGTTGTAGGTAAGCACAAAAGTTGCTTTCACTTCTTGAGCGATGGCCTTGGCCGTGATAATTCCAATACCTCCTAAACCACCGGTGATGAGATAAACACCTCCATCTTTATATTTAGACTTTTCTTCAGGCACCACAGGCAAGCGCTCATAGCTCTCCACCCACCGATGCTGATTTCTAAAAGCCACTAAGGTTTCGAAAGAGTTGTTCGTGGTCTCCTGAATTATTTTATGGGCAAGACGTTTTCTTTCACGATCATCCTTTTGGATATCTACGTCAATAAACCTGGATCGGGAAAGTGGAAACTCTTGAATTAATACTCTACTTGGACCTATACCTAATGCCTTTTCAGGTGCGTAAACATCCTCTCCTATAACATCAAAAGCACCATTAGCAACAAAGCTAAATTGAATTTCCTTTAACTTGTTTTTATTGATCAAAGCTTGATAAAGAAATACAGGACTAAAAAATGCTGTCGATTCGGCTTCTTTTAAAGCTGAAAAAGAACGTTCTTCAATAAGATTATGAGAGTAGTTGACCAAATGAACAAAATGATTTAATTCCATATCATCTTGATAGATGTCTTTCACTAAATCTTCATAGTGTTTCTTGTTGCCAAGATCTATGGTATATTTGGAATCGGTTTCCTTTTTATAATTTTCACCAGCTTGTACTTCAATAACCTCTTGCCCCATTTCCAAAAGAACGGATTTCATAGCTTCCCCCAATCCATTTTTATCTTGAAAAATCAACCAATTCCGTTTCTCTTTTAAGGAGGCTGATAAGTATTTACTATTTGGCGTTCGTTTCCAAACTGGAATACTGTACCACTCGTTTCCTTCCTTTATTCTGGTATAATTTTGAGGTCCTTTTGCAGTAATGTTCTGGCTGAAATCGATTGCGTAAGATTGTCTTTGATAAGGGTAACCTGGTAAGGAAATGCGATTTCTTTTCTGATTCTTATAAAAAGTGTCCCAATTTATGTTTCCTCCAACCAACCAGAGGTTCCCAATGGCATTCGCAAAATATTCGTCATCTTCGAAATGTTCATTTTCTGTTTTCATGGTCCTCGTGGCCGCATGAGCAGTATCGTTATCGAGGTGTCTTTTCACTGCAGATTCTAAAGATTGTCCCGGACCAATTTCGACAAATACCGAAGGATTCATTTCCAAACAAGTCATTACGGCATCACTAAACCTTACGGATTTGCGAACATGCATAACCCAATATTGAGGATCCATAGCTTCTTCTGCAGTCATAAAATTACCCGTCACGGTTGATATAATAGGAATCTTAGGCGCAGATAACGCTATGTTTTCAAATATTTTGGAAAACTCATCCAAACACGGTTCCATCATTGCGGAATGGAAGGCATGAGAGGTTGACAATCGCTTTGAGAAGAAACCTCCTTCTTTGAGTTTTGTTTCGAATTTTTCTATATGTTCATCAGAGCCAGCGACAACGGTAAGCCCTGGATTATTTACTGCGGCGACTTCTACACCATCAAACAGAAAGGGCAAAATTTTATCTTCATTCTGTAAGACGGCCAACATCGAGCCACCCTCAAGGTCTTGAATTAACTGGCCTCTTTTAGTAACAGCTTTCAACGCATCTTCCAGACTCATAATACCAGATACACAAGCCGCTAAATATTCTCCAACGCTATGTCCAATCAAGGCTTCCGGTTTCAATCCTTTGGAAAGGGACAGTTCAGCCATGGCGTAGCTTATAATAAAAATAGCAGGCTGCGTAATATAAGTCTGCTCTAAAGCCTTCTTAGCTTTCTCAGCATCTTTTTCGTGAAACAAAACTTCCATGATGTCAATTCCAAATTCATTCAGAATAAATTGGCAACAATGGTCCACTGTTTTTTGAAATAATTCATTTTTCTGATAGAGATCAAAGCCCATTTTGTGGTATTGATTACCCTGTCCCGGAAACATGAATATCAATGGCTTATTATCTTCTTCACAATTTCCTTTTTGCAAATTATCTCCATGCTCCAACTTTGTCAAAAGGTCTTGTCGGTCTTTAAAAGTTAAAACTCCTCTATTGCTAAATGCACGGCGTCCTACTTGATACGTATAGGCCAAATTTGAAGCATTAACTGCAGGATTGTCCTTTACAAAATCTAGAAGTCTGATCCTGGTATCTTCCAAGGCTTCCGCACTTTTTGCAGAAAGACACAATGTACTTATAGGCTCCTGATCTTCCTTTTTCAGTGTTTCCTGATATTCTTCTAATACTACACAGGCATTTGTTCCACCCACTCCAAAAGAATTCACCAGAGCCCGTCTTGGCACACCGTTCTTTTGCCATTCCTGAGTTTCGGTATTTACATAAAAAGGGCTGTTCGGAAAATCAATTTTAGGATTTGGAATTTTATAATTAAGATGGGCAGGAATCTTTTTTTCATGAAGGGCTAAAACCGCCTTCATTAGTCCTGCCACGCCAGAGGCAGAATCGGTATGACCAATATTTGTCTTTACAGAACCTATGGCACAATATTGTTTTCGGTCCGTATATGTGCTAAACGCTTCTGTCAAGGAGCTGACTTCAATAGGATCACCTACATTGGTGGCTGTACCATGGGCTTCCACATAGGAAATCGTGTCCGCTGTGATATTGGCCAATTCAATGGCCTCCAAAGCAACTTCCACCTGACCATCTACACTTGGCGCTGTAAAACCGGCTTTATTTCCTCCGTCATTGTTTATGGCTCCACCGAGAATAGTGGCATATATATGATCCCCATCCGCAACAGCATCCTCATATCTCTTTAACAAAACGGTTCCAGCGCCTCGGCTAAAGACAGTTCCACTGGCATCTTTATCGAAAGTGCGACATACTCCGTCGATAGACTCAATCCCACCCTCATAGTACATATATCCCTTTTTCTCAGGTAGGTGCACTGTTGCTCCACCGGCAATTACCATATCGCATTGATAGCTCAGCAAACTATTAACTCCCATGACAACGGCCACCATCGAAGTGGAACAAGCACTTTGGACCGTAAAACTTGGGCCTTTAAGATTCAATCTATAAGAAACTCCGGTGGCCGCATAATCTCTGTCTGTAGCAGTTATAATTGAAGTACCGCTAGAATATTTTGCCACCTCACTATTGGTAGTAACACTGTTCAAATACCAGGCGGTTCCTGTTCCTCCGAAGACCCCGATCCTGTCTTTGGTTTTTTCGGGATCATAACCCGCATCCTCCAGTGCATGCCAGGCACATTCCAAAAAAGTTCGGTGTTGAGGATCCATTATTTCGGCATCTCGCGGGGTAATTCCAAAAAATGTCGCATCAAATAAATCGGCACCATCAATTATACCTCTGGATTTAATATAATTGGGATCGTTGATCTTTGATTCTGAGACGCCAGACTCTCTTAATTCTTCATCGGTAAAAGTGGTTATGGATGCCACCCCTTCCATTAAATTGTTCCAAAATTCTTTAACATTATCAGCACCTGGCATCCTGCAGGACATGCCAATAATCGCAATTTTATGTGCGTCTTTGTTGTTATTTATTTCTGACATAACTTATTCGTTTAATGCAATCTAGCCTTGCGTTGCAGCGCCGCACGGTCCTTCATTGATTTTGATTTATTTATTTTATTTTTTGAATTTATCTCCTCTGCCAATGATCGAATGGAAGCGTATTGAAATAAATCGACTACTGAAATATCAATTTGAAAATCGGCATCTATTAAATGTTTCATTTTCATCATCAAAAGCGAAGAACCTCCCACATCGTAGAAATTATCTTCAACATCAAAAGCATCATGTTTCAAAATTTGAAACCAGATAGCTCCAATCTTTCTTTCACTCAAATTGTTATAATCCCGTTCACCAATGACCCTTTTTTGGTCGGCATAAGGTTCGGGCAACAACTTTGTATCCAACTTTCCATTGGAACGGATAGGAATTTGATCAATAGGAATAAAAACCACCGGAATCATATAATCTGGAAGCGACTTTTTTAAATAGGCTCTAAAATCGATCTTTGAAGATTTATCCTTTGCTATATAATAAGACACCAGTCTATCATCTCCTTCCTCAATTTTTTTACTTAACACAATCACCCTTTCAATATTTGGGTGTGTGTTCATTTCGTTCTCAATCTCTCCCAGTTCAATTCTAAATCCGCGTATTTTAACCTGATGATCTGTGCGACCTAGAAATTCAATCTGTCCATTTGGTAGCCATCTCGCCCGATCTCCAGTTTTGTAATACCTAATTCCTTTTTTATCATATTTATATTTTTCATCGGTCAGGTTGGGATTGTTCAAATATCCTCTGGCCAATCCTCGGCCGGTAATTACCAATTCCCCAGGAATTCCAATGGGCTGGAGTCGGTCTTTTTTATCTAAAATAAAAATCTGCGTATTATCCATAGGTCTTCCAATGGGCACTTTTGTATAATTATCAGCGGTCAAGCAATCGAACCAAGAGGCCGCGATAGTGACCTCGGTAGGTCCGTAAAAATTGATCAGGGCCACTTCATTATTGGGAGCAATAATTCTTCTAAATTTTTGAACATGATAATGCTCTAGTGCCTCTCCAGTTGTAAAAATGGTGCGAAGGCTATCCAACTTTATTTTCCGATCGGCTACATCTAAAAACGCCAAATAGGCATTAAACATAGAGGGAACAACATGTAAACTTCTAATTTTATACGTATCGATGGCTCTTAGAATAATTTCAGGATTCTTTTCACCATCGCTTGGAAGTACATATAAACTACCCCCGCTTAAAGTCCATCTAAATAATTCCCAAACGGAAACATCAAATGTGAGTGGTGTTTTTTGAATAATTACGTCATTTTCTTGGAGGGGAAATTGCTTTTGCATCCATGAAATACGGTGCATTACACTTCCATGCTCGGTCATGACTCCTTTGGGGTCTCCTGTTGAACCGGAGGTAAATACAACATATGCCAGTTGTGTTGACTCAATAGGTAAATTTAAATTAGTTTGAGGTAGGTCTTTAAAATTTTCGTCTCTATCCAAATGTATGAGCGGGCAGTCAAGCTTCATATCCTTTGGTAATCCACCAGAGACCAAAACAGCTTGCACCTTGCTGTGTTCAATTAAATACGCTATCCTTTCATTTGAAAATTTTGAATTGATCGGTAAATAGGCAGCTCCAGCCTTAAGAACACCATAAATACCAACCACCATCTCAACGGATCGCTCCATTATAATACCAACAATCCCTTCTTTAGAAATTCCAAGGTCTTTGATATAGCGAGCTACCTGGTTTGAACGACTATTTAATTCAGCATAAGTTAATTGCATATGATCCGAAAAAACAGCAATTCTATTTGGATGTGCTTCCGCTCCTTTTTCCAGATTGCCATGAACGCTAACATCTTCAACCGGGGAAACTGTATCATTCCATTCAGCTATTTTGTTGGCCAACAAAGATTCGTCTTCTAAAACATATTGATCCAAATCCCCGAGCGGACTGCGAACAACCTGATCTAGTAAAAAATGAAAATGAGCTGTCATTGCAGTAATTGTTTCCTCTGAAAACAACGAAGTATTATAGTTAAAGGTTACGACTAACCCTTTTTCCGTTTCTTGAACTTCCACATCCAAATCGAACTTACAACTCGGATTTATTATTTCTTCCGTATCGATAAAGACCCCATCCTCGGTTTCTCTTTTTTCTAAAACATTGTGATAGGCGAACATTACCTGGAATATTGGATTATAACTAATACTCCGATCAGGATTTAATTTTTCTACAAGTTTCCCGAAAGGATAAACTTGATTATCAACAACTTCTAGCGTGTAGTCTCTAATATAATGCAGCAAGTCAGAAAAATTCGCAAAGCCCTTCATCTCACTTCTATAAACAGCAGTATTTGTGAAAAATCCAATAGTAGATTGAGCATTGGATCGTTGTCTGTTTGCAAATGGGACACCTACGGCAATATCGCTTTGCTGAGTATATTTATGTAATAGTAATTTGAATACGGAAAGCAGTAAAATAAAGGGAGTAATTTTTTCCTTTTTGGTAAAATCTGTAATCGTGGAAAACTCGTTCTCATCGATGATCAAATTAACATTGCTCCCCTCAAATTGCTGAACTTTTGGCCGATTAAAATCGGTTGGTAGATTAAGAAAAAACTCTCCTCCCTCCAATTTCTTTTGCCAAAACTCTAAATTAGAAGCAAGATTCCCGGAAAAATAGTTCTTTCGACTTTCTTCAACATAATCATTATAACTGTGTTTTTCGCTGCTTATGCTCGCAACCCCGTTCTTTTTTACATTTTGTAGCTGGTTATAATTATTTCTGAAGTCTTCACTAAAAATATTCATAGACAAGCCATCAAATATGATGTGATGAACTACCACAAACAATTTGAACCGTTCAGCACTATACTTGACATAATGAAACTTGATAAGAGCATCATTGGAAAGATTAAATTTTGTTTTAAATAATCCCTTGGTCAACTCCTTTTCAAAAGAAGCATGAACGGGTGGTTTTTGATCTGATAAATCTGAAAAATGAAAGTCTATGCCTGGCTCCGAATTAATTTCTCTAATGGCCGTTCCATCTTTGACCAAAAAATTGGACCGCAACAAGTCATGCTTTTTAATTATAAGCTGGAGCGCCTTTTTAACTAACTCCAGTTCTATTTCGCCGTTAAATTTTAAGGAAAACAGAATGTTATAAGCCGTCTGTTCTAGTCGAGATTGATGAATAAACCACAAACTGGACTGATTGAATGACAATGGTAAAACCGATTTCTTTAAACTGGGCTTGGAACTAGTTAAAACAGGAATACTTTCTTTCTTCTCAGTAACTATTTTACAAAGCTCTCGTACATTCAAGGATTCCCAAATGTCTTTTATGGAGATATGGGTTTGAAAATTAACTTTTACCAAATGGACCATTTTGATGGCCTTGAGGGAGTCACCGCCAAGATCGAAGAAATCATCGGTAACCCCAAGGTCGGAAAATGAAAATACCTCTGTCCAGATTTTCAACATTTCACGTTCCGGTTCAGACTCACTATCTACTCTGTCGTAGGTTAATTGTGGTCTTTGCGGAAGTCCATTCTTCAGAAATAATTCTTTCCGATCAATCTTCCCATTAGCCAGCTTGGGCATGGCTGGAAGAAATTGGAAATTTTCCGGAATCATATATGCGGGTAGCCATTGCAGTAGGTAATTTCTAATAAAGTCTACCGGAATGCCCTCTTCTTTGGTTACTATAAACGCGGTAATCTGTTTTTTTCCAGAAAGGCCGATGGTAACTTTACAAGCCGTTTGCCGAATTCCAGGAACATTGTTCAGGTGCCGTTCAATTTCTGACAACTCGATCCGATGTCCTTTAATTTTTATTTGTTGATCTCTTCTTCCCAGAAATATAAGCTCCCCATCCTCATTGTATTTTCCAATGTCGCCTGTGTTGTATATGGTATAGTCTTCAAAACCTTCAACATTATGATCCTTTATAAAGCTTTGTTTGCTAAGTTCCGGTCTATTCCGATAGGCCCTGGCTAGTGCCTGGCTTGAAATATAAATATACCCCTCTTCGCCTTGAGGAACATGTTTTAGATCATCATCCAAAAGAAAAACATGGGCGCCACGAATGGGTTGGCCCAGAAAAATTTCTTTTCCTTTTTGAACTTCGTAGTAACTTACATTTGCAGTAGACTCCGTAGGGCCGTACAAATTCCAAATGGATATTTCCGGTAGATGATTAAAAGTTAGGTCTGCCAAATATTTGGGAAGTGCTTCTCCCGATAAATAAAGACAAGCTGGCGGGTTAAATTTTTTATCAGGATTTAATTCAATAAAGTTCATCACTTCTTCCCAAAGGGTGGGAACACAATACAGTCCGTGCCCAGGGTTTTCAGTATACCAATCCAATAGCTTCTCTGGCTGCCTGATGATATCCGGATTTAGAATATGAAGGGTTCGACCAAGCATTAAAGCGGAAAATAGCTGGGTAACACCTGCGGCAAAACTAATAGAAGATGTAAGTGGGAGATTGACAAAGGTTTGACTATGAAGGTCTTCCAAATACCAATTCAAATAGGTAGCAAGACTTCCATGTTCAACGACAACACCTTTTGGCGCTCCGGTGGATCCTGAGGTGTAAATGATATATGCCGCGTCCTGGTCTTCAATTTCAACGAGTGGCATTGCTTCTGAAAAGTTATCAAGCAATCCAAAAGTTGAATCTATCTGAATTACATCACCTTCAAAGTCTTCAAAAATGGCTGATGTTTGATTGGAAATGATTATGGATATAGCAGCATCATCAACAATTTGATCGATTCTCTTTTTCGGATAATCAATGGCAAGAGGTACATAGGTCCCACCGGCTTTTAAAATTCCGAGAATTACAACCGGCAAACAAAGAGATGGGGAAAGATGCACACCAACACAGGTCTCCTTAGACCATTTACGGGTCAGCAACATGTTTGCCAGCGCATTTGAACGGTCTTCAAGTTCCTGATAAGTCATCTCCTCATCTTCGTGCTTTACAGCCCGAGCAGTAGGAGTTAATATAACTCGCTTTGTAATTCTGCGCTGCACAAGGGTAGTATTGGGGTGCAGCATGGATAGCACCAGGTATATCTTGAAACCTTCAATTATTTGAAGATTGAGATCATCTTTCACTTTTCAAAACTCAATTAGTGAATCTAAAACAATTTGTTTCTGGTATAATCATACCATATTAAACCTATACAAAATCATCGGTTATCTAAATGGCTTGGTTTAACTCGTCCCAATAACAAACTAGGATAGACTGCTAATTTTAAAGCAATTCTATCCTAGGCAGCAAATCTAATAGAGTGAACATTTTTACATTCACCTATAATAGATTTACTACGAAATCATATAGTGGTAGAAACTGTGGTTACAATTTCGTTACTTCCCCCACTTATCCCATGCCTTTTCAATGGCATCCATGACGGTATCGCGTGTCTTTTGGCGAGGAAAGTGCTCGTAGATAACTTCTTTAACTGGTTTTCCCATTTTTAGAGCAGTTTCAATGCTGCTCTTGTTGTAGTGAATTTGTCGTAATACTTTATCCGAAAGGTCGAATTCAGCTAGGCTTTGTCCAAAGGTGAGTCCTGAAGCTGCATGATCTGCAATTTTTCTGGCCATTGGATGATCTGATAAAATAAGGATTTGCTCCGCTCTAGATGGCATAATATTGGTTTTAAGGTTGAAAAAATACTGTCCCTAGTTGAAGGACAATTTATATGTATACTAGTAAAGCTATAAAAAAAAACTCAAACAAAGCCAAGAAAAAAAATTAAAACCAAGCCAAGTAATGATAAGTACGGTTTAACCGTAATTCAATTCTTAAATAAGCGTAAATACCTGATAATCTGCGAATAATTACTTAGATATGACGAAAAGCAAATTTGAAATTAAAGGGCACTATACGATTGAATACCCGATAAGCTGCTATTAAAAATCCGTTTTTACTTTGGATTACAACTCTCCAGATATTCGGGGATATTTTGATACCAGTCACCAAGATGGTTTTCCAGAATCAAATAGATCTCTCTTGCGGTATGTACAACTTCTTCACGATCCTCTCCTATTATTTTTGCCACTCCTTTAGAACTCATAAGATCTATCGTTCTTTCATAAGGTTGATTGATTTGAAGATCCAATTTGAATTCCTTCAATAAAGGAAGTCGCGCCAGTCTTTCTTTTTCAGAAGACGAAAGGCCTTGAAATATACCTCCTTTAGAAGCATTTAAGGCAGAATATATTCCGTGCCTTAGCAAAACGCTATCTTTTAAGTTTTGGCCATTATTAATGTATTTGTCATAAATTGCTTCCAGGAGACCTATCGAATAAACTTGCTCATCATGGGATGTATATCCTCCTCCACGCATTCGTGCACCCAGATCGATCATATAATGCTCGCTTCCGTTGGAAATAAATTCAAGATGTGCCGCTCCATTTTTTACTTCCAGCGCATGGAGCACCTTTTTACCATATTCAATAAGACTCTCATGCTTAGGATCATCCGGGCTAAAGAAAATAACTTCAGTCCTAATGTTCTTATTATCCACTTTAAAGTTCTTATAGTACCTGGACACGACGCATACGTATGGCACATTTTCATGTACAACATAATCCAGTCCATACTCGTGGCCTTCCAAAAATTCCTGCACTACGAAGTGAGTAGTCTCTGAAAAAGTCCAGTTATAGCTTCGATAATCTATATGCTCTAACCGACTATTAACGTCTTCTAAGCTATCACAATAGAAAACTTCTTGTGTTCCTGTCCCGTAAGCAGGCTTCAATACTACCGGGAAAGAAAAGTCCTTTAGGCTTTCCGCAGAAAGTTGCTTTCCCATCGACAAATCTATCAACATACTCTTGGCATAGGACAGCCCATGCAATCGAAGTTGCTCTTGCATTACAAACTTATCCCTTCTATAGTGAGTTGTTGCGTAGTCGTTCCCAACTAAACCAAGTTTATGGGTTAAAATGTCCGAACTCTCGACACCTGCTTCGCCAGCAGGAATAACAAAGTCAAAATCTATCCCTGATTCCAGTACTTGTGAAATATCCGTAAAACATTCTTTGTAATAAGCTCTATCAAACTCCTGCTTATCTCCTTGGGAAATTTCTCCTTTTAAGATTTCTCGAATTTTTTCGACTTCAATTAGCACATAAACTTCTTGCCCTCTTTCCTTAAAATAACTAACCAAAGTTTTCCCATTGCGAAGGGGGTTTACAAATAAACATTTACTCGCCATTTTTAACGATTTTTGATAGTATTGTAGTCATAATTGCTATGTTGAAATTACATAAAATATCGGAAATGAATTATTTTTTTCACCCAAATACCTTTTGAAATAAGAAAGACTTTATTTCTAAATTAATTGTACAAAAAAGATAAAAAGTTAGTGACATGATGGAAAATTTGGTAATTTTAAACGATCCCATTTTGATAGAAAGTTCAAGAAAGGAATATCCCCTAAGATTTGGCAAGAAGAGAAAAAGCAGCTTAATTTAATTATTTATCTTGGATTACAATCAGGCTTTGTATATGGAAGAAATCCTGAAAAAGTAAAACTATTTTTGGTAAACTAAAATCTCAAATTTATGCCATCTGCAAGTATCCAATTAAACAAAATCTTCGATAAAGATTTGCTTAAAAAGGCTTATCACTCGGTAAGCCATATCGAAACAAAACCTGCAAATTATCCCGGCACTGGAAGTCTTTCATGGAATTCACTTCCAATTTATACCATGGGAGGTTCATCAAACCATCTTGAGTCTTTATTACCCTTTATAGCGGAACTTAAACTCCAATGGAGGCTTGTTCGTTTTCTAATTTTAGGACCAGGCGGCATCATAAAAGAGCATGCTGACACCTTTTTGTCAGGACGTGTCGTGAGGCTGCACATACCGGTAATTACGAACCCTGAAGTCGAATTCAATCTTGACCATCAGCGACAAACATGGCAAGAGGGTGAGTTTTGGTATGGTGATTTCACTTTGCCACACTCAGTTTATAACAGAAGTAATACCACCAGAGTGCACCTTGTCATTGACGCCGCTGTGGACGAAAATTTATTCAAACAATTTTCGCCAGGTACCATTCCTGAAAAACTCTATGATAGCTTAAAAACTGAAGAGAAATTTGACCACAAGATCTTAAAGCGATTCAGCTGTGATTTTTGGGTGCCCGCAGGGTTCGTACTACCCGGATCAGAATATGACCCTCTCGAATCTGCGCTAGTGGCAAATTTCAGATTGATTGACGGGGAATTTTGTTTGTTCATTAATGATGCCCCAATGGTCAAAGCCGTCCCTATTACTGAGAACAAATTATTGGTGCTGGGATTACCTCACGACATGTTTGCCGATTACAAGTTTGAAGATGATAAGGCTAAAGAACTAACTTTTCATATGGCTGGAAGAAGTATGAATGTATCACTGGTAGAGGATTAATGCTTTCGGTTGAAAAACATTCATTGCACAACTATTAAGTCCAAATTTTAAACCTTAGATGCTCCATGGACAAGTGGGGAAATTCGACTCTCGAATCTTATCGCACAGCATCCCGACCAAACTATCTATTCTTCCAACTTTTAAGTCCGAAAAAGATGTAGAAGCAAACCTTTAGATGAGCCATAAAACCCTAATAGCGATAACTAAAAATTGAATATTTTCTGAGAAACTGTAATTCTTGAGTGATTTTTTTCACTTACTAAGTGATTAACCCTATCGAATCACAACATATGTTGCAACTGTTAAGGAAGACAAGACAACAATATCTTTTTCAAAATAAAACGCACATTGAGCAAAGAGCAACTGGAAATAGAATTTTCTAAACGTATTAAGGAATCACAGGGCATCATCCACAAGGTGAGTAAGATGTACTGCGATAACGACGAACACCAAAAGGACTTATTTCAAGAAATACTCATACAGTTATGGAAGTCATATCCTTCATTTCGAGGTGACTCGAAATTCTCTACATGGATGTATCGAGTTGCAATTAATGTTGCCATTCAGGACTTCAGAAAAGCTAAAAAGAAGCGACAACTATTTTTTCAAACCAATCAATTTAATGACACTGTTGAAGATAGTAGTTCTCAAGGTCAAAATGAGAAACTAAAACTAATGCACAAGGCTATTGGCGATCTTAATAAAGTTGAAAAGGCAATTGTAATGCTTCATTTAGATGAGAAATCGAATGAGGAAATTGCCGAAATTGTTGGTATTACTCAGAATTATGTTCGGGTAAAAATGAACAGGATAAAGACAAAACTCTCAAAAATTATAAAAAAATAGGAGGATGGAGCTATTGGAATTAAAATCAATTTGGGATGGAGTAGTTGATGAAACTATCTCAAATAACAGCGTGGACGAGTTCGTTGTAGGGAAATCCATAAAAAAGGAATCAAAAACAGTCTTGACCAAAATAAAAAAGGTAATGTACTTGAAATTCGCTATTGGCAGCCTTTCTCTGGTTATTTGCTGGGTAATGTTAATAGGTTCACTTTTAAATCCAGAGAAATTTACTTTTTACGAGAATATTTTCAACCTATCCGACAATCGAATTTTCTTAGTTACCGTAATTACATTTATGTCGGCAATGCTTGCATGGAACTTCAAGGCCTTTCGAAAAATTAGGCATTTTGAGACCAGATCGAATAACGTAACAGAATCTCTGAGAAGATTTGTTAGGATCATGGAAAACACCATAAAGCTTAATGTCTATTCTGGTGTCGCTTTCAACTCGGTTGCCTTTGGTTGGATATTTTACCTTCTTAACAACAAAAAGGACTATTTTACTGGTGCTATGGAAGTTTTTCTAATGACCACTTTGGTAATCATTATCGGCGGCTTTCTCTCCTATTTTCTATCTCGCTTTGAGCAAAAAATAAAATTCGGAAACTATGTGGATCAATTGAAATCACTTCTAAACGACCTCAAAGAAAAATAATGTGAGATAAAGTGTAATGCTCACCCATTTCTTGTAACCTACGATATGAAAAATAGAAATACGTTAAAAATGAACACATCAGTAAAATTTAAAAATTACAATGCCAATGTAATTAAAACACTTTTCGTTTTGCTTCTAACTTTCGAAGCGACAGGTCTCCAAGCACAAGATTATTCCCAGCAGATAAATTCTTTCAAGCAGAGTTTTGAGGAGAAGTCGGTGGTTCCCTTAAAACCATTTGTGAGTTCGGAGCTAAAGTTTGACCCTATTCCTGTGGCCAATACCCCTGCCATACTAAACAATATTGTTTCCAATCTTCCTAAATTAAATTCTATGAAAATCATAGAAAGTTCTGAAGGTATGGCAAAAATAAAATATGATTTTGTGGGCTTAGGGGTTCGCAAATCAAACGTTCATTTCTTGCTGTGCCTCCATTTCTAGTTTGATCAGGTTTTCTATAAGTTCGATGCGAATAAACTTTCCGTCCTCGTCAAAATGAACGTTTGATTTGCGAACCCCTAAGCCCACAAAATCATATTTTATTTTTGCCATACCTTCAGAACTTTCTATGATTTTCATAGAATTTAAT
>JBCCIJ010000023.1:0-65364 GCA_039028295.1 Bacteroidota bacterium
TCGATGTCATCGAGAATGGCATGTGGCAGAATCCGAGCTTCGAACTTTGAGGCTCGCGCAAATCCTGTGCCCGGACATGTCGAACAACTTCGCAACGAAAATGTCCTCTTGACCAAGCAGCTCATCGACGACGAAACCGAGCTCGCGGTTGCCCATCGACCCAACCACCACGAACTGAGGGTCGCGGCTCGTCCCCTTCCTGAACTTGAAGAGCCTCGCGAGATCGCAGATCGCGAGCGTTTCGCCCCGCAGCGTGATCACCTCACGTCCCTGAATCGTACGGACCTCGTCCGGCACGTACGGGATCGCCTCACGCACCGCCGTGATGGGCAGCGCAAACGTACGTCCAGCTACAGTGACGATGAGTGCTCGAATGATCGCGAGCGTGATGGGCAGCGTCACCGTGATCTTGGTCCCCGTACCCCGTTCGCTCTCGACCGACACCATCCCGCCGAGCCTGAGGATGTTGGTCTTCACGACGTCCATCCCCACGCCCCGTCCAGACATGTCGGTGACTTCGGACCGGGTGCTGAACCCCGGCAAGAACACCAGGTTGAGCATGTCCTGCCGAGACATCTCTTCCCCGACGGCATGGCTGATCAGACCTCGTTCCCGCCTAATATGAAAAAAACTATTACTTTAATGTTACTATGTTTCCTTGCCGTTGGCTCTGTTTACGCTCAACAACAGCGTAGTTGTGCCGCTATGGATGACCTAGAACATCGTAAACAGCAAGATCCAACTTTGGAGTTGCGAATGCAGGAAATTGAAGAGTACACTCAGAAGAAAATTAGTGAACTCGGAGAGAATAGAATTATAAATGGGGATATAATAACTATTCCTGTAGTAGTTCATATTCTTTATACAAATTCCACGAATAATATTAGTGATGCTCAAATTCTTTCTCAAATTGATGTATTGAATGAGGATTTCAGACGCTTAAATTCCGATGCCGATGGCACTTGGGCTCAAGCGGCCGATACACAAATTGAATTTTGTATGGCCACTATAGACCCCAATGGTGTTGCCACCACGGGTATCACGAGAAAGTCAACCACTCAAAATGACTGGTATGCGTCTCAAAACAACATGAAAAAATCCGCCCACGGAGGTATTGACCCTTGGAACACAAGTGAATACTTAAACATGTGGACCGTGCCTAAGATTCTTAGAGATGATGGTGCGACTATTTTAGGGTATGCCCAGTTTCCAGGTGGAAGCGCAGCTACTGATGGAGTTGTTATGGGGTATAACTACTTTGGAAACATTGAGCAGGTTTCTGCTCCCTTCGACCTAGGACGAACAACTACGCATGAGGTAGGTCACTTCTTAAACTTACGCCATATTTGGGGCGATGGAGGATGTGGTATTGACGATTTCGTAGCTGATACACCAGAATCTGACTTTCAAAACTTTGGATGTAATCCTTCGCACGTTTCTTGTGGAACGGTAGATATGGTGCAAAACTATATGGATTATAGTGACGATGCTTGTATGAATCTTTTCACACAAGGACAAACCGATAGAATGCGCGTTACCTTGTTACCCGGTGGTGTAAGAGCTGCTTTGGGAGCCTCAGATAAGTGCGGACCACCTCCTGCACCTACATGTACAGACGGTGTTCAAAACGGAGATGAAACAGGAGTTGATTGTGGAGGTTCTACATGTGCTCCATGTCCTGAGCCAACTTGTTCTGATGGAATCCAGAACCAAGGTGAAACAGGAGTTGACTGTGGCGGACCGAACTGTGCGCCTTGTCAAATTGCATGTACTTCTACCGAAACCAACTTCCCTTATAACGAAGGATTTGAAAACACTACTGGAGCTTGGACTCAAGATGCTGGAGATGATTTCGACTGGACAGTATTGAGTGGGTCTACTGGGTCTTCAAATACAGGACCATCTAGCGCCGATGAAGGTTCTTACTATATTTATATGGAATCTTCCACGCCAAACTACTCTACAAAAAGAGCGATACTTAATTCTCCATGTTTCGACCTAAGCGGGGCAACTGCACCTAGCATTTCATTCAAGTACCACATGTACGGTGCTTCAAATATGGGAAGTCTTGCTTTAGAAGCTACAACAGACGGAATTAACTGGACGAGTATTTGGAGTGCAGCTGGAAATCAAGGTAATTCTTGGTTATCTGCTTCCGTAGACTTATCTGCCTACAACGGTACAATACTACAAGTTAGATTTAATGGTGTAACTGGAACAACTTGGCAGGGAGATATGGCGATTGACGCTTTAAATGTCATTACTTCTGTACCTGCGCCAACTTGCTCCGATGGTATTCAAAATGGAGATGAAACCGGCGTTGACTGTGGTGGTGCTACCTGTGCGCCATGTTCTACTGGAGGAAGCGATATCTTACATGAAGGTTACTTCGAATCGGGTTGGGATAATTGGCAAGATGGAGGAAGCGATGTTTCGCGCTATAGCGGTAGTCGTTCTTATGAAGGTAGTTACTCTATCAGATTGAGAGATAACTCTGGAACTTCTTCTGCAATGACCTCTGAAACTTTCGACGTAAGCTCGTATGATGAAGTAGAAGTAAGTTTCCATTTCTATTCTTATAGTATGGAAAACAATGAAGATTTCTGGTTACGTTACTACGACGGTTCAGCCTGGATTACGGTTGAGACTTGGGCTCGAGGAACGGACTTTGAAAATAACGGATTCTATTCGGCAACGGTTACTGTTGATGCTGCTACTTACACAATGGCGAACAATGCACAATTCAGATTCCAATGTGATGCAAGTGGAAATGGTGACCATATCTATATTGACCAGGTAGTTATTACCGGGATCAATACTGGAGGTGGAGCTCGTGTAGGCCGTAACGAAATTGAATTTATTTCTGGCTTGAATACTGGTGATGGATTGGATACTGAAGTTGAATTTGTACTTCATCCAAACCCATTGAAGGGATCGTTGTTAACGGTAACTATCAAAGGGGATCTTCAACCAGATTATAGAGTTGTAAACATCTTAGGACAGACGGTAACGTCTGGAACCTTAGTAAATGATACGATTGACCTTGGCAATTTGGAAGCCGGAGTTTACTTCGTTGAATTAACTGATGGTGATGAGAAGTTTGTAAAGCGCTTTATCAAGGAATAATTTTATAATTTTTCCTATAGCATAGAAAAGCTCGTACGCCTTTGGTGTACGAGCTTTTTATTTATGCTGAAAGAATTTCAATTTCATGTGGCGCCAGTAAATCCTCATTCCGAAGTTTTAGAAAGATTTGTGCTACCGTTACTGTATCCTTTTCACAGTAGGTGATAATTCGGTCTATATTGTTTTCATTGTAAAACACATCTCGAACCTCGCTTCCGTCTATATCATCTTTGGGTGACGGAATTCCAAGAACATGCGCCAATAACTTCAAAGAAGTAAAGGTTTTGTAGTCGCCGAACTTCCAAAGCTCCATGGTATCTAAATGTGGAACCTCCCAGGGTTTTTTTCCGAAGAGATTCAGCTTAATAGGCAGATCGATACCAAGAATAACCATTCTTCGAGCGATATACGGAAAATCGAATTCTTTCCCGTTGTGCGCACAAAGTAAATGCTGAGGGCGATTAAAATAGGTTTCCAACAGAGATTTAAACGCCATAAGCAGGGGTCTTTCCTCTCCTTGAAAGGACCTGATTCGGAAATTTCGAAACTCTTCTTTCTTCTGAAAGTAACCTACGCTTATGCAAATAATTTTGCCAAATTCGGCCCAAATCCCGGCTCGATCATAAAATTGCTCGGCACTGTATTGTTCCTTGCGTTGGTACTGTGTTTTTTGCTCCCATAGCCGTTTTGTAGTGGGTTCGAGATTGCTAAATTGCGGGTACTGCGGAACAGTTTCAATGTCCAAAAACAGGACATGTTCCAAGGGTATACGTTTCAACATGTTTTGAAGTTAGGAGGGGAGGAAGTAGGCTTAAAATTACAAAAAATACTTAATGAGCACCTATTTTTCAGCAAAACAAATTAAATTACCAGGGTAATACAGCGATAGGGTAACTTGGAGAAGCTTTTTTCATGGGAGTACGTTATACCCATATCGCTGCTAACTAATAAGAACGTCTATGAAATATGTAATCTCACTCCTTTTTTTGATAACCTTTTCATTGGGGATGGCTCAAAACAGTGACGCCTTTTTGTACCGATCTGCTGTGCTAGATAGTACAGGGCAAGCGCGTTCCAATGAGAATTTTGAAGTAGAAATTAGGGTCCAACAAGGAAAAATAGCCAATGAAAAACTAAACTATACCGAAAGGCATTCGGTGCTAACCGATAGTCTCGGCTGGTATTCAATAAAAGTGGGAGCAGGCACAACGGTCGATACCCATAATATTTTGAGTGATGTAGATTGGAGTCAGAGCGAGAAGTATTTACATGTTAGAGTACTCGAATTACAAGGCAAGGTAATCAGTAGCGCAATCACCGAAATTGTGGAGTCTCCTGGGCTTTCGTTGGCTAAGAATATTGAAAGCAGGGCGTTACTAACGCTAGATTGTTTAACAAACCTGGAAGCATTGCGAAAGTTTGATGTACTTGAAAATGATGCCGTCTTTTGTGTGAAAGGACATACTACGGTTAGAGATGGAGGGGAAGGATTCTTCTATTATAATGCCACCTTAATTGCCGATGATGATGATGGAATCATTATTAAGCCTAAGAATATAGATCAAGATCGTCCCGGAAGATGGGTGCGCCATTTGGATGGACACATCAATGTGAACTACTATGGAATTAAAGCAGGAAGTAAGAACCGAGGAAGGTATACTTCAGAAACCATTCAACGGGCTATTGATTTTGCCGCTGCAAACACAGCCTATAGTCAGACGTATTATGGGGCAGGAAATACGGTGTTTTTTCCGAGTGGAGAATATATCATTGACGGTTCCTTGAGACTTCCATCCGGGGTTCGGATTCTCGGGGAAGAGAGCACCTTGCTTACGGCCAAAAAAGACGCCAATTTTGATTATTTCTTTACCATGGAAGCCGGGAAAGTATTTATTTCTATGGAAAACCTTAGAATAAACGGAAATTTGGTAGCGGACATTGGCGGAATTTATTTGAAGTCCAGACCTGGTAAAGATGGAACCGGGGGCCTATGGCAGAGCAGATTTAAGAATATTAATATTGTGAATATTCTTGGGCATGGAATTTTTTTAGAAGGAAATGACTCGATGGGTATTAACGGGCCTATCAGTTACAAAACTCCCAATCAAATGACCGTTTTTGAGAATGTAAGAATTACCAGGATGAACGATAGCAAGAATAGCCTTAGAATGATACAATATCAAGGCCAAATGACTTTTATTAATTGCCTTTTCCTGGGAAAACGTGATCGCTCGTCATTGGGGACCAATGTTTACCTGGCTAACCCTGGAGGTAATGTAGTCTCGTTCATTAATTGCACCATTCAAGAATCTGTATATGGCTTCAAGTTGATAAATTCATCCAATATCACCATCGAAAATTGTTGGTTTGAAAACTTATACTGCTCCGTTGATGTAACCGGAGGCCGAAGCATTAATATTCTTGATAGCAGATTTTCGAATGCAGCGGGTTATGGTTCGGAAGGGTTTACGGGCCCTGTCAACCTTCCAGAAGACATTCCTAACGGAAGCTGTATTAGCAGCGAAGATTCTACGGTCAATATTGAGAGGAACTATGTAAAAGTTACCGATCCCGATTCGCCGGAAGCACAAAAGTCTACCTTCATTTTTGGTCGCCCAAGCACCACCACTTTTACCAATAATAACAACATAGTCTCACGAGATAATTCTTTTATGGATCCTCGAATCTCAAGAACTGTTGGTATTGTGCAAACTGTTCCCGTACAGACGAGAACCATTATTTTGGATGGAAGAACCAATGTGGCGGCAGATTTTGAAAGAAATTCTGTCCTTCGTAAAATTGAATCGACCGTTAGCGGAGGCCAACAAATCACATTGAAAATCCAAAAAACGAGCGGTAGTGGAACTGTTAAAATAAAAGATTGGGAAGGGGTTCGAAGAAAAGGGAATATTTCTTTAAATGGAGAAAGGCAGTTGGTTTTAAACCATGGACAGGAAGTTACTTTTTTAAAGGTAGACGCTCCTTTATCCAATAATGGAGACGAGGCCATATATAAACTAGTGTCAGTGGCATCAACGGCTAATTAACGGAATAAGTTAGATGTCCTGTTCAAGGAACTCTGTAGTTCACTTTTTGAAAGTCTCCACTTCGATTTCATTTATTTTGGCGGCATTTGTGATCTCAACAGAATCTCTGTCACAAGTGATAACCTGAACTTTTGTAGTATTAGACGGAATGTCAACGGCCTCCAAACCTTCCTTTATAATAAGACCAAAATCTGAACCGTTACATCTTCAGCATTAAAAACATAATGCTTTGTTTTAGTACAGAATAAGGTATTATATTCATCCTTAAGGGACCTTAAATTGAAAACCAGGCTTCGGTCTTTCTCTGAATAATTTGGCACTATTTGCTCAAAGGCTAATCTACTAATTCTTAGGTACAGGATAAAAGTGATTTTTTCAATGAGAACCGGTATTCAACATGGCGTAGGCTTCTTCAACATAAGTGTAGAAATCATCAGTAAAAGGTTGGTCAACGAAACCTCCTCGTTGATGTCCCAATCGAACAATGATGAGGTTGTCCTCAGGAACGGTTATAACATATTGTCCTAAAATACCGCGCATCACGAACATGTGTTTGTCCAGGTGGTCGCTTAACCAAAACCCGTAACCATATTCAGGACTGTCCTCAAAGCGAGGCACGATAGAGGTCGCCACAAAAGTAGAGTCTAAAAGTTGTTGTCCATTCCATTTCCCGTAGTCTTTGTATAATTTTCCGAAGCGAGCAAAATCGCGTGCGTTGCTAGCAATACAGCAAAAGGTTTTAGCCAGTCGATGTTCTGCATCGTCCAATTGCCATAACCCAGGTTGTGCTGCCCCCATTGGTTGCCATAAACTCTCTGAAAGATAGTTTGCCAGTTTTTTACCAGAAGCTTTTTCTATGATCATTCCCAAAAGTTGCGTATTCCCACTTAGGTATTTATACACTTTTCCCGGTTCTTCAGTCACCTTCTGATTCAATATAGTCTCGGCCAAGTCGTCATCGTAATAGGAGCGTGCTGTAACACTAAAAGGACTCACATAGGATTCTTGCCAGTCTAGTCCGGATGCCATGGAAGACAGGTCACCCACTGTAGTTTTGTCGTTAGCATATTGCTCATAAAAATCGCCTATGGGTTGGTCCAAGCTCTTTATATAACCATCGGCAATGGCTTTCCCAAGCATAGCCGAAGTGATACTTTTCGCCATCGAAAAGGAATTAGTTTGTGAGGAAGTACCATAGCCCTCGGCATAATTTTCATACCAAATACTATCATTTTTGATTACCAGGAAAGCAACGGTTCCCAGTCTAGTGTTTATTTCTGAAAGCCGAGAGGTCGCAGAAGCGGTATTGTAATTTTCATGCAGTGGCCATGGCTGTGGGCTATTGCCGTTTTCAATGGTCATATTCTCAAAGTGAGGGTGGTCATCGATGTAGGCGGTAGTATGGCCTTTGAGGTATACAACACGCACGCCTTTAAGGATATATTCATAATCGGTTATGTATAAAAGTCCCACCAATAGTAGGACAAGAATGATCAGGCCCTTAATAAAACGTTTCGTGAATTTGAGTAATCGTCGCATAGCTTCAGTTTAAAATAATTCTCCCTGTCTTACAGGGCTTTCATGTTCTAACAACCATTTTTTTCGATGTAATCCACCTGCATAGCCGGTTAAAGAACCATCCGTGCCAATAACTCTATGACAAGGTATAATAATAGCTATGGGGTTCTTTCCATTGGCGGAGGCCGCAGCTCGAATCACTTTAGGGTCGCCGAGATGGTTTGCCATTTTTTGATAGGACATGGTCTTTCCAAAAGGGATGGCCTCCAATTGTTTCCAGACTTTTTTCTGAAACAGTGTGCCTTCAGGATTCAGGGTAAGTTGAAACTCGGTTCGGGACTTGCTAAAATATTCTTTTAATTGAGTTACCGCCGGCAATAGCACTTCCGGTATTACTTCCGAAGAAGATACTTCAGTATCCATAAAATGAACAGAGGCCAGACCAGCAGCATCTCCTGTAATTTTCAAAAACCCCATAGGAGTGGAAATATAGGCTGTCTCCATTAGTCGCTTTCGTTATCGTTTCTTAGATCAATTCCCATACGTTTTGCACGGCGCTCCCAGTTTTTTCTGGCCACTGCCTGCATATCTTCAATGGCGTCACTTTCGTCCATAATCTCTTGGCCTAGAAGTGTTTCAATGATGTCTTCCATGGTTACAATACCCACAGTATTTCCAAATTCATCCACTACCAGGGCAATATGACCTCGCTGTTTGATAAAAACTTCAAATAAATCTGGAATGGGCTTTTGAGCATCCACCACGAAAATGTCTCTCCGGATGTCACTGAGCATTTTATTTCCCCGGTCTTCAACGATTTCCTCCAGGATATCGTCTTTCAAAACAAAACCGGTAATATTATGTGTCTTGTCTTGGTAAACAGGAATGCGCGAAAACCTTAAATTCTTATGATGCTCGTGAAAATGTTCCAAAGTGGTAGATTCATCCTCCATAACTACTACGGGGAATGGAGTCATGACATCTTTAGCCATGACCAGCTTAAAAGCCAATAAATTTTTAATAACAGCACTTTCGTTTTGCTCAAATACGCCTTCCTGCTCTGCGGTGTCTGTGATGGCCATAAACTCCTCCCGACTCATAGAGCTCACATGAGCAGACTTGCCAATAAGCTTAGTTGTTAGCGTCAAAAGCCATAAGATTCCTGTATACTTTAAAGGGAAAATGATAGCTTTTAAAGCAATAGCTGTAAAGGGTCCAAGCTTTTTCCAGTAAGTAGCGCCAATGGTTTTTGGGATAATTTCAGAAACAATTAAAATTAAAAGCGTCATCACTGCCGAAACTATTCCCACAATATTCACCCCTAAAACCTCCACTTTGTAGGGAAGTTTTTCGGCTTCAACCCCTACTAAAATGGCACCTACCGTATGGGCAATAGTATTAATGGTTAGGATGGCAATTAAGGGTTTGTCGATGTCTTTTTTAAGCGTGGTTATCGTATCCGCATAGCCTCGCCCTTCCTGAGATTTCACTTTAAGATAAGTGGGAGTAAAGCTCAAAAGTGCCGCTTCCAAAATGGAGCACAAAAACGAAAAGAAAATGGAAAGTACCGCGTAAACGATTAATAAAGTCATCTAAACTATTTTACGCTTAAAATTACACTTTTAATTTTGAGTGCCGAAATAGACTTTAAAAGAAAAGTGTTCTGACGCAACCAATACACTTCACTGGTCTATTACCAGCCCACATAGCGAGGTGGTTCAAGGTCTTTTAGGTTGAGGTATACAATTAATTGGCCACGATGATGCGTTACGTGATCTAGTAATAGGTTTAAAATTTGCAATTTACTCTTAGGACCCGCAAAAAACTTGACGGTCTCTTTTAGTTCTTCTTCGGAAGTAGCCGCAATGGTCTCGCCAACGGCGTCAAATGCGTTTTCTAACGAAGCGATGATCTGCTCTTTTTCGCTTGGAAAACTATCCGAATGCTCCTTTTCTCTGCTGAAATATTTAGTGCTTAGCCAATCCATATTCCCTTGAATATGTTCCAATTGCTCGGCAAAACTGCGTTGTCTTTCGGTGGGTTTAAAACCGTAATCTTCCTCAGGCATTAGTTGGGCCATTTCGACAAGATAGTTCTTTGAGTTCTCCCATTTTTCTAGAAAAGCATCTTTGACATTGGCTTGTTGTGCAAACATAGTAGTGGAAATTAGTAGCGTGAAAAGTAAGATTTTGTGATTCATTGTATTAAAATTAGGAGATTAATTTTACCACATCCTTGGCAAAATAGGAGGCAATTATATGAGCACCTGCACGTTTGATGGCGATTAATTGTTCCATCATAACGGCGTCATGGTCTAACCAACCTTTTTCGGCGGCGGCCTTGAGCATGGCATATTCGCCACTCACTTGATATACGGCAATGGGCACTTCAACCGCATTTCGAATTTCCCGAACAATATCCAGATAACACAAGCCGGGCTTGACCATCACAATATCGGCTCCTTCGTCTATGTCCATTTCCACTGCTTTGATGGCTTCATCTCGGTTGGCAAAATCCATTTGATAGGTCTTTTTATCCTTTGGAACATGCTGCAAGTCCACAGGCGCCGAATCCAACGCATCTCTAAAAGGCCCATAATAAGCTGAAGCATATTTAGCACTATAACTCAAAATACCAGTATCGACAAAACCATCATCTTCCAATGCTTCCCGAATGACTCCAACACGTCCATCCATCATATCGCTAGGGGCCACAAAATTGGCTCCTGCCTGTGCATGGGAGAGGGACATTTCAGCTAAAACATTCAGGGTATCATCGTTAACAATAGCACCGTTTTCAACAATGCCGTCGTGACCGTATTTAGAATAAGGGTCTAAAGCAACATCACTCATCACAAGCATATCGGGTACGGCATCCTTTACTGTTTTGATGGCACGTTGCATGAGTCCATTGGCGTTGACGGCCTCAGTTCCTTTATTGTCCTTAAGAGAATCGGGTACTTTAACGAACAGTAACACGCTTTTCAGACCTAAGGACCATAACTCTTTTACTTCAGCAGAAAGCAGGTCCAAGCTATAGCGATAGTAATTGGGCATGGAGGCAATTTCTTCTTTCACACCTTTTCCTTCAACCACAAAAAGCGGCACCAAAAAATCATTAGGTGTTATAAGGGTTTCACGCACCAAACCACGAATGGCTTCATTGCTGCGGAGTCGTCTGTTTCTTCTAATTGGATACATAGGGGGTAGAATTAAAACTAATCGAGGTTTCGTATAAATTTATCAACGTTAATGTAGACGTCGTCTTCGCCTTGTTGATCAAAAGGGTTTTCCAGATGTGCTTGAATATTATCCAGCGCCACAAGAATCACACTAAATAAAATAGGCACTGCAAATTGAAGTCCGTAGGTGAAATTAGTGGCGTTTTCAGCGAAATGTGGACCATATACAATGGGTAAAATCACGATAAAAATATCGCTATAGGTACGAAGCGTTATGGGTGTGCGGTACTGATAAATATGTTTAATTCGTTCAAAGGAGATCATCATTTTGCTTAAAAACTGGTTGGAGCGAGATGCCTCGCCGGATGGAAGTCCATGTCCTCGCATTGATTTAATGAATTCGGATAAATTTTGGAAGCTGTTGTATACTTCTTTTTCATGCTGCTCTAAGCTATCAACGGGATTACTAAATACTACCTTGCAGGAGTTAAATAAACCTCTTAAATGATCTTTTAGTTCTGTCTTTAGGGCAACAGGAGGGTTTTCTAACCAATGCGATACTGCAAAGAACAAGGCCCTTCCATGTGCCTTAATGGAGCCATATTCGTCCAAAGCGATTTCGCGCCGTTTGTAAGCTCCGCCAATGGAAAATACAATAGGAAAAACGATAGCCGTTCCAATGAGGGTAAGGGGAAAATTAGCTTTTATTTCATATTGTATACAAACGATGGTGGATATAATGGACAGCCCTGTTATGAGAATCGTTTTGTAGTTGACGATTAAGAAAATACGTTTGAAAAGTCTCCACATATTATATCCAGTTTTTGGGTTGGGTTAATACTTTAACCAATTTTTCCTCTTCGCTACCCTCTCTTGGATGATGGTCATATTTCCACTGCACACGAGGGGGTAAACTCATTAAAATACTTTCGATGCGTCCATTAGTTTTTAGGCCGAATAGCGTTCCTTTATCATGCACAAGATTAAATTCAACATAGCGACCTCGACGTACTTCCTGCCAATTTTTTTGTTCTTCGGAATAAGATAGGTCCTTTCTCTTTTCTACGATAGGAACATATGCCTCTAAAAAGCTATCTCCAACTTCGGTAACAAAGTCATACCATTGCTGAAGAGACCTATCTTCGGTCTTCTTCAGATAATCAAAAAATAAACCTCCAATGCCCCGGCCTTCATTACGGTGGGAGTTGTAAAAATACGAATCGCAGCGTTCTTTATACTTGGGATATAATAATGGATCATGCGAGTCGCAAGCCAATTTACAGATCTGGTGAAAATGTTGTGCGTCTTCTTCAAATAAATAATAGGGAGTTAAATCCTGACCTCCACCAAACCATTGATCTACTATATTTCCATCTGGACCGTACATTTCAAAATACCTCCAATTGGCATGTACCGTTGGAACCATTGGGCTTTTTGGGTGTAATACCAAACTAAGGCCACAGGCGAAAAAATGAGCGTCGCTCACCCCAAAATAGTGTTGCATGCTTTCTGGCAATTGACCATGAACCTCACTAATGTTAACCCCTCCCTTTTCGAAAACGGCTCCATTTTCAATGACTCTAGTGCGCCCTCCACCTCCTTCTGGACGTTTCCAAAGGTCCTCTTGAAATGTTGCTTTGCCGTCTAACGCTTCTAAACGGGTCGTGATGGTGTTTTGAAGGGTGCGAATATAGGATACAAATTGTTCTTTCATGAGCGATCTTGCCATGGTTAGGCTTCTATTTTTTCTGGTTTCTTTTCGATGGTTTTCATCCGTCCAGATTCTTGGATTAATCGAACGGTTTCAGTAGTAGAAGCCGTTACGGATAAAGGAAGTACCAAAATAATTCCAATTATTGGTATAAATAACATGGCCATGAAAACAATCCCATTTCCCATTGCGATACCACTATGACTTCGGACAAACTTGAGACTTTCACCATATTTAAAATGGCGTTCCAAGGTGTAATCCATGTTACCAAATCCTGCATAATAAGCCTGTACCAGGAATAGCAGAACGGAGGTGAAAATATTAATAACAGGAATAAAACTAAAGAGCAAAATAGGAATGGTAAATAACAATTCCATCAATAGGTTTCGTACGTTAATTCGAATACCACGCCAAAGTTGTGCGGTAAATTTCGTGTTTCGATGTTCGTGCTCCTCCCCGAGTAAATGGGCCTCAATCTTTTCAGAAACGGGGCTCATAAAGGGTGCGCTAAGTGCCATAATGATATGCTTATACAGAATGAAGCCGAGCACCACAATTAAAATACCACCTAGAAAATCGCTAATTGTTCTGAACGTTTCAGAACCCCATTCCCACACCCATGCTTTGGCAATGAATCCACCAATATTGTCACTAAGGCCATAGGCTGTAAACCCTACCAGCACAAAGGTTAGTAAGCTAATTAGAATGGGTATTCCAAAATACTTCCAAAGGCCTAATTTGCTAATCAACTGAAACGAGCCCCCATAGGCTCGAATTCCTCTAAAAATGTTTTTAAACATAGCTGTATTATTCTGAAATATATATCAAGGTGTTCTCCAGGTTTTCTATTTCTTCAATTTTGGCCACTTTTTGAGCATTTTCGAGCTTTTTTTGAATAAAACTGATGATTTCTGCTTCATTTGCGAACAAATTTGCTCTAAACCACTTTATTCCAAGCTCATTATTATGCAAATCCATGTGTTGGTCCAAAATCTCATTTTTTGTCACTTTTTCGTATAAAATGGTTATTTTTTCGGTCCAAATGATACTTTTTTTGTCGTTTTTCGTCTTTTTTTGGCAATTTTGGCAAATTAAGATATTCCACAAGGCATGTCTAAAGGCATTCGCTTTTCCATTTTTATGGTGGGCTCCACCATATAACGTATAACAAATATGCATCGTTCTTTTGGTAGCGCGCAATGTAGGCCCAATTAATAAAGGTCTTTTCGCAAATACGAATCCCAGTTTGAATAATTGACCAATACTCAATTGTTTTATGCGCTTCCAAATGTTCACGATGGTGCGCGATATTCTTTTACGGCTTCAATAAAGGCGCCTGCATTTTCCAAAGGAATATTTGGTAAAATACCGTGACCTAAATTTACAATATATTGGTCTTTACCAAACTCGTTGATCATTTGAGTTACCATTTTTTTAATTTCTGAAGGAGGACTGAACAAACGAGTGGGGTCAAAATTTCCTTGCAACGTGATTTTGCCGCCAGACAGGTATCTCGCATTTCTAGCCGAACAGGTCCAATCTACACCTAGGGCAGCTGCACCACTTTTAGCCATAGTGTCCAAGGCAAACCAACAACCTTTTCCGAAGGCGATCACAGGAGCTTCATCTTTTAAAGCATCGATGATCTGTTGGATGTATTGCCAGCTGAATTCTTGATAATCTACCGGAGACAGCATGCCTCCCCAACTATCAAAAACTTGAACTGCATTTACCCCAGCTCTCACTTTTTCTTTGAGATAGGCAATAGTGGTATCCGTAATTTTTTGAAGCAACTCATGCGCTGCAACTGGCTGAGTAAAACAAAACTGTTTGGCCTTATCAAAATTTTTGCTTCCCTGGCCTTGCACACAATAACAAAGAATGGTCCAGGGGCTTCCGGCGAAACCAATAAGAGGAATTTCATCGTTTAGTTTCTCTTTGGTCATTTTAATGGCATCCATTACATACCCCAGAGTCTCTTCAATATCCGGCACGATAACCGACTCCAGATCTTTGTGAGATCTAATAGGATTGGGTAACCAAGGTCCTATTTCCGGTTTCATCTCTACCTGGATATTCATGGCTTGAGGAATCACCAAAATATCACTAAAGAGTATGGCAGCATCCATGCCGTACCTCCTAATAGGCTGTACTGTGATTTCACTGGCAAGTTCCGGGGTTTGACAGCGCGTGAAGAAATCGTATTTTGCTTTAATTTCCATGAATTCTGGCAAATAACGGCCGGCTTGACGCATCATCCATACAGGAGGACGGCTAACGGTTTCTCCTTTCAGCGCTCGTAAAAATAAATCGTTTTTAATCTTTGTCATGAGCTATTGTTTTCACCGCGGCGTCAATAACGCTTCCCACGGTGGTCGAATGGGCAACGATCACGTTGCTCGTGTATTTTTTTGCTGCAGTTGCGGTTGTATCTCCAATACAAATTGCAGTGGTATTTGTAAAGTAGTTTGCTGTAATGTTTGGGGCACTTTCCCCGGCTTTTTGACCTTCTATAAAACTTTCGACACCCGTTGGGCTAAAAAATAGGATATGACCCCATTTTTGGTCAAAATGCCTTGGTTTTAGCATTGTTTTATATGTTTTTAACTCAAAAACGGGTATTTTTCCCTGTTTTAACAATTTTGGAATGTCTTCTTTTCGGTGACTTCCGCAAATGAACGAAAATGAGTCGTTTTTGTGGTTATTTATGATGAAATGAGCTAATTCGGACGCATTTTTGGCCGTTTTAACCACATTTTGGCCATTTTTCTTTAATAGTAACTCGGTTTTTTGACCCACACAAAAACATTGTTTAATACGGGTTGAACCGGTCTTATTTTCAAAAAAGGATCGTACTCCGTTTTGGCTGGTGAAAATGGCGTTTTCAATAAATTCCGGAGCTTCAAAATCGACATCTATAATTTCTATGGCATCATAGCTTTCAACAGAAAACCCTGCACGCAATAGAACCTCTTCCTGTAAGCGCGATAAATTTTTAGTAGAAAGAAGCGTCTTTTCGTTCACGACATTTCTTTTTTAATGGCCGCCATTAATTCTTTACCGCCGACACTTAATAAATGCAATGCACATTTTCTTCCGAAGGAATCGTATGCATCCCTATGAGTGGACTGTTCCACCTCTAATTTAGTTTGACCATCTAATGAAAATAAAACCCCCTTAAAATGGACCTTGACTCCATTGATGGTGGCAATAGCCCCAATAGGTGCTGTACATCCGCCTTCCAATACTCTTAAAAACTCTCGTTCTATATGTGTACAAACTTGAGTGTTCGTAACATTGAGTTGTCGTGTCGCTTCCTGACAGTAAGGATCATTTTCTAAGGCAACCACAACCATAGCACCTTGTGCAGGAGCCGGAACCATCCAATCTAAGGAGATATAATTTTCAGGAAGTACTTGAATTCTTTCCAATCCTGCTTTGGCAAAAATGGCGCCCTGCCATGGGCTTTCATTTAACTTCTGAAGTCGGGTATTTACGTTACCGCGTAAGCCAACCAACTGATGATTTGGATAGCGGTGCAGCCATTGCGCTTTTCGTCGTAAGCTTCCGGTAGCAATGGTACATGGATCTTGAAAGTTGGGTTGGCCTTTGGTGACCAAAATGTCCTGGGAAGAAGCCCTTTCTAAAACGGCTGTTTGAACGATGCCTTTAGGGAGCAATGTCGGGACATCCTTCATGCTGTGCACTGCGATGTCCACAGACCCATTGAGCATGGCAACATCGAGTGTTTTTGTGAAAATGCCAGTAATACCTAGTTCATAAAGGGGTTTGTCCAGGACCAGATCTCCTGTAGATTTTACCGACACCAATTCGGTTTTATAGCCTAATGCCTCTAGCCGACTTTTTACGGTGTTTGCTTGCCAAAGAGCGAGTTGACTGTCGCGGGTGCCTATCCTAATAGTCTTGCTCACAAATCTTTGTTTGATAGTTGGAACACTTTTTTAATTAAAGCGGCACTTTCATAGGCTGAACCATTTTCGTTCTTCAAATGATTGGCAAAATGAGTGGTTATTTTTTGGATGATACGAGAACTGAGAATCTCGGCCTGCTCTTCATTAAAATTGGAGATCTTGCTTCGTTGGTTGTCAATTTCTCCTGCTTTTATTTCTGAAAGCTTTGTTTTTAGCGCTTTGATCGTAGGGGCAAATTTTCGGTTCTCGGTCCAGGCGTTGAAATCCTTATTGACCTCCTCAATAATCTCCTTTGCCAGTGGTATTTGGGATTGACGATGTGCTAAGGTTTTATCGGTAACCTGAGAAAGTTCATCCAGGTGAATAAGGGTTACCAGTTCATTGTCGATAACATTCTGAGCTACATTTCTTGGAATGGACAGGTCCAAAATCAACAACGGTTTTTTTAGATAAAGCAACTCTTTATTAATAGTAGGTTGCTGAGCACCGGTTGCTACTATAAGAATATCACTTTTGGCAATCTCACTTTGAATATTGGCATAATCCTTCACGACCAAATTAAACTTGCCCGCAATTTCCTCTGCTTTAACCTTGGTTCGGTTAATGAGGGTTATGTGTTCGTTTTTGGTATGTTTTATTAGATTTTCACAAGTATTACGACCTATTTTGCCTATTCCGAAGAGGGTAATATTTTTTTCTGAAACAAATGGTACACGTGCCATAATGTATTGTACGGCAGCAAAACTCACGGAAGTGGCACCTGTAGAAATTTCGGTTTCATTTTTAATTCGTCTACTCGCTTGTATCACCGAATTCCCGAGGCGTTCCATAAAAGCATTGAGCATGCCCATTTCTTTAGATCGGTGTAGGCCATTTCGCAACTGACTAATAATTTCGAAGTCTCCTAAAATTTGACTATCCAAGCCTGTGCCTACATGAAAGAGATGAGAAACTGCGTCCTCGTTCTTATAAACATAAGCTACCCTTTCGAATTCGTCAATGGTGCCTCGTGTATGTTCGCACAAAAGCTTTATAAGTTGAAAAGGGTGTTGTGCAAAACCATATAGCTCAGTTCTATTGCAGGTGGATATAACGCTTAGCGAAGGGATGCCGTTCTCTTTGGCCTGAAGCAAAATTTCTTTTTGAGCCGCTTCGGAAATACTAAAATGTCCACGCGTCTCGGCATCGGCCTTTTTATAGTTTAGTCCAATGGCGTAAAAATGCCCCGCGAATAAATGGTCGGTGCTTGCTTCGGTAATAAAAGGATGTCCTTGAACGTTATTTTTCATAATGAACGGTGCAAAAATAGGAGCTAACTTTAATAGAAAGTAACGCTTGCGGTATGATTTATATCGTTCGCTGTTAATTTTAACCGTAAATTGCGGTTTCACGGCTAAAAATAGCTAATTTAGTATCATTCTAAACAACAAAACTCCATTTTTGAGCTATGATTTCTGAAAAAAATGTCGCTAAAGGAATTTATGACGAAACACTTATTGAAGAAGGGTTTTTCATTTTAAAGTTTCGCAACGAAACGGAAGAGCCACAATTATTTAAGCGCGAGTTAAGTGCTAGTTTTATTCAATTTCATTTTTGTCTTAAGGGCACTGGATCCTTCAGTTTTAATAATGGAAGTTATCATTTGCCTATAGGAGAAGATAGTTCTTTGTTGTTGTATAACCCGCAGTTGGATTTGCCCATTGAGGTATTGGTGAATTCACATTCCTGGGTAATTTCTGTTTTGCTCCCTATTGTGAAGTTTCATTCCCTTTTTTCTACCGAGGCCAATTATATTACTTTTTTGAGTGGTGAGAATAAGAATCGAAAATACTATAAAGATGCTCCAACCTCCCCTTCAATGGCCATTGTGCTTAATCAGCTAATGAACTACAATTTACATCCTTCGGTAAAACCCTTGTATTTCAAGGGAAAGGCTTATGAGTTATTGAGCCTCTATTTTAATCGTCCAGCCGATGTCGATATAGAGCAGTGCCCTTTTTTGGTGGATGAAGACAATGTAACAAAGATCAAGAAGGCCAAACAAATTGTCATTTCCCGAATGGCAGAACCTCCCACTTTGAAAGAGCTTTCGGAAGAAATTAATCTACCCCTTAATAAATTGAAGGAAGGGTTTAAACAAATCTATGGCGATTCGGTATTCAGCTTTTTATTCGACTATAAAATGGAAGTGGCACGTCAACTATTGGCCACCGGCTCTTATAATGTCAATGAGGTAGGGTCGAAAGTGGGTTATAGTACGGCAAGTCATTTTATTGCTGCTTTTAAACGAAAATTTGGTACTACCCCTAAGAAGTTTGTTATGGGGCTGGCTACTTAATCAATGCGTAGAAGAAAATGTTACTATGACATAACTTTACCAACATTTTAAGAACCTTTTGACTCGTACTCACTATTTTTGTTGTTCTCAAAAACCAACTATGAAAAAAGGAGTTCTCCTTGTTAACCTAGGGTCACCCGATAGTACCCAACCTAAGGACGTTAAAAAATATCTAGATGAGTTTCTGATGGACCCTCGCGTAATTGATGTGCCGCGATGGGCTAGAATTTTACTCGTTCGTGGAATTATTTTGAATACAAGGCCCAAAAAATCGGCCGAGGCATATGCTAAGATCTGGTGGGAGGAAGGCTCTCCTCTTATTGTACTTTCGGAGCGGCTACAAAAAAAGGTGAGTGATAGGGTTAATATACCTGTAGCGCTAGCGATGCGCTATGGAAGTATGACCTTGCAAAAAGGATTACAGGAATTGGTAGATCAGGGTGTAAATGAGGTCTTGACCATTCCCTTATATCCGCAGTTCGCTATGGCCACCACCGAGACTATTGATGTTCGCGTGGCTGAGCTTCAATCTGAGTTTTTTCCGAATCTAAAAATAACTTCTCTTCCTTCATTTTATAACCGCCCGGAGTATGTAAAATTACTTGCCCAGAGTATTAAAGAAGGACTAGAGGGACTGGATTACGAACATTTGCTATTTAGTTATCACGGAGTACCTGAAAGGCATATTCGCAAAAGCGATATCACCCAATCTCATTGTAAAATCGATGCGAGTTGCTGTCAAACTCCCAGTAAGGCGCATCGTTTTTGTTATCGCCATCAATGTTATCAAACCACTAAGAACATAGCAGAAAAACTAGAGCTCAAAGAAGGAACCTATTCTACTTCTTTTCAATCCCGATTAGGCTTTGATCCATGGTTGCAGCCCTATACAGACCGTACTATTGAACGAATGGGAAAGGAGGGAATCAAAAAAATGGCGATCGTTACACCGGCTTTTGTTAGCGATTGCCTGGAGACGTTGGAGGAAATTGCCATGGAAGGAAAAGAGATTTTTGAAGAAATGGGAGGGGAAGAGTTTACAACCATTCCTTGCCTTAATGATCGAGACGACTTCGCAACTTTGATCGCTCATTGGATCGAACAATGGCGCATTGTGGATATAGAAACAGCGATAGCATAATTTGTGAAGAGAAATTCAGACGCATTAGGAACCGATTCAATAAGTAGTTTACTTGTGAAGCAAGCAGTGCCTGCTTCCATTGGCATGTTGGTCATGTCACTTAACATGATCGTCGATACCATTTTTATGGGTAGGTGGATTGGCCCGATGGCCATTTCGGCCATTACGGTTGTGATTCCGGTTACTTTTTTCATTGCCGCAATTGGGCTTGCTATAGGGGTTGGAGGTAGCTCAGTGCTATCAAGAGCACTGGGGGCTGGCGATCATGAAAAAGCACTGCGTGTTTTTGGGAACCAAACCACACTTACTTTTTTTACTTCGGGCATTTTGGCCGCTTTAGGGTTGATCTTTCAGAATGATTTAATTGAATTTTTTGGTGCGGACGCATCTTTTAAAGATCTGGCACTTACTTATTATCGGATCGTTTTATATGGTATTGTGATGCTTTCCATGTGTATGATGGGTAATAATGTGATCAGGGCCGAAGGGAAACCAAAATTTGCAATGTACGCTTTGCTGCTTCCGGCTATCGGAAACATTATTATGGATTATGTCCTTATTAAGGTTTTCGATATGGGCATGGAAGGTGCGGCTTGGGCTACTTTTATTAGTTATTTTATTTGTTTTGCTTTTGTTTTTTGGTTTTTCGTGACCAAAAGTGAGCTTCGTTTGAATTTTAAATCTTTCTTTTTAAAACGAAGCATCGTCAACGAAATCAATGCACTTAGTTTTGTAACTCTGGCACGACAAGTAACCATAGTTACCTTGACTATTTTGCTCAATAACGTGCTCATTACCTATGGAGATTCTTTGGATGTGGCTTCCTACGGAATTATAAGCAGAATGTTAATGTTCGCTCTCTTTCCGGTTATTGGTGTGAACCAGGGCTTTCTACCTATTGCCGGGTTTAATTATGGAGCTAAAAAGTTTGGACGCGTTCGCGAATCTATCAACACCTCCATAAAATATTCAGGCATGTTGGCGTTGTTCGTTTTTGCAATAATCATGTTGTTTTCTACGGAGATCGTTTCTGTGTTTTTAGGTAATTCTGAAAATTTGGATGCGGCTACTTTAGCAGATAATCAAGAAATTTTAAGGAGAACGCCAGCGGCACTTCGGTGGGTGTTTGCCGCGACACCTGTGATTATAATTCAGCTTATTGGAGCTTCCTATTTTCAAGCCATTGGAAGAGCCGTACCGGCTTTGTTGCTAAGTCTAACAAAACAAGGCTTTTTCTTAATACCCTTGTTGTTGATCTTGCCATCATTTATGGGCGTTTTTGGAGTTTGGATTGCCTTCCCAATAGCAGATGTCCTGGCAACCACTGTCACCGGATATTTTCTTCATAAAGCCGTTAAAAAGGAGCTTGTTTGAATATAAAAAAGGAGCCCGATAATGGACTCCTTCTTTATAGTATTCAGAATAAAAAATACTTACCAAATCCGTACACGGTCTTCTGGCTTTAAGTACATTTTATCTCCTTCCGTAATATCAAATGCCTCATAAAAAGCATCAATATTTAAAAGAGGTTGTGTAGCTCTATAACGTCCTGGCGAGTGCGGATCTGTTTTCACCTGAGTACGCAATGCGTCGTCTCTGGAAAGTGTTCTCCAAATGGTAGCCCAGCTCATAAAGAAACGCTGCTCGGCTGTTAAACCATCAATATCTTCGGGGCGTCCATTGGCTGCGTAGTAACTTTGTAGTCCGTCATAGGCACCTAACAATCCTCCCAGGTCTCCAATGTTTTCACCTAAAGTAAACTTTCCATCGATGTAAACACTATCCAAGACCTCGATCTGACTGTACTGATCTGCCAATGCATTGGCTCTAGTTGTAAATTGTTCCAAATCTGAATCGGTCCACCAGTTCACCAAGTTTCCGTTAGCGTCAAAACGAGAACCGCTGTCGTCAAATGCATGAGAAATTTCATGACCAATTACAGCACCCATTCCTCCATAATTTACGGCATCATCGGCCAGGTAATCGTAGAAGGGCGGTTGCAAAATAGCCGCTGGGAATACGATCTCATTATTCAGTGGGTTGAAATAGGCATTTACTATTTGAGGAGACATACCCCACTCTGTTTTATCGACTGGCTCTCCTATTTCAGAAAAATTCTTATCTCTTCTCCATTTTCTAACGGCCATCATATTATCGAAATATCCATTGTCTCCGTTAACAGCCATTTTCGAGTAATCTTCCCACTCATCGGGGTACCCTATTTTCACCGTAAACTTGTCTAGCTTTTCAATGGCCTTTAGCTTGGTAGAATCACCCATCCATTCCAACTTCTCAATTCTAACCTTAAAGGCCGAAATTACGTTGGCGATCATTTCCTCTGCTTTTACTTTCGCTTCTGCAGGAAACTTGGCGTCAACATATAATTGCCCCAATGCTTCTCCCACGGTTCCATTTACCGTAGCCAGGGCTCTTTCGTCTGCAGCACGTTGTTTTTCGGCCCCTCTTAAATATTTGCTATAGAACTCCCAATTGGCGGTTTCAATTTCTTCCGTCAACATTCCCGCAGCATTGTTGAAAGTGTCCCATCTGATCAAGGTCTTGATATCTTCAATAGGTGTTTCCTCAAAGAAGGTATTTACTGCAGCCACATATTTAGGCTGAGTTACAATTAGGGTGTCAAAAGGTTTGGTGATTCCAAGGTCTGAAATCATTTTCTTTACGTCAATAGCAGGAAGCATCTCTTGCACTTGAGCAATGCTTCTGGGGTTGTTGGATTTCCTTCTATCTCTGCGTTCTACTTTAGTAAAACGAGGTTCAGCCAATAGAGTTTCTAAAGCAAGAACCTTTTCGGCCGCTGCTTTCGCGGTAGCTTCATCATCGCCTAAAATTTGCAGCATACGCGCAGTATGTTCTACGTATTTTGTTCTAATTTCCTTAGATTTTTCATCTTCGTCCAGATAATAATCACGATCGGGAAGACCAAGTCCACTTTGCCATAGGTAAGCAGCGTTCATGGAGCTATCATTAAAATCGGCGGACGCGCCAATCCCTAAAAACGGAGAAGAAACCCCCGGAACACTGGCCAACACGGTTTGCAGGTCTGCAATATTTTCAATTCCGTCAATGGCATCCAAGGCAGCTTGTAACGGGGCAATTCCTGCCGCATTACGGGCTTCCATGTCCAATTTAGAATCGTATATAAATAAAGCCTTTGCCTGGTCGGTCTCAGGGCCATAGGTGCCATTCTCTTTGGCTTGTGCAATTATTTCCAGCACGTCCTTGTCTGTTGATTTTCTCAACACAGAGAATCCACCCCAGCTTGTACGGTCTTCAGGAATTTCCGTTTCCTTCATCCATGTTCCATTCACATAGTTGTAAAAATCGTCTTTCGGGCTAACCAAGGTGTCCATATTGGCCAAAATAATACCATGTGGTTCTGTATCCACAATGGCAGTTTCCTTATCCTCACATGAACTCACAAAAAGCGCGACGGCTCCTAAGGCTATGAGAGATTTAAAAATGTTTGTTTTCATTGATTTTTGGTTTTAAATTGAGACGAAAAGTCTCGAAAATTGGTTACGTATAAGTAGTTTAAATTTGTATTTGTTACATTATTATTTCTTCTGGTCTTTGAGCTCGGCACGATAAACTGAGTCCAAAAATCTCTTTTGTTTTTCAAGCTCCTTCTTCTCATTGTCAATACGTTGCAGGTCGATATCGTCTTTCTGAAACTTTTCATTGAGTTGAATAATTAAATTTCTAACAGCCGTATTGGTTTCTTCAATATTGGTCTCTATCCTTTGGGCCTCTATTAAATCTCCATCTCGATTCACTTCTTGTTTCAAAAGCTCAACGCGTGTACGCAGGATCACCAATCTTGAATAAATGGCATTGGTGAATAAGGTATCCGGAATTTTCTTGGAAAGGGAATCGGCATGCGAAAGGATTTTCCCCGCTTTTAAACGTAGGGTTTCCAGGTTCAAATTGTGTAAAGTAGAAGCTTCGGCATAGAAATCGTCGTAAACAGACCAATTTTCAATCTGCTCTCTGGCATTGTTTGAAAGCGCCGGGAAGGAATATTTTTTAACCCCATAGCGCATCGTATCTTGCGCAAGGCTACCTAAAAGTTCATCTTCCGAAGTGGAATTACCACAGGATAACAAAAATAGGGGGAGTATTAAAAAGAGTAATCGTCTTACAAGCGGTTTCATGCGTAATCTAAAAAAGCAAATATAACAGTTCTGTTGGCAATGAACCGTTAATTTTATTGTAAAGACGGCTGCTAAAGCATTAATTTTAAACTTATAGGGTATTTTGAAGCGACCAGAGATGCGTTCACCAAAGAAACTTCCATAAAAGAAGCGTAATATCCCTTATATTTACGCGACTCAAATAATTCCTCAATACTAGCTTATATTTAAATGAAGAAAAGAATATTGATCATTGGCGCTTGTGGCCAAATAGGGACCGAATTGACCACCCAACTCCGTAAGATATATGCTCCACATAAGGTAATTGCCAGCGACATACAAGAAGGCGATGAAGCGTTGATGGCTGGCGGCCCTTTCGAGACCTTAGACGCCACAGACTACAGCGCCATTGAAGACGTGGTGATCCGTCACGAAATTACCGACGTCTACTTAATGGCGGCCATGTTATCAGCCACAGCAGAGAAGTTTCCAATGAAGGGTTGGGACCTTAACATCAATTCGTTGTTCAATATTCTCAATCTGGCCAAGGACAAGAAGATCGAAAAAATATTCTGGCCTTCCAGCATTGCGGTGTTTGGGCCTACAACACCCAGGATCAATACCCCACAGCGAACTACCATGGAACCTTCAACGGTTTACGGTATCAGCAAACAAACCGGTGAGCGCTGGTGTGAATATTACTTCAACCGTTATGGGGTGGATGTGCGCAGTATCCGATATCCGGGCTTGATAAGCTATAAAACCCTTCCCGGTGGTGGCACGACCGATTATGCCATCGATATTTACCACAAGGCACTTAAACATGGGAAATATGTCAGTTTTTTAAATGCTGAAACGACCTTGCCTATGATGTTTATGGAGGATGCTATTCATGCGACCATTGGCATTATGGAGGCCCCTTCAGAAAAAATAAAGATTAGATCTGCCTACAACTTGGCCGCCGTAAGCTTTAGCCCTGAAGAAATTGCCTCCAGCATCCAAAAACACCTCCCGGATTTTACTATCGACTACAAACCCGATTTCCGTCAAGCCATCGCCGATTCCTGGCCCCAAAGTATAGACGATAGCGACGCTCGAGCGGATTGGGGTTGGAAGCATAGTTATGGTTTAGAGGACATGACCCGGATTATGTTGGAGAATTTGGGGGAAGGGTAGTTAGTTGGTAGCCTATGAATTGTTTATTTTTCCATTTGTGTATTTTAAATGTTCCCGAACGGTCATAGTATTTGGGTGGTCTGAACCAAAACTATTTTCAAAAATAGCTAAGGCTTTTTCCAGGAGTATTTTAGCTTTTTTGAAATCCCCTAGGCCTTGAAGTACAGATGCTAGATTGGAATAAGTAATTGCGGTTGATGGATGTTCTACTCCTAAGTTTTTTTCATCTAATTTTATTGCTTTTACGAGTAGTTTTTTGGCACCGTCAAAATCCTTTAGGCTTTGAAGTACAATTGCTAAATTAGAATAGCGTATGGCCATATTCGGATGCTCTTTTCCAAAGGTTTTCTCATCGGAGGCTGTTGCTTTTTCCAATAATTCTTTTGCCTGGATATAATCTCCAAGGTTTAGAAGGACCATTGCCAAATTAGAATAGCGTATAGCTGTAGTAGGATGCTCTTTCCCAAAGTTTCTCTCACTAGAGGCAGTTGCTTTTTCCAATAATTCTTTTGCCCCATTATAGTCTCCAAGGTCTCTTAGGACAGTTGCTAAATTAGAATAGCGTTTAGCCGTGGTAGGATGCTCTTTTCCAAAGTTTTTTTCATCCGAGGCTGTTGCTTTTTCCAACAATTCTTTGGCCCCAACATAGTCCCCAAGGTCTTGAAGTAATAACCCCAACATGGAATAACTTTTAGCTGTAGTAGGATGCTCTTTTCCGAAGTTTTTTTCATCAGAGGCTGTTGCTTTTTCTAGCAATTCTTTGGCTTGGTTATAATCACCAAGGGTTGAAAGCACGAGTGCCAAATTAGAATAACTTGTAGCTGTATTAGGGTGCTCTTTTCCGAAGTTTTTTTCATCGGAGGCTGTTACTTTTTCTAATAATTCTTTTGCCCCTATATAATTCCCAAGGTCTTGAAGCACCAATGCTAAATTGGAATAATATGTAATATTTTCAGGATGGTCTTTTCCAAAATTTTCCTCACTTGAGGTTATTACTTTTTCCAACAATTCTTTGGCCTCGTTATAGTTTCCGAGGCTTTGAAGAGTTACCGCTAAATTATTTTGAAGCATAGAGATTGCCTCAAAAACGTTTGTTTTGAATTGAATGAGAATAGCCTTTCCGTAAGGAATCCATTGAAACTTATCTACCGGATTATCTTTGGTTTGATCCAAAGACAGTCTATCACTTATATAGGAAACTAAAGATCCGACGGCACCAAATTCTATGGGTAGTGAAACACCCAAGACATCGTTTAAAATGCGATGGAGCCGATAACTTTCGTTATCGGGATCTTCTAATAACCAGCCTTTAACGACGAGGTTGGAAAGTAGTTTAGCAAATATAGGCTCCCTTGTTTCGTTGGGTTGTATTATTTCTTTTAAAACGTCTTCCAAATGAAACTCTGGTGGCAAGCAGGCAAATTGGGCCAACAACCATTTTTCGTCTTCCTCGAGGTCACTTAGTTTAAAAATAGAACAGAGATAGGAAGTTACTTTGTCTATTTTTTTTGAGCTGTGACTAATCGTAACGTCCGCCTCCATGTCTACTTCGACCGCCTTGTTTATGGCTTCGGGAGATTTATTTTGATGCTGCGCCGTTTTAGCTAAAATCTCAATGGTAAGGGTATGATATTCCAGGTTTTTGACAATTTTTGCAATAGCGTCATCATCAATTTTACCTCTTTTGTAATGCTTTTTAAAAAGTGCGATGGCTTCTTTTTCTGAGAGAAAACCTAACTCTTTTAGATCAAAATTGGCAATGCGTTCTCGGGAGGTGACCAAAATATGCCATTTAGGTTGATTGGGGAGCAATTTGTAAAACCTGGAAAGGTCATTAGTGGCGTTGTCAATTACCATTAAACAAGGCCCTTCAGGAATGTTCTTCAACCCTAAAAGCAGTTCGTCAAACAACTGATCCAAACTTTTATCTTGTTTGTCTATTTTAAGGCTAGTGAGCAATCCACGGCTGTTGATGAGGTCGTTGGAAAAATCGTCTGTCAGTTGGCTTACCCAGGCGATGTGCTTGTAATAATCACGATTTTGAGTGACATAGACTTCGGCTACAGTAGTTTTTCCTATACCGCCCATACCGTTGACCAAAACCACTTGCTTGTTATCGAACAACCTTCTGCGGAGGTCTTCAATGTCTGCCGTACGGCCGATGATTTGATCCAATCGTAGTTTTGGAAAGTTGAGGGTGAGCTCTTTTGGGAAGTCATCAGTGGGTTGGAGGTTGGGGGCGATTTTTGAGAGAACCGCCTCGCTGTGTTTACGTCCTGGTTTCTTGCCTTGGATACCAGAAACTAGCTTATGAAACGGCCTCTTCGCATCTAAATTTTTAGTAAACTTTACCCAAGTTTGTAACTCTAAAAAGTCATTCACAAAAATATCTTTGGCACTAGGTAAAAGCAATGGAATTACCCTAAAAGACGGATTACTGGCTTTGATATTGAGTGCCTTGCCTATTTCTTGTTGAAACCAACCCTCAGGAGTACTACTCCCAACCACCACCACACAGGTTTTTGCTTCGTTCAGGCCCTTGGACATCGCCTGAATAAATGGCTCTCCTGGAATCAATTCCCATTCATCTAGCCATATTTTTAATCCAGCTTCGTCCTCCAACTTTGCCGCCAGGTATTCCACTTGCTCGGCGTCGTCATGGGAGTGGCTTAGGAAAGCATCATATATTGTCTGTTGTTTCATTTCAGTGCAAAATTCAAAGTAAAAAATGGCAATTCCTTGAGTGCCGAATAGGCTTTGTTAGGAGCTACCGCATATAAATAGGGGAGAAACTTTTACTGCTTCAATTTACTAAAAAAACCACAACGGTATTAGAAATGACTAAAAGGTTTGTAAAAAGGGAAGAGCTGTGATTTTTTTCTTAACTTTAAAGAGCTAAAATTAGTTATAAAACGAGAGGGTTAGCATTTTGAAATAGCAAATGACTCGCAAAACATACGCCAATAATTTTGTTTCCGTAATGTGGTCAGAAAGAAAATCTAACGTCAATATTTTAGTCCTTAAGAAATCCTTCCCCATACTTTATAAATATCACTTTTAAAATGTGAAAAACAACGGTTATGGCTTTAATTCCTGGTTATGAATACGATATTTTTATTAGCTATGCACATCTTGATAATGAAAAATTTCCAGGTCAAACGGATGGTTGGATCGAACAATTTTTTTTAGGACTCAAATATTTGCTAGACAAAAGATATGGTCGACAAGGTTTTGTGAAGATTTGGTGGGACAACAAAAAATTGGATGGAAATGTACTTTTCGATGATTCGATAGCAGAAGGGATCAAGAAATCTGCCATTATGATTTGCCTTAATTCTTCGGCCTATAAGGCTTCGGATTACTGCCAACAGGAATTACAATTGTTTTATGAAAAAGCACAAAAAGAACCCATTGGCCTGAGTCTTGGAAACCGCTCACGGTTGGTCCATGTACTACTTAATAATATACATTACTCCGATTGGCCTAAAGAATTAGAAGGCTCTAGTGGTTTTCCTTTTCATGACGCCGAGGATGCCGAGGACTATGGAGATGCTATTGAAACGCTTTCCCCAAAGTTCAAAAGTCTCATGCAAGATTTAAAGGACTCGATATGGAAATTGATTGAAGAGTTTCCGAAAGACGAACGTATCAATGAGGTTTTACATCAACTTGAAGACCAGGAAAAAGACGATTCTTTTTCGATCTATTTAGCTGAAGTGGCCGATACGCTCCGTACGCCCAGAAAGCGAATTGCTGCAGAACTTGCCAAGAAAGGATTTACTATAATTGATGGCGTTCCTCCGCCCCATGCGGCTTCTGAACATGAAGAAGCCACTCGACAGTCCTTGGTAAAATCTCAACTCTCTATTCATTTATTGGACCAATATCCAGGAAGAGATATTGTGGATGATCCAGAGATATGGTATCCACAGAAGCAGGCTGAAATTGCATTTAAGGAGCCAATCCCGCAAATGATCTGGGTGCCATCCGATCTGGAGTTTTCGGAAATCGAAGAAGAAGTCTATTTACAATTTATGGAATCGATATATGAAGGCACTGTCTCGAAGAAAAACTATGAATATATACGAGGATCCAAGAGCACATTAACAGGTGAGATCATTGAATATGCTGAAAGAATTCAGAAATCACAAAAACAAAGAGTAGCTCAAGAAGGTCCGCTTTCGGTTTTATTGGATACGCACATGGACGATTTCAGATATGCCAACCAGTTGAGCAATGCGCTACTGGATAATAATATTCGCGCTTTTGTCAATCCACAGGAAGACGACCCAAGTATTAACATTGATTTAATGGAGGAACGAATGAGCAAGGTGAATAAATTGATTTTTTTATACGGAAGAGTTTCGAAAGACTGGGTTTCGGCAAGAGTAAAAGCAGCGATACAACTTATTCTTGCCAACAATTACCCCATTGAAGACTTCTTTATATACATGGCACCACCACATAAAGAGGCGAAAGATATAGATATCAATCAGCGATTATTAAAGGTGAATATTGTGGATAATAGTATGAATGCAACCATGGATTCGGATGCCGTCGAACGTTTTTTTAATGAACTAAAAAAACCACAAAGCTAATGGAAAGCCGCGCTGACAACCCGTATGTTGGTCTTAGACCATTTCAGGCCGATGAAAGCCTTTTGTTTTTTGGAAGAAGAGAACAAACCATCGATTTATTGCAAAGCCTTCATAAGCATCATTTTGTGGCCGTTGTTGGTGGTTCAGGAAGTGGCAAATCGTCTTTGATTAGGGCTGGTCTTGTCCCCTCATTAAAAGCGGGTTATCTGGTAGACGATAATGACAAATGGTGTATAGCCAATATGAACCCTGGTAGAAATCCACTCTACAACTTGGCCGAATCCTTAACTCAACAAATTAATCCTGATGCCGATTCAAAGGATATAGTTGCCCTTGTTGAGAAAATTGAAGAGGAAGGCGCGGATGCTATTCTGGAACTTATTCGCCCGCTTTGGGATACGGAGAACACCAACTTCTTTTTGTTAATTGACCAATTTGAAGAATTGTTTCGGTTTTCAATGCACCAAACCAGTGAAGCCAATAGAGATGAGGCCATTGATTTTGTAAATATATTTCTGGAGCTTTCAGAACAAACACAAATTCCTTTTTATGTCGTACTAACCATGCGTTCCGATTTTATAGGTGATTGTGCAGATTTCCATGGGCTGCCCGAGGCCATGAATAGAAGTCAGTACTTAATTCCACGAATGAACCGGGAACAGCTTAAAATGGTTATTGAGGGCCCTTCCAGACTTTATGGAACAAAGGTCGACCCAACGCTCACTTCACGCTTATTAAACCACCTTAGTCGTGTAAAAGACGAACTGCCCCTATTACAGCATGCCTTAATGCGTATGTGGGATTACGAGATTAATGAGAATAAAAGCGGAGAATTGGATTTGGTAGATTATAATGCAATTGGCGGCATCAGTAATGCTTTGTCCAAACATGCGGAGGAGGCGTTGAGTCAAATGAAGGAAAGCGAGGTGCAAATTACCGAAGATATCTTTAAAGCGCTTACTGCGATAGATGAAAATGGACGAAAAATTAGACGACCGATTTTACTCTCCGAATTAGAGGAGTTAACGGGAGTAAATAAGGGACAACTTCTGAGTATAATTGATTGCTTCATTAAAGATAAGCGCTCCTTTTTATTCAAATCGAAGATAGCAGACAGTGACGATATATTAATTGATATATCACATGAAAGTCTAATTAGGCAATGGGATACCTTAAATCATTGGGTGGATGAAGAAGGAGAATCTGCCTCTTACTATTTGCAATTGATTGAGGCGAGACGGCTCCATTCAGAAAACAAAAAAGACTTTCTCAGCGGAAGTGAATTGCAAATTGCGATCGACTGGCGGGATCGTTTTAAACCAAGCCAAGCCTGGGCAAATAGATACAAAGACGGATTTGAAGAAAGCATGGCTTATTTAAATGCCAGCGAAAAAGAACGGACCAGAATACTAGATCTTGAGAAAGATCGAAGAAGGAAAAAACGCATCATGATGGGTTCCATTATGGGCCTATTAGTGGTTATTGCTGTAGGGTCTGTGCTTTTAGGACTATCTATCAATAAAAGCAAGAAGGAGTTGGAAAAAAGTCAGAGTGAGCTTATTAAAGAAACCAATAAAAAGCTTGAACTCTATGATCAAAAACAGGCAGCCATTGACACTATGGAGTTGGCCATAAAGGAAGCCAGAAAGGCCAAAGATGAGGCCATACCATGGATTATTAGAGCCACCTGGAGGTCTGGTAGTGAATACAACCCGGACAGAGGATATGTCACCGGTTTGAGAGGATTAATTGCCCATGGAGATGGGATCATAAATCTTGATAAGATTCGATATCTGGCTCCGGTTAAAATTTTCAATAGCGGACCCCACGAATCTGAGTTTAATTGGTATTCGGACAAATTTGCACATTATAACCCTGAATTTGTACAATGGGTTTCGGACTATTTGATTCCGGGAGCAGAAGATGAAAGCTTTAGGTTGGCAACACAGCCTATCTATGACAAACATTTGGCAGTGCTTGCTCGTGCCTATTGTAGAAGCTATGAGGCCTTACAATTGGACCCAACATTTGTTGAAGAACAAAAGGCAGCATACTTGGATCATATTAAATTGACGAGAGCGGGTAATTTTTTTAATGGGGGAGCCTTCTCAGAGTATTTTGTTGCTATGGATAAACTTGAGAGCGGTGTTTTCCCATATTATGCCCATGTAGCAGCAGGTTTTTGGATTCGTAGAGAAATAGACGGAACGGCAGATGACTTTATCATAGCGCTAAGAAAATTAATAAAGACCTATGATCCCGATCTCGAAATAGAGTGTAATACTATAAAGCATACATTTAGCAATGCCATGGCTGAGGCTTTTGTTGGGGATTGGAGAATTGGCGATTTTCACGACAGTCGGGTCTTCGCAAATTTTCAAGAAGACGGGAAGTTACTTATCCGTAGCGATAATGTTGCATCTAATCATACATGGAAATTCCTAAGACCAGGCTTTATTTTGGTAGATAGAGATACGGTTAATTACGGCAGTAATGCTCACAATATTCGCAACCTTCCAGGGTTTGAACCTACAGAGCGGCTTTATCGATTATACCCTTGGCGCCCCAAAGTTCCTGATGATCCTACCGGGCTGGAAGTAGATAGTTTTAATGCGACTAAGGTCCAAACAAGCATTGGTGTTTTTGAGCGTTTTTCAAATGGAAATTGGCAAGGCCCAGGTACCGATGGAAGCATTAGGGAATATGCCGACATGGGACGTAATGGTTCTGGCATTCACTTATATGATAAGGACAACGACGCAGATATTTGGCTCTATGTGTTTAAAAGTGAAGTTCGCCTTTATCAAGGGTCAGCTTCCTATGTGAAAATTGGCAGTATTTCAAATGTGTTTTAGACGGTGAGATTTTAATTTAAAAATGCCTTCAAAACTTTAGCACATATGCCTAATCTGATTAGGATGGAGTGTGTAAAATTTAAAAGGGGCGCGAGTTTTCACGTCCCTTTTTTTTAATTGGAAGATTTACCTAGAGCGTTATTTTAATTCTTTCAGCAGGTTGCCTGCTTCGGTATGTTTATAATAAGCGGGGTTAGCGGCTACTACTTCCAAACTCTTTATCAAGGACGTTTTATCTCCTTGTTTAAGATATACCATAGCGGTATACCAGTAGCCTTTATGATGGTCAATGGTATTGCTTGAGGTAATTTCGGCGAAGGTGTTTATGGCATTTTCATATTGGTCTAATTCTAATTGAGAAACGCCTTGATATAGAAGTAGTGCCATATCTGTTTCTTCAGAATTGAGACTTATTTCCCTGACGCTGGTGATAACTTCCGCGTATTTTTTCTGCTGAAAAAGTTGTTCAACTATAGCTTTATTTAAATGGAGATCACCTTTTACAGTGAGGGACGGCATATCATTCCAACTACTATGCTCCACGTATAATTGGTCCAGATCGCCTCCTCCCGTTTGCAGGGTCAGAAAAACGGCCAATAAAATACTGGCGGCTACCCCAGAGAACACAGCAAGGCGTTTCCAAACGACCGATTTGCGTCCGGTAGCCCCCATTTGATTACTTTTAAATTCGCTCAATTTTTTGGAAAAGGCTTTGGTTTCTTCGTCTTCAAAAAGAGGGATTTTCTCCTTAATTTCGTTTACATCACCTTCAAATGTGATCCAATCTGCTTCGTCGTCAAGTACGTTTACCTGTTCGTGAAGTTCAACCAATTCTTGCAGTTCCGGCGATTGGGCTATTTGCTTTTCAAACTGAGCCTTTTCTTCAGGAGTCATTTGGTCGTTTAGGTAACGCTCTAAGGAGTCGTTAATGAAATTGTCTTGTTCCATCGGTTATTTTTTGAGCCGCTTATATCGAGTGTCTCTTTGTATTAGCAGCACCAGTCGCGATTTGCATTTAAACACACGCTGTCTGGCAACTGTTTCCGAAGCATATCCAAAAGTTTCAACAATACTTGCATATGCAATTTTTTGAAAGACCAATTTTAAAATGGCCTGGCAACTATCGGTGAGTTCTTTAAACTTTTCTTGATAAAGATCCCATTGATTCTGTTCGGTATAAAAAGTGGACATCTCCACGCTTTCATTTACAAGAGTACTTACGTCTACATTTGTTACCCGCTTTTTTTTTATTTCTCTCCGCCACATATTTCTACAAACGGTGAAAAGGTAATTTTCGAAAGATTGAATGTTAAGTTTTTCATTCTTCAACTTAACAAAGAGCAATACCAAAGCGTTATGAAAAATATCCTCGGCGTCCTTTAAGGTGCCGTCTCTACTCATAATATAGCGTTTTACGATGGGGTATGTTTCGGTATAAAGTTCTTGAAGAATCTCGGGCTCCCCCCTTAAAAACCCTGGGATTAAATCATTAGTATCACTCATAAATACGAACACCCTTTTGAAGGTTTTTCTAAAATACTTGAAAAATATGGGGTAACAAAATTATTGATCTCCCTCTTTTCTATGAATCGATTCTTCAAGGCAGTTTCCGAAAAGCCTGAAATAGAGTAGGAAAAACTTAAAAACAAACCCATGAAATTTAAAAAATTTATTGTCAGCGCGGTTTTTACCGCATTCTTGATGGTTTCATATTCGAGTTTGATCGCCCAAAGTGGCGGACAATCTGGAGAAATGACCATCAATGAGCAATTGCAACTTGAAATAGATACTACCGGATCGAATGAAATTCGAGCCCAATATGAAGTTGATATTTCGATTTTGGACTTTACATCTCAGAGCATGCTCGATTCTTTTTGTGCTAATTTTTCCTTCGACTTTCAAAGGCTGGAGGGAAACTTAGCAGGGAATAGGGTTACCGTGTACTTGGATCAACAAGCCCTAGCGGAACGAGAGTTCGGTATTGGAGATTTGAACGATCATTTTAGCAGGATTTCCAGACGGATGGAATATCTGTATTATAAACTTAAAGAAAGCCAGCCATGAAAAAATTACACTTTATTTTAGCACTATTGGCCTTTATACCTTTCATGGTATTTGGTCAAATAACGGTGAATAACAATCTTAATGATAATGCTTTAATTCAAACTTTGGGTGGCCCTGGGGTCACTATCACTAATGTGAATATTAATGGTGCCACCAATTCGTATGGACAATTTATGAATGGTGGAAATTTAGGGATCCAGCAAGGGGTTATCTTGACCTCAGGAACTATTCAGAATGCTGTGGGGCCAAATACCTTAACAGGTCAGGGAACCGACCTTGCAACTGGCGGAAACGCATTGTTGGATGGCCTTGTAGGTGGGGGAACGGAAGATGCCTGCGTGGTAACTTTCAACATTGTTCCCGAGGGAACGACCATTAGCTTTAATTATGCGTTTGGATCGGAAGAGTATCATGAATTCGTAAACTCAAGTTTTAATGACGTCTTTGGATTTTTCATTTCCGGACCGGGAATTGTCGGTAATCAAAACATTGCTTTATTGCCGGGCACAGGAACGCCTGTGGCCATTAATTCTGTAAACAATGGAAACAATAACAATTGTCTTTCCGACGGTACTGGAAACCCGTCCAATCCTGCATTTTTTGTGGATAATTGCATGGGGAACAGTGTAGAGTATGATGGCTTTACGGTACCGCTTACTGCCACGGCTACCAATCTAATTCCTTGTCAGACCTATACGCTTACTTTGGCAATTGCAGATGTCTCTGACGGAATCTTAGACTCTGGAGTATTTATTTCTCAAGGAACGTTTAGTTCGGATAATAATGTGGTAGATTTTCATTTTGAGCATGAGAACATGGTCGAAGATGATACATTTCAGCTTTGCGAAGATGTATATTTAGATGGAAGCGCTACGCTAAACACTGGAAGCTATTATATGGACATCTGGAGAGTTCCTCCTGGCGGAGGTAATCCACAATGGCTTTCTGCTCAAGGATCGCCTCCAAATGATGGGTGGTTGCAAGGGACACCAACGTTTATAAACATTACAGACTTGTTTGTGAATGACCCTGAACATCCGGTAACCTTTCAGGTAGGTGAGACCTATGAGGTGAAATTGGCTATTAACGATCCCAACTGTGGTTGGGTTTCTGAAACTAGACGATTTACTATTACGGAGGGAGAAATGTCGTCTTTATTCGATATAGAGTATATATGTCATGATGGTGTTTACGATGTAGTAGTTACTGCTCAGGATACCGCTCCTAACCAATGGTGGGGTCTTTATGAAACTAGCGTTGAAGGATCGGTAAGTGACGCCAATACCATTTTCCCAATACTTGAAACGCAGACAGGAATTACAACGGCTACATTTACCAATATTGACCCAACGAGATTCTATTATATTAAACATGGGGTATGGACTACCAATTGTCCGTGGCAGGAAACGCGAAAGGCATTGGAGCCAGATTGCTGTGACGAATTTGACGATGCAGATTTCTCTCTAGGAGTGGATTTTGATTATAATTTCTGGGTAGGAAATTACAATGGATATGAAGATCTTGGCGCCGTTCATGAATGGTACGTATTATCCAGCCCTAACCAAGGTGCAGGACCTTATACTCCCGAATTTTCTACCACTACCACTGGTGGAAATAGTTTCCCTCTCTTTACTGGAGCTCAGTTTGGAGTATATTATACAGTAGTTCATAAGGTGGTGACTTATTGTGGCGAAATATGCTATGCGCAGGAGCAGTTCCAGGAAGAAGGAAAGAAACCAGAAGAGTATACTAATACTCGGGCTGTGGAGATAGATTGCTGCTTTGTTTTCGATTTTTGGCCTAATGGCCCAGGAGAGCCCAGTGAGTTTACCGCTGAGTTCCAAATAGGGTTGGATCTAAATGGAAATATTATCACCCAAGTAGCGAACGATTATGCAAATAACCCTTCTGCTGTGCATGAGTGGTATTTGCTAAGCAGTCCTAACCCAACGGGAGGCCCATACGATTTGGTAGACTATGGAACTGGTGTGGATTACACATATGGACCTATAGACGATGAAATTTACTATTTCCTCATACATCGAGTAACAACAGATTGTGGAGAAGTATGTTATGGACAGAGTATTTGTAGAAATTGTGGTCTTCAAGAAGGTGCCTGTGATCTCTGTGGTCCTATAGACTGCAGCATACTAGACGAAATTCTTCCGGATTGTACCGAATTGACGGCACCAACTAATTTACAAGTACAGGGAGACACGCTTACATGGGATCCGGTCCCCGGGGCTTTGGAGTACATTATTAGCTCACCAGGCGGTACTGATCCACAAATATCTTGTAACTGCGAACATCCAATATCTATAGTACCACTTACTTCTGATACTAACAGTATAGTATTGCCCGTAGGATTGCAAAGTCAGTGCTTTATATGGATGGTAACTGCCGTTTGTTATGATGGAACCGAATCGGATCCTTCAAATCAGGAATGCTATTTCCCAATTAAAGGAAGAGCTGCGGAAAGCGCTTTTGAAAATGCTGAGATCGCACCAAATCCAAGCAACGGAAATATGACATTCGTAATAGAAACTACGTACGACACCGAGGTCACCATTGAGGTGTACGATTTCTATGGTAAACAAATCCAGACATTCGTAGAGCAATTATCTGCTCATACGGAAGGGACCATAGATTGGGATGCCACTGGTAAATTAGCTAGAGGTATTTACATAGTTTCCTTTACAACAGACAAGGAAACAATTTATAAGAAGATTATTGTTGATTAATTGCCAATTAATAGGCCCGGGGCAGCGCTCCGGGCTTATATTACAAAATCCTAAACCTAATTATTAAAACAAAAAATCATGAAAAAATTATATGTAATTCTAATAACGGCTTTGGTCGTAGTAACCAGCTGTGAAAAAAATGAATTGAATACAATAGAACTTTCTACAGAAGAAACTAAAGATGTATCACTGGTACGAAACCCTGGAACAACAGGTTACCCAAACGATGAAATGGTGGTTCAATACGATCCGTTACTTAGCGAAGCAGAAAAACAACTTTTGAGAGATCAATATGGTGTCACCAGCTATAAGAAATGCACCTGTGCAGATCCAACGCTCGAACTTTGGATGTTTACGTTAGATCGCGAAGGGAATTTGCCCGGAGGTTTGGATCTGGAAGAAACCGTTCTGGGAGCCAAAGAGGAAACGGACCTTGAAGGTGCAGAGATAAACCCAACTTTCCAGCATATGGGAGAAAAATTAAATGCTTCATTTGGAGTTGAAGATATGGGAGTGGCTACCTTAAATATGGTTCCTTCCAATCAAAATGTGACCATAGCAGTATTAGACACCGGGGTAGATTATAACTATTTCGGCTTCGAAAACCCTTTTCTGTATAACAGTCAGGACGGACAGAATTCTTGCTTTGACAATGGAATGGAAGATGTATTTGGATGGGACTTTGTAAATCAGGATAACAACCCCTTCGATGATTACGGCCATGGAACGGTAATTACTAGTTTAATTTATAATAAGCTATCTGAAGAAGATGTCGATTTCCAAATATTACCTGTTAAGGCTTTCGATAAAAATGGAAAAGGAACCTATTTTGATATTTTATGTGGCTTTAGATACGCGGCAACTAAAGAGGATGTGGATATCATCAATATGAGTTTTGGTTGGTATCATAGCAATTATGAATTGTTACACCGTTTCGTCGAGCAATCTGAAGATAAGGTTATGTTGCTAAGTTCGGCAGGGAATAAACATCAAAGCAATGATCAAACACCGCATTACCCATCGTCTTATAATGTTTCTAATGGTCTTTCCATAGCTGCTTTGACAGACAATCCATTTAGTATTGAATTGGCCTGGTTTTCAAACTATGGGATTAATTCAGTAGACATAGCCGCCTTTGGGGAGGGGATTCCGTTCTATATTACACCGCTCGAATTTGTTGAGGTTGCGGGTACGTCTTATGCGAACGCTTTTGCCTCTGCCTTTGGGGGGCTTCATTTTGAACCAGGACTAAGTCCGCAACAGTTGAAGGCTATTATGTTATCGAACACCATACAACACAGTAATTTGTCTACTATTAAGTACCAATCATATATTGACTATTAGTTTAGTTTGGATAATTAGGTTTAGGTACAATTATTTAAGCTAGCGGGGGAGGGATTTTTAAATCCTTCCCCTAAATAGTATCTTTAACCATAATCCGTTATTCTCATGAGCGTTTTCAGAAACACATTATTCCTGTACTTACTTTTCTCAGGGTTTTGCGTTTATGCGCAGCCCGATCTGAAGGCGAAGTATGATGCTATCATTTCTTCGGAAGTTGATAATGCAAGCAAGCTAAAATTGGTAGAATCCCTAATCAACGAAAGCAACACTTACGATCCAGGCGATCTGGCGAATGTCTACTACGATTTTTCTAAGTGGAACTTTAATCGAAACAAAGATGAAAAACGAGCAAAGCATTATGCCAAAAAAGAATTTCTGCTAAGAACTACAAAACTGTCAGAAGATAAAGATCCCATTCAACGTAATCTTTATAATTTGGGTCTAATGTACCGATATTCCAAACCACCGGATTATGATAATGCCATAGCCTATTTCGATACCCTTATTTCCATTTCAAAAGGAGATGAAATTAGACTTGGAAATGCTTATCGGGTTCGAGGCGATATTTATGACGCCCTGGGAGATTTTCAAAGAGCATTGGAAAACTATTCCTACTCTGAGAATATTTTCAAAGGGAGAGATAGACCAGACCTTCAATTAAAAACTTTGATCAATGTTTCTGGAACCTATGCGTATTTGAGTGATCAGAATTATTTGGATTCCTTTATGGAAAATAAAGAGAAAATTGAAGCATTGCAAAACATGACGATGTCCAATAAGCAAGCCGCTATGTTGCAATTGAACACCGGAGCTATGTTCAATACTACTTCCAATTTTCAAATGGCTTATGGACCAACTAAAAAAGCCTTGGCTCTTTTTGAAGAGATTGGTGATTCGGTTAATATATTTAAAAGTTTGAGTCTTATTGGGGTGTTGCAGAATAAGGATGAACACTTTTCCGAAGCGTCCAAAACCTTTGCAAGTGCCATGAAGTTTGCCGGCGGTAATAGGTTGCTCGAAAGCTCGGTCGCCAATAATCTGGGGGATATGTATCTAGGCGCTGGCGATTATCAACAGGCACTCTCCCATTATAATGCCGCCATTCTGGTGGTTCTTGGAGATGAAAGTATGAAGTCAGCACTCCATTTGCCGGTATTTGAGGATATTAGTCTTTCGCCTTTTAAGAAACGAATTTTTGCATATTTGAACGACTTGGCCAATTGTTGGCTCCTATATTTTGAACATACAGGCGATACAGGGCATTTGCTTCAGGCAGAAAAAACAATTTCTCTGGCAGACCAGGTAGTCGATGCGTTGTTTTTTGAAAGTCGGGAGGAAATATCAAAACTATCTTGGCGAGAAAAGGCATCGCAATTATACATCAAAGGAGTTACGGTTGCCTTTCGTTTAGAGAAACCAGAGGCGGCACTTTATTTTATGGAAAAGAATAAAGGATTGTTATTATTGGAGAATATAAATAATGTCAAAGCGAGGCAGGATGCGAAGATACCAATAGCCACAGTTGAAAGAGAACATAAATTGCTAAATTCGATTAAAACATTACAACTATCTCTAGCCAAAAACAATATAAATAACAGCACTTCTTTGCAAAGGGATAGTCTAAAGAATCAAATATTTTCATTAAAAAGAGACTACAGTGTGTTCATCGATTCGCTGGAAACCAGTTACCCGTCCTACGTTAAATTCAAGAAGGAATTGGAAATTGAATCGGTAGAAAGCATCCGACAGAAACTTGCTGAAAACGAACGGGTGGTTGCCTATGCCCTTGGCGATTCTTTGGGATATGCCTTGCTCTTGACCAGGGACAAGCTGGAACTTAAACAGCTGCCTATTCCTGTTGCTGAATTAAATATTGAGGTGGAAGTTTTTAGAGACTATTTGCTAAAACCCTTTACAACAAAAGGAGATGCTTTAGAATTTCAATTGGCCTCCACGCAGTTGTTCGAATGGCTATTCCCCTTTGATAACTTCGAGCTAATGATGGAGGAAGCCCGCCTCATAATTATCCCGGATGGAATGCTTCAATCCATTCCATTCGATGCTTTAACTTATAGCAGTGATCTCAATTTGTCGAATGCATATGTTCTATCCAAATGTGAGGTTCTCTATAAATATTCACTTTCGATCGGATCGCGAATAAATTTGCTTTTACCTACTAAGGGGAATAGTCCGGTTGGATTTTTATTGAATCAATTCAGCAATGACTATGAAATTCCATTGTCAGGTTCATTGAAGGAGGCGGATGCTATTAAGCCTTTCTATGGCAAACATATTTTTAGTGACACTTTAGCTTCAAAGCAATCGTTTTTGGAACAATTTGACGTTAACTCTCTCATTCATATTTCCACGCATGGTGGGATTAGTGATAGTGGTCCTTGGCTGGCATTTTATGACGAACACTTACTTCTTGATGAATTATATTTTCTGAAGAATCAAAAAGAATTAGTTGTATTAAGCGCTTGCAAAACGTCGGCGGGTGAGTATAAAAAAGGAGAAGGAACGTTCAGCATTGCCAGAGGCTTTATCAAAGCTGGAGTTAAAAGCGTATTGTCTACATTATGGGATGTCAACGAAAAAGCGAGCTTCGAAATTATTTCAGCCTTTTACGAAAATATGGAAACAGGCGATCGTAAATCGGAGGCACTTAGAGACTCGAAGCTGGGATATTTACAACGGCATCAAAACACCAGTGAGGCCTCACCTTATTATTGGAGCGGGTTTACTATTACAGGAGACAATGAACCCATCGACGCTTTTTCCAATAGTCGATGGGGTGGCATTGTTACTACACTGTTAATTGGTTTGACGGTACTGGCCGGATTCATGTTCTTCAGAAGGAAAAGGACCAAAGCACAGATTACCTAAAACCAATAGGTTCCTTTTTAGCCGTTGTTTGGCCCTATAAAGTCCTGCAACTTTCCCGGCAACACCTGCCAGGAACACCAGGATCAAAATTACCGGTAGCACTGCCTTATTTATTTCCGAAGTATCCCTTAGTATAAATAGGTAAGCCAGACCTAAAAAACCAGCACTTATCATGGCAAGAGCCCCACTCGAACACCCACAATCAAAAAGATCTCTTTCTAGTCTGTGTTCCCATTTCTTGGCTTCCGTTTTGCCAAGAATTTTATGGAAATGCTCATCCAATTGAATATGTTCAAAATGCTCATTTTTAGCCCTACCAAGTTGCAACAGATCGTCGTATGTTTTGACTACGTACTCCATGATCTATCGCCACCAGCATAGCATTATCAACTTCAATATAAAGAACCAGATCGCACATACGATGGTTACGATCCATGCCCATAGGTAGCAAAAGAAAGTAACTATGGTAACCCAAAGAGTGCAAAGTCGCTCGACTATCCACGCCCAGGCGATACAGGTGGTAAAGGTAATCCATGTCCAGGCGTCGCAAATCCAGGTAGTTACATAGGTCCATCCAATGCAAATCCATCTAAGCGTCCAATGCCATGAGGAACAGGTTCTTCGTGTAGAGGAACTCCAACTAGCGCACCTACGTTGTCTGGTTATGCGGTTGGCCACACAAGTGAGAATCCTTTTAATAAACCAGTCTCTGCAAGCTTTTGATTCGCGTCTTTGCCATCCGAGACAAGTTAGTTTCCAATTGGCGATCCATCTCAGACAATCCCTTTCCCAAAGGAAAACCCATCTACAATATAAATGACGCCAGTATTCGAACCAGGGTTGAAATAACCATAAAACAAAGTATAAGAAACTAATAATAGAAAAAAGAATCCAGAAAAATAGGGTCCATCCGGAGGTGCCTATCGCTCCCAAGATCTCACCTATCAAAAGCGCGATGCTTCCCAGCACAAAAATTACAAAGGTAATTACCGTAGGTGGGGGAGGTGCCACGGGCTTCTTTTCCCACCAGGCCATGCTCATAAGAACGAGTCCGTATGCTAGGAAAAAGACCGCTTCGCCACCTAATAACCATTGAGCTGCAGGAGACAAAAAGTTGGAAATCGTTTGTTGCAATCCTACTTCTTGATAGGTTTGTACAATGGCTTGTAAATGTTCTTGAAGCCCCGAATAAACAATATACCCTACTACTAACGCCCATAAGGTTAGAGCAATTCGCTTGTAGTATTTTTTATAATTTGAACTTTCTATCCACGAATTATCTGTAAATGGAATTTCATTTGGATCTGTTTGTGACGTTTCGTCTTGCTGTGAATTAGGTTCTAATTCGTTGTCATTTTCAGCCATAATCTTGAAATTTATTGGTTGTTCAGATAAAAATAATCAACTATAGTCGTTCGTTTTAGGGGTAATTACCTGTTTTTTAGCTATTTAAAAACCCCTTTTTTAAAACGGTTTAACCGTAATTCATCATCAGACTTTCGGATTTTGTGCAACTATATACAAGCGGTGACGGGGAGGAATAATGCGTCAGATGTTAGATATTTTTTATTAAAAGAAGGGGGGTATTCCCAGACAGGACGCCAGAGCGTTTGCCGCATCCTTAAAGGCATCCAATCTTCTAATTATTATGATAACACCATGACTAGCCGGACTTCCTAAGGCTTCCAGGACGGCATCTTTAGCAGCTCTGAACGCTATTAGTTCTGTAGAGCATCTCATTCCGTTACGAGGATGATTTTCAATGTGATTTTCGATCGCTTCGCTCACAGTTTCTACCGCGTCAACGAGATCGGCGATAGCGGCCATTAATATTCTATAGGCAATGAATGCCGCTACCGCAATTAGAGCGATGATGGCTAAAATTAATAGAATGGGCCCCAAGGGAATAACTATGGGTGCCAATGCCGGAAGTGCTGCGGCTTGAGGGATCCTTTGAATAGAGTTCTCTGTAGCACTGGTTCTGATCTCCCGGGTATCGGCAACCTCTTGGTTTACCTCTGGACTTTGTTGAATGGTATGGGTAAGCTCATGTGCGATGAGTTTTTTTCCACTCTGGGACGAAGTATTGTATTCGTTCTTATTAAAGTAAATATCAGATCCATTGGCAAACGCCCTTGCTCCCAATTGTTCATTCATTTGCACTGCCGTGGCATCATTATGAACGCGTACATTCTCAAAACTTGCACCAAAACCTGATTCCATTTCAGCTTTAGTGTTTTTTTCTAACGGCTGTCCCTTCCCCTTTGTACTTTTTAGTTGACTTTCGAGCTCTAGATTATTTTTATCTTCATTTTCTTTAGGGATGGCACCGTTACTTTGAATGGCGGGTTTCCGCATAATAGCTGTCCCATCTTGTTGGATTTCTTTTTTGCTTATCTGCTCTTCCTGTTGGCATTGAGGACATTCGGTTTTTTCTGAAGTAGCCTCTTCTTTCTCCTTGGCTTTTTCGACCATGCTGTTGGCCAGTGCTTTGGCCTTACTGTCATGTTTGCTTTTGGGTTGATCTTCTTTTAATTTAGGTTGAATTGTAGTTGAAGGAAAGAATGAGGCGCTCTCATTTTTTGATAACAACCATTGGTTTTCTTCTGCTTTTTTTTGGAAGAAAAGATGGGCTGGTGATGTACCTGGAGTACTGTAGCTGCTTTTTGCGAATGCTCTCATAATACTTCATACTTCCTTCTACTATTAAAGTAAAAGAGTGTTTTAAAACTATTAAAATAAGATGCGTTTATACCTGGGGAAACACTGCTTTTATTCTAATGAAACCCCTTTTTTTTCATAGGTAAAATCCTCTAAACCTTATCGTTGTTTGAAGATGGTACTATAATTAGGGTTTTTGGGGAGTCTATTTTGTTGTAACTTTAAGAGCTTAAGCCTTAGGGGCACTCAAATTGTGACCGGCAAAATGCTCGATGATACCATGAATTACCAATACTCCAATTCTTTAGAGAAAAGTGACTTACTGTTGACCACTCTTGAAATCGCAAAGGAGCAGGGACTTCTTAGCGGCAAAGACTTTTTCAAGATCATCTGGGCAAAAGATGGCGATATTTCCTTCGGAATTGACCATTATCGTATCCACATCGAAAAGAATAGTGTCTTTTTTTGTACACCGCTCAACGAAATTATGCTCAATGAAAATATTGAAGGGGCTGTAGTTTACCTTTTTAATCGGGAGTTTTATTGCATTCGGGATCATGACAGTGAGGTGTCCTGCAACGGATTTTTATTTTTAGGATCCTCACTCCCTATCATCATCGATCTGAATGAGAAAGAACAAAAAAGTTTTGCACTACTTCATAGCTTCTTTGTAGAGGAATTTAAAAATACCGATAACATTCAAGGCGAAATGCTGTTGGTGCTTTTAAAACGTTTGATCATCACTTCGGTTCGAATTGCGAGAAAAACATTGCCCGAGGCAGACATGCCTCAATCCAAGTTGGATATGATCAGAAAATTTAATTTACTGGTTGAGGCTCATTTTAGAGAGAAACATAAGGTAAGCGATTATGCCGAAATGCTGCATATTTCGGCCAAGTCATTATCCAACTTATTTTTGAAATATTACTCGAAATCTCCCCTAAAGGTGATTGGAGAACGTATTTGTTTGGAGGGCCAGCGGCTACTGCGATTTTCCGACCAAAATATGAATGAGATTTCCGATACCTTAGGGTTTCTAGAACCCTCTCATTTCTCTAAATTTTTTAAAAAACACACAGGACTTTCTCCAATAGCCTATCGTCGAAAAAATAAGATGTGAGGAAAAATGTACAATTTTGCCTTATTGGTATATGGGCGTTATGATACAAATTTATTATGCTAATTGAATATTGGGCCATGGATGGTTTATTCAGAATAAAGAAAAATATGCAAACTACAAGGAAGAATGTTCAACTAACAATGTGACTATCCTTCCTATTTTTGCGTCATTGAAAACAATTAAAAGAAAGGAAAACAAAATGCTAACATGGAAAGACGTTATCAATTTCTCAGTACAGGGCAACCCACGGCCTGATCGCCGAGTGGAAAAGACGGAGGCCCAATGGCAAGCCATTCTCACTCCTGAACAATTCAGAATTACTAGAAGAAAGGGTACGGAGAGACCTCATTCCGGGGCTTTATGCAGTATTTATGAAGCAGGCAAATACCACTGTATTTGTTGTAATACCCCCTTGTTCGATTCGACTATTAAGTTCAATTCCGGTACGGGATGGCCTAGTTTTACCCAGCCCATTAAAGAGAACGCGATCAAATATGAAAAGGACACCCAATTTGGGATGGTTCGAGTAGAGGTTATGTGCAATACTTGCGACGGACATTTGGGACATGTCTTTCCAGATGGTCCGGAGCCTAGCGGATTGCGCTATTGTATAAATTCAGAATCTATGAAAATAGAAACCCAATAGTTTAAAAGAAAGGAAAAGTAATGGAAGTAAGAAAAGAAATAATGACTGTGGGCGGAGGATGTTTTTGGTGTATAGAGGCGGTCTTTAATGAAGTGAAAGGTGTAGAGAAAGTGATTTCGGGCTATACAGGAGGCGATGTTCCCGGCCGACCCACTTACCGAGAAGTATGCTCCGGCCTTACAGGCTGTGCGGAAGTGGTACAGGTATCCTTTGATCCTGAAAAAATAAGCTACGAAGATCTGTTGGTTATATTTATGACCAGTCACGACCCTACAACACTTAACAGACAAGGCGCTGATGCAGGTACTCAATATCGCTCGGTGATCTATTATCACAATGAAGATCAAAGAGCAATAGTTAATGAAGTGGTAAAACAAATGGCACCCTATTTCAATGACCCGATTGTCACCGAAATAAGCCCGGCAGAAGAATTTTATGAAGCGGAAGAGCACCACCAGGAGTATTATAAGAACAATCGATTGCAAGGATATTGTCGGGTAGTTATTGACCCTAAATTAACAAAGCTACGGGCTATGCATGCCGATAAATTGAAAGGGAACGAACATAATGGATAGAAGGGATAACATGGAAAATGAAATTATAAGAGCCAAGGAGTTTGAAGTAAAAGACTGGATTGACGCCAACGGAAATGTAACTGAACCGATACGATTATCCGATTATAAGGGAAAGTTCAAAGTGATCTATTGCTTTCAAAGTTGGTGCCCGGGCTGTCATAGTAAGGGCTTACCCGATCTTAAAAAAATGGTGGGCGCCTTAGAAGGAAATGAAAAGGTTGCTTTTTTAGCTATTCAGACCGTCTTTGAAGGCCATGAAGAAAACACCTATGAGAAGATGTTAGAAACCCAAAAACATTACGATTTAAAAATTCCGTTTGGGCATGACGCCGGCAATGATGGGAAATCACGTTCCAATATCATGACCAATTATCAAACAGGAGGGACGCCCTGGTTTATATTAATAGATAAACACGATGCCGTAGTATTTGCCGATTTCCATCTAAACGTAGACGGTGCCATTCAATTTTTAAAGGAGTTAAAATAATGCTGGAGGGAATCCCAAAAATAAAGTTGTATGGCGCAGATGGCTGTCATAAAACAAGATACTACCAATTGCTTTTGGCGAAGCGAAACCTTCCCTTCGAGTTTTTGGATGTTGAAATAAATGAAGATCACGCGGTCGAACTGCGTGGTCTTTATGAAAATGGAAAACTAAACTTTCCTACCATTACCATTGGAGCAAAAAAACTTCGAAACCCTACTCAGGAGGAACTGGATAAATGGATCAATAAATTAATTCCTCAACAATTGGAACTTGTGCATGATGAAGCTCAACAACAATTTGTGATGGATATTAATGGAGAGCACGCAAGGGTGGAATACCAGGTAAAAAATGATGTGCTATATTTGATTCATTCTGAAGTACCTTACGCTTTGAGAGGAAGGGGTATTGGGAAGGTTTTGGTTGAAAAGACCTTTAAAAAATTAACCGAGGATGGTTATAAAGCCGTGGCAGTTTGCAGTTATATAAAAGCAGTAGCAAGACGAAGCGAACATTGGAAACAAATTATCGACTAGACGGTCATTATGAAACTGAATATCAAAGATACATTCACTGCGGAATTACCTGCGGATCCGATTCGGGAGAATACCCGACGTCAGGTGCATAGAGCCTGTTATTCTTTCGTCGAACCCAAATTGGTTCCTGCAGCTAAAATAGTGCATGTTTCATCGGAAATGAGCGACGCGTTGGGTATTTCAGAAGAGGACATTACTTCCGAAGCATTCAAAAATACCTTTACGGGAAACAGCCTTTTACCCGGCACAAAGCCCTATGCGATGTGCTACGGAGGTCATCAATTTGGTAATTGGGCCGGACAATTGGGAGATGGTCGTGCCATTAATTTGACCGAAGTGGAACATAACGATTTGCGGTGGATCATACAATTAAAAGGGGCTGGTGAAACGCCCTATTCCCGTACTGCCGATGGTTTGGCCGTATTACGTTCGTCCATTAGGGAGTATCTATGCAGTGAAGCCATGTATCATTTGGGTGTGCCAACAACGCGTGCGCTTTCTTTAGCTCTTTCAGGTGAGAAGGTGCTAAGGGATGTTTTATATAATGGCAATGCGGCTTATGAAAAAGGAGCCATTGTCTCTCGCGTGGCCCCCTCATTTTTGCGATTTGGAAATTACGAGATTTTTGCAGCTCGACAGGATACGGAAACGCTGAAAAGGCTAGTAGATTATAGCATTTCAAAGCTGTTCCCGCATTTAGGGGAACCTTCGAAAGAGGCGTACGTTGCTTTTTTTAAGGAAGTTGCTGACCTTAGTTTGAATATGGTCATCCACTGGCAACGTGTAGGTTTTGTACATGGTGTAATGAACACGGATAATATGTCCATTTTAGGATTAACCATTGATTACGGGCCTTACGGGTGGTTAGAGGGCTATGATCCAGGATGGACGCCCAATACCACCGATGCCCAAAATAAGCGCTATCGTTATGGGAGTCAGCCAGAGATAGTGTTATGGAATTTATATCAATTGGCGAATGCCTTGTACCCTTTAGTTGAAGAAGCCGAGGGTTTTGAAACGGTTTTGAGTAATTATAGAACAGATTATACGGTTCAATATTTGCAGATGATGCGCTCTAAAATCGGGCTTTTTTCCGAAGGCGAAAATGATCCTTTGCTTGTAAAGGACTTGGAAACCATTTTGCAGTTGACAGAGACCGATATGACGTTATTCTTTCGAAGTTTGAGCGATTTCAGAAAAGGGGATGCCTCAAAAGGTCTGGAAGTCGTTAAAGATGCATTTTATGTTCCCAATGAGGTGAGCGATAGTATTGCCCAGCAATGGAGGGAATGGTTTGCACGCTATAGTGAGCGTTTGGAGAAAGAGGCACTGTCTGATGCTGAAAGAAGAGAAAAAATGAATGCGATCAACCCCAAATACGTACTTCGGAATTATATGGCTCAACTTGCCATTGACGCGGCAGATAAAGGAGATTATTCTGTTATTGATGAATTATTTCAGTTGCTAAAACAGCCCTATAGTGAACAAAAAGAGCTGGAGAAATGGTACGTAAAACGACCCGATTGGGCACGTCATAAAGTAGGCTGCTCTATGTTGTCCTGTAGTTCATAGATTTCATCTAATTCATACAATTATGCAAGAGTGGTATTTACCCATTACAATTTTACCTGGTTTAGGGATGCTTATTTTATCAACCACCAGTCAAATGATGGCTTTGAGTAGCGAGATATCTGGTTTGTTGGAAAATAAATGTTCTCCTTTTCAGCATTTGGTCTCGGATAAGAAGTTGAAACAATTAGGGCTGTTGACCAGAGCGAGTGTATTGCTCTACCTTGCTACGGGAGCCTATGTATTATCTGGAATTTTAGGGGCATTGTTAGACGGAAATTCATTTTTCGATCTTCCTAGTTTGACCCTGTATTTGGGGACTATTTTTACTTTTATGGCTATCGTATTGTTGATTATTTATGCTTTTAGAGCGGTTGCCATTCGAAAATTGCAGTTTGAGAACAACCATAATTTATAACGGGTGGGGAGGATTCAGAAAATTGGTTTTGGTGGTGGGTGCCACTGGTGTACCGAAGCGGTTTTTCAATCTTTAATCGGGGTTGAACAGGTGGAGCAAGGTTGGATTGCCTCTGAAGGAGAAGCCGCTACTTTTTCCGAAGCGGTTATTGTGCATTACCGTCCTGAGGAGATTGCTCTGGCCGTCCTGGTGGAAATTCATTTGTACACTCACAAAAGCACCTCCCAGCACAGCATGCGGGAAAAATACCGTTCAGCTATCTATTATTTTGACCATGGAGTGAAGGAATCCTTGTCCTGCATTTTGGAACAATTGAACCCTCAATTTGACCATCAGTTGATCACTCAAATACTACCTTTCACCAATTTCAAGGCTTCGAGGGAAGCTCTTCAAAATTACTATTATTCAAATCCGAAGAAACCGTTTTGTGAGACTTTCATCAATCCGAAATTGAAACTTTTGTTACAGCGGTTTTCCGAATATGCAGACCATGTTAATTTGGAACATTTGAATAAACGCCCTTAAAATGTTCTTATCAAACCATTTATGATTTTCAGAAGATAAAATGGTTATAACCACGTAATTACTTAACTACAACCTTTTCTGTGATGGTACCTGTGTCTGTGGTAATTTTTAAAAAATAGATCCCAGATTTCAATGTTCCGCTCAGGTCTAGCTCAATGTCATATACGCTGCTTAATAGTGTTGGTTCTCCAGAAGTTGAATGGATGAGACGTCCATTAACCGTGAATAGGTTTAATTTGAGAGAGTCGCTTTGTAAATTACCAAGATGAATACGCATTTGTCCATTATTAGGGTTTGGGGTCACTGCAATGGAAATAGCTTTATTTTGATCTTGCACCGACAAAACGGGCTGATGCATAAATATTTGATAGCCATCGCAAGTTCCAAGAATGATGTCCAAATAACCGTCATTGTTGATGTCGATAAAATCGTGATCGTAGGTTGAAACATTCCAATCGTTGATCGTGCTTCCGTAGGGATGAATGAGATCTCCGCTGTGAATACCTTCATTTTCGAATATCATAAAACGTCGGTCTTCACCTGTAAGACAGGGGGGTTCATCGGTATCCACGCTCGATAGTGCTGCATCAAGATCTCCGTCATTATCCAAGTCGATCATTTTCACATTCCCTCCCCAGTTATCGGTTCGGTCTGTGGGTAATAAGTATTGAGATATGGTGAGACTTTCATCTACCACAAAGCCGGTAATAGAATTAACATAATCGGCAAAGTCGTCTACCTCGTAAAATTCGAGCATGCCATCATTGTCAAGGTCTCCGGCTGTAAACATATAGGTAGCTGCACCTGGGAGTTTATACCAATTGGTGAAAGTTCCATCGCCATTATTAAATAATGCGATCGTTCCTTTATCGTTAAAAGGAGGGATGTTATTCAACCCTAGGTTTTTGATGATATCGAGGTCGCCATCATTGTCTATGTCATGAATTTCGACTCCGGTACCAAAGCTTGAGTTTCTTAGTTCCCCCATCCGAGTTTCGGTTTCATCAGTAAAATTTCCATTGCCGTCATTAATAAACAGAACATCCAATGCCAATCCTGAAGAATCGTAGTTAACCATATATAGATCTGCAGCCCCATTTCCGGTAACGTCCCCTCCCCAACCTGCACAAAATTGAATAATGCCCAAAGTGAGTACAGGCAATCTTGTATTTGATTCATCTTCAAAACCTAACCAATCCCCGTTGGTGTCATTACCTTGATTGATAAATAGTTTGGGTTGATCTGAAAACGTATTAACAATAAAAAGATCCAGCCAGGTGTCATTGTTTACATCTACGGGAATCACATCTCTGGAATCTTTTGGATCTGATAGAAAATCTGGAGCATATAGATCTGTTTGGTCTTCCAATACTCCATTTCGGTTCATTAATAGAAGATCGGTTTTTGCTCCGATGGTAGAAAAGGGAGCCTTTCTGACCACTACCAGGTCTATAAAACCGTCCTGATCAAAATCTCCAATAGCCAGGTCTTTTTCCATGTCGTCTACTGCATTTGGATCGCTATTGTCGTTTACGTTGGTGATGGTAATTCTTGTATCGGTTTCTTCGGCGAGGTCGATCCATTGGGCGCTCATGTTTCCGAAGAAAAATAAAGCGGCACAAATTGAAAGATAAATTGTTTTCATAGCATTGGATTTATCGATTTCCAAGGTAAAATAGTTACTTACAGAACTCGGGGTTATAAACAACAGTAATTTAATTCAGAATAAATTGAATTCAAAATAGTGTGAGAATATTATGACCTTCCTTGCCTGTGCCTTATCACCCTTTCCTTAACTAGACAGGTTAATGTCCCTAAGTTTTCCTGAACTTCTCAATTGAATTTACCGATGAATAAGTGTAACTAATTTGCCATGTGTACGTCTTAGTAATAATGGATGTTACATCGAATCAGTAATTACTTGTTACTTCTATGGAACCCAACCACTTTATACTAGGTAATTGGAAGGTTGAACCAAAATTGAATAGGATTTCTCCTGTTCGGGGTGGTAAACACACCCAATTGGAACCTCAATTAATGAAGCTGCTTTTGTGCTTAAAGGATAATCAAGGGGAATTGGTCACCAAAGATGCTTTATTGAACGTAGTATGGAATGGTGTGATCGTTGGGGAGAACGTTTTAACCCGCGCTATTTCTTCGTTGCGCAAAGCCCTAGGAGATCATCCGCAAAATCCAACCTATATTGAAACTATTAGTAAAACTGGATATAGGTTAATTGCTAAGGTTGAGTTGCCAGATAAAGATGGCAAACAAAAGTTGCTGGATGGAAGATATAATAGATCTTATGTCATTGCTATTTCCATAGTATTCGTTCTATTATTTGCGGCATTTTCTAAATGGGGAGTGCTAGCTCCCGCGGAAAAAATTAAGGTCCTTCATCCCGTCGCGATTGCAAACAACGATTTCACCGAATATTACCCTGCCATTTCCCATGATGGTCAATTTGCTGCTTTTTCGTCGCGCCCAAATGATAGTCGAAATTGGGAGATTTATGTCAAAAGAATTGGAACGGAAGTGCTGGTTCCTCTAACCGATAATCCTGCGGTAGATATGAAACCTGTGTGGTCTTCAGACGATGCTTATGTTTATTATATGCGTTACGAAGATGGGACTTCCAATATTTTCAAGGTCCCCATGACGGGTGGAAATGAATCGCGCGTTTTAACACCGGGGAAGTACTGTCATGGAAATTTCGATGTATCTCCGAAGAATGATCAAATTGCTTATAATAATAGATCAGACCGGGGGAAACCGCTTCAGATTGAACTAACGAACCTTGAGTTTGGTGAGAAAAGAACCATTTCAAATCCCCCAGAGGGTTATAACGGGGATATTCATCCCACCTATTCGCCAGATGGCACTAAATTGGGTTTTATTCGTGAGAAGAACCCTGTAAGTATGTATCTCTATGTTGTTGATATTGAAACAGGGGAAGAAACTCAGATTACGACGGAACATGTTTCGATAAATGGTTTTGATTGGTCCACCGATGGGAAGTCATTGGTTTATGGTACCGACAAAACGGGTATTTATAAACTTTGGAAGGTAAATTTGGAAGATCAGGTAAGTACCTTATTGCCTGTAGCCGATTACCAAATGGTTATGCCCAGAATTGCGGATAATGGTCAAATGATCTATGCGAAACTTCAGGACAATGTAAATATATGGTCATTTTCTGCCCTAACAAAGGAGGCCAAATCGTGGCGCGCAACCAATGAGCTTGATCTTAATCCTAGTTTTTCTCCAAGTGGAAGCAGAGTGGCTTTCACAACCAACCATTCAGATTCTTTCCAGCTTTGGAGTAGCGATGTAGCCGGAGACGATGCTTTTGTCGTCACTGATTTCAAGGGGCAATTTTTGAATATCCCTCGTTGGTCTCCGGATGGGAAGACATTGGTTTTTCAAGGCTATCATGAAGGTCAATCGAACATATATACCGTTAACAGTCAGGGTGGAATTCCCGAAAACCTCACTAAATCTGAGAGTGAAAATCATACTCCAATGTTCAGTGATGATGGTCAATATATTTATTACAGTTCAAACAGTTCGGGTAATTGGGAGCTTTGGAAGATGACGATTTCCGGAGGTCAACAGGAACAAATAACCACGGATGGCGGCTATGCACCTCAATTAAATCCAAAAGACGATTCGAAGATATTCTTCGTGAAAAAGGATCAAATTGGTCTTTGGAGATTCAATCAGAAGGATGGGACCGAATCTTTGGAAATTGAATTATTCGACCCAAAAAAGTACGGCGCGTTCTCAGTGTCAGAAAAGGGGATTTATTTCTTCAATCCAGCCAATCGCACTATCGATTTCAAGGATTTTTCTACGGACGAAATTACCACCTTGATTCAACCTAAAAAAATATCGCCATTGGGGATCAGTTTGAGTTATTCTGAAGAGAATAAACTACTCCTCTATGCTCAGGTTGATCATATAGATGCAGACATAATGCTGCTGGAAAGCAAATAATTGCAATTAGGACATTAGGGGTTGATCTAATGTTAAAATAGAATCTTCAGAAAACTTTCATAAAAAAATGTAGCTATTGAATGCTCGATGCACTTGCTTGGTATAATCAAATAAGTTTAATGATTAAATCAAACAAAATGAAAAATTCTACATCAGTCAAAATTAGTTCGGTCGGGACTACCATATTATCTTTTTTTATATGCTTATTATTCACTTCGTTGCATGCTCAAGAGTCGAAAATTGACATGGGTGATCGCTTTCAAATAAATAAGGATGGATCCTATGTTACCTTTGAGGCGAGCTATTCTGGATTTCCAATAATTAGGGGATCGATCAAGGCCTACCAGGCGACTATTTTCTACGACCCCAACGAGATCGAAAAGACATCGGCAACCATTCGATTTGGGGCTGCAAGTATTTCTACGGCTCACGACAAACGAGATAAGGAATTAGCAGGCGCTTCCTTTCTTGATTCAGATAATTTTCCAGGAATCTGGTTTCAGGGAATGGAGACAACGCTTACCAGCGGTGGGTTTGATATTGTAGGAACTCTTAACATAAAAGATGTCAATAAACAGGCTATTGTACATGTTGAAAAACCGACCGTGATTCGTAAAGGAATGGGGGGAAGAGATTTGATGATGATGAAAGGAGAACTTGTTATAAATAGAAAAGACTTTAAATTAGGTTTGGGCTCCACCTATGAGCAAATGCTCGGCGACGAAATTGCCATTGAGTTTCATTTCCTATGTTCCAACTACACCCTGGATTATTTGGAGGCCACTTATATAAAAGAAATAGCACCCGGCAAGCAACATCCGGTAGGAATTCTCTATAAGGACATTAAGCAAAATGGGTTGAAAAGCGGAAAAAAGAAGATGGAAGCATTAGTAAAGGATGAGTTTTATTCTCAAGGAAACTGGCCCTCTATCCTCTCTAATTTGGCCTGGATATTAATGGTGGATAACAGGGCCGATGAAGCACTCGAGTTTTATGATATGGCGCTGAAAATGAAGCCAGGACATCTTCCTTCATTGTTACGAATGGGCGATGCCTACGTTATTGGAGGACATCATGACAAGGCCTTAGATCATTATAAAGCGGAATACGAACTGGAGGCCAGAGCTCGATTTACGCACATTCCTCATATGATACATATGCTAGGTGGTTCCTTTAACATGAATGGAATGAAATGAGAATTTGCCTATTAATTTTGTCGATGGTGTATGGTCTGCATGGATGTGGACAGCACAAAACGCAAGAATCCGTTTATGCTCGCGACACCATTCAAACTTCGGCTGTCGATCTAAAAGCGGCCATTCAAGTTGCGAGTAAATCAGAAAATATTCGAAGCCTGTTAGTAGTTCGAAAGGGAAATCGCATTGTGGAAGAATACTTTGAGTCCTTCCCTAAGGATAGTTTAGAGCATATGCGCTCCGTCACTAAAAGTGTCATGGCTACTCTAATTGGAATAGCCATTGATAAGCAATTTATTGGCGGGCTTGATGAATCAATTGCGAAATATATTGATGAGGCTACCAATGGACATAGTAAGATTACCATAAAACACCTTTTAACTATGACCAGTGGTATTGAATGGGACGAAGGCATTGGGTATAACGATAATGATGAAATGAAAGCCGCTAAGAGCCAGTTAGATTATATGTTGAAAAAACCTATTGCCTACGAACCTGGCACTAAATGGAACTACAGTACGGGTGGAACCCACCTATTATCTATTATTTTGACCAGGGCTTCCGGGATGAGTACATTAGAATTTGCCCAAAAGTATTTATTTGAACCTTTGGGAATTAAGGACATACGATGGAAACGACTTTCCGGAGGATATTTTACAGGTGGCTCGGGCCTTGAACTAAGGCCTAGAGATATGATTCGTTTGGGAGAATTATTTCTCCACCAGGGAAATTACAAAGGAGAACAAATTGTTTCGAAATCCTATATGAAGGACGCGACGAGCATTCAGCAGCCACCTGATGAGTTTTTCGGAGATACCAGCGGCTATGGCTATTGTTTTTGGATTAGCAATGAGACCAAAGCCGAAGGATATGCTGCTCAGGGCTATGGAGGGCAGACTATTTTAGTATTACCTAACTATGAAACCATCATAGTAACCACTTATAAGTGGCGTGTTAATGGGCACCAGGCTGGGAAACAACAAGATGAGGTATTTGGCGTGGTGGCTGCTACTATTATGAAGGAGTTTGTCGATTTCTAAGGGGTCGAACAAATTAAGACCATATGATAAAAGGGAATTAATCATATGGTTTTATTCAGATAGTAACATGATGAGATGGGCTGCACTCCAGCTAAAATTTTGAGCGTGTAGCCCTTTTCCTGTAAGTGGATGATAGTTTTCTCTAATGGCCTTTCCTTTACCTAATAAACCTTCAGCGCCTTCTAAAATTTGGGTTGTTGCTTTATCGGCTTCAGAATGGAATCCGTAATTACGTAAGCTTTTAACTCCAAAATACGATTGATCCAACCAATTTGGCCCTCTCCAATATCCCTTGAGAGGGTCAAATTTTGGATGATCCGCACTCATCGTTTGAAAGGGAACTTTGGTGAAAAATTTAGCTGGATTCATCATTTTGTTTTTTACAGCTTCTGCTTGTTCCTGGCTCGCCGCATTAGCCCAAAGTGCGGTCCAACCTTCACTGCCCTCGCCTTTTATAAAAGATGTTCCTTTCAGATTAGTGTCGTAAAACCAGCCATCTTTTTCGTCATAGAATTGCTTTTGAATTTTGGCCTTCAGTTCCTGTGCTTCTTTTGTAAAAGTGGTAACATCGGCCTCAATTTGTAATTTTTCCGCTAACGTTATTAAGTATAGTTTTTCGGCATAGAGGTAGGCATTCAGATCGACACTTTCTTGATCCAAGGAATAGGCTCCTTCAGCACTTTTTAAAATTTTGGAATTGTCAAAACGGATCGCGTTGTCCATACCACTTTCCCATTTCGCAGCTATAAGTGTTCCGTCGGTCGAACCATACTCACAAAGACCATCTTTGTCATAATCCCGATAGTTGTACCACCATTGATGGTACTTTTTTAATTTGGGATAGAATTCTTGGATGAATTCAATGTCCTGATCTTTTTCATAAATTTTGACCACTGCCCAAGCCGATAATGGAGGTTTGGTATCTCGATAGTTGTGATTTTCAATTAAAGTATCCCGAAACACACAATCTACAATAAAACCATCTTCCTTTTGGAAATCGAACATTAACTTCATCTGTTCTTTAGCCAGATTGGTGTTGTAATGAGATAACCCAACGGCATGTTTCCAGGAGTCCCAGGACCAGAAACCATTAAACCACTTGTAATGATAGCTAGGAAATAAGCCTTCATGTTTAATTTCACCAGCTGGAATGCGCCAGTTGTTTTGAAGCGTTAAATGGGCTTTTATTAGGGCTTCAGCATATTTCTCTTCCTGAAATTGAGGCTTTCGATGGTTTATTAATGCGGTTAATTGAACGTCTTTTTCATTTTTTCTGACATGTAAAATTGAATCGAAAATTGAGTTTTCAATTAATTTTTGCTCTTCTTCCCAAGAATATTCTGGGAAAATAAAAGTTTGAGAGACTATATATTCTTTAGACGCATTGGCTTTTAGGAAAATAGTTTCAAAATTAGCTTTGTAATAACCAGTTGCCGTTTGTATAGTAACTGATTCCTCTGGAAATTTTATATACCCCTTGGCGGTGGATTTTTCAGAAGAAAATAGAATCGTTTCATCTTGGGCGGTGTTAGTAATACCTATATTAAACAACTCACCACTTACCGAAGGATGTAATGTAATGTCCCGCGAAGACACGTTTGTAACAGACATTTTTTGCAGGGTTGTGTGTCCGGACAGATAAAAAACTTCTTGTTTTACACGAAGATTTTCGTTTTCATAGATCTGTTCAAGATGACTGGAAAAACCATGTTGTGATAGCATTGAGGTTTGCCAATCAATAAGCTTAGTATTGTTTTCCCCCCGTAACGTTAAATTTACAAGAGATTTACTGCTCCAAATTCCGTTTTGTTCGGTCATTAAAAATGGGCCAGAGAAACCCGAAATGTTCGAAGTGGAATCTGGAAGGCTATAGGCGAACCAAGCGCCCTGATCCGAGAACATTAAACCCGATTTGTCTGTAGGCGTTTTTGGAGTAACTCTGTAATCCAGAATGTTTTTACTTCCGTTTAAATAGGTAAAAGAATTTGACTTGGTGTTGGTCGCACCTTTTTTAGAACATCCAATGAGAAGGGCAAAAAAGAAGCAGCATAAATAAATTAAGCGAATATTGATCATTGTATTTATCCCTATTTTTCGAAATACGTTATAGCTCCTAATCCTTGAGGCATGTACATCTGGTTTCCCAATGATATACTACGCCATTTTTCACAAATATAATTAAAAGCTCATACCTCCTTCGATTACAAGTATCACATTAAATGCGTCAAATTGCTTTGGATAAACCTGTCGAAAATGGCTTCCACAATGCTTAAAGAATTCAAAAGTAGCATAAGGCACGAATAAATAAGCAAGAGTGTCAAAATTCAACCCACCGTAATATTGTGAAAGTTGTCATTATCCAAGTAACATATTTCTATAAGATAAGTGCTAAAGGCTGTTCTGGAGTTTCTAATGCAATAACGACTCATATTTATCTAATGGTAAATTTTTCACAAAACTTTCATCTTTTCCCGTTGGACTCGGGTCTAATAGCGGCGTATATTTTTAGCTATAAACCCCTATTTGTCTATTGATTTACAGCGCTGGAAGATGCTCGATACGACTAAATAAAATTCAGAAAATGGAAAAAATTTACCGATATCGAGATGCTAGCTTACGATTATCTCATTATATAAAGAACTTTTGGACCATTGATAGAACTATCCAGACAACCATTAGCCGCGAAAAGATCATTCCCGATGGCTATTCGGAATTAATTTTTCATTCAGGAGATCTATTTAGGTCCAATTTTGGTGGATCTTGGGTGCCCAGTGATTTATACCTTCTTGCCGGTCAAATAAGAAAACCATATTTCATTGAAAACATCGGTAAATCCAAAATGTTCGGGATTAAGTTTCAACCTTGGGCGCTAACCGAACTATTCAACCTCGATATGTCGAAATTTGCCCATAAACGAGTGGAAATACCACCTGAACTGAGGGAAGTACTTGAACCGGTTATAAGCATTGCCATTCAGGAGTTGTCGTTTGATCAGCAAGTGAATGAAATGGAAAACTGGTTCTCCAAATTTACTTCTAACAGAAAGCTGAATACATCCAGTGGGAGAGCATCCATAAAGCTAATTCTCGAAAATAAAGGCAACATAAGTTTAAAACAAGTCCGGAATGAAGTTGGTTGGAGCGAAAGGAGTTTGGAGCGCTATTTTAATAAATATGTTGGATTAACACCAAAACTATACCTTAGGATCATTCGATTCTCAACTGTTTTTGAATTGATAGAAAAAGGACAAAACGATTGGGCAGATGTTCTTTTTCAAACGGGGTTTTATGACCAATCACATTTCATAAAGAACTTCAAGGAATTTGCCGGAGACTACCCCACAAAGTACAAGTTTACTGAAAACAGCCTGTCCAATAACTTTTTAAGAAAAAAGAATATCAGTTTTCTGTAAACCGTTAAACCTGTTGGATCAATCTCCAAAGTGGGTAAGAAAATGTCGGTTGGAAAGTTTTTAGTTTGAAGCCTCAAAGTATTCCTTTTTAATTTTACTGAATAAGTAAGAGAGAAAACTCCTTTCCTCTAATATCATTGACAGTTTCCCCGTCATCCCTTTTTGAACATAGGAGTGAAGCTTTCCATAGTCCTCGATCTCAACCTCAAATGGAAGTTCACCATCTGGATTTGGCGTTAGGCTTAGGTTTCTTACTTCTCCAGTGAGAAACCCCCAATCGTAATGTGGATAAGGAGTTAGTTTTAACTTAACCTCAACACTATCTCTAACCCTTCCAATTAGTGATGCCGGTATGGAGGCCACTGCTTTATAATATCTTGGGCCACTATATATCTTGAGCAATGGACTGTTTCTAGGGGTTGTTTTACCAGTGGGCCCTTTATAAGAGATCACTCCTTTTTTTTCGGCTTTAAGCACGATGCTGTTTCCGAGAATATCGAAGGCGCCGTAATGTTTTTTAATGAGATCCAGTAAATAGTTTGCTTGATTTTTAAGAGACTGACTCTGGTTTGCAAAGGTTAATTCCAATTCTGAAGTAAGACTTGTTGACCGTTTTTTTTGTTCGTTCAAATTGGTTCTGGCAAACGCCAGATTGGCTATTTCCTTTTCATATTCGCTTTTGTTTGTAAGGTATTGGTTGAGGCCGGTATTGTAGTCACGTTCACTTTTTTCAAAATCGAATAGGGAGATGACCCCTTTTTCATAGAGTACTTTATTACGTTCGTAATCTGTGCTCAATAATTTAAAGTTATTTTCCAGTTCATTTATTTTATGAACTTTTGTCGTTTCAAGTTGCTCAATATTGAAATTTAAGGCGCTAACCTTATTGTCCAGCTCCTTGTTTACTCTATACCGTTGCTCCTTTCGAGCCAGAAGGACTAGAGAGTCTTGAGAACCCCGCATATCCAAATTAACCATTAAAGCTTTATAATCGGCCAGGAGTTGATTCAATCGAAGCCCTGAAATAATTGCTATGGGGGTGCCATATTCTACACTATCGCCTACTTCTACAAAAAGAGAATCTATAATAATATTTTCATCGATCGTAATAATCTGCTCACTATTGAATTTATCCTCTATAACAAAACCCAATTCAAGTTGCCTGGGGATTTTAATGAATGATCCCAGTAGAATGAAAAGCAATATAATTGCCCCTCCGTAGTAAACCCATGTTCGTTTTATGTCATCCCGAACGTCGTCCAAAGGTACGTCCTCTTCAAAGAAAATATCTTCATACTGATGCGGCTTTAACCCTTCATATGCTTGTTTTTCCGTTTCCATTTTATATATCTAAATACGTTTGCATATACTTATGATAGAGCCCCTTTCTTTCCATAAGTTTCGCGTGACTACCTTCCTCCTTTATGGTTCCACGATCCATAACATAAATGGTATCTACTGTTGAGAGCGTGTTCATTCTGTGAGCAATGGTTATGATGGTTTTGTCCTTGAAGTGCGTATATAAATTGTTCATGATTCCCTTTTCTGTTTGCACATCGAGTGCACTACTGGCTTCATCCAAAATAATTACTTCAGGATTAGCTAGAAACAATCGGGCGAAACCAATTTTAAGTTTCTCTCCACCCGAAAGATTGATCCCGTTATCACCAATACGCATATTATAACCTAGATAATTGGCTTTTATAAACTCGTGACAGTCCGCCAGTTTAGACGCCTCAATTATTTGCTCCATGTTCGCTTCGAGATTACCGTATTGAATGTTCTCCTTAATACTTGCATCGAACAAAAATATTTCTTGCGGGAAGAGATATATCTTTTGGCGAAGTTCCGGAAGATAGATGTCTTTAAGGGATATACCGTCAATCAAGATGTGTCCTTGGTAGTCTACATACAGACCGGCTAACAGCTTTACCAATGTGGACTTGCCAGATCCATTGCGGCCCACAATCCCAATGTGCGCCCCTCTTTTAATTTTCATGCTTAGGTTGCTAATCACGTTCTTAGTTACCTCAGCATCATAGGAAAAATCTACATTTTTAAACTCAATCGTTTCAGCTTCAACTTGCTTATGGGCATTTAAAATATCCCTTGCTTCCTGATCCTGAATCAGGACATCATTAAGCCTGGTAAAGGTCACGGACAATTCGGTTATCATGAACCAAAGAGAAGAGGCGTTGTTCAACTTGTTCATGGCTAGGGTAAATATGCTTATAAATGCTACATATTGACCTATACTTATCTTTCCTTCAATGGCCGTATATGCACCTATCCAGTACACCAATATGTGACTTAAATAATAGAAAGCTTTTAGCAAAGTGCCTAACTTGATGTACATTTTTTCAGCGCTTTGCACTTTATTCAGGGCCTTCTTATACTTATTTTTCCAACTCCATATTTTGAGTTTTTCTATGCCGAGGAGTTTGATGGTTTGTATTCCCAATAAAGTATCCAGGAAGGACCCCATGGTTTTCAGATTTTCATAAAATATCTTAGTTTCCATTTGATTCAAAACTGGCGTAAATCGAATGATCATACCAATAAACAAGACCACAAAAATTAAAGCAATACCAGCTAAGGCTCCATTGTAAAAGAAGAGTACAACAACATATATAAATACAAATAGTAAATCGACGAAGGCCTGTAATATAGAGGGAGACATGAGTCTTCTAATTTTCAGATTTTCCTGGAAACGTTGGATGAAATCTTCTCGTTTATTCATATCAAAGAACGTTTGTGTGAGATGAATAAAATGGTTAAAGAACTTGCTGAAGAAATCTAACTCCAGCCTTACTTTAAGCTTGACGAGTAACAAATCTCTCGTGTAATTGAGCATGACCTGGGAGAAAAAAATTATAATGAGCCCAATGAGAATGGCAAAAAGGAGTTTACGGTCATTGTATACCAATACCTTATCTATAATTCCTTGAGCGAAAAAAGGAAGCGCTAATCCCAATAGTTGTAGCAGCAAACTAGCGACCAGAATTTCTGCAATTACTGCTTTAAATGGTTTTAACAATGAATAATAAAAGTGTCTTTTTAAATTTTTCTTCCTCTCGCGATAGCGCTCAACAAGATCCATTACGTCCGGATTCTGAAAAACGTCTGGGGTGGGCTCCATCGTCATGATAATACCATTCCATTTTGTTTTGAAATCCTCCAAACCCAATTTTTCTTTTCCATAGGAAGGATCCGCTATCCAGATATGGGTTTTGCTCAGCTTGTAAATGACAACAAAATGATTGCCTTGATAATGTGCAATACAGGGAAGTGTGATCTGTTCAAAGTGATCAAACCCATCGAGCTTATAACCATCAGATTCAAATCCAAATTGGGTGGCGATCTCACTCAAGGCATACAAGTTAGTACCTTGTGTACTTACCTTTCCTAACTGAGCCAATAGCGCTTTGACATTGTATAGGCCATAAAACCGAAAGATCATGGCTAGGGAAGTGGTTCCACACTCCATCATGCTGGTTTGTTTGATGAACAAAAATTTGCTCTTCTTTCTATATTTTTTGTTCACTGCACCAGGGTTTATTCCTTTCCTGTCTGGATGGTAAAAAGGGAGTGTAAAAAAAGGCCTCCAAATAAATGTTAGCCCTTTATTAAAAAAATAAGTCCTAAGTAAATTAGTCGAACCATGGGTTTGATCCTCCATGGATTGACTGAGATTCTGTTTTCTCTAATTTTACCATCATCAAATTTTTAAGGTTATTAATAATTTAATCAATTCAAATAAACAACTCTCAAGGCTTAAATAATTGTATAAATCCGACAGATACATTACTTTGAACGGCCATAAAAAAAGGCCTCCAAATAAATGTTAGCCCTTTTATTGAAAGTAGGTGTTCTTTTTTAATTATGCAATCCACGGGCTCGCTCCTCCATTGATGGATTGGGCTTCATTTTTCTTTAGTTTTATCATTACCAAGTTTTTTTAAGTTAGTTTTTATTCAAATAAATAGCTCTTGCCCAAACAAAGAATGCCTGCTTGGTAATTTAGTCGAGCCACGGATGGGCTCCTCCATTGATGGATTGAGCTTCATTTTTCTCTAGTTTTACCATTATCAAGTTTTTTAAGATTAATATTGAATCAAATAAACAATTTTTACCAATTAAATAATTGTAAGAAACCGTCTTTGATGGTTATCTGTAAGAGGCAACGAGCTCTCTATTGGAAGAAATGATTTGAGCATTATTATGATCTTCAGTACCCGTGGGAGTTCCCCAGATAGGGGGACCGCCTATAATTTGATTAAATTCTGAATAAAGTACCTCTGGATTGGAATAATTTGGAATCACATTTGGCAAAAGAGCTCCTCCTCCTATCATAATAGTTCGTACGGAAACGCCAGGACTTACAAAGAAATCATAACCCTGTTCATGACGACCTCCAAAGTTGTGCCCCGTTTCATGGGCAAAATACCATGTTGGATTCTCCATGGAAATGACCGAAAATCCGGTACTGGCATCCACTGGAAAGCTAGCGGCACCTCCCGGAGGATATTTGAGCAGTGTAACGAGATCTGCTGCATGATTGTCCCTCATGCGATGAACTTCATCAAGTATTCCGTCATTTGGATTTTGGAGCGGAGCTAAATCAACAAACCCTCCTTGCCCCATATAGTCTACTTCTGCCGAATGCACCAGGTTAAGATTAAGAGGGATTTCACTATTAGCGTATGCGAGGTTTGTCCAAGATACTATTTGATTCAGTAGTAGCTCCATGGCTTGAGTACCCCCAGCCGAATCCTTCGCTATGGAAGTGTAAACGATCATAATATCTACTTGGGTCTTTTCAATAGGATTCTTAGCAGGGCCATCTGTTGAAATGAGGCTGGCGTTTTTCACAAGAACTTCGTCTTCGTATAATTCGTTTTTTGCACAACCATGGTTCATCATTATTGATACTAGTAGCAGTCCTAATAATACTGGCCGCTTTAATGTATTTAAAAGGATATGTTCTTCAATATAATTTTTCATAGTTTCCGCGCATTTATGTGGTCATCAACCAATTTTAAAGTTTAGTTGCTCTATAAGGAGTTGTAGTGTCTTTCATAGTTGTGATTTCTTTTTATTCAAATAATGGAAATAGGGCAAAAAAAAAGGCACACAAATGAATGATGGCCTTTTTTAAACAAAGAGCATAATGTTGTCTTTGTATTTACATGATTGAAGGAACTAACCTCCTCGTTACTCAAGCCATGGGCTCGCTCCTCCATTGATAGATTGAGCTTCAGTCTTCTTTAGTTTTACCATGAAAATTAAATTAAATATTAATACTAAATCAAATAAACAACTCTTGATTCATAAATCATTGTAAAAAACCGTCAATGAGAGTTGTTCTTAGTTACAA